>VXMJ01000028.1:0-24529 GCA_009841145.1 Caldilineaceae bacterium SB0661_bin_34 | reverse complement strand
CCTTGTCCATAGCCATGTCCATGTCCATGTCCATCATCATCGCCGGTTCGGCGGCCGGCGGGTGGGGGTCGTCGGGATGGGCGTGGCACCCGAAGGAGTGCCAATGGTAGCTGGCCCATTCGTTGCATCCCTCGATACCATGCACTGGAACAGGCGGAGCCATGGCCATAGCCATGTCCATGCCCATATCCTTGTCCATAGCCATCATGTCCATGTCCATGTCCATGCCCTTGTCCATAGCCATGTCCATGTCCATGTCCATCATCATCGCCGGTTCGGCGGCCGGCGGGTGGGGGTCGTCGGGATGGGCGTGGCACCCGAAGGAGTGCCAATGGTAGCCGGCCCATTCGTTGCATCCTTGGGACTCCTGTGCCGAAGCAAGCGAGGGAGTTCCGACAACCAGAACCAAACTCAAGAGGAAACCCGCTACGAGAACGGACGCCGCAGTTGAAATATATAAACGCATGATCTTCGAGATGAGAGTTTGGGCAAAGCGACCCGGATTATTTGTCGCAAGGCTCTCGGCGCAGGTCTTAAGACGGCAGTATACCGCATTGCCGTTACCACCCCAATGTCCGCGCGGCAGGGCATAGAGGGGGCTTCGAGAAGCCGGAACTCGTCTCCTTGGAGCCGGGAGCATTCGCCCATGGAGACATCGCGGCCAAGCGCGCCCGGGCCCGCGGGCGTAGAGGCGGACCTGCTGTCGTTGTCGTGGCATGGGTCCCTGTGTGGGCAGGGGCCGCAGGGCTCTGCTCCGGTGACAACAGGAGGATTTGCCCGTCAACGAAATTGAAACAGTGCCGTCTCAATCGCAGATCGTGCTCTCCGCGGTCCAGTCCATAATGTGGGCACCCCTGGCAGGGACCGTCCGCAACACAGCGGAAACCCGAGCCGGGCACCCGTTCCAACGATGTTTGCACCAGGAGCGCATCATGGATATCCGTGAAGTGGAAACGGCAGTGGTGTACAAGGATGAGAGTCAGGCCTGCAACCAGGGCAGCATCATCCAGCTGGCCGACGGCGACATGCTGATGGCGTTCAATCAGGAACGGGGCCGCGTCCACGCCGACAGCGGCCAGTCCTGCCTGATTCGGTCCACCGACGGTGGACGGTCGTGGGATCGGGCCGGGATGCAGGTGGTCTGGCCCTTCACGGACCACGGCGGCAACTGGGACTGCGCCTTGAGCCAGCGTGCGGACGGTACGCTGCTGATGCACACCCGCGTGTGCAGTTTCATCGCACCCACCGCCCTGCACCGCATCGACTTGCAGGGCCTGGGGACCGGCGGGGAACGGCTCAAGCGCCAGACCGGCTACGCCCTGTTTCGCTCAGCCGATGTCGGACGGACCTGGGAGGGGCCGATTCCCGTCAACACCTTCCCGATCGCGGACTCGGGCAACAGTGCCTACATGTGCGGCGGCTCGGGCGCGGGCCACATAGTGGAACTGCCGGACGGTGGACTGCTGATGCCACTCATGGGCGGCATCCACCGCGACGGCTACACGGGCTCGCGAGGCCTCACCGTCGGCGAGATGATGCGCTGCTTTGTTCTCCGTTCCGACGACGGTGGAGACAACTGGGAGTACTGGAGCACGATCGCCTACGACCCCGCCCACATCCGCGCCTTCCAGGAACCCTCGGTGGTGCGTCTGGCCTCGGGACGGCTGATCTGCATGATGCGCGTGACCGTGCGCCCCGAACGCTTCGACAACATGTGGGTCGCGCATTCCGACGACGACGGCATTACCTGGAGCCCGCCCCACCGCACGGCACTCTGGGGTTATCCGCCCGATGTGCTGCAGCTTCAGGACGGCCGGGTGCTGGCGGTGTATGGCTACCGCGCCGAGCCCATGGGGGTGCGCGGATGTGTTTCGGAGAACGGCCTCGACTGGGACCTGGCCGCCGAGTTCACGATCTGCGGGTGCGTGGGCGGCCCTCCGGAAGATCCCGTCTACTGGCACACCGGCTATCCCTCCGTGGCCCAGTGTCCGGACGGGACGCTGGTGGCGGCGTATCACGAATACAGCACGGACGACGAGCCGATTCAATACATGCGGACCACACGGTTTCAGCTGACATGAACCGAAACAACCGGTCCACGGTCCGATCCCGCAATTCGGTCCCAATGATTGGCAAGCCCAAATGTGACAACACAGGCGCCGCCCGCGGATCCCGTCCACCGGTTTTTGAAGGCGGGTACAATGAGGTTGCAACGTCGACATTTCCCATAGCCTTCGCGTTGGTTCGGGTGCCGACTTCGGTGCGTCTCAGCCGGTTGCACGGTCCCTGCACTTGGGCAGGGCGGAGCCGGGGTGTGGCTGCCCCTCTGAAGCAGGCGGGAACGTTTGGTCGGCGGTGCATCCGGCAGGGGTGCCGGGTACAAGCCCCGTCCGGGTCTGCTTCTCTCCTCCGCGGATCCACGGGGATGCATGCCGGTTCTCCTCGCCGAACATGGAAGAATCCATCATCAAGGAGAAATTTGGCATGAACGTCAAATTGAACAGGCGCAGTTTTCTGAAGATGGCAGGGATTGCTTCGGGTACCGCCCTACTGGCCGCTTGCGCGGCGCCGGTTGCGGCCCCTGGTGACGAGCCCATGGCCGAGGACTACATCGTCAACCATTGGACGTGGCTGAGCGCTTCGGACGCCGAGGTCTGGGGAGCGCACATCGACAACTTCAACGAGGCGCATGCCGGCTTGGGCATCCAGATTGAGCGGCTGGAAGTCTCGTCCAACGAGTACAAGACCAAGGTGCTGGCGGCGGCCGCCACGGGGCAGGCCCCTGACTTCGGCTGGGCCGATGCCGGCGAACGCGCGGACTTCATCGCCGACGGAGTCATGATCCCGGTGGAGGAGCACCTGGCCGAGGCGGGCCTGGATTGGAGCGACTTCACCGCACTGTCCGTCGCCAAGGGCCGCTATCCCCAGTTCAACAACCAGCTCTACCACATGCCGCTGGATGCCATGACCTGGCAGCTCGAGATCAACCTCGATCACGTGGAGGAGGTGGGTCTGGATCCCGATAGCCCCCCAACCAACAACGACGAGTTGCTGGAGTGGTCCAAGGCATTGAGCGTGCAGGAAGGCGACACGGTTGTCCGTTCCGGCTTCCTGATGACGGGCTCGGGTCTGCACGTCGCGTTCATCTGGGGGTTGGTGGCGCATCAGATGGGGTTCCGCATCACCAACGACGAGTTGACCGAAGTTTGCGTCAACCCCGACGCGGCCAAGGAAGCGGCACAGTGGACGCTGGATCTCTTTGATGTCCACAAGGTCGCGACCCGCGACGTATCCGACCGTTACAAGGCATTCGGCACGGGTGAGGGATCCATGTTCCTCACGGGTCCCTGGACCCTGAACGGTTACATCGAGCAGGGCCTCAACTTTGCCGTCGAGTTCACGCCCAACATCGGGGGAGAATTGGCGACGCGCCTCAGCGTGGGGTCCCAGGAGATGTACATCCAGGAGGACGAATCCCGGTACGCGCGGTCGGCCGAGGCCCTTACTTGGCTGTCGGACGAGTCGTTCCTTTGGACCACGCAGGGCCGCGGCGCGGCCTGTCGCCAGTCCATCCTGGACCGGGAAGATTACAAGGAGCACCGCTGGGAGTACCGACAACCCTTCGTCGAGGGCATGGAATTCGCCACGTTCATTCCGCCCAAGCTGAAGGCCGCCCCCGACTTCAAGTACTACACCAGTCCCAACCTTGTGCACCGCATCATCGATCCGGTCTGGCAGGGCGACAAGTCCGTGGACGAAGGCGTCGACGAGCTGTGCGCTGCCTGGGAGGAACTGCTGGCGGCTGAGTAGTCGCACCAACGGCTGTTGCGCGACCCCGGGGCGGGCCGGATCGAAGTTCGGTTCCGTCCATCGGTCAACGATGTCACAATCCGGACGGGTGGAAGAAGCTTCTTCCACCCGTCCGGGAAAGGGGTCCCCGAACCGTCGGCGTCCCGGTGTCAGATCCCTGCTGTTTCGTGTGGCGCCCAGGCCGGACAACCGTTCCGGATGCATCGGCATCTCCGGACGCCGATACCATGCAACGAGTATTTGAATGACTACCCGACAACTGCCAGCCGATACGTCGCTGCGTACCCGCCTGGGCAGAATGACCTGGAAGGGGGAGCGGATTGAGTGGTCCGCCTACTTCTACGTGCTCCCCTTCTTTGTGCCCTTCGTGATTTTCACGATCCTCGCCATCATCTTCGGCGCCTACGTTTCCTTTACCGAGTGGCGCATCATAGGCGATCCCCTGTGGGTGGGGTTCGCCAACTACGTGCGGGCCTTCAATGACGATTTCGTGCCCAAGGTCTGGGGCAACACGTTCCAGCTGGCCGCCATCGTGGTTCCGGGCACGACCATTCTGGCTCTGCTCTTTGCCCTCTACGTCAACCAACGCCTGCGCGGTTTCACCGCATCCCGGCTCGCCTTCTACGCCCCGCGTGTGGTCTCCGTGACCGTGGTGGGCCTGGTCTGGGTGTGGATGCTCGACACGCGGTTCGGCGTGATCAACCAGTATCTGCACAAGGTGGGGGTCCCCTACATTCCCTGGCTCACCAATCCCGACTGGGTTCTGTGGGCCGTGGGCATGACCACCATCTGGTGGGACCTCGGGTTTCACATGGTGATCCTGTTGGCCGCCCTGCAGGACATCCCCTCCGAGCTGAAGGACTCAGCATCCATCGACGGTGCCAGCGCCCTACAGCAGTTCTGGTATGTGGTAGTTCCACTGCTGCGGCCTGCCATCAGCCTGGTGATCACCCTTGAGATCATCAGCGCCTTCCGCATCTTCAGCCAGATCTTCGTGATGACGCAGGGGGGACCGGCCGGCGCCTCCTTCTCGATCATCTTCTACATCTATGAACGCGGCTTCATGAACACGGAACTGGGCTACTCGTCGGCCCTGTCCCTCATGCTGTTCTTCACCATTCTGGTGGTCACGCTCATTCAGCTCCGCATCATCAGGGAACGGGCCTAGCCATGGTTGCCAGGCTGAAACTCGTGATGGGCGCGCAGGGTCGCCTGACCGTGGGGCGCGTCCTGCTCTGGATCATCGGACTGTGGCTGGCCTACATGTGGATCCTGCCCTTTGTATGGATGGTCTCCACCTCGTTCAAGCTGCCCGGCGAGGTGATGACCCAGACGATTGAGTGGATTCCGCGCACCTGGACCCTGGACAACTACCGGGTTGTCTTCCAGAAGCCCATCGTTCGCTGGCTCTGGAACAGCATGGTGGTCACGACTTCCATCACGCTGGCCAGCATCATGCTTGGCGCCGCCGCCGGCTATGCACTGGCGCGCATGAACTTCCCCGGCCGGAACGTCTTCTTCATGATGCTGCTCCTGTCGTTGATGATCCCGACGGAGATGACCATCGTGCCGCGGTTCATCGCCTTCCTCAGGTTGCGGGCCACGGACAGCTATGCCGCCCTCATCCTGCCGCCGATTGCTGAGGTCTTCAGCGTCTACCTTTTCAGGCAGTTCTTCCTATCCCTGCCACGGGAACTGGAAGAGGCGGCCGCCATGGACGGCGCCAGCCGGTTCCGCATCTTCCGCGTCATTGCCCTACCCCTGGCCCGGGCGACGACCATTGCGGCAGCGGTGTTGCTGTTCACCACCAACTGGAACGCCTTCCTCTGGCCGTTGCTGATCACCTTCTCGGAGGAGATGAAGACGCTGCCCATCGGCATGGCGGCCTTTGCCCCGGTGACGATGAACCGGACCCAGATCGAGAGCTATGCACCCGGCATGGCCGCGATGACAATCCTGGGCGTGCCCAGCCTGATCGTGTTCCTCTTCCTGCAGCGCTACTTTATGGAAGGGGTGATCTCCACCGGCATCAAGGGGTAGGCGACAACTTTCCGGGGCACCGGCGATTGGGCGGTTGCGGTCGGACCTTGCCATTGATGCCTGCCAGGCACTTCATTGGCTCGAACAGATCACGTCTCCAGCCAGTTCTCCACTGATAATCCGGGAATACGCTGAAAGTGCCGGATGTTGCCAGTGACTACTGTCAGGCCCCGGGAGAGCGCGATGGCGCCAATCCTGAGGTCCGCTTCCCCTAGCGGCGTTCCCTGGCGCTCCAGTTCCGCTCTCACCTCGCCGTAACGACGCGCTGCGTCTCCATCGAACGGGAGCACCGGCAGATGGGGCAATAGCGCCTTTTCCAGCCGATCCAGAAGAAGGTTGGTGTGTGTTTGCAGCTTATAGGCACCGTAGACCATTTCACTCAAGGTAATGCTGGATGTGAACTGGGCTTCCTGGGGTACCAATGCCAACTTGGCGACTGGGGCGGTGGAGGGTGTGCGTTTAGCGATGTTGCTCAGAATGTCCGTGTTGAGAAGGTACATCAGATGCTCATCCCCACCGGGCGGCCCAAGTCGTTGTCCCGTTCAGCATAAATTTCCTCTACCAGAGACTCCATGTCGTCATCGTCAATCTCCCGCCATGCTCCCGTCAGGGCGAGAGCGCCCCGGGGGCGTTCGGATGTCGTCTGGGCCTGCCCCAGGCACTCCAGGTCGGAGACCCTTACCAAGGCTACCCAAGGTTTGTTTCGCCGTTCGATGATGATATGCGGTCCCCCGTGGGCCACCTCTGACGCTATGGCCGAAAGTTGAGCCTTGGCCTGCGCTACACTCACTCTCTTTACCATCATTCGCATCTCCCGCAATATGACTTATCGGCCGACATGACCTATTGTATTTGTTAGACCAAAATGACCAATCGGTCGATATGTTCGACCATGCTGGGCTGCTTGGAGTGAGTGCCGGGCGGCGGTGCGTCGGGGTTCGTAACAGTTCGCTGAAATCTCTGTGAAGCGTGTCCCGCATCGGCCTTCGGCCGGTGGCCAAGCCGACCGCCGACACAGGCCCGTAGGCATGAGGCTGACGCACATACGGATCACCGGGAGCCGGCCCGTGCTCAACGCACCCTCCCGGTCTGGCGAGGTCTGCTGGAAGCGAAAGGGACATGGAGACCTGTAGGACGAGCACCGGAGACGGCGTTCGCACGGTCGGGGAAGTGCCTGCCAGACAGCCAGTCAGCCCGATTGACTCTATCGGTATCAGATTGGCATAGGTTCTGGAGACCGGATGCGCTCGACAACCCTTCCCGCGTTGGCGCGAGCGTTCTCCAAAGGTTGGAGCTGTCCTGAGCTGGGGTTGCAGCCCCGCGTTCTACTCAGCCCGGTGCGGTTGTCCGAGAGACACACCTCGCGCACTTCGTGCCTCCCGCGGCCGCTATGGACGGTACCAGTCACTTCCGCATCTTCCTCGTAATCGCACTGCCTCTGGCCCGGGCGACAGTGATCGCGGCGGCGGTGCTGCTGTTCACCACCAACTGGAACACCTTCCTTTGGCCGTTGCTGATCACCTTCTCGGAAGAGATGAAGACGCTGCCTACCGGCATGGCGGCCTTTGCCCGGTGACGATGAACCGGACCCAGATCGAGAGCAACGCGCCTGGCATGGCCGCGATGACAATCCTGGGCGTGCCCAGCCTGATCGTGTTTCTCTTCCTGCAGCGCTACTTCATGGAAGGGGTGATCTCCACCGGCATCAAGGGATAGACCGGCCCGGCTCGAAACCGGGCATGTGTGGCATTCCCAACAGATCCGGGGAAGATGTCACCACGTGGGGCAACCGGAAAGTCGCCTTGGATGAGCAATCCAGGTATGGTGCAGGCGGCAAACGGATGTCTGGCTGGGAGCATTACGACCCGAAATGGATGCAACACCCCTTCGGAACGAATGGACGACGGTTGAGCATGCACTGACGTACTTGACCCGCGCCGATCAGGTGCCCCATCGCGGGGAAGCCGAAGCCATCCTGCTGGAAGTTATTCCCAAAGACGTTGACCGGATACTCGACCTAGGTACCGGCGACGGTCGACTCCTGGGTTTGCTCCGAATTGATCGAGGCGATGCGGCCGGAGTTGCCATCGATTTTTCGCTCCCCATGCTGGCCAAGGCCCGTGAGCGGTTTCACGGGGACACGAAGGTACAGGTCCTCGAGCACGACTTGGAAAAGCCGCTGCCCGACATGGGCCGGTTCGACGCGATTGTTTCGGGTTTTGCGATACATCACTGCACGGACCAACGGAAGCAGTCCCTCTATTCCGAGATTTACGCTGCCTTGTCGCCCGGTGGGATTTTCTGCAACCTGGAGCACGTTGCACCGATTTCCAGCGAGCTCCACGGACAGTTTCTGGAGGCGTTCGGCATCACCGAGGCGGATGAGGATCCATCCAACAAGCTGGTCGACTTGGAAACTCAGCTCCACTGGCTGCGAGAGATAGGATTTGACGATGTCAGCTGTCACTGGAAGTGGCTGGAGCTGGCCTTGTTCAGTGGGACAAGGATGGACTGAGCGCAACCATTCAGAGCGGTACAAAGCGGGGTTGTTTGCAGGCGGACTGTGCCAGGTCAGGATTTGAACGGCGGTTGGTGCTGCGGAAGCAGCCGCATGCCTTTGGCTGTCCCTTGGCCGACTTGATGTTGACGGCTCCCCTTGAGTCGGTTGCGGCATAGTGTCCCGCTACGGCCCACGTCCCCTTGTCGCGTGTTCGAGGCCTGCTACCCTTGTACGCGGCAACATTCGAGAGTAGGCAACGGACTTGGAGCCAGGTGATGTCCAATCGCGTTGCGTTCACCCCCGGAGACGGAGATCATGACAGGAGGAGCTTTGCGGAACTGTCCAGTTCGGTGCCCACAGGGGAAGACGCACTGTTGACCGAAGGCATCCTGACGTTTATGGCAGGTTATCCATCTTCCGAGAGGATTTTCCGTCGCTGCGAACTGTCGCATTTGGGGACGGAACAGGACATTGACGGAGCCCTTCGGCAGCTTCAACTCGCCCACCGGGTGGGCTCACCGGCCCCTGACATCTGGTTTCCTTTGACTCCCTGGACCGACACTCAGGGGGTACTGCGCTACGCGCCGCCGGCCAGCCTCAAGGAACTGGGACGGTCGCTGCTGCTGAGGGAGGGTGTGGGACTAACGGAAAGCAAAGCGGAGCGGGATTATCGCCTGTCCTGGGAAACGGACCAGCGCGAGGGCGTGTGGGGAGTGCCGACCTTTGCCGAAATCGGCGTCGAGTCCTCTGAACCCTTAAGACTTCGCTGGGGCCGGGCCACCATTCACTCGGAGTACGAGGATCGAATCCTGGACACCTACAACCCGCCCTGCACGGCCTATGAAATCCTGGACCCTGCCGAGTTTCAGGATGAGGCGGCCCGCATTGGTGAAGATCCGGTGCGGTTGGAAAAGGATCTATATGTAAACAGGGCAATCAACGTCCTGGCGGACTTGGACCCGCCACATGGCTGCCTGGCCTTTGAAGGGGGTACGGCCCTGACGAAGGCTTGGCGAATGTACTCCCGTTTTTCGGAAGCTCTTGACTTCCGTTTCCTGCCTTCCGATGCCAAGACCGGGACCTCAGTGGAGATCAAGCGCGCCGTCCATGCCCATGTCGTCGATCACCTGATTGCAAATCTGCTACCCCACCTGCCGAACGGCAGATTGCGGATGCGCTACTCCCGGTTCAGGGACAAGGCTCCGGTGCAGCGTGTGATTTGCAACTACGACACTTCCTTGCCGGTACGGTCGGATGTAGTTACTGGAATCAAGGTTGAAATTGCTTTTCTGAACGCCCAGATACCTGTCGTTGACATGTCCTGCGTCAACAATCCAGCGGTGGTGCCTCATACTCAGGAAACGGAGTTGGGCATTGTGTCCTGTGTGCTGCCTTGGGTGATTCTGGCGGGAAAGGTGGCTGCACTGACGGAGCGCGTGCCGGTGTGGGAGGGTATGGAACTCCATCTGCGATCCGCGGATTTCATGCGTCATTTGGTGGATCTTTATCTGTGTCGAGTTGTGTATCCCTCTCCCGCCACGGTGGCCGACATGCGCTTCCAACTGCCACAGTCGAACGATGAACTGGCCAATCGGCTGCACCATACCTGTCGCTGTCTGCGCACCGACCCTTTCTATGCCCGCGCCTTCCAGGCATATCAGGAACGCATGCTTGTCGGCCAAACCTCGCCTCGTCTTTCCTTCGAGTTGGCGGTGGACAATTTCGAGCAGCTGGGTTTGCGCCTGCTGGCGATCTGAACCGCCGCTATGAGAGAGGCACTTTCGGCGGTGTTTCGGCAGGACACGATCCTGCCACCAAGTAGTGTCACCGGACGGTGCCGCGGTACTTCGGCATACGGCCTGAACCCTTGTCGAATGCCCTTCCCCGGCATGGACGGTGTCAAGCAGCCGTATTCAAACGTGCCGCTGGCAGCTTTTTTGCAACGCGGTTGTACTTTGACGGGCCCACTCCTGACGACAAACAGTTCTCCCAAAAGCCTGACACTTGGCGCCCAGTGTGGCTCCGAGTAATACCAGTCCATCATAATTGGACTATATGCGACAGGGCATGAACGTCGCACTGCGGAAGATCAGACAGTGCAGGCAATCGGGGAGGATCGTCCATGAGCCAAATCAGAATCATCGTCGACGGCCCGGAGTGCATTGAGCCCGGCTGCTCGAACCGCACCGCGCGGCGTGTGCATCCGAAGTACAACCCCATCGGCCAACACCGCCTTCGCTGCGATGCCTGCCACGATGCCCGGCAGGGGAAGCAGGAACGGCGGATGGATGCCTTCTTGGACAGGCAGTACAGGAAGGAGCAGTCCGACCTGCGGAAGGGACTGGCCGCCACGCGCACTGCACCGCACAAGGACAGCCAGGGCAACCCACAACCGTGGGGCAAGACCACGCGGGCCCGCAAGTACTGGCAGTGCGAGATGTGCGGAGACGAAATTCACCCCGGGGAGGACTACCTGCTCGTCACAACCTACCCCTTCCTGTCAGACTATCCCCGACGGACCCCGGTCTGTGCGGCTTGCAGCGGGCGGCCGCTGCGTTGAGATATTCCTGAGGCAGCCGAAAATCACGGATTGCAGCGTGCTGCTGCTACCTCTTGATCCACACCACACAATGGACCCGGGCCATGCTCGCGAGATTCCGCTGCACCCCGGTGACCTGTTGACGCCGACTATGAGGACTGCCCGTTCCAGACCTTCATGCGGGACGGCGAAATCGCAAACTTGGACGCAACGCGTGACCTGACGGACACGGACATGGTCCATGTGACTTGGGAAGTTACGGACCCGACCACCTGGGGGCTGGGTGCCAACGCCTTCCAAAGTTCGCAGGTGGTCATCCTCTTCCAAGGTCGTCAGTGTTCCTCGGGCTGCCGCACCGGTCCTGATGGAGAAGTTGTTCCAATGATGGGACCGAATAGAAATTTCTCAAGATGCAGTCTCTGTTACCGTGGCATACTTCCGGATGAAGCCCTGCCGTCTACAGGGCGCGGGGCCATTGGAATCTTCTTGTCGGTGGCTTAGTGATTATGGTCTGGCACCGTATTCGGAATCACCCGGGCCTGGCCGCGTTGCTTGTCCTCCTGTTGGTGTTGCCGGCTCCCTTGGTCTGGCTGGACTCCAGCACCGACCTGTTGGATCCCGTACTGTATTCCGCAGTAATTGAGGTCGATGTGGTGTTCGATGCGGAATGCAATATAGTTTCGCGGCAGATCACAAGCGAATCTGGTCAGCAGGACCACGTGGCGAGCCTAGAGGCGTTGATTTTCGAGGGGATGATATATCACTTGGTTTCCCATGACAGGGACATGTGGAAGTATCTCAGGGAAAAGGCTGGACTCTGGCGGAAATAGAGGCTCTCGTGCCGAGGGCTGGACTCGCCGGGTGTGCCCAATACGCTGGAAGAAAGTTCACGGCGAGGGCCAAACTCGGGAGCGTCTGGCTCAACCTCATGACCTTCAGTTCCGAAAACTTGGAGATCTCGTACGAGGTCCCTCCATCCGGACCAAATCACAGGCTTCGCCAATGACGCGGCCGGAGTTGGCGGCGAGCCTGACATTGGGTTGCACTGAAGGCTCCGGCCGCGTCCGGCTTCGGATTTGGCAAGATGGCCCAACGCACGAGGACCTGCCGAAGTCGTTGACGGGAAACCCGAGTCAAATGGCCATCGTCGGGACGACCTCTGGCTGCTCTCGGCTTGCCCATGCCCATGTCGGATACCTTTATTGGCGTCCGGCACGGGTTCTTGTGTCTTGGCGGATGTCCGATCCTCGACCAAAACCCCAACCAAAGGCTGGACTAACGGCAACGTTGTCGATGGTGCGGTGTCAGATTGACACCGCATCCCGTTTGGGAACGGTCAGTCGCGCGGCACCAAATCGGTGATTCCGCGCAGGTCCAGGTCCTCCGCCAAGTGGCAGGCCACCTCGTGGCCCTCGCCAATGGGACGCAGTTCCGGGGTTTCCGTGGCACACATATCCTGGGCGTAGCGGCACCGTGGGTGGAAGTAGCAGCCCGAGGGCGGATGGGCCGGGTCCGGCACGTCGCCTTCCAGCACGATGCGCTGGGAACGCTCGCGCGGGTCGGGCCGGGGCACGGCTGACAGCAGCGCTTCGGTATAGGGATGCTTCGGGTTGTGGTACAGCTCGTCGGTGGCGGCCGTTTCGACCATCTTGCCGACGTACATGACCGAAACCCGGTTCGCGATGTACTCCACCACGCTCAGATCGTGCGCAATGAAGACGTAGGTCAGGTCGAACTCGGCCTGCAGATCCTGGAGCAGGTTCAGAATCTGTGCCTGGACGGACACGTCCAGGGCGGAGACCGCCTCGTCCGCCACGACCAGCTGGGGCGACAAAATCAGAGCCTTGGCAATGCCGATGCGCTGGCGTTGACCGCCGCTGAAGGCGTGGGGATAGCGTCGCATGTACTCCGGACGCAGTCCGACACGCAACAACATGTCGGCCACCCGGTCCTCCAGTTCGCTGCCGGAGGCAATGCTGTGCACGCGCAGCGGGTCGCCGATGATGTCCATCACCGTCATGCGGGGATTGAGGGAGGAGAAGGGATCCTGGAAGATCATGCGCAGTTCGCGGCGCACGGGCTTGAGGCTCTTGTTGTCCAACGTATCCAATGCCACTTCATCACCGTCACGGTTCCGATAGAGAATGGAACCGCCGGTGGGTTCGAAGGCCCGCACCAGACACCGCCCCGCCGTGGTCTTGCCGCAGCCGGACTCTCCAACGACCGCCATCGTCTCTCCCGGGAAGACATCGAACGTCACACCGTCCACGGCCCGCACTTGGGTTACGGATCTCCCGAAGAACCCTTGGCGGATTGGGAAGTACTTGCGCAGGTCCTCGACCCGGAGCAACGGCTCCTTGCCGGCGGCGGGCGCGGATGGGGTGGCCGTGTCAGCCATGGGGGTCCTCGTGGAGCAGACAACGGACGGTGTGGCGTGGATCGAGCCGCGAAATTTCGGGGTGGACGGTTTCGCACCGGCCCGTGATGATTTGGGTGCAGCGGGGATGGAAGGGGCAGCCGCTGGGGCGGTGGTAGGGATCGGGCACGGAACCCAGGATTGGGTTCAGGCGGCCCTCGTGGCTGTGACCCAACCGCGGAATCGACTCCAGAAGAGCTTGGGTGTAGGGATGCTGCGGATTGTGGAAGATAGTGTCCACGTCTGCCTGTTCCACTACCTCGCCGAGGTACATGACGACCACTTCGGAGCACATCTCGGCCACGACTCCGAGGTCGTGCGTGATCAGCATGATGGCCATGCCGAACTCCTCCTGGAGTTGCTGCATCAGCTCCAGGATCTGGGCCTGGGTGGTCACGTCCAGGGCCGTGGTCGGCTCGTCGGCGATGAGCAGCATCGGATCGCAACTCAGGGCCATGGCAATCATGACCCGCTGGCGCATGCCGCCGGACAGTTCGAAGGGATAGGCGTCAAAGCGCTGTTCGGGTCGGGGGATGCCTACCGCCTGCAGCATTTCGATGGCCCGGTCGCGCGCCTCGTCCTTTTCGACGTCCATGTGCAGGCGGATGGCCTCCGTCATCTGGAAGCCGACCGTGTACATCATGCTGAGCGAGGTCATCGGCTCCTGGAAGATCATGCCGATGTCCTTGCCTCTGATCTGACGAAGTTCCTCGCTGTCGTGATCCAGTGCCGCGATGTCCACTCTGTTTTGGCCGCCGGTATTGAGGACAATGCTGCCCTCCTCGATGCGCCCCGGTTTTTCGACCAGTTGCAGGATGGAGAAGGCGGTTACGCTCTTGCCGCAGCCGGATTCGCCCACGATGCCGATGGTCGTGCCGCGGGGCACCGTGAAATCGACCCCGTCGACGGCGCGTACGGTGCCTTCGTCGAGGTGGAAGTAGGTCTTCAATCCTCGGATGTCGAGCAGGATGTCCGCGCCCGCGTTGTGGTTGCTGTTGCTCATGGCTCGCGCACCGGCATTAGCGGGAATAGGGATCGGCCGCATCGCGCAGGCCGTCTCCAACATAGTTCAGGGCCAGGACCGACACGATTACGGGCACAGCTGCAATGAGGAGCCACGGAGCTGTGGCCAGGACCTGGACTCTCTGGGCGTCCTTGAGCAACACTCCCCAGCTGACCACGGGGGGCCGGAGACCTAAGCCTAGGAAGCTAAGCGACGTTTCCGCGAGAATCATGCCCGGGATGCTCAGGGTCACGCTGGCGATGATGTGGCTCAGGAACGATGGCAGCATATAGCGCAGGATGATGCCCAGTTCCGCGACCCCGTCCAGCCGTGCGGACATGACGAAGTCTTCCTCGCGCAGGGAGAGGAAGCGGCCGCGCACCACCCGCGCCAGGCCGGTCCAACCCAGGATGCTCAGGATTACGGTGATCGCAAAATAGCGCTTGATTGCGTCCCAGTCTTCTGGTAAAGCTGCTGACAGTCCCATCCAGAGAGGAATGGACGGGACCGCACGAAAGAACTCGATAGTGCGCTGAATGATGTTGTCTACAGTGCCACCGAACAGTCCGGAGACACCGCCCAGAAGAATGCCGAAGATCAGGCTCAGGGCCACCCCCACGAGACCGATGGTCATCGAGATGCGGGTACCGAAGATGAGGCGGCTGTAAAGGTCCTGGCCAAGTTTGTCTGCGCCGAAGAGATAGAAGGGCTGGGTGGGATCCTTGGGGCCGAAGAGATGCTTGCGGGATGGAAAGATCCCCAGTACTCGGTACTCCTCGAGCCCGTCGACAAAGAATCCCAGCTCGATCACCTGCTCGGGATCCGGCTTGAAGACCCGTCGCAGTGCCACCGCTTCGATCTCGACTGTGTAGCCCAGGACATGGGGGTGGAATTCGCGGTTGCCGAACTCGTCTTCCAGGATCAACTTGATGCGCTGGGGCGGTGCAAACGTGTAGTCCGCCGCGTAGTGGTCGCGCGGCAGCGGAGCCAGAAACTCGGCAAAGACGGCCACAAAGTAAATCAACAAGCTGACCGCGGTAGCAACCATGGCCACCTTGTGTTTGCGGAAGCGCCACCACATCAGTTGCCACTGCCCGGCAACCAGCAGGCGCATGTCCTCTTGGGATTCCGGGGTCTCGACAGGCGGCAGGGCGGAGGGGGTTGCCGCGTGGGGTGTTGCGGTCACGGGAGGCGGCTCAGCTGAAGCGGATACGGGGATCAAGCCATGCCAGCAGGACATCCGAGATCAGGGTGCCGATCACGGTCAGGACACTGACAAGGAGAATGAAACTGCCGGCCAGGAACATGTCCTGCTGCAGGAGAGCACCCAGCAACAAGGGACCGGTGGTGGGCAGGTTCAGCACTACGGACACAATGATGGAACCGGACACGAGATCGGGGAGCGTCCAGCCTACCGTGCTGATAAAGGGGTTGAGGGCCACGCGCACCGGATAGCGCCAAATCAGCGTCCGCTCGGGCACACCTTTGGCGCGGGCCGTGATTACATACGGCTTGTGCAGTTCATCGAGCAGGTTGGCCCTGAGGATGCGGATTGCGCCGGCCGTGCCGGCCGTGCCCAGGATCACGATCGGAATCCAGAGGTGGGCAAGGAGGTCAATCCATTTGCCCACCGACCACGGTGCATCCTGGTACTCCGGCGAGAAGAGGCCGGCCGGGCTAAGCCCAAACAGCTGCAGTGAATAATAGAGAAGCAGCAGGGCCAGCAGGAAGTTGGGTACGGCGAGACCTATGAAACCGAAAAAGGTGGCGATGTAGTCTCCTAGCGAGTACTGGTGCGTCGCGGCGTATTTCCCGATAAACAAAGCCACGATCCAGACGAAGACCACCGTCAACAGGGTGATCAGCATCGTAAACGCGATGCGATCCCAGATCAGATCGCTGACCGGTTTGTTCCAGGTGAAGGAGCGGCCGAAGTCCCCCTTCGTGATGATGTTCTTCATCCAAAGAAAGTACTGGACATACCAAGGGCGGCCCAAACCGTATTGCCGCTCCAGTTGGGCAATCTGGGCTTCCGGGACACTCTCTCCCTGTGCGCTCAGTTCGGCCACATAGAACGTGAGGAAGTCGCCCGGGGGCAACTGGATGATGCCAAAACACAGAATGGAGATCCCGAACACGGTCGGAATCATCAGCAGTACTCGGTGAAGGATGTACTGGATCATGGCGGACAGTAGGGACCGAACGTCTCCGTCGCAGCGTTGGCATACGGGCCGCGCGGCGGAGAATCCCGCCGCGCGGCCCGGTTGGTGTCAGATCGAGTGTGCTTGTCTTACTCGTCCAGCCACCACTGGAAGGTGTCGGCCGGTCCCGGTGTCGGGTACTGCCACGCGAACGGCATGTTGTCCATGATGTTACGCATGTTCTTGTTGGCCACACCATAGGGCGGCGCCGGCGTGGCGATGCCCATGCTGTAGAAGTCTTCCGCGGCGATGTCGAGAATTTCCATCATCAGCCGCGTCTGCTCAGCCGCGTCTGGTGTTGCCTGAATCGTGTCGTAGATGGCCAGCGCCTTCTGCACGGATTCCGGTGGGTCTTCTGCAAAATCATCATCCGGACCAAAGTTGTACCAGCGGTTCCAGGCGTATCCCCAGCGGGAATGGCCGTGAACTGCGGCCCAGTTGCGAGGATCCAGCAAAGTTGAATAACCAATGCCACCTGGTCCACCCCAGGTCTGGGCATCGAAATCAAGCACTTCCAGCTTTTGTTGGCCCAAGGTGCGGTCCAAAACGTTGGGGGTCATCTTGATCCCGACCTCGGCCCAGTAGTTGCTAATCAGGTTCAGCATGTCAACGTGCTGCGGTGCCACGGTAATGACGTCGATTACGAAAGAGATGGCTTTACCATCGGGGCCGAGGCGAATGCCGTCATCGTCCCGTTCGGTCCAACCGGTGGCGTCCAGGTGTTCGTTTGCCTTGTCCACGTTGTACTCGGTGTACTGCGTAGCCAGCCGCTCGTGGTAGTAGGGGCTGGACGGCATGGGAGCAGTCTGCCAGGGAGTACCCTGGCCAACGAGGACGAGATCAATCAGTTCCTGACGGTCGATGGCGTAGGAGAGGCCAATGCGGAAGTCCTTGTTGCCGAAGATTTCGTCCTTGACCGGATCCGGATGGGTCTGGTTGAAGGAGATTTCCATCACGTTGCTACCCGAGGCCAAACCGTTGGTCAGCACAATTCCGGCCGACTCCTGGGCATCAAAGAACGCTGCCTTGTTGGAGAGCGCGTTGATGTGCCGCTCCTGATAGTCGATCTCGCCGGCCAGGGCCTGCAATACCAACGTTTCGGGATCGGCACTGAAGTTGAAGACGACAGCGTCGAGGTACGGAAGCTGGTTGCCCTCCGTGTCGACCTTCCAGTAGTAGGGGTTGCGGTCAGCGCGGACGAAGGTCGTGTTCTCCCCGGCCGGGGTGGTGATGTCCCAAGCCCAGATTACGGGCAGATCGGCGTCGTTGTAGTACCCACAGCAACCGCCGCCAATCCGGTCCCGGAACCAAAGGGTCCAGTCCTCAAATCCGTTGTCCGTCGCATCCGCGCCTGCCGCGTCATTGAAGTCCGCATGGAACTGCTGCACATAGTGGGCGGGATAGCTTACGACCTGAGGTCCGCCCGGAGCTGCCAGCCGCAGGGGCAGCACACCGTTGGGTTCCGCGTATGCCCATGTCAACGTGTAGTCGTCAACGGCTGTGAGAGTGGCTGGTACATCTCCGGACTTCAGCCAGACAGGTACCGCCGGTGTCAGTTCCTCGTTAAGGATTACGTTGTCGAACCACCAGGCGATGTCGTGCGCCGTGTAGGGTTCGCCGTCGGACCACTTCATGCCAGGGCGCAGATGGAAGGTGTAGGTGGTGGAATCGTCGGACACTTCGTAGCTGGAGGCGACATTCGGCCGCACACCGCTCCAGTCGCGGTTCCAGCTGAGCATCTGGTCGTAGGCCACGGTGCGGTAGATCCAGGCGTTGTCGCTGCCGCCGCGCAGACCCGCGCGCCAGACGCCACCGTACTGGCCGATGGACTCAACCGGTTCGACCACAAGCGGCTCGGAAGGCAGCCGCTCGGAGAGGGGTGGCAGTGTGCCGTTGTTCACCATTTCCTGAAACTCAGGAGCCTGGTTTGGGCTGGCCATGCCGGCATCCATGGCGTCATCGGCAGCCATGGCATCGTCCGCCGGGGCCTCGCCCGGTGCACCGCACGCGGCAAGCGCAAGCATCAGTATTGCCGTCAAGGCGAACCACAGCGTGGACCTCGACAGCCTGCGTGTCACAGTCATAAGTCCTGACCTCCAGGAACCTTGGCAAAAAACAGCGCGCTTACCCTCAAGACAACTCTGGTCATCGGCAGCGACCCGTCGAAAGGCGGGGAGGGGTGAGTTGACGCGCTTGGAAGGGCGGTTGAATTGAAACTCGAACCGCAGTCGGCTAAGTCTACCAAAAGTGGTCGATCGGGTGGTTACGTGCGTCCGGACAGGCACAGTTTCGGCTTCGTTGGATTGGCTCCGAGCCCTGATCGGCAGCTCCGCGGGTTCAGGTTGTTTCGCGCCTCTGCCTCAGGCCATGGAGACCACCATCGGCCCCGGGCCGTTGAGGATTCCTGTCTTGGCTTTCAGTTCCGTGGACAAGGCGTACCCACGGTTTGAACCACCCTCGACCAGTGTTCCTCCGTTCGCATCATGACCATCACATTTTGGGGGACATCGACCATGGTGCAGCGTCCTCCGTCAGCCGTGCACACACGGATGGCCCGACGCTCAGCCTTCATTGAGAGGGTGTGATTGGCGTTCCGGACTTGCGGCTCGTCTGGCTGTCCGACAGGCCCTGTCCTGATTGGTCGCCAAGGCTGATCCACCGCGTCGATTCAGGTTGGCCCGTCGTCCCCCGCGAGAACCCTTGAGGTCGGCGTGTGCATGCCATGGCCACGCGGGCGATGTTCGGAACCTGCACGGAAGCACCCTGGTTTAGCGGTGATACCTCCAAACCCTGGCAGGTCCATCCCTTCCTCGACTGCTTGGTCACGTAGCACGGCCACTCTGTTCCGGCCATCCCGCGGACAGCAACGGCGCTCGGTTGACGTAACCAAATCGGGGAATTTGCGTCTTACATATACAAGCAGTAGGACGCCTGTCGATCCGCAAGGCCGACAGGACTTCGGTAAGTCCTTTACCGACCGGTTTGTCCGATATACCTGCCGGACATGCTGGGGTTTCGCTGCGTCGTTGCCCACATCATCCGGACCCAGTCATGTCTTCAATTCCCTGCTCGCTGTCCGACAGCGTCTCCCATGCCGGGAACGCGAGTCCGGTGTGCCCGAACCCCGTAGGCGATCCGACGGTTGCCGTTCGACACTCTCAACCGCTACCAGGGAGACGCACTGGCGAAGCGGTCAACCCTGATCTTCGACATCGCCCAATGAGAAGGACGCCACAGGCTCCGATTCCAGCCGTGGGGAGCAATCCGCGGCGACTTGCGAAGGGTTCGGGGTGGCCACATGCCGTCAAAACCGCAGGGGTCTGTGCAATGGTCTTTGTACTGGCAGTCGCGGCGGTCCTGGCTTGGGGAGGGGTGCCGGTTGCCGCACAGGAACCCGCGCCGAGTGCCTCGACCTGGCATCTGCAGGTTGGTGTGCACTGGGACGCCGGCCTGCATGATGTACGAGTGCGAAATCCATCTCCCGCGTTTCGCACCCCTCAACTGGCAGAGTCAACATGGCAACCGGTCCACGTGCCCGAGCCTGCCCAGATTGTCTCGTTCTATGGGCATCCCGGGGTACCGATAATGGGGGTGCTGGGCCATGGCACACCGGAGGTTGTGGCCGAGCGCGTCGCCGTCTGGGCGGAGCACTATGACCGGCTGAACGGGCCGCGTGGTGCTGTTCCCGCCTTCCATCTGATTACAGGCGTAGCCCAGGCAGGCCCGACGCGGGATGGCACCTGGCTTTATCGGCTCTCCCATGAGCGCATCAGCGAGTACGTCGAGGCTGCTCGGGAGCACGACATGCTGATCTTCCTCGACACGCAGATTGGTTGGAGCGACCCGCTGGTGGAGGTCAAACTGCTCGAGCCCTTCCTCAGGGAGCCATTCGTGCATATTGCACTGGACCCGGAGTTCGCCACAGAGCCGTTGGGGACTGGCCCGGGAAAGGCCCTCGGCTTTCTCACCGGTGCCCAGATAAACGAGGTGCAACACTACCTCGCGACCCTCGTCGCAGAGGCGGAGCTGCCTCCCAAGATTCTGATGGTGCACCAATTCGCGCAGCGGATGTTGCACGACCGGGAAGTGATTGAGAACTACGACGCCGTCGAACTGTCGGTGGACATGGATGGCTTCGGATACACCGCTGCCAAGTTGAGCGGTTACAGGCGGTTTGCATTGCCGGCACCGTCGGAGCGGCCTGCCCTGAAGCTGTTCTTCCACTACGACATACCGGTTATGACACCGGAAGAGGTCCAGGGCCTGGACCAGCCTCCGGACCTGATCATCTACCAGTAAGCCCGGGCCCACAATCCCGCGGGTGGCGCTGGAGGTCCCTGCCTCGTGGCGGGGATGGTGGCATCGGCACGGTCTTGAGCAAATCAAGGATAGTCAGGATGTCGACGAGGCATCCTCTACAGTCTGTGGGGCGATGTTCCGGAGGTTTTGCGGCGTCACACCGACCGGTGTTGTGCGCTCCCGGGGCGCGCATTACCAGCCCACTGTGCCAAGGGAGCTGTTGTCGGCTTCGCGCCATCGGCCTGTTGGGATCGCCGGCAGCCGTCCAAGTGTCCCAATGGCCGTCTGTTGTTGCAATGACCGGTCTACTGGTCTACCATGGTTGCGAACAAGACGGAAGCAATAACAAGCAGCACGCCGGGTTGGCGGGAGCAACGAGACACTCAATGTCCATATCCAAGACGGAAAAACAGAGGATTACGCGGGAGTTCCGCATCAATGAGTCCGATACGGGCTCGCCGGAAGTCCAGATTGCGCTGCTGACGCGACGCATCGAGGACATGCTCGGACACCTGAAGGCGCACACCCATGACGAAGGGTCGCGCCGGGGCCTGCTCAAGTTGGTCGGCCAGCGTAGACGGCACCTGGCCTATCTGCGCAAGAAGGATGTGCAGCGCTACGCCACCTTGATTGATCGTCTGGGGTTGCGCAAGTAGCGCCCCTTTCCCAATATTCCCAGTTCAGTCCGCGGGCCATGGTCCGTGAACGCCTGCGCAAGGCAGCCCGGGCACCCTTGGTGCGCGCGGGGCTTGTCCGCGTTCTTGCTTAGCCCCTTGTTCGATTTTTCTTCAGCATGCCAGTCCAGGCGCGGCCGGATGCCGCGCTGGGGGACGGAACGGCGTGCGCGTTTTTTGCATTGAGGTGACATATGCAGATGTTTGATGGATCGTCCGTGTTCACGGCCGAAGTAGGTGGTCGGGAACTGATTCTGGAGACCGGTGTGCTGGCCCAACAGGCCGGCGGCGCA
Source organism: Caldilineaceae bacterium SB0661_bin_34 (assembly GCA_009841145.1). GTDB lineage: Bacteria > Chloroflexota > Anaerolineae > Caldilineales > Caldilineaceae > Bin34. The sequence goes on along the minus strand of VXMJ01000028.1, from coordinate 2,754 downwards.
GTGACGGCCAGGACGGACGACACGGTGGTGTTCGCTTCGGCGACGATGAGCCGCGAGGTAAGGGAAGGCACCGATTTCTTCCCGCTGACAGTGGATTTCGAGGAACGGATGTACGCCGCCGGGCGCATCCCCGGCAGCTTCTTTCGTCGGGAGGGACGTCCCAGCGAGACGGCCATCCTGCTGTGCCGGCTGACGGACCGACCCCTGCGGCCCCTGTTCCCGAAGGGGTTCCGCAACCCCGTGCAGATTGTGCTCTCGCCGCTGGGCTGCGACGGCGAGACCCTGATGGCACCTCTGGCCATCACGGCAGCATCAGCGGCCCTGTCGATTAGCGACATTGATTTCCAGGAACCGGTGGCGGCCGTCACGATCGGCCTGATTGACAGCGAACTGGTCGTCAATCCGACCCATTCCCAGATGCAGGAGAGCCAGCTCAACCTGCAGGTAGCCGGCACACGCGACAACATTCTCATGGTCGAAGCCGGCGCCGATCAGGTGTCGGAGGATGTCATGCTGGATGCGTTGCGGCTGTCGCACGACGCCATGCAGCCGCTGATTGATGTGATCGGCGACATGCAACGTGAGCTCGGCAAACCCAAGTTCAAGGACTACAAGCTGTTTACGGTTCCGGAGCAGGTGTCGGAGCGCGTCTCCGAAATCTCCTCCGCGGGAGTCAGCGGCCTGATCGCCGGCAACCCGGATCGGGCCGCCTACGATGCCGGCATCGCGACGCTCAAGCAGCAGGTGCAGGACACGCTGGAAGGGGAACTGGCCGACGAGGAATCCGAGTTCAGCAAGGGTACGGTCGGCGAGGCCTTCAGCGGCACGGTCAAGAAGGCTGTGCGCCAGCGCATCCTGGATCAGGGCATCCGTAGTGACGGTAGGGACACCACCTCCGTCCGTCCGATTTCGGTGCAGGTGGGCCGTATTCCCAGGGTCCATGGCAGCGGCCTGTTCCAGCGAGGCGAAACCCAGGTCCTGACCGTGGCTACGCTGGGCACGCCTTCCGATGCCCAGCGCATGGACTCGTTCTACGAAGGCGAGGACGAGAAGACCTACATGCACCACTACAACTTCCCGCCCTACTCGACGGGCGAGGCCTACATGATGCGCGGTCCCCGACGGCGCGAGATTGGCCACGGAGCTCTGGCGGAACGCGCCGTGGCAGGCGTGGTGCCAGACGACTTCCCCTACACCCTCCGCCTGGTGTCCGAGTGCATGAGCAGCAACGGTTCCACCAGCATGGCCTCCGTCTGTGCCAGTACGCTGTCGCTGATGGATGCCGGTGTGCCAATCAGCAAGCCGGTGGCCGGAGTGGCCATGGGGTTGATCCAGGAGTCGGGCACCGGGCGCTACCAGGTCCTGACCGACATTCAGGGTTTGGAGGATCACCTGGGCGACATGGACTTCAAGGTGGCCGGCACCGACAACGGGATCACCGCCTTGCAGATGGACATCAAGATCGAGGGGCTGGACTTCGATATCCTGCAGGAGGCCCTGGCCCAGGCGCGCCGGGCCCGGCTGCATATCCTGGACGAGATGCTCCGGGTCATTCCGGAACCGCGTTCCGACCTGAACGAGTTTGCGCCGCGCATCCGCACGTTGGAGATCAAGCAGGAGCAGATCGGCGGATTGATTGGTCCCGGTGGCAAGGTGATCCGCGGGCTGCAGGACGAGTTTGACGTGCGCATCGAAGTCAACGAGGAGGATGGCAAGGGGATCGTCATCATCTCGGGTGAAGGCACCAAGGCGGACAACGCGTTTGCCAAGGTGTCCGAGCTCACCGAAGAGGTGGAACTGGGCAAGGAATACACTGGCAAGGTGTCGCGCGTGGCCGACTTCGGCCTCTTCCTCGACATCGTCGGACAGCAGACCGGTCTGATCCACATCAGCCAACTGGCCGACTATCGGGTCGGTGAGGCCGGGGAAATTGGCCAGGTTGGCGACGAACTGACGGCCATGGTCACGGGCATTACGCCAGACGGCAAGATCCGCATGAGCCGCAAGGCCGTGTTGCTCGACATGACGCTGGAGGAGGCCCAGGCGGACGACAGTCCCGGCCGCGGCGGTGGCGGCGGTGGCCGCGGTGGTCGGCGCGACGGCGGTGGCTTCCGGGATCGCGGGTCCGGCCGGGACCGTGGTTTTGATCGGGATCGCAACTTCGATCGAGGTGGCCGGGGACGCGATCGAGACTGGGACCGGGATCGGGACCGGGATCGGGACCGCAACGAGCGAGGATTCCGCGGCGGGTACCGGGACAACGATCGGTTTGACGACGGACAGCGCGGCGATCGGGACGACTACCGGGGCGGCGGCAATGGGCGTGGCGGATTCCGCGGCGGCAGCTACCGCGACGACTATTCCAGGGACCGGGATGGCGGCCGCGGCCGCGGTTCCGACCGGGGCGGTTCTCGGGGACGCCGTCGCACCTACCGGCGCCGGGACAACTGATCGCGGCGGGGCCGATCCCCATAGCGACTGCGGTCAAACCGCTGACAGGAGTTTTCATTGGGCCGGGGACGCTACCTCAGCGTTCCCGGCCTTTTTCCCATCGGGATGATCGGCCGTGTCGGGTATCCGGGCGGCTTGTTTATTATTTGACAAAATAATCCATACTTGTACAATGGCGGCATGTCGGATCAGGCACGGGTTCCGCCATGCCCCATGTCACGAGCCGCGAAGCCGAGCGACGCCTCGGCGTGTCGGCCAGCACCTTGCGCCGGTGGGCCAAGGCCGGCAAGATCGAACACCACG
>VXMJ01000089.1:27473-88319 GCA_009841145.1 Caldilineaceae bacterium SB0661_bin_34 | reverse complement strand
GAACCCTCGCCGTTTGCGCGCCCGCCACCAATATCAACGAGATTGAAACAGTGCCCAGGTCGTTGATTTCATTGGCCATGTCCCTGACCTGAGACAGCGAGGAGAAATCGGCCGAGACTGTCCGGATGTTCGGATTGTGGGTGGCGGCGATCAGGTCCCGTTGTGCGGACTTTGCTCGTGCTTCGTTGCGTCCGTGGAGGATGACTTCGCAACCCTGTTCGGCCAAGGCCTTGGCGGTGGCTTTGCCAATGCCGTCGGTACTGCCGGTGACAAGAACTGTTTTCATAGAGGTTCCCTGATGACTTTGGTGGAAGGACAGCTACCGGCATTGGCCGATGGTTGAGGACGAACCGCGAGGCGACAAGCCAAACACATGGATAATTTCAGTTGACTCGTGTCGGGCACGACGTGGACTTCATTGACTTGGTTCCGGAGGCCGATTACACGCGCTATTTCCCGGACTGGGACTGGGAACTGCCCGAGTACGTGGATGCCATGGAGCAATCAACAGTTCAAATGGTTCCAAACGGGCTCACGGAGTGGTTTGCAACCACCGCATTTCGGTGCTTCCGTGCCGATGGGTACTTGGTTCCAGTGTACGGGCCAGTCATCCTAAGTGCACATGGTCGGGAGTGGAATCTCTGTGTTGGGGAAACCGCTCAAGGCCATCTACAGCAGTTCGGCTCTCAGCGCGGCAACTAGACGGTCGAGGTCATCGGCCAGGTTGTACTCCTTGACGGAAATCCTCACCAAATCAACACCCTTGGCACTGCCCAAAGGAATGATGATCCGGTGCTTGGTCCACAGCCTGTCCCCGATCTTCTCGGCTGATCCTGGAGGGAGCCAAGCCGTGACCATCTGGCTGAACCAACCCTGACCGTCTGCGCATGTCACCGGCATGCCGAAGAGGTCCGCAATCGCCTGGCGCGTGGACCTGGCCAAGTGGTGGTTCCGTTGACGCGCTTCCTGCATGGGGAGGTCCTTCAGAAACTGGATGGCCGCCGGAACGCTCAGCCGGGCGCAGGGATCGATGGTGCCCTGGTAGTTCACGTACTCCTTGACGGGTTCGTCGCTCCGTGCCTCCGGATCCCAACCGTGACTGACGACAAGGGGTTCCAGCTGCTTGTTGAAGCGCTCTTTGACATAAATGAATCCAGTTCCTCTGGGACTGGACAACCACTTGTGGCAGTTGCCGGTGTAGAAGTCCACACCGGACTGCTCCAGCGAAAGGTCGATGTTGCCCGGAGCATGGGCTCCGTCCACCACTGTCGCGATCCCCTCCGCCCGGGCTTTGGCACATAGTTCTTCCAAGGGCAAAGTGAACGCAGTTGGGGCCGTGATGTGACTGACGAACAGCGCTTTTGTAGAGGCGGTTACTCCCTTCCAGAATGTGTCGAGCCACTCCTCCTTGTCCATAGCCGGGAAGGGGACTTCCTGAATGCGATAGCTGGCCCCGGCCTGTCGTGTCCAGTACTGCATGGCTTTCTGGGTCGCGCCGTACTCCTGGTTGGTGGCCAGCACTTCGTCTCCAGTTGATAGTTGCAGGGCTCGGGCAAAGATGTTGATGCCCATCGTGGCGTTGGTGACGAACGCGAGCTGTTTGGCGGGAACCCCCACGAACTCCGCAAGTGCAGCGCGGGCCCTGTCGGTGCCTTCCGGTACCACCGAGCCCATGAAGTCCACCGGGTTGGTTTCAATTTGGCGGTGCCACTCTTGGAAATCTTTCTGGACCGGTATGGGCACCGCTCCAAAGCTGCCGTGGTTGAGAAAGGCAATGTCCGGATCGAGCGAGTAATGGGCGCGCCAAGCGTCCGAGGTCTCCGGCTTGGGGTCGGTCATGAAATAGGGCTGTCCTTGCAACAAAAAGGGCTGGTCCGGCCCGGACCAGCCCATGGGTCAACGATGAAGTCTGCTGTCCACAGGTGGCTCTTCTTTTTGCAGCCGGGTTTCGTTAGTCAGTTGAGGCTGTTAAGGCCCGGCCAGTCAACCCACATGTTGGGCTGGGGCGGAAGCTCCTGCGTGTAGTCGAAGTCGACTTTCTTGAAGTCGTACAGGATTGCCTGACGTAGGTTGTCCGAGGTGTTGTGGCCGGCCATATGGGCGAGGCGGTGATGCCAGAACACCACGTCTCCGGCGCCACCTGTGCACTCAACGGAGGGTTGGGTCTCAAAGAACTCCTTGGTCTCCAAATATCGGTTTGTGGTCGCCTCGTTCTCGTTGAATCGGGTGCCCTTGTACTGGGACTCGAACGTGTTGTAGAACCACCGATGGCTCCCGGACCAAACCCTGAATCCGCCACCGCCAGGAACCACCGTACCGAGGTAGGTGACGGTTCCGAGATGAAAGACGTGCTGATCCACATGGAGGTGATCGTCCAGCTCCGCCCCGTCCTTGCGGGGCAGGGTTGTGTAGATGCCCCGCGTGCGCATGGGCGGCACCAGGTTGCCGGCTCCCAGAAGCTGCTCGGCCATGCTGATCAGGTCCGGATTGCGCGGGATCATGTCCATCATCCAGTCGTCTTCGCCAATGTGGCGGAGATTCCAACGATAACCCTGGCGCTGGTCCGTCCCCGGGGCCTTGTCCTCGACAGTGATTTCGAATTCCTCTCTGAAGGGGCCGACCCAGGTGGAAGGATCATCCCTGTCCAACTGCGGGGGCGCCTCGGCCCAAAATACCTCTTGGGCCTTCGCGACGTGTTCCGGCTTCAGAACGTTGCGCTTGATGACGAATCCATTGCGCTTGAAGAACAGCATTTCATCGTCTGTGAACCGGGTACCCATGCGTTAACGCTCCTTGGAAGGTGCAGTGTGCCGTGTTTCGGATGTTGACGGATTTGTTGCCAGTTACAGCAATTAGGCGCGGCCTACACAAATTATAGGGTCGAACAGGAGCCTCCGGTCCAACCGTCTTCAATGTGTTGGCCGAGGAACATCCGGTTGGCTGAAGGTGAAGAAGTTCTCAATCCACGCGTCCTCAATCTCCAGGCCAAATCCAGGTCCATCGTTGGGTACGAGGGATCCCTGGGCAGGCACAGCCAAGCCGGGCAAGGTGACAGCATCAGCCGGGTCCACGCCGGGGTCCGTGCTCTGGAAGCACTCCAGCAGCGGTACGCATGCCCGCGAGACACTGAAGTGCTGGCCCCAGACCGTGTTGCCGCCCCCATGCAGAATCAAACGCTTGCCAGCGGACTCTGCCACGGCCGCGATTTTCAGGCAGGTGGACAGACCACCGCACCAGGCGATGTCCGGCTGGAAGATGTCGATGGCCTGATGATGTGCAGCCCACTGGAATGGCTGCACTCCGTACCAGTGTTCGCCGGTGGCCAAGGTTTGCCAGGGTAGACGTTGTCGCACTTCGAGGTGGCCGTCGAAATCCTCGGGTATCAGATACTCCTCCATCCACTTCAGGCGATAGGGTCGCAGACGGTTGGCCAGCTCCACGGTGTACTCCACGTCAAAGGCCATCCAACAGTCGAGCATCAAGTCGCAGTGTTCCCCAATCCGGGCCCGGGCATCCGCCACGAATACTTCATTTTTGTCCAAGCCCGCGAGGCCATCCGCCGGACCGTAGGGACAGGCCAGCTTGAAGCGCGTATACCCGCAGGTTTGGTACCAGTCAACATCGTTGCCTGTGGCATAGCACGGTATGGAATCCCGTACCGTACCGCCAATCAGGCTGTACACCGGTTGTTCCAGACTGCGTCCCTTAGCATCCCAAAGGGCCAAGTCCACAGCGCTGACTGCACAGGCTGCCAAGCCTCCCGAACCGTAGGGCTTGGTCAACCTGAACATCATGTCGGCCAGCTTTTCAACAGCGTAACCGTCTTCACCAACCAGGATGGGGGCCAGATGATCGTCGATGATGGCGGCGGTGACCCGACCGTGCGGTGTACTGCCGAGGCCGCGTGTTCCGTCCTCAAGCGTGACTTGGCACCAGGTTTGTTCCCAGGTCGGCAGCCACAGGCTCCGATGTGCCTTGTAACGCGGATAGCCGGACATCGGATTGGCCACTTCGGCGGTGTAGTGCCAGGAGCGCGCCGTGGCACCGGCCGGTGCGGGACGATCCGGCGGAACCACGCGGACGGCTCTGATGTCAACGATCTTCATGGTCGACCTCCGGCCGCGCCACCAGCGGCCTTGCTTCATTGACTCTGGGGCTTATATACGAGGGTGGACACCACGCATATCCGGTTCACGGGTCGCGGGAGTCCCTGTGGCTGGCCTTGCGGCCGACCAGGGAGGGAGCGCTCCTCGCCGTGCAGCAGCCCCAGTCCCGCGGGCCGAAACGGGTGCGGGCGGAAGTCCCGCCCGCACCAGGATGTTGATCGCCGCATTGTGGTCGGCGTTCGCCCGGAACCCGCAGGCCCCGCATCGGAACACCGCCTGCGACGGTCGGTTTGACTTGGCGGTGTACCCGCATTGGCTGCAGGCTTGCGAAGTGTAGGCCGGCTCGACGAACCGCAACTCGCTGGCCTTGTAATCGAACTTGCGCTCCAGCTGTCCCCAGCCGGAGGCCAGGATGGCACGGTTGAGTCCCGCTTTCTGCTTCACGTTCTTGCCGGGGTTCTCGACCGTGCCCTTCGCACTCTTCGTCATGGCCTTGGTGTTCAGGTCCTCGAGCACGACGGTGTGGGCCGTGTCCGCCACCTTGCGGCTGATTTGGTGTGTGGCGTTGTCCCGGCGTCGGGCGCGCTTGCGCTGGAGTTTGCGCAGTTTCCCGCCAGTCCCGCGGCGGCGTTGGGAGCCCTTCTGCTGCCGGGCCATCCTGCGCTGGTACCGCTTGATCTTCGCGTCCTCGACGGTCGTGTCGGGGAGGGCATGGACTTCGCCCGTGCTGTCCGTGGCCTGCCCCACGTTGCGGTCAACGCCGACCGCTCCGGACTCCGCGGGCCGGCCCACATCGGGGTGGTCGCTCGGCACCTCGAACACGATGTAGGCGTACCACTTCGGCTGTTTGCCCTCCGACTCCTGCTTGACCCGCACCGTCAGGGGCTTGCCGTCGGCGTACCGGTGGATGGGACCGAGACGCATCCATCCCCGCTTGGGTATGTACAGCCTCCCGTCCTGGATGCGCACGTGGGACGGGATGGTGAAGGCAGGCTTGGTGTAGTGCTTGGCCTTGTACTGCGGACGCCCATGGTCCGGACGGTCCGGGTCGAAGAACGCGGCATAGGCGTCCCCCATGTACTTGCAGGCGTACCGGATGATTTCATAGTTGTAGTCCTTCAGCCACTCGTTGCCGGGTGCGTTCCGCAACTGCGTGAACCGCTGGCCCAGCGTGAAGAAGGTCGGATCACCCGGACCCTCCCCCGGCTTGCCGCACGCCTTCCATGTGCGGTAGTCGCGTTCATGCCCAGCCAGCACGTGGTTCCACGCGAACCGGCAGGCCCCCGCCAGTTGTTCAAGGTACCGGCCGTTCGCGGCCGTGCCGGGGTACAGACGCACACGCAGTGTCCGTATGACGGTCGGGGGCTCCTGCATTGTAGAACGGGGCTTGCTGGCCACGGTGTTCCCTATCACTGTGTCCGGTCAAGGGCCCGGGTTGCAGTCGGGTCCTCTCTCTCGCAGCAATTGTAGCACAAGAGTTCGACTGTCAACTATCGGATATAAGACCCTTAACTTTCGGGAACCAGCAGGACCTTGGAGACATCGCCCGGCGCGTCGATCAGCCTGTCGAACCACTTGCCGCCGTCGGCCAAGGGTGCCTCCACGATCCAGGGTTCCAACGAAATCTCCTCCCGGTCCAGCAGGACCAGCGCCTCCCTGAAATTCGCCGGCGAATAGGAGAACGAACCGCGCAGTGTGATTTCGCGGCGAATGATGTCCGCGGCCGGGATCTCGCTGGTTTCTTCGTGCAGGCCGCTCAGGATCACGGTGCCGGTCGTCATGGTGCCGGCCACACACTGCGTGCGCGTGCGTCCGGTGCCCACGGCATCCACGCTGGCCACGGCGCCTATTCCGTCGGTTCGGTTCAGGACCTCCTCCACCGGGTCGCGCTCCGCAGGATCAATCGGAATCCCGCCGTAGCGCTCGCCCATGACCAATCGTTCCGCGTCCAGGTCGGCAACCACCACATCCTTCGCTCCGCTGCGCAGAAGCACCTGCAGTGCCAGCAGGCCGATCGGTCCCATGCCCACGATGAGGCATGTCGCATCGCGCACGTTGCCGGCCAGTTCGCCGATGCGAACGCCGCAACCCACCGGTTCGGTGAGAGCGCCGACGCGCGTGGACATGCCCGCAGGCAACGGGTGGACGGTTCGTGTGGGCACTGCCACAAATTCGGCATACGCGCCGGGCACGTGTGCGCCTACCAGTTGCCGAGTGGGGCACAGTTGATTCAGGCCCCGTACCTGGAGTTCCGATTCTCCGGTGCAGTACAGCGGATTGACGGTCACGGCATCGCCTGTGGACAACGACGGTTCCGAGTCGGATGCCGTCGGTCCAACCTCGGCGACTGTTCCCGCGAACTCGTGACCCATGACCAGGGGCGGCACGCGCAGGGCGTTGTGGCCCAGGTAGCCACTCAGTTCGGAGCCGCAAATTCCGGCATAGTCGACCTTGATCAGCGTTTCGCCCGGTCCGGGCCGTGGCACTTCCTGCTCCCGGATGCGCATTTCACGCGGGGCTTCCCAAACCAGTGCCTTCATGCTTCGCCTTCTCCCAACGTGTTGGATTCTGTGGATCGATTTGCGTCCCTGAGGGGATCCAGCAGGAAGGTGGCCACCCAACCGGTGAAGACGCCAAACATGCCGATACCGCATACGGACAGGAGCGCGGCTACGAGTCTGCCCCAAGTCGTTACCGGATAGTAGTCGCCGTACCCCACGGTGGTGACGGTGACGAAAGCCCACCAGATGGCTTCCTCGGGGGTCGTAATGTTTCCGGTCTCCGACTCCAGGTTCAGGATTAGTAGCGATCCGGCACCCATCGAAACCAACATGACCAGAACGATGAAGGAAAACGTCGCCTCCGCCCGCCGGGCGGTCAGGTGCTGTAGCACGGCACTCTTGGAGTGAAGGATCTTGGCCTGGCGAAACAGGCGCACGATGCGGAACAGCCGCAGGCCGTGCAGGACCGGCAGGACGGGGATGCTGGCGATCAGGTCGATCCAGCCCCATCGCATGAAGCGCCGTTTGCTGGGGGCTCTAAGCAAGTCAAGGGCAAACTTGACCAGAAATACCGCGCTCACAGCGTAGTCGGCCAGTTCCAGAATCCGGGTTGTTGCTTCGGATGCACCGTAGAGGCCGGGCCAGAGGAACACGGATAGGACCGCGAGCACGAGCACCGCCATCTCGAAGACGGAGAAGCTGGCTTCCGGTGCCGTATCAGTTACCTGTTCCAGTTCAGGGACCTGCGAACTTTCCGACATCAGCCTGGTTTGCTGGAATCTGTTGCTCGAATCGAGGGCCAAAGACAGGGTTGACCGAGATACGGTTACGGAATGCAAGACCCTGTTGCTGCAGCGACTGGCCAACAGGCCGACAGTCGTCGAACTGGGGACAGGCCCCGCCACCGGCACCAATCCGGATTCGCCGTGCCATAATAAATTAACCGTCGGGTCGGCGGCATCCCCATGGCGGCCCGTACGGCCGACCAATCCGCGTTGGTTGCGGCCTTGCGGTCAGTTGTATCCACCTCAGCCTCCAGTTCTCGTGACTCCGGAAACCGCTCTCTTCGCCGACGATCCCCATATGTTTTTTCCGGGTCCTGTGGACGTACCGGACGACGCCATGGCGGCACAGCTGAAGCCGCTGTTCGGGCATCGGTCCGACCAGATGGACGAGCTGTTCGGCGCGGTTCAGGACCGGCTCCGCAAGGTGTTTTGCACGGACAGCCGGGTTTACCTGCTCGCCTGTTCGGGCAGTGGGTTGCAGGAAGCCGCAATCCGGAATTGTGTCAGGATGCCGCATACCGGCGCCAAGGTCCTGGTCCTGGTTTGCGGCGGGTTTTCGCAGCGCTGGCATGACGTGGCTGCGGGATGCGGACGAACGGTGGTCAAGCACGAACTTCCGTGGTTCGAGGCCTTTATCCCCGACGTAGTGGCAGCCGCGGTGGAGCAGGCGAACACGGACGGCAACTTGGATGCGGTATGTCTTGTGCACAACGAGACCAGCACCGGTGTCATGCACAACTTGGCCGGGATTTCCGATGCCATCCGGTCCGCGGCTCCGAACGCCCTGTTCCTGGTGGATGCCGTTTCCTCGCTGGCAGGCACCGAGATCAGATGCGACGACTGGCAACTGGATATCTGCCTGACCTCGTCACAAAAGGCACTCGCCGTACCACCGGGTTTGGCGGTCGGGGCCGTCAGCGACCGTGTGCTGGAGCGCGCCGCCGAGGTTGAAGGACGCGGCTGGTACTTCGACTTCCTGAACCTGGAGGCGTACCTGGTCAGGGGGACAACCCCGGCGACTCCGGCCATCTCCCTGGTGCAGAGTCTCTTGGTTCAATTGGACCGCATACTTGAGGAAGGGCTTGAGGCCAGGTGGGAACGGCATCGCCACCTCAGGGATCTCACCCGCAGGTGGGCAGTGGACCGAGGCTTTTCGTTGTGTGTCCCGGATGAACACGCTTCCGTGACGGTGACCACCCTGGCCGGTCCTCGGGGATGGGACCTGAGTACGATGAACCAAAGGCTGGCCGCGGCGGGCATGGCGGTTGGCAGCGGATACGGCAAGGAAAAGAGCAAGTCTTTCAGGATTGGACATCTCGGAGAACTGAGGGCCCACGACCTGCAGCGGCTGTTTGCGGTCATCGAGTCCGGTACGGTCTAATTCGAGTGGATGGCCGTGTCGGATCAGCCTCCTGGCAGTCTGTACCTGGTGCCATCACCGATTGGCAACCTGGGAGACGTCACGTACCGGTCGATTGAAACCCTGTCCACTGTCGACTCGATCGCGTGCGAAGATCCCCGGCACAGCCGCAGGCTCCTGGCGCGGTACGGAATCGACAAACCACTTTTTTCAGTCCATGAGCACAATGAACACAGGGCTGTGCCCAAGGTACGAAATCTGCTCGAATCCGGGATGGACGTTGCCTATTTGAGCAACGCGGGAACACCCGGGATTTCGGATCCGGGTTTTACGCTCGTGCGCATGGCCTGCGAGGCCGGCCTGCAGGTCAGGGTACTGCCAGGTCCAACCGCTCTCGTCCCGGCTCTGGTGCAGTCCGGCTTGCCTGTGCACAGCTTCACGTTCAAGGGGTTTGCACCGCGCAAGTCCGGCCCGCGACGCAAGTCCCTAGAAAGTGAAATTGCGAGTCCCCACACCTTGATTTTCTACGAGAGTCCCCATCGAGTGGTCCGGTTGCTGACCGATGTATTGGACGTGTTGGGTGATCGGCGTGCGGCACTGGTCCGCGAAGCCACCAAATTGCACGAGGAAACCCTGCGCGGCACCGTGTCGGAACTGCTTTCAAACTTGGCCGACAGAACCCTCAAGGGCGAATGCGTGGTGCTGGTAGCCGGCGTTGAACGCGGGGCAACTACGCCGTGATTGCCTTCGTAATGAGCGGAGGCGGCAGCCGCGGCGCCCTGCAGGCGGGAGCGATCTTCGCGTTGCGGGAAGCCGGGATTGTGCCGGATTTCGTGGTGGGTTCCTCCGTGGGTGCGCTGAATGCCCTGCATTTGGCTTGCCATGGTCTTGAAGAAGCGGGGTTGACTCGACTTCGCAAGACATGGGAGAAAGTGCACAAGCGCAATGTCTTTCCATCCAACCCCTGGTTTTCGGCGTTCAGGTTCCTGCAGGGCAAGGACAGCTTGCACGGAGGCACGGCCCTAAGGAAGTTTGTGACCAAGCAGGTTCCCTCCGAAATGAAGACTTTCGGCGATCTGCTGATGCCCTGCTATCTGACCGCCACCGACCTGCGCACGCAGCGCCTCTACCTTTTTGGTGAAAGCGCGGACTCTGAGTTCCTCGAGGCCGCCTTGGCCAGCGCTTCCATTCCGGTGCTGCATCCTCCAATCCCTTATCAGGATCTGCAGTTGGTGGACGGCGGGGTCCTTGACAATGTGCCGGCGGAAGTTGCCATGGACAAGGGTGCCTTGGAAATCTGGGTGCTTAACGTAGGGTACGGGGGCCAGCGCTTGCAGCCTGCAAAAGGAGTACAGGAGATTTTCGGTCGAACGATTAACGTGGTTCTGACCAATTCCCTGTTCAAGGACCTCGATCGCGCCATGGAGAACCGGAATGTGCAGTTGCACCATCTCCACCTGAGCGCTTTCCGCGATGTCTCCATCATGGATTTCAGCCGAACCAAGCAGATGATGGAAGCCGGCAACCAGGCCGCTCGGGCCTATCTGGTTTCCCCCCGGCCCCTCAGCTTCCCGCAGCCGCCGTCTCCCGAATTTGTCGCACCGCTCCGCATTCCCGGGGCCAGGGAGTGGGTGTCCGCTTCGGCGCGCCACATCGTGGATTGATGAGTGGTTCCGGCAGGGACCGAGGAATTCGGCCCACGCCGACTGTCCTGTGTGCCGGGGCCGTCGCCCTCCTCATCATGGGCGACTCCTTTCTGTACAGCGCCCTGCCGGTAAGTGCCCCGGACCTGCACCTGAGCCTGTTCCAGGTCAGCGTGTTGCTGAGCGCCAACCGCTGGGTACGGCTGGCGTCGAACACGGTGGTGGCATTGCTCGTCCCGCGCCTGCCAATACGGTGGTTCTTTGCCGGTGCATCGGTTCTTGGACTGGCCTCTACGGTCGTGTTCATACGGCAACCTGCCTTCGGGGTCATGGTATTGGCGCGCATTGTGTGGGGATTGGCCTGGTCCGTGTTTCGGCAGTCAGCCTATCTGGCGGTGTGGCAGGAGCCCCGCGAACGCCAGGGACGGCAACTGGGCTACTGGTGGGGCATTGTCCGGGTTGGTAGCGGTGTGGGGGTGCTCCTGGGTGGAATCGTGCTGGATCTGCATGGCTTCACCGCCGCCTTCTGGGTCTTGGCCGGCCTGGCGGCTCTGGGCGTGGGGCTGGCGGCAATTATCCGGTGGCCACCAGGGGCCATCCCGTTTGAGGACAACATTCCCTTTGGCCTGAGGCGTACTTGGCTAACCGTCTCACGGAATGCGCCGTTGCGATGGCTGTTGTTTCTGGGAGCGGGAACGCGCCTGGCGATCACGGTGTCGACTACGCTCATGTCGCTGTACCTGCAAACCCGGATGACCTTGTCGGACGGATGGACCGGCATTGGATTCAGCGCCGGCTTGGTGCTGTCCGTGCACTGGATGTCCCTGCTCCTGGCCGGGCCGGTGGTCGGTTGGCTGGCGGACCGGATCGGCCACCTTAGGACCTTGATGCTGGGGGCGGGAACCACGGCGTTCTCGCTGGTGTGCGCGGCATTCGCCCACGACCTGTGGGCGGTAGCCGCCGGTGTGGGTGCGATGCTGGGGTTCAGCAGCTTGCGGATGGCGGTGGAAGTTGCGATGGCAGACCGTACCCGCGCCCTGCCCGACGCGCACCTGATCATGGGAGGCTACGCGTCCCTCGACGACTTGGCCGCGGCCGTGGGTCCGATCCTGAGCCTAACCTGGTTCCAGCCATCCCTAATCCCACCCCTATTCTCCGGCTGTGCCACCGTCCTGCTTCTACTCTCCATCGGATACGCTCGCAGCTCTCGGGAGCACCCCGAGGCAAACCCGTGACGCACCGCTGGCGTCGGCGCACGCTCATTATCTGTGCAGCCCAGTTCCTGACGTCGCTGGGTTTCACGATCGTCATGCCGTTCCTGCCGCTCTTCATGCAGGAACTGGCCGTATCCCTACCAATTGACATTACGTTGTGGGTCGGCCTGGTTCTGGGAGCCCAGGGCCTGACCATGATGCTCGTCTCACCGGTTTGGGGCATGGTTGGGGATCGCTTTGGACGGCGCCTGATGATTCTCAGGGCGACGCTGGTCGGAGGGCTCGTCATGACCTCCATGGCCTTCGTGACCTCGGTCGAACAGCTGTTTGTCCTGCGTCTGGCCCAGGGATTCACCACCGGGGTTGTGTCCGCGTCGAGTTCCTATATTTCGTCCGACGTGCCGTCCGGGTTTCGGGGCCAGGCGTTGGGCTGGGTTTCGACGGCGCGGCTGACCGGGTTCGCAGCCGGCCCCGTGGTCGGTGGCATGGTCAGCGACATGCTTGGCTATCGGGCAAGTTTCTGGCTCAACGGCGGCTTCATGATTGCCTCCGGCATTCTGGTTCTGCTCCTGTTGCCGGAACAACGGGCTGCCAACCCGGCCAAGGGGCTGCGCACGCCTTTTTTCCGGTTGTTCGCCCTATGGCAGCGGCCCAATGTCCCCAGCCTGTATTCGTTCGTGTTCCTGATCCATCTGGCCGTAACGTTTGTCACCCCTTTCGCATCGCTGTACCTCACACAATTGAATCGCTCGTTTGGTGAATTTGAAGTTCCCATCGCCACCGCGGCCGGAACGGTTTTCGGGCTCCATGCGGTCACCGGTGCCTTGGGTGCCCTCACCCTGGGGCCTTTGGCGGACCGCTACGGCGGCCGCCTTGTGCTCCTGTCATGTGCTGCCGTGTCGGCATTCCTGTTCGTGCCGCAGGGGTTCACGACCCATGTTTGGCAACAGGCCCTGCTGTATGCAGCCGTGGGGTTTGCGATCGGCGGGATATATCCGGCCGTCGGTGCAATGCTGGCGGCGGTGTCGGCGGATGGTCAGCAGGGGGTCGTGTTCGGGTTGGAGAACAGCATTCGGGCCGCCGCGCGGACGGTCGCTCCGGCCTTAAGTGCCGCCGTTGCATGGCAATTGGGCCTCAGTGCCGTGTATGTGGCGACCGCATTGGTGTTTGCCATGTTGGCCCTGTGGGCCTTGACCAGGCGCGGGCGCGCCCGACAGGGCCTGGGGTAGCGACTCGCTGCCCCACGCCCCGATGCGCGGCAAAGGTTTACAGTTTCAGTCCAACATCAAGCTGGTCAATTCCAATCGTTCGTCATGGTGGGACCGGGAGGGATTCGGTTCGCGCCAGCCAAACTTTCCGTGGTACCGATTGGGCTTGCCCTCCACCGCATCCGCAATGATCTCGCCCAGTACCGGTGTGAACTTGAAGGCGTGGCCCGACCCGCCACAGGCTACCGTCAGGTTGTCGATGTCAGGATGCCGGTCAATCCAGAAGTCGTAGTCGGGAGTGTCGCAATAGAGGCAGATGCGGCTGTCGATCACCGGGGCCGCGGCCAGTTCCGGGATGTACTTGCCAAACATGTGGCGCATGACGCGGATTTCGACGTCGGACACGATACGGTCGTCGCACACCGGGTCCAAGTCCCGACCGGAGGTATGAAGCCCAACCTTCACCACCTGTTGCCTCGGGTGCTGCGGCAGCACATATATTCCGGCACAGGCAAAGTTCAGCATTAACACCGTGAAGTTCGGAGGGGTATAGGGAACCGGGTCTGCAACCTGCAGATGGAACACTGGCTGGCCAGTGGCTCTGATGTTCGTTGCCAGGCCCGGTACCATGGCACCGGTCCAGGCACCGCCGCACACGAGCATGTGATCGGCTTCCAGGAGTTGGCCGTCCTTGAGCCGAAATCCAATGCACCGGCCACCCACCTTGACTGGCTGTTCCACAACCTGGCCGAGGTGGAACTCCACTCCCCGGTCGGTCAGATCCCGGCATAGCGCGCGCAGTGCCTCCAAGGATTCGACGAAGCCTCCTCTTGGATTGTGGTAACCGGCCTTGAGTGATCCCGCCTTCACCATGGGATACCTGCGGGTCACGTCGTCCGCATCAAGTTCCTCAACCGGTTTACCGAACTGTCGGGCAGTGGCCAGACTCTGCGCCTCGAAGGAGTCTGGTTCCAAGGCCGGTGCCAGGAGGGTGACGCCCGTTTCGTGGTAGAGAAGGCCAAACCGATCGTTCCATTCATGCCATCGGTCAATGGCTGCTTCGGCCAACTCGGTATAGGCTGAATCGGACCAGTACTCCGACCTCACGATCTTACTGATGTCCCGGGAAGCAGCCTGCGAATGGCTGGTGGGACCGGTAGGGTCGACTACAGCCACCTGATGTCCCCGTTCCATTAGTGCAAGGGCTGCGGATAATCCGAAGGCTCCGGCCCCGGCAATGAGAATGTTGCTGGCCATAGGCTGAGATACGGTGGCGCCAACGCAAGAGTTGCCGTCATGGAATGTTCCGGTTCGTGTCCGGAAGTTGAGTATAGACGGGCTGTACCCGCCCTATACTTAGTCCTTCGAGGATTGGCCAGGTGCATCCGGGAGACGCATCTGCATGCGAGTTGTAGTGTTTGCCGACGACCCGACCGAAGGTCGCGTTATCAGTGTGGCCATGCGGGAGTTTGGCATCACTGCTGCCGCCGCACCGGATCTTGTGACGCGGATGGAACGGTGGGAAGAGGATCCCGGTGATGTCATCGTTCTGGCGTCCAACAGGGTGGATCTGCCCCTGCAGGAGCTGGACACCATCCGCGCGGTAACCAAGGCCGTGCCGATCCTGGTTCTGCATGAGCCGGTGCCGGATACCCAGGAATGCCTCCTGCTTGAGCGCGGGGCCGCATTGATGTTGGACCGTCCGGTATCCCTACGACTGCTGTCCAACTACCTCAAGGTGTTTTCGCGGTTGGCAGCGTCGGTTCCTTCCACCATCCTGAATGAAATGGCCTTGGAACACATTGTCCTCGACACGTCGGACCGGACGGTGTCCGTGCAAGGCGGCGACCCAATGCGCCTAACCCAATTGGAGTTCAGGTTGCTGTACCTGCTCATGTCCAACCAGGAACACGTGGTACCCACCGAATCCATAGCCGAACGGGTTTGGGGCTATCACGGAGATGGAGACTCGACATTGGTGCGGGGGTTGGTTAGCCGACTGCGCCGCAAGCTCGAGCCGAGACCCGATTCGCCTCACTTCATTGAAAACATTCCTGGCTTGGGCTACCGTTTCCACGCTGTACCGTTGGTGGTGACAGCCAGCCATTAGTTCACCAAGCGGTTCCTCACCACCTGCCGTTTTGGTCGTGCAGTTGGCGAATCCCGAAGCAATGCAGGTTTCCGACCATCGGTGAGGCAGGCGAGGAACACTGGCATCTCGTGCCACAGGCGGGCCGCGGGTGTCGGGTATCCACACCCGCGGCTTGGGTTAGAGTCAACTCGGCGGGCAGTCCCGGGGAATCGCCACCAAGCATTTGTTCAAACGGCTTCTGTCATACGGGTCTGAGGCCAAGTCTGAAACTACAGCCAAGAGAGGAACCGGATGCAAGTGAGGGCCGTCGTCGTTCCCGAAGTCGATCAGTTGGAAGTGCAGATGATTGCACTGGCGCCTCCCGGCGAGTCGGAGGTGTTGATCGAAAACCACGCCGCGGGGGTCTGTCACTCCGACCTGCATACACTCAAGGGCGAATTGCGGGTGAAGCCTCCGTTGGTCTTGGGTCACGAGGGCAGCGGGGTTGTGGTTGAAACAGGCAAGGCTGTCACTTCCGTGAATCCTGGGGACAAGGTGATCTACAACTGGTTGCCGGCGTGCAACAGTTGTGGCACATGCCTGTCCGGTATGCCCAACCTGTGCGAGGAATTTCCTTCCACAACCCTGCAGGGACTGTTGCCCAACAAGGTATCCCGGATCCTGGATCAAGACGGGGAACCTCTCAAACACCACTTGGGCGTGGCCACCATGGCCGAATATATGGTGACCCACGAGCGCAACGTCATTCCCTACGAGATCGATATTCCAATGGCCACCAGCGCGATTGTGGGATGTGCCGTGGTGACCGGTATGGGTGCGGTTTGGAACACGGCTCAGGCCCGGCCTGGCCAAGGATTGGCCGTAGTTGGATGCGGCGGTGTCGGGCTCAGTGCGTTGATGGGTGCCAAGGTTGCCGGTTGCAGTCCCGTCATCGGAGTTGATCGGGACCAGGCCAAATTGCGATTCGCCGAAGCCCTGGGGGCGGATCTGACCCTGGATGTGTCCGAGACGGATTTCGCCGACGGCCTGGAGGAGCTGTATCCGGCCAGAGTCGACTGCATTGTGGACACGGTGGGCGCGGGAACCATGACGGACAGCCTGGAGGCGGTCAAACCCGGGGGCAAGGTGGTGGTTGTGGGGATGCATGCCTTCAAGGACACGGTTCCGATATCCCCCGCCCAGCTGGTGGCCATGAATCGGCAGTTGCTCGGTTCCTTCGTGGGAACCTCCAAACCTCACTTCGACATCCCGCGTATTTTGAACATGTACAGCCAAGGCACATTGGACCTGGATGCACTGGTCACCAAGACCTACGGAATCGATGAGGTCCAGTCAGCGTTCGACGACATGGTGGGCGGGCGCGTTGTGCGGGGCGTGCTTGAGTTCAAGCATTGACGCCAATGGTTTGCCACAGACAGGGAAGGGAACGCGAACGATGTCCGGAACATTGATTAGGGGCGGCACCGTCATCGATGGGACAGGGGCCGCACCGCGCGTCACCGACGTGCGCATTGCCGGTGATCAAATTACCGCCGTGGGTCGGTTGCCGGCTCAGCCGGGGGATACGGTGGTCGATGCCAATGGCAGCTGGGTCACACCGGGTTTCATTGACGTTCACACCCACATGGACGGCTGGCTGGTCAAGACCCCGCTCATCGCAAGCAAGCTTCGGCAGGGTTTCACGACCGAAATCATCATGTCGGACGGAATCTCGTACGCGCCGGTGTCCCGCCAAAATGCAGGGGAGTGGATCTACTACCTGAAGGGACTCAACGCCCTGCAACAGGAAGACTATGCGAACTGGGAATCGATAGCCGACTTCATGTCGTTGGTGGATGGTCGCAATGCCCAAAACGCGTTGGCGCAGGTTCCCTACGCCAACGTGCGGGTGCTGGCCTGTGGATGGGGCCAGTCGGCACCGGATGACTACCAGACCCTAGAGATCCAGGATCGGATTGCTCAGGCGATGGAAGAAGGTGCTTGCGGTCTGTCAACCGGTTTGGACTATGTCGCACAGTGTTGGGCGGACACCGACGAACTGGTTCGTGCAGCCGAGGCGATCGCTGGTTTTGGCGGCATCTATGCGACCCACGTGCGATACAAGCATGGAACCCTGGCGGGAATGCAGGAAGCGGTTCGCATAGGCTTGCAGTCGGGCGCGAAGGTGCACATTTCCCATCTGAAGGGCAACAGCGAGCAGGAACGGGACCAGTTGCTTGAATACATCGACAACAAAGCGGTTCACGAGGTGGACTTCACGTTTGATGTCTACCCGTATCTGCCGGGTTCGACAATGTTGAACTACCTGATGCCCTACGAAGCTTGGCGCAACGGGCCGCTGGGAGTGATGTCCGCCCTGACCAGTCGGCGGCTGCGTGACGGCGTCACCCAAGCTGCAGCTTCGTCGCGGTTGGAACTGGACAGCATGGTCATTGCCTGGGTGCCGGGGAAAGGGAATACCTGCTGGCAGGGAGCCACCCTGCAGGCCTATGTGGATGCCTCGGGCAAGCCTGCCGGCGACGCCTTGTGCGACTTTCTGATCGAAGAGAACCTAGCGGTGCTGCTCGTGTTCCACCGCGGAGCGGACGAACTGGCAGATGCTTTCCTGCAACATCCTTGTTTTCTCCTGGGTACCGACGGGATTTTGCATCCAGGCGGACATGTCCACCCCCGGCAGTACGGTAGCGCCCCGCGCATGCTGGACACGTTGATTGCCAGAGGAGTGCTGAGTTTGGAACAGGCCGTGCACTCGATGACCGGACGGTCCGCCGACAGATTCGGGCTGCGGAATCGAGGCAGGATTGCGGAAGGATGCTTTGCGGACCTGTTGGTGATCGATCCCCAACGGTTCAAGGAGCGCAATGGATTCGACAATCCGGTTGTACTGGCCGAAGGTCTTGACCATATGTGGGTCAACGGACAGCCAGTCATCTCCTCCGGTAGGCTGATGGATTCCACTGGGGATCGGTTCCCGGGGCGCGCCTTGCGCTATCAGCCAACCTGAATGAGGCACTGACATGTTGACGATCAGGGCCATCAGGACCGAAGGAGTCCAGGTCAACCGGCGGGGCGACTGGATCTTCGTAGTCCTGGAAACCGAAGAGGGGTTGACCGGAATCGGTGAAGCGAGCCACAGCGGCAACGATCACTCGGTTTGTGGGGTCGTGGCGAGTCTTGCCGAGGATCTGATCGGCAAGGATCCCGCCAACATCAATGGGTTGCGCCGTGAGCTGGGACGTTATAGGAAGGATCGCGTCATAAATACTGCCTTGAGCGCGATTGAACAAGCGGCTCAGGATGTGCGAGCTCAGGTCGCGGGGATGTCGTTGGCTCGATTATGGGGCGGAAAGGTCCTTGACCGTGTTCTGTTGTACGCCAACATCAATCGCCATGTTGAGGAGCGTTCCCCGGCTTCCTTCGCCAAGGCCGCAGAAACGGCGGCCGCGGAAGGATTTCGCATGATCAAGTTGGCGCCGTTCGATGAAGTGAAGCCGCCGAACCAGCGACGGTCCGCGGATGAGGCGAACTGGTGGCCCG
Source organism: Caldilineaceae bacterium SB0661_bin_34 (assembly GCA_009841145.1). Lineage (GTDB taxonomy): Bacteria > Chloroflexota > Anaerolineae > Caldilineales > Caldilineaceae > Bin34. Next base: position 69,873 of record VXMJ01000089.1, on the reverse strand, counting down.
GAGTGGAACGCGTCAGGGCGGTATGTGAGGCGGTTGGACCGGCTGTGAATGTAGCGGTGGACTGTCACAGCCGATTCGCCCTGAGTGAAAGTTTCTTGGTGGCAGCGGCACTCGAACCCTTGAACTTGTATTGGTTTGAGGAGCCGCTCCCGGTTTCGAACCTCAAGGGCCTGCACGAGGTCAGGTCAGGGATTCGGCAGCGGCTGGCCACGGCCGAAAGCCTCTTCGGTGCCGATTCCTTTCACCGCCTACTGGAAGCAGGTGCCGCGGATGTCGTCATGCCGGATGTCAAGCATGCCGGAGGCGATCAGGAAACCTTGCTTGTAGGTGAACTGGCCGCGCTGCACGGGGTTGATTTCGCACCGCACAACCCCTCGGGGCCCGTGGCCAGCATGCACAGCGGTCACGTGTGTGCGGCCGCCAGGGGATTCAACATCCTCGAGTTTGCCTGGGGCGAGGTGCCTTGGCGAGCCGAGCTTCTCGATCCGCCCGAGCAAGTAGAAGACGGCTATCTCATCGTGTCGGACAGGCCCGGCCTGGGCCACACGCTGAACGCCAAGACCATGCGCAGGTTCTGGTTGGCTGAGCCGGACACCAGGGACTCGTCCAAGGCCGAAGTCTGAACTGCAGCCCGGAGTGCTTCATCCCTTGATCAGGGATTGGGCTCCGTCGATCCACAGTTCCGTGCCCGTGATATGGGCGGACGCGTCCGATACCAGGAAGTGGATCAGATCGGCGCACTGTTCAATGGTTCCCGGCTGGTTACGTGTCAGCGGGATCTGTCCCTTTTCGAACGTTACGGGCCACACAATGTCCTGATTGCTGATCACTGTGTTGTCGCTGATTTCGGTCCGAATGGACCCCGGGCAGATCACATTGATGCGGACATTGTCGTGGGCTAGTTCGGGAGCAAGCATCTTTGTCATGATGACCTGTCCTCCCTTTGAGCACGCGTAGGCCGTGGCTCCCGTGTTGCTGAAGATGCGTGTGCCGTTGACCGAAGCGACGACGGCTATCGCTCCGCCGGACTGTCTGAGCCAGGGCAAGGCGTACTTGATGGTCATGAACGTGCCCTTCAGGTTGATGTCCATCGTGTAGTCCCAGTCGTCCTCGGAGATCTGCTCGATGGGTGCCCAGAGGCCGTTGACTCCGGCGTTCGCCACCACCACCTGGATGCCGCCGTAGGCTGCGGCCAGTTCGGTGATTGCACTTTGGAGCTGGTCCGACTTCGACACGTCGGCAATCAACGGCATGGCCTCGCCGCCGCCGTCCCTGATTTCCTGGACCACATCCAGGATTTGGACATCGGTTCGGCTCAGCACTCCCACCTTGGCGCCTTCGCGCGCCAGCCGAATGGCTGCGCCTTTGCCGATTCCCGATCCGGCGCCGGTGACGAGGGCAACGCTGTTCTTCAAATCCATGGTGGTGTTTCCTTTACTTTGGAGTTGGAAGGGATTTCCCTATTGAGCCGCCTTCCACTGTTCGTATTCTTCCCACCCTTCGTCCGAGAGTGGATAGTAGCGTCTCAGGTCGCCTCCTTCCTGCAGTTTGAGGCGGCTGAACTCCTCCCATTCCTCATGTTCGAGCGAATGTTCCAGGACCAACGGGATCATGGCCCGCGGAACCATTACGGCTCCGTCGTCGTCGGCAATGATGGCGTCACCCGGAATCACCGTGACCCTGCTCAAGGCCACCGGCACGTTGAAGGCCCACGGGAAGAGTCTGGACTGCGAGGCGTAGTTGGGGGTAACCCCACGGGTCCACATCGGGAGATCGATATGCTGGATTTCCGTCCAGTCGCGGATGCTGCCATCCACGACCATGCCGGCCCCGCCGCGTCCCTTGAAGAATGTGGACAACATCTCGCCTACGCATCCGGTGTAGGGGTCTCCATAGGCCTGTATGCACAGCACATCGCCCGGTTGGACGGATTCGAACACTGACCACAGGGCACTTCGTTTCTCCGTCTGTTCCTGACCAGGTCCTGCCAACAAGTCTTCGCGTTGCGGCATGAAGGCGAGCGTCACGGCCGGGCCTACGATCTTTCGTCCTCGCTGACGGGCCACGGGTCCCTGGATCCAACTGTTCTTCAGGCCCAGTTTGTGTAGGTTTGCGCTCGCCGTAGCACTGGACACGGTCTTGAGTTGCTCGACTAGTTCCGGCTGGGGTCTGGTCACCGGTCCGCCGTCGACCGGCAGTTCCAGATTGTCGGGTTGGGGAAGTTCAGGTAGGGGAGCGGTAATTTGAGGCCGGGGCATGGCGGAGATCCGTGTGCTGGATGTGGATGAACGGGAGAAAGGTTTGGCGGCATTGAAGAACGGCAATTCAGCTTGGGTAGTCCCAAGCAACAGTGGATACTTTACATAACATCCTTAAGGGTGAGGTGTTGTGCCTGAGGGCGAGCCGGTTTTGGTTTCCTCTGGAAAGCTCCGGGTCAGCTTTCGATGCTGAAGTCCCGAGACTACAGGATCAGGTCTCGTTCAACGTTCAGGCTATAGATGCCTTCGAGGTACGGGTACCGTTGATCGAGGCCTTCGGCCAATTCGACTCCGAAACCGCCCTTGTTCGGGAAGTACAGCCTTCCGCCTTTGATTTCTGGGGGTTCGGCTGCGAAGGCCCATTGCAACGGCCCCTGGATCATGCACAGTTCCAGATAGTCGCTGTTGGGCAGCGAGGCGACGACATGTCCATTGGCCAAACCCATGAGCCCGTTGTGCCAACTGTGTGGGTACAGCTTGACCCCTCGCTCTTCCGCGACCTTGCCGATGCGCAGCAACTCCGTGATACCGCTGAACCCGGCATCAGGCTGCACCACGTCGTAGGCGCAGGCATCCAGGTAGGGGCGCATCTGCGCAAGGGTCGCGAACGACTCGCCACCGGTGATGGGAAGTTCCACCGCCCGATTAAGCTCCGCGTAGGAGTCAACATCCGACCAGGGCATGGGCTCCTCGAACCAGGCGAATCCCAATCGGTCCAACTCCCGCGCAATGGGCAGCGATTCTTCGGGCGTGAGGCGGCAGTTGCCGTCCAAGGCCAACTTCATCCGGCCATCGACTACCCGGACCAATTCCCGGACATGGTCGAGGAATCGATCAACGGTGATCCCGTCCCAACTCCAGTCCGTGCCAATGCGGAACTTCATGACCTCGAACCCGCGTTCAATGTAATCCTCCGCTTCCTGGAACAGTTGTTCCGGGTTGTATCGCCAGTCGTACCGACAGCCGCTGGAGGCATACAACTGCACCGACTCTACGGGTTGGCCCGTAATGAGTTCGTTGACGGATTTTCCGGACGCCTGGCCGCGGATGTCCCATAGGGCGCAGTCGATTCCGGCCACCGCGCCGTCGTGTCCCCGGTTGTTGCCGACCGGAGGCGGTGAAATCGCGGGATCCTCGGGATCGGCGCCGATCAGGGTGGGGGCCAGGAAGTCCACCCAGTCCCGGATGTTCAGGGGCCAGCCGTAGCTGGATGCTTCTCCAATGCCTTTGATGCCGGTGTCGGTATGCACCACCACGATGGTGCAGTCCGCCTTCACGGTACGGTACTGGGCGGTGATCCACTGCTCGTGCGGGGCGTGCATCCGGGAAAGGCAAATGGTTTCCAGCTTCGTGATTTTCATGGGAGTAACCCGGTGTGGGAATTAGTCACTGCTGCAGCATGTCGCGCCGAGCACGGAGGCGGCTCAGGTCCGGTCGGCTTCCAGCCAGTTCATGGACGGGTCCAACCGCCAGCGGATGCTGTCCGCCACCTTTGTGTTGCGGCCCCATTTCTCGAAGATGCTGTTGGCACTGTCGGCGCGGTCGAGCGCGTCCGAAATCGCGGCGGGGTCCCAGCCGTCGAGCACGGCATCCTCCAGTTGTTGACGCACGGCTGTGTAGCCGGGATCCTGGCCCAGGTCGATGAGTTCATCGGGGTCGTCCGCCAGGTTGAACAGCTGGCTGGGCATGCCGGCGTGGTAGATCAGCTTGAAGTCGCCGTCCCGAATCATCCGCTGATAGCAGCCTTCGTCCGGGGCGAACATCCGTGAACTGTACTCGGAAAACGCCAGATCCTGCCAGTTCGCGGATCCGGGATTGAGCAACTCGGGCAGGACGGACCGCCCGCTGCTTTCCGGCAATGGCGGTGCGCCCATGAGGTCCAGAAGCGTTGCAGTCACGTCGATGCCGCTCATGACGCGTTCGCACCGTCGGCCGGCCGGAATGCGGCCGGGCCAAGACATGATGAGCGGCACCTTCACCGACTCCTCATAGAAGACATGCTTCCACCAGAGGCCGTGTTCGCCCAGCATGTCGCCATGGTCCGAGGTATAGATGATGAGGGTGTTGTCAAACTGGTCGTGGTCCTTGAGGACCTGAATCAGGTCTCCAATCCACTGGTCCATGCGCCAAACCAAGGCCCAGTAGGCCGCGCGGGCGCGCAACACTTCCTCGTCGGGCACCGTCTCAATCTCCGTGTCGGTGCGCCACCACCGCAGGAACGGGTGTTGAACGTCCTCCATCGGCACCTGTTTGGAAGGCAGTGTCATGCTTCCCGCAAATCGATCGAAGTCCTCCCTGTGGGCGACATAGGGCGGATGGGGCAGCATGAACCCAATGGACAGGTTGAACGGAATCTGTCTTCGCCCGGTTTGGAGTTCGCGGCAGGCATCGGTCAGAAAGGATTTGGCCTCCTTGTATACATCCTCATCGTGCAACTGATAGGCGCTTTGGCCGGCTCCGGACTTGATGAGGCTGATGCGGTGTGGGCCTGCAGTGCCTTCCAGACCGCCGCGGTCGAGGCGCGGGCCTCCAATCTGGTTGGGACCGTGGTCGCCCACCAACCGCTTGGTGTATCCGTGCAGTTGATCCGGCCCGTTGGCATGCATGCGCCCGATTAGCACCGGCAGGTAACCGGCTGCGCCAAGGGAATGGGCGAGCGTGGGATAGGCGGGATCGAGTTGCTGTTCGTTGGTCCAGACGCTGGTTTCGTAGGGACGCAATCCCGTGAGCATCGACATGCGCGATGGCACGCAGATCGGGGAATCGCAGTAAACGTTGTCGAAGACTGTTCCGCCGGCTGCCAGTCGCCCCAGGTTGGTCTCACCCAACAGCGGGTCGCCGTAGCAGTCCAGGACGTGCTGGGCATGTTGGTCCGAGTGGATGTACAGCAGATTGGGACGGGGAGCGGAATCGGTCATCTTATTTTTCGAGGTTGAGAGGGGGGCCGACACAGGGCCGACGGCGGAAGTCGGGCGGTTGTCCATTCGGAATGCCCGGCACCGCGCGGCATACTCATTCCAACACGCGTCCCTCCATAAGGCAAGTAGCCATGAAGATAACTGATATCACTGCCCATGTGGTCAACATGGGCCACCGCAACATTCCCTTCGTTCAGGTCTTCACCGACGAGGGCATCACTGGTCTCGGAGAGGCATATTCCGCCGGCCCCGACCTGGGCACTGTCAAGGTTATCGACGACTTCAGGGAATGGCTTGTGGGAAGGGACCCCAGGGACGTGGAGAAGTTGTGGCATCTGATGTACACCGGGTCCCGTTTCCCGGGCGGCATGGTGTTGAACGCCGCGATCAGCGGGATCGAGCATGCGCTTTGGGACATCGCGGGCAAGGCGGCCGGATTGCCGGTGTACCGGCTGGTCGGGGGCAAATGCAGGGACAAGGTACGCGTCTATCAATCGGTCGGCGGAGATTCACCTGCCGAGTTGGCGGATCACGCCCGGGAATTGATTGAGACCTACGGGTATACAGCTCTCAAGATGGGACCACTGCCCAATGACTTTCATCTGAAGCCATGGAATCGGGTGCTCCGCGAGACCGAAGCTCGGGTGGCTGCGGTTCGGGACGCGGTCGGCTCCGACATAGACATCGGGTTGGACCCACATGCTCGTATTCTGGAGATTGGAAGGGCAGCCCAACTGTGTGATGTGGTGGCCCCTATGAACCCGATGTTTGTGGAGGAGCCGCTCAGACCGGAAAATGTGGAGGCGCTCGGAGTGCTCAGGCGGCAGGTGCGGGTTCCGTTGGCGACTGGTGAGATGCTCTACACCCGGCATCAGTTTCGTCCCCTGTTGAACCAGAACGCAGTTGACTTCATCCAACCCGACATCTGTGTCACGGGTGGTTTATGGGAAATGAAAAAGATCGCCGCGATGGCTGAAGCCCACTACGTTTCAGTCCTGCCGCACAATCCTTGTGGACCTGTGGCCAATGCGGTCAATGCCCACTTTGCGCTGAGTACGCAGAACTTCGAGGTTCTGGAGTACCACCCGGATGATGCGGGTATTCGTAGGACCATCCTGGAAGAGCCAATACCGCTTCAGGATGGCTATCTGACTGTGCCCGAGAAACCGGGGCTGGGTGTTTCGCTGAATCCAGCGGTGCTGGAGGAAGCTCCTTTCGTGTCCTGGCGGCGCAGTCAGTTGTGGAAACCTGACGGATCCCTGTCTTACCAGTAGGACTCGATACCAGTGCCGACCATGTTTTTGATAGCCTACTGCGCTGCCACAGGGGTGTGTGGAACGAACTGATGGCGGCTCCCCGTTCGGCAGGCCGGATCGGGACCGGATGCCCCAGCTGCATAGTGCATATGCATCGCCCCGTGGCACACGCCAATCCGCTGCGCGCATGGAGGTTCCCATGACCCGGCTTCACACTTACGTCGTTGCCACCGATTTGGGGCTGGCTCCCAACCCGTTCCACGGTGTTTGCACCCTGGCCATTTGCAAGCCCGTGATCCGCCGCACCGCCCGTGTCGGCGACTGGATCCTGGGCACGGGCTCCAAGACCCGAGGGTACCGGGGACGGGCTGTCTACGCCATGCAAGTGGCCGAAATCCTGGACTTTGAGGCCTACTGGTGCGATCCCCGCTTCCATGCCAAGCGTCCAGATCTGGCCGGTTCTCCGTCCCGCCGCGCCGGCGACAACCTCCACTGGTTCGACCCCGCGACGGGGACGTGGAACACCGTACCCGGCTCGTATCACGACAGGGCATGGCTTCGCGCCCGCGACCTGCGGGGCCGGCAGGTGCTGATCGCCTGGGATTTTGTCTACTGGGGTGGTGAAGGACCCCCCGTGCCGCCCTGCGCCGATGTCAACGTGGTCTGTCCCGGCCGCGGCCACCGCAACCGCTTTCCGCCCGAAGCCGTGGACGCCTTTGCTGCCTGGATCCGCGCCACCGGGTTGCCTGGTCGTATTGGCTGGCCTCTTACGTGGGGATCGGACGAGCAGGCGGAGGAGACTGCAGCCCGTGGGTGTGGTTCCCTCGCTTCACCGCTTGGGCAGGCACATCGTCCCACTTCATGTTCCGCAACATCTCGCCGTACCGAAACACGGATTTCATCAGATTGTGCTTCGAGGCCCGACGATGCTCGGGGCGTATCATGCTCAAGGCCCCGGTGCAGTAAGTCTGCACCGGAAACAGGTGGTCGGTCCGGCTGTGCGCATGGGACTCCCTGAACACGGTTGTTGGCTATTCACACTGAGGCACGACCCAAGAGGCGGTAGCGTCCCGGTTTGAAATCACAGGCGGGTCAGACTCCGGAATGACGTGTTGGTCGTGGATGACAGAACGGGATAGACCGGCCACGCCTGGGTAGTTGCCTTCTGCCAACCCCGTGCTGCAGACGGTCCTGCTGATGGGATCGGCACACCGAATCGGACCCAAAACAGGGTCCAAACCATGTGGCCGAAGTCAACGACACTAAAACAGGGCCGTACAAAATCCGGCTTCCTAAGCATGGCACAATCGCCCGCCATGAACCAGTTCCCCGCCCTGCACCCCAACCAGGCGGCTTTTGCCGACATTCGTCGGAACAAGGGGCTTTACGTGGACAAGACGCCATGGTTCCGGCAACTGCTGGAGGTCGCGGAAGGCGAGGTGGTACCCGGTGTCGAGCCCGCACTCCGCAACACCCACCAGTTCCTGGCGCGCCCCCGACGCTTTGGCAAGAGTCTGCTCGTCGACACCTTGGAAATCTGGTTTCAGGGCTTGCCGCCTGGACACCTTTCCAACCCCGCAGGCGAAACCGGAGACTGGGATGAATTGCCAACCGGCTGGACATCCCCCGCCTGGCTGTGGGAAGGTCTTGATGCCGGGAATTGGCATGGTGTGCATGGCTGGCATCCTGTCATCCGCCTGGACATGTCGAGGGTGGCGTCACCGGACTCCACCGAAACCCGCCGCGCCCTGCAGCGGTATCTGTGGCGACAGGTGAACCTCTGGGGGCGGCGCGGCGTGCCTTGGGGCACACCGGACTGGGTGCCGCCGTCTCCCGACGATTCGCCGTCGGACATTCTGTTCGATGTGATGGATGCCCTGGGACGGCACTACGGCCGGAAACCTGTGGTGCTGGTGGACGAGTACGACGCGCCCATCACCAAACATATCGGTACCGATCGGGATCCCTACCCCACAGTCGAAGCACTTCAGGATTGTTACCGAGTACTCAAGGATGATCAAGGCCTGTTGTACTGCGTGTTTCTGACTGTCATCACCCGCTTTGCCCGAGGGCATTTGTTCTCGGCCGCCAACAACATGACGGATATCTCCGAACTGCCGGCCTATGGGGCCCTCTGCGGCTTCACGGAAGCGGAGGTGGCACGAGACCTTGCATTCTACCGGGAGGCGTTGGTCGCCATGGAGCCGCGCTTGCAGGACCGGGACATCCTGGGCGCATGGCGGGATCAATACAACGGCTATCGCTTCGCACCGTTCCCCAGTACACCGCACGTCTACAACCCCTTCACCCTAATCCACGGCCTGGACCGGACCCTGAAAGAGGCCGATCTGCGCTCCTTGGCCGTGGCAGGACGTTGGCCTTCTGCTTGGAGCGAATCGGGGCACCCGGGACTGTCCGCGCGCTTGGCCGCGGACACGCGCCAGTTCCTGCCCGGAACCGTGTGGGAGGGTGGTTTGCCTCCGCTGCCGACTCCTGGCCTTGGCAATCTCGTCCGTCCCGACTACTCGGGCCTGATGCTGGACACCGGGTACTACACTTGGCACGGCGGCACGGACGACCTGCCCGCCCACTTGAACTTTCCCAACCGCGAAGTGGCGGAATCCTGGGTGTTCGACATCCTGAACGTCAGGGTGTTTGCGCCGGAGCGGGACGGACGGCTGGTGCGCGACCTGCGCATGTGCTTGGAACGGGGCGATGTGCCGGGGTTTGCCAGGCGTTTGGAAACCTTTGCCTTTGGGCTGGCTCGCGAAAACCTGCAAAGTGAGGCCAGCTTCCGCACGCTGTTGCAATCCCTGTTCCTGCAGATGGCGGAACCCACCCAGTCGGAGAAATCCACCCAGGGCGGTCGCGCGGACCACGAGATCAGAATCGGCGCGCGCGTCTACGTGTTCGAGGTCAAATACAATCGGCCTGTTGCCCAGGCTCGCAACCAAATCCGGGATCGGCAGTACGGACGGGAACACCTGGAGGCAGGTTTGGAGGTCACCGCCGTGGTCCTTGCCTACCGACACGATCTGTCGGACGGACCCCGTCTGGAATGCCGGTTCGACGAGCTTGCGGCCCTGCTGGCGGAACGCGGGCAGGGGACCAGGTCGGAGCTTACGGAAGCGGGGCAGGACAGGTACGAAGGTGACCTCGTGAAACAAGGGGAACCTCTCATACAACGGATGAACGACAGGGAGAAGCTACGACAGCGGTTCAACCGTGCCTTTGCGAACTGGGAGATCGAATTGCCGGTCGATGCCCTGTCGCCCGGCGTGGTTTGGCAAATTGTTCAACGGGGATGGACCATCTGGACGCGCTTCGATATCGGCGCTGACGATGGCCGGGAGTACTTGGACTACTATGCCATGCACCGCATGACCAACGACCGCCACGTTCGGTTGTACGCCGACGGTGACCAGGAAGCTCTGCCGGCCATGGCGGAGGGCTACAGCTATCCGCAGGATGCCACCGGGACGGAGCGGGAGGAGGCGCGGAGAAAATACTTTGCGCACAACCAAGCGGTGGAGAAGCTGCTGGATGAGAAGGGCTTTGTCATGACGGACCAAGCCCACGGCAGCGCCCGCATCAACCGCCATTTGCAGACCCACCCGGACATAAAGGGGTAGTGTCTCGGTTTGAAATCGCAGGTGAGGCATTCATTGGCATGACGTATGGGTCGCGGAGGACCGATCGGGGCAGACCGGTCGCGGCCGAGTAGTCGACTTTTGCCAACCCCGTACTGCAGACGGTCCTGCAGGCGGGAGCGCCACACTGAATCGGACTCCAAACCGGATTCCAACTCCTGTCAGCGCTGGGCTTCCAGGTGCTGCCCCGGCGTTGTGTGATGGAGCACACCTTCGCCTGGCTGGGGCGGTACCGGCACTTGAGCAAGGACTGCGAGGGGCTGCCGGAGACCACCGAGGCCTGGATTCACGTCGCCATGACCGGCCTCATGCTGTGCCGACCGGCACGAATTCCGTCTTCATAAACACCCTTGTATGATGGCCGGTTGGGTCATGGACTTGAGCGTGTCGTAGGCGGGCGGGGGAGTCCGGTTGCGGACAATGACGGGGACTGTTGTCATGGGCGCGGGAAAGTCTTGTTTATTTGCGCCAAGCCATGGCAGTTGTCATCAGGTACAGGAAGCGGAATGCTTCCATCTCCATCTTCAGCCTGCGAGTTGCATCGTCCGAATCCGCTTCCGGGTCTGGGAAGTCCGCAATTTCCGACAGAGGCCCTACCCGGGAACCGGGATCAGTTCGTGGTCCGGTCTCGTATCTCGGTCAGGTTCCGAGGCGCGTTTGATGCCAGAGGTGCGGTCAGCGACTCCAACCGCGATTCCGAGACCGTGACACCGAGCCCGGGACCATCCGGTACGGTGAGGGCTCCGTTTCGGTAGGTCACGCCTTCCTCCACGACATCGTCGTCGTACAGCAACGGGCCTGTACTGTCTCCAGGCCAGTCAATGGAATGTGCCGACGCGGCGAGATGGGCGGTGGCAGCGGTGCCGATGGCCAGTTCCTGGGTTGTGCCGAGCAGAATGCTGGCATGGGCACTTTCCGCCAGGGCCATAACCCATTGGCAGGGCCGCAATCCGCCGAGGACGAAGGGTGAGATGTTCAGGATGTCCACGCAGCCACCGTGGAGCAGTTGCCACGCGTGGTGCTGCGAAAGGACATGTTCCGAGATCGGAAGGCGGGAACGTTGCCGGAACTCCCGCAGTCCGTCCAGGTCCAGGGCCGGGGCGGGGCTTTCAATCAGTTGGCAGGTTCCGTATTCGCTGAGTGCCTCGGACGCGGCCAGGGCGGCCTTCCAATGGAGACCACCCGAGAAGTCCCACGACTTGACCTGCATTTCGTTCCCGTAGGTCTCGGCCATGGCCTTCAGCAGTATGTGGTCGGCATCCGGACAGGCTCCCACGTAAATCCGGACAAGCCTGAACCCGAGGTTGTATGCCCATGCCAGCACCCTGAGCCGGTCCTGCACTTGGTCCGTGGTTTGCATTCGGAAGATGGGAAGGCATACATCCATCCTATCCCGCACGCGTCCGCCCAACAGGTTGTATACCGGTTGGTTGTTGGCTTTGGCAACCAAGTCGTGGAGGGCCAGATCCACTCCCTGACGGACAGATGCCGACCGACTGTACAGGTAGGTTTCCATCGGGAACAGATCCAGGAGCATTCCCTCCAACCGTGCCAGATTTCGGGGATCCTGACTGGTCAGCGCATCCGCAAGGGTTTGCTCCAAACTGTCGAGATCGAAGTGCCAGGCGGGAAGGTGGCTGAGATCGCTCATCTCGCCCCAACCGGTCCAGTCGTTGTCCGTGTCGATGCGGACAATCACGTGCTGGTTGCGAATGCCGGAACGACGCCTGGTGGCGACCGGATGCAGCTTGACTTGGGAAATCCTCACGGGGCGAGTGTGTGGCTGAGGCGAAAGTTGAATCGGTTTCGGCTGCCTGCCAAGTAGTCGAAACTTCCTGTGTTGGTTTGCAGCAACCGGTTGTCGGCCCTTGGGACCTATCGAGCCATGTCCGAGGCGGTTGCAGTGAAGGGAACTTGAATGACTTGCAACAGGCGGTTGCGGATGTCCCAGGCCGATGCTGTGAGATCGACGGTCGCGAATCTAATCCTGTGGCCTTGGAACTCCGCGCCCTCGTCCAAGTCGGAACCAACCGCTGGATGCAAGAGCAGGCCGGATGCACGATCAGCCATTGGATCCCCTTGGCCTTCCTGAGAACGGATGTAGGCGTACATTTGGTAGATATAACCACTGTTGAGGGTTGACTCTCTGCGGTGGCCAGCTTTGACAATTTCGGTGAACTTGGTATCGATCACGATCCGGTGACCACGATCCTCGTGATCGAGGACGATATCGGTTTTCATGGACGGCAGGATGGCATCGAGCCCGGGCGAAGGATCCTGTTCGTTCCATCTGAACGGCTTTCCCGGCCGCACTTTCCATCCCGACGGGCTGGCAACCACATCGTAGAAACCCGCCACCGCGCGTTCAAACAGCTGCCGTGCCCAGTGTGCTTCCCGGTCGGGCACCGGCAGCGAATGTATTCCTTCCTGTTCCGTCGGCAATGCCAGATCGAGGGCCAATCGAGCTGCGGCCATCATTGCTGCATCGTCCCTCAGCAGTCGGCTGTCGGCAACCGAAGCAACCTGCCGCCTGGTTGGCCTCTTGCCGGAGACCCCCGCGCGGCGCAGCCGCAATGCCAGGGAACCGCATCGCGAGCAGAGGTCCCGATTCTGGACGGTGTTCGCCATCGTCTCCAAGGCAGCCAACACCAGGCGGTTTGCCGGAGTATCCAGCGACAGTTCATCGAACCGGCAGGCAACCAGCCCTTGGTCCAGCAATCGGTGTCGGGTGGTGCGGAGCAGGTCGATGCGGCCCTTGACCCGTCTCAGGTTTGCTTCCCGGGGTTGGAACCCCGTGCTCAGTTGCCGCCGGAGGCGATGTTCAACGCGGTGCGCCAGGATTTCCGCAACCAGGTCGGCGAGGGGATCTGGATTTTCTTCGACCGTGCCGTTCCGGTCGCCGATGTGCCTGTACAGATCGGATGCATAGAACATCAGAAGCCAGATGTTGCGGATGGGTATCCGCCCGATGAATCCCATGGCTCGCTCCGAATCGGCTTGGATTACAGCCAGTCCAATCCTTCCCGGAGTCTCTCTCGTTCCCGCTGCGCCTTGGATGGTTCATCGAACCAGTATTCGTCCAGGAGGGGACCAATTTCCGACTCCACAACGTCCCGATACCAGGTGCCTGGGTCGGTTTCAACGCCAGGCGGGGGTGTGACGTAGCTATGGCCAACCTGAAACTGCCTGCCGAGTTTCGAATCGGACTCGATGGTCTGGTTGAGATTCACCATGCGCTCCTGGATTTCGGACAGGACCAACTCATCGAATCCGCATCGGTCTCTGACCCAGTTCTTCCAACGTTCACCGATCTCGGGCACCAAGTCGACAAACGCAAAGCGTCGCCTGAGAGCCAGGTCCACGAGAGCCAGCGATCGGTCCGCAATGTTCATCGTTCCGACGACGTACAGATTGGGAGGGAGGTGGATGCCCTGTTCGCCTTCCCGCTTGTAGGTTAGCTCCAAGGCACTTTCGGGACTGCGTTTGTCGGCTTCCAGGAGTGTGAGCATTTCACCCAGGATTTGGGCCGGATTGCCTCGGTTGACCTCTTCGATCACGAGCACGTACGTACCCTCGGTATCCCTGATGGCCGCCTCACACATTTCGAGGAAGGGGCCGTCCACCAAGTTCAGCTTGCCATCGGAGGATGGCCTCCAGCCGCGCACGAAGTCTTCGTAGGATAGGTTTGGATGAAACTGGACCGCGCGAACGTGGCGCGCATCCTTCCAGCCGACGAGAGCCCAAGCCAACCTTTTTGCCAGCCACGTCTTCCCGGTGCCTGGCGGACCTTGGAGGATCAGGTTCTTCTTGGACCGTAGCCGCTCAAGGATGTTGGAGATTCGCTGGTGTTCCATAAAACAGCCGTCTTGGACAATGTCGTCCACGGAGTACCTGACCGTGCCATTCACAGGTTTGTCGAGCTTCCGATGCCGTTCTATGAGTTCTTCATTCGTCAAGTTCTGGAGATAACACCTACCCGTGTCTGTGATCTTCCAATACCCTGATGCCATGCGATCGACAGCATCGATTGCACGCAGATAAGAAAGTGTCCAAGCAGCTTGATAGTCAAACTCGGTTTGGGGCCCATCACCGTGAAGAATGTCTCTCATTGATTGAGGTAGGCCTAGATTGTTCGCCAACGTAGCGAACAAGTCTTGTTTCCACGCCTCTCCGCCAAGGTCGTTCAATGCGCGGAGGACGGGCAGCATAAGGTCAAATCTTCCTGGCAAATCGCCACGCGTCACCCCGGTGGCCTCCACTGAGTGCCTGCTCGGTCCGGGATCCTTGCCGGTGGTGATGATGTGTTTGACCCGGTCAACGGCATTGACAAATCCCACCGCTGAGAATGTCCGTCGGGTACCCAGCGTGCCTAGCACGTCCTCGCCCAGGTCCGACTTGTCGATGTCCAGTCTGAGCCACTCGACCGGCCTCAAGTGCTCATCATCGTTGCCTTTGGTGTAAGGGCCGGTGATCTTCCCGACTGCCACGCGTTGAAGAGTCTTCATATCGACAATCACGAAGTCGCCAATGGATGCGAACAAAAATTGACGGGTCATGCCAGTCCACTGGACTATAGTATTGGGTTTTGCATCCGGATGTTCTTTCTGTATGGCTGATCTGACTTCATCCCACGAATAATCGGTCACATCTTCATGTGTCCATCCCAGTATCAGAACACCTTCGTCGATGGCGCGCTGTTCGTAATAACCGCTTGTGCCCAAGCGCATCCGAAATACTTCAGTCATGGCTGGAAGTTGTGTCTGAAATCACCAAAGCAAGCGGGAGTCTATCCGATTCAGCACTGATCTCTGGAAACGGTGTGCCGTCGGCACTGTATCAGCATCGTTGGATCAGGACCAAAACCCGAAAATCTGACAAGTCTCGTGCCGGTGTGTACCGCCTTGACCACAACCCTGTAATGCGGAATACCAGCCTCCGGTCGGCCATCGGACGAACAGCCATGTTCATCAGGCGCGAAACGTGCCTTGTCCCCCGGTTTTGGACGGGTTCGGTACTCACCCATTGGCAGGAACCACGGTGCTACTGAGGAGCGGTGTCCCGAGGCGGCGGAGCACGGTGGGGACTGTTGTTGACGTCCGCGTCCGGGACTTGCAACAGGGTCCGCCATTCGTTGGGAGTGCGCAGCACGGCCCGGATACGCCGGGCGGTATCGGACGGCGGGCCATCCCGGCGCCAGACAGCCTCGATCCGGTCCAGGTACGCCGGATCCAGATCCATATTCAGGAATTCGCGCATTGTGTTGACGGCTTCTTCCGTCCGCCCTTCTTCCCGTCCCACTTCTCGACCCTCTTCTCGTCCTGCCGCTCGTCCCTCCGCTCGGCTCTCCTGTTGGAGCCGCTCCTTTTCGTCCTGTGCGTCGGTTTCGTTGTCCCGCCAGCGGCCTTGGTCCTCGTCGTACCACTGGAAGCGTGGCGCGTAGTCGCCTGGCATCACGTGAACGTGCCTGTTGCACACCTCACTCCAAAACGTCGGCGCGTCGTCCTGGGCCGCGTCCGTCCATGCCGGCGGAACTTCCGCATAGGTGCCATCAGTTGTCAACCGGTACACCTGCAGTTCCACGGGCGAGCTCGAATGGCGGATACCGCCCACGTCACATATCCAGTACTCGTGCACGCCGAGGGCCGCATACAGCTCCCGCTTGACCCCGTAGTCCCGCGCCACGGAGGAGACTGACAGGATTTCGACCGCCAGTTCCGGCGGCGGTGCGCCTTCATGCACGCGCAGGGCACAGTCGCTGCGGTCCCGGTGCGCCTCCGCCGGCAGCTCGTAGGCCGGCGGGAACACCATCAGATCCGGTTTTACGTAGCTGCTGCGGCGGCCCTGCTGGGTCCGGAGCCGCAGGTGCTCCGCGACGGGACCGGGGAAATAAAGGCGTCCCTGGGACTCGGCGCGGTTGCCGAGCAGTTTGCGGAGCAGGAAGAGCATGCTTCCCTCGAGCATCGTTCGTCGGTCATCGATGGGCTCCAAAACGCCGTCCTCGTCGTATTCCGCGAATTCGATGCCGTTGCCGGCATGGTCCGGATCGGTGGTCCAGTCGTCCTCGTACTCGTGCCCGACATCGTACGCGTATTCCGGGTCGTAATAGACAAGGTGCTTGAGGTGGGCGCGCCAAGCCTCCGGGTGGGCCAGCCGCCACGCGGCCCGTTTCGCCCGTGCTTCCTGTGTCATATACGGGTTGGCATCGGGGTGTAGTTCCTCCGTGCGCCCGTTGGGTGCCGCCTGGGTCCGCTCCCGAATTGCAACCGCATTCATCTCACGACTCCCGCGTGTGCCGAGGCCCGATTCTACCCCGCAGCTTGGCCGTCCTTAGGACGTCCATCATGCATGAGGGTGTCGAGAAAGAACCCAGGCACCGTCAACGAAGACTCTGCTCCCTTACACCATGGGATCGTTGGACACGTGAAGCCATGGACGCTGTCACGCGATGATAAACAGTCATCGCTATGTAGAACCAAATGCGTCCGGCACCAAGCGTGTCCATACCCGCAGGTAGGGAACCGTGATCCGCTTGAAATGCTCCCAACTGCCAGGCTCGGCTTCGTCGTCGGTCGAGGTTTCCTCTCCAATGCCCAAAATTACAAATCCGTTGCGGGCCAGGCTCCCCACGAAGGTTCCCAGGGTATGAACCCAGCTGCGCGGATGATCCATCGACACAATCGAACCGTCCGCCAGTTCCACAGGCCATTGGTCTGAACCAAACACGGCTTGTAGGTCCACTTCGCCGTCCCGATAGGGATGGAGCAGTCCATATCCCACCCCGTCCCTGTAACTCTCGTCGTCGACCAGCTGGGTAAACGGGTTGTGCCAGTCCACCCGGTACTGTCCCCCAGGGGCCAACACCCGTGCCACTTCTGCAAACACCTCATCGACATCGGGGATGAAGTTGATGGAATGCGGGTGATAGACCATATCGAAAGAATTTCCATCGAACCGAGACAGATCTCGCATGTCGCCCTGATGCAAGTCCAGTTGAAGTCCAAGCGCACGGGCCGCTTCCCGATCGCGTTCCAACTGCTCATCCGACAGGTCCAATACGGTTACCTTTGCGCCAAGCAAGGCCAAGCAGGCGGATTGCTGACCGCCACCCCCTGCCAACACCAGCACTCGTTTCCCTTCTGGAGGATCCATCAGCCCTTCGGTGTCCAGGAAGCGGTGTGCCTCTGTACGGTTCAGGGTAAGGAATGGCCTGGCATAAAGGACCCTTGCTTTGGAGAGAGCGTTCCAGCGTTTGCGGTTCTGCGCGCTTAACCCCCGGTCCTGATTCTCAAACTGCCTGCAAGTCCCGTATCCACTTCCTTCGGTCACTTCGGCCTCCCGGTCCCTTCCGCGCGCACCGTTTCGGGTCGCCGGATCTTTGTCGAACTATGGAACTTGGTTCCGATTAACCTCTAGGGTATCGCTGCCAACCGCCCAAACAGCGAATTTCACACTCCCATGTCTGCCTTCGCCCGCAAGGAACGGGACAGCGCATGGGACCGTAAGAAATGTTTTTGAGGCTGCTTGGACAAACGTTTGGGCGGGCAAGCCGGTACCAGCCTCTTCCTTGTGCGCCTGATGTAATGTAATGGCATCCAACTGTCAACCCCAATTGGGTGGAACGCCATGACCGCAACAAACACAGATACGCTGGCCATCGCCGAAGGCACCCCGGCCCGCTCCACACCGCCAGAAGCTCCGTTGCCGGGGTTGTTGGCCTATACCGAAGACGAGGAGAGGGCCGTCGTTGAGGTAATCCGGGGCCGCAACCTGTATCGCTTCATGGGTGATGAGGGAGATTCACCGGCCAGGCAACTGGAGCTCGAGATGGCGGAAGCCAATGGAACCAAGCATGCACTGGCTGTTACATCGGGCACGGCGGCCTTGCTCTGTTCGCTGCAGGGGTTGGGTGTAGGACCCGGAGACGAAGTGATTGTGCCGGCTTTCTGCTGGATTGCATCCGTGTCGGCCATCCTGGCCATCGGAGCCGTTCCCATCATCACCGAAGTCGACGACTCGCTTACCTTGGACCCTGATGCGGTGCGGGCCAACATTTCCCCGTACACCAAGGCCATCATGCCGGTGCACATGCGAGGAGTTCCTGCCAACATGACGGCCATCGTGGAGATTGCCAAGGAACACGGCCTGCTGGTGTTGGAGGACACGGCACAGGCCAACGGCGGCTCCTTTGGAGGCAAGGCGCTGGGCAGCATTGGCGATGTAGGTGCCTTCAGTCTCCAGGCCAGCAAGATCATCACAACCGGCGAGGGCGGCATGGTGATCACCGATGATGACGAGGTCTACACGCGGGCCACCATGTTCCACGACCCGTTCGCGTCGCGCCTTGTGGAGGTGCCCGAAAGCCGTTTGATGTGGGGACTGAACTTCCGCATGAACGAAATGATCGCGGCCGCGGGACGGGTGCAGTTGGCCAAGCGCAAACGGATCGTGGATGCCATGCGGGTACGCAAAGGGCTCATCAAGAACGGAATTGGTGAGGTTGCTGCCGAGAAAGGGATTGGCTTCCGACGTCTCCATGACGAGGAAGGCGATACGGCCGTGTCCCTGGTCATGTTCCTGCCCACCCAGGAGGATGCTGGCCGTGTGGGAACGGCTCTCGCCGCCGAGAACATCAGTGCCGGGCGCATGTTCGATCCGGAAGGTGTGGACCAGCACGTGTACGCCTCTTGGCACTCGGTCCTCAACAAGATGCAGTGGTCGGAGGCAGGTGGTCCCTGGTCGTGGGCTCGGCGCGACATCGAGTATTCGCCGGACATGTGTCCTGTCAGCACGGACCTGTTGTCGCGCGCGGTACAGCTGCACGTGATGCCCACGATGAGCAACACGGACGTTGAGGAAACCATTGACGGGACCATCAAGGTCCTGTCAGCACTTCTGTAGTCCCCATCGGAGACCGAACAGGCATGAAGATTACAGGCATCGAGTCGTTCCGCGTCTGGAATGGCAGCCGCAACTTCCTATTCGTGGTGGTCGACACGGACGAAGGCATCTCGGGCGTTGGCGAGGCCGGCATCACCAGCCGCGAGCTGGCGGTGGAAGGGGCCGTTCGGCACTTCGACCAGGTGCTGAAGGGACAGGATCCGATGCGGACCGAGCACCTGTGGCAGTTGATGTTTCGGGGCGGGTTCTTTCCCGCACAGCGGATCGTGTCGGCCGCGATTTCCGCGATTGACATCGCGCTGTGGGACATCAAGGGCAAGGTCCTTGGCGTGCCGGTCTACGACCTGCTCGGCGGCCGGGTAAGGGACAGTGTGGTCTGCTATCCCCACAATGCCGGTCACTCGATGGACATTGAACCCTTGGTCGAGTCGTGCCTGGAGACCAAGGAAGAAGGATGGAAGTTCATTCGGTGGGGCCTGCCTTCGGATGGTGACATCTTGGAGCCAAGGCAGTCGGTCTTGGCGGCGATTGCTCAGGCCGAGGCCGTCCGGGAAGCGGTGGGCGACCACATCGAAATGTGCTTCGATGTCCACACGCGTCTGGATCTGCCGGACACGCTTTGGTTATGCAAGGAGTTCGAGCCGCTGCATCCGTTCTTCGTCGAGGATCCACTGCGCGCCGAGAATCAGGACTCCTTCAAAACGCTCCGTCCCCGCACATCGGTGCCACTGGCGGCGGGAGAGCACTTCTCGTCCAAGTGGGAGTTCCGACAGATGATCGAAGAGGAGTGGATCGACTACGCGCGGATTGATTTGTGTATCGTGGGCGGTCTGACAGAGGCACGCAAGATCGCCGGCTGGTGTGAAACCCACTACATCAAACTGGCTCTGCACAACCCTCTCGGCCCGGTATCGTCCATGGCCTGCCTGCACTTGAACCTGGCCACCAGCAACTTCGGGGTGCAGGAACAGCCGGCCAAACCCGGAACGTTCCTGACCGATGTCTGTCGGGGTCAACCCGAATGGAAGGACGGATCGCTGTTGCCGCCGGAAGGTCCGGGCCTGGGAATCGAATTCGACCGGGAATTGGCTCGCAGTGCTCCAGCGCAGGAACGGGAAATGCCTCAGCTACGGCGCTTGGACGGTTCGTTTACCAATTGGTAGGGGGTGACGCTCAGGTCCAGTGCAGCCATGCGCCGCAACAACCAAGGCGGATGCCGCCAAGTGCCACAAGATTGCGCTGGTCCAAACCTTGGGACGGCTTTGAGACCGGTGTTCGTCCGCGGTGCAGTTCCCTGGGGACTGGACCGACGACGATTGAACCAAGGCCCGCCATGGGCTATCGGTCGAATTCGGAATTCAACAACGGCGATACCAAGTGCATTCAATGCTGTCGGATGCCTATCAACCCATCCTGGAACGGGTCTTCGGCTTCCCAAGTCTGCGTCCGGGTCAAGCGGACATCATTGAGGCCATTCTCCAGCGCAACCACGTGCTGGGGGTAATGCCTACCGGCGCCGGCAAGTCTCTCTGTTATCAGTTGCCCGCGCTCGTCCTGGACGGGCTTACTTTGGTGGTTTCGCCGCTGGTCGCCCTGATGGACGATCAGGTGGCGGCACTGAGGTTGTCCGGCGTAGCCGCGGAGACCATTAACGGAAACCGGAGCCGTTCCGACAATCTGGCCGCATGGCAACAGGTGTCTGCCGGACATGCGAAGCTGCTGTACTTGGCACCCGAGCGTATGATGCAGCCGCGCATGATTGCATCGCTGCAGCGCCTTCCCATCAACCTCATTGCCGTGGACGAGGCCCACTGCATCTCGAAGTGGGGGCCGGCTTTCAGACCGGACTACGTGGGTCTGTCCCAGTTGGGCGATCTGTTCCCCGATGTTCCGATTGCGGCATTTACGGCCACCGCGGACCGCGCAACCCGACGCGACATCTGCGAGAAGCTGTTCAACCGCTCGGGACGAGTGTTCAGCCAGGGCTTCGATCGTCCCAACATTCACCTCGCGGTCCAACCTCGCCGAAATCTTCAGCGGACGCTGCTGGAATTCGTGCGCTCCCATCCGGGACAGAGCGGCATCGTCTACTGTCTGTCCCGGAAGTCAACCGAGAATACAGCCGCGCTGCTGCGTTCCCATGGTGTTGCCGCCCTGCCCTACCATGCCGGGTTGGACGCATCCGAGCGCCTTGAGCACCAGCAGATGTTCATGTCGCAAAACGGCGTGGTCATGGTTGCGACAGTCGCCTTCGGCATGGGGATCGATAAGGCGGATATCCGCTTTGTCTTTCACACCGACCTGCCTGCCAGCATGGAAGCGTACTACCAGGAGATTGGACGGGCGGGACGGGATGGATTGTCAGCCGACACCCTGATGCTCTATGGCTTGGCGGACATTGTGCAAAGGCGCCGTTTCATTGAGGAGTCGGATGCCGATCCCGAATTCCAACGTCATGAACATCAGCGCCTGAACCTGCTGCTCGGCTACTGCGAAGGGGCGGGTTGCCGCAGGCAGGCACTTCTGGGTGCCTTCGACGAACGGTTGGAAGAGCCCTGCGGCAACTGTGACAACTGCCGGAACCCGCCCGAGGTGAGGGAGGGGTTGGTCGAGGGACAGAAAGTCCTGTCCGCGGCCCACCGTACCGGGCAGCGATTCGGAGCAGCCTATCTGATTGATGTGCTGCTGGGCAACGCGACGACCAGGATCCAGGAATGGGGTCATGACTCCCTGCCCACTTTCGGGGTGGGCCGCGAACACAACAAGGATGAATGGAGGTCCATTGTTCGCCAGCTGGTGGCAGGCGGTTTTCTGGCAGCCGACATTGGCGGCAAGGGCGGGATGTCCATAACGCCCAAGGGACGGCGGTTGTTGTCCGGCGCGGAAACCTTCAGGTTTCGGATTGACCCGCAGGTGGTGACGGGCCGGAGCCGTCCAGGCCCAGGAAGCGAGGAGAAGCACGATGCATTGGTGGAACGGAAGGACCAAGAGCTGTTTGAGCGATTGAGAGAGACGCGGCTGACCCTCGCCCGCACCCACAACGTGCCGGCCTTCATGATCTTCTCGGACCGGACATTGACAGACATGGCCGCCCGCAGGCCCCGGACACCTGCGGAACTCAAATTGGTCCATGGTGTGGGTGATGTCAAGGTCAAGAAGTTCGGCGAGGTGTTCCTGTCGGCTATCGACAGGCACGGAACCGATCAGATGCAGCGGGGACTCACGATCGGCGAAGGCCCCCCCGGCATGTCCCGGGAAAGTCCCCGCATCGACTCGCAGGATGCGTTGGAGCGGAGTCGTTCAGAATCCGGAAACGAAGGGAAGCAGGATGCGCTGGCGGATCGGGAGAACCGGGAGCTGTTCGAGCATTTGAGGGAGACGCGGCTGACCCTTGCCCGCACCCACAACGTGCCGGCCTTCATGATCTTCTCCGATCGGACTTTGATTGAGATGGCCGTCCGCAAGCCCCGGAGCCTTCCGGAATTGAAATCCGTCCATGGCATTGGCGATGTCAAGCTCGCCAAGTTTGGCGAGGTGTTCCTGTCCGCCATCGACACGCATGTGTCCGCACAGGTGCAACACGGCCTGCCAAGCGGATAGGCACCCTCCGGCATGCCCCAAACCGGATCCGGCGTGGGGCCCTGCATCAAGAAACGTCAGCGGACAGTTTTTTGGATCCACTGCTGTGGGCCACGCCGAAGATCCGGCGGGATCGGATGGTCCGTGGTGGTTGTCGGACGCTCAGACGACTTCCAGATGGTCCAGATCCGTGAGCAGGGGAAACTGGTTGTGGGGTTCGGCCTGGTACCACACGGCAGTTGAGGCGATGTCGTCCTGCAGGGCCAGATACCTGCGCTTGCCCTCCTTGGGTTTGCGCCAGCCCAAGGCTTGGAGAGTCACCTGCAGATCCTGTTCGAACCGGATGGGATCCATGATGTGCCAGCGATACATGCCGAAACGCGTTTGACTGCGCAGGAACCCGTCCGGCTCGATGACCTGATGGAATCCCAGATACGGGGTTGAGTACGTCTGGTATCCCTCAAGGCCGACGCCGTGGAACCCCCAGGCGCCACCGAAGTAGTCCTCGGTTCCGGTGCCGCAGATGGTGGGCCACTCGTCGCCGTCCAGGTAGAACTTCATCTCACCTTCGCCCCACCAGCCGTTGTTGTTGGATCCCCAGGCGACGTAAACACCTGCGTAGTGGCCGCGGCCCTCTACACCGTCCAGCACGGTGTAGACATCCTTGTAGGGCAGGGGATTGATCCGACGCCACTGGGCATGGAAGTAGGCTACGTCCTCCGGCACGTCTGTCAACGTGTAGTCGACCTGGTAATAGAACCCGTGGGCCGGTTCCGGACTCAGGTTGACGATTTCAATGCGGGCGTGTTTGCGAAAGGGCATGGGCCAGTAGCTGTTCAGCGCGCCGACGGCGTTGACCGAGACAGGCAGCGAGTTCACCATGACCGGCTCGGTCCAGCCGTTGCAGAACAGGTCGCCCAAGGGGGCTTCGACGGACGGGTTGTCCTCGTTGTCCCAATAAGCGCGGAACACCAGCGACCGGAAGTATTCGGGACGGCAGGCAAACCAGATGTGCTGAATCTGCCCCGGACCTTCGATGTCCGCAATCGGGGTCACGGACTCGGGAGCAAGATGGATGCTGGGGGACACCTTCCAGCCATGGCCCAGTTCCCGGGCGGCATCCGCGCCGGTTCCTTCGGTGGCGCGCCCTCCCTGTCCGGGTGCGCCGTCCAAGTTCTCGGCCGAGATGGATCGTGACTTGGCAGGCGAAAGGCGGGCGATCGTGCCCAACCCCATATTGAGGCCGTTGAATTCCGAATTCATGGGTATGAGACCCTCCTCCAGTGAACCTGGAAACTATTTCCAAACTATTTTGGCTGAATCGTCTTCCAATGTCAGCCCCTACCGACTTGTCGCGGCACGCCTCGAGCGATTGGTTGGATCGAAGTAGGGGGTGGACAAATCTCCCCGCGCAAGTTTGAACACTGCCGGCACACGCTCCTTGTGGCCTGGCGACAGATCAGGCAGGGCATCCTCGGCGAAAAACCCTACGTCCGTTGTCTCCGGACCTGCAAAGGGGATTTGGTGTTCGTCGATTTCAACCAGCCAAATGCTGGCATAGACGTGTTGCTTGGCACGACTCCCCCACAGACGGGCATCAAACACTCCGAGCAATTCCGTAGCGGATCCCTGCGCCCCGGTTTCTTCGCGAAGTTCTCGCTCCACAGATTCCGCCCATGTCTCGCCAACCTCTGTCGCTCCACCCGGCAATGCCCAAAGGCCGTTGTCTTCACGTTTGATTAGGAGGATATGTCCTTCCCGAAACACGGCCGCATCGGCAGAGACAAAGGGAGTGGCGCGAATCACCGTTTCCCAGCTCTCCAGTACTGCATTGGTCGTACTGCCTTCGATCGCGGCAATCAACTGGGCGCTCAACGATCGAACTCTGCCGTACCTGGCCTTGTCGTATTCGGATTGGGCAAAGTGCAATCCCAGATCTGCAATGCTGTGCAACTCATCTGCTATGAGATGCATTTCACCGATTGCATCCATTTTGATTCCTCTGTTGATGGCGGTCCGAAACTTTCCAAAGAGCCCTATAGGGACCCATGGACAAGCCTGCTGACAGGTGGAATCCGTCTGAGGCTTTGGACAGGCGGATGGAAATCTGCTTGTCCTGCGTGGAACCGCTGCGGTGGACCCGGCTTGCGTACAGCCAACCAGATGTGCCTCGTGACGCAGGGGCCGCGCCTACAGCGAAATGCCGGTTGGGCCGCGCGTGATCTGGAAGTCGATGTTGCCCGTTTGCAACGCCCGGACCTTCCGGCTCCCGGACAGCACTTCCTCGGCCACCGAGAGTATCCGGGCGACTTGCTCGGATACGGGCAGGTTGGGGTCTAGGGCAAGGTCAAGATCGGGGCTTGCATTGGGATCCAAACCAAATTCCACGGTCGGAATGAAGGGATGGCCCTGCACCGGATGGCCGGTAACGAGGACCAGAATCAGATCCGGGCCGGTGGCCCCCAGTCCGGATAGGGTTTCCACCCAGTGCACCGTCGGACAATCCATCAGGTGCAGGCCGTGTTCCGCGGCCTGTTGGGCATAGGCCAGCGTGGGACCGGCATCGGTGGCTTCGGGAATCAGCGACAGCCAGTCGGCGTTGGCCGGCACTACCACCAGGCCCCCGTGCGCGGTGACGGTGGTGGCCAAACTTGCCAAAATTCTTTGGTCGGAGTCGGAAAGGCCACCAACATGGCCCAGGGCGATCCGCAACTGGTCCAGGGATCCGATCTCCGGGACAACGGTGGGTTCGCTTTCCAACCTGCTCCGGAACCAATCCTCGACCTTCGAAAGAACCGGGGCGATGCCGCCGTCCAACTGCACGCTGGCCCAACCAAGGTTGTCCGTTTCCCCCCCAATGTCCTCCAGAACGTGCCGCATGAAATCGTTGTGGGTCTTTTCGCAGCCGTGTTCCATGAGCAGGCAGTGACGAACCTGGGGATGGCGGACATAGCCGGCCAGGGTTCGGGCATACAGTTCCTCGGACGTACCGCTTGAGGCTCCGCATCCCTCGTGGTGAACCACGGTGGCAAAGTTGCCGGCTGCACCCAGTACATTGGACAGTCGCCGCACTGCCAGGGCGGCAATCTGGCCGGAACAGAGGCTCGTCGGCACGATCAGGTTCATGTCCCGGGGGAGTACCCGGTCCCCGCGGCGAATCCCCGGAAACGCGAAGTCGAGATCGCCGCGACCATTGACCACCTGAATGGCCTTGCCAGTCTGTATCGGTGCCGGTGGGACCATCGCTTGGTCGTCGGAGTCCAGAGCCCAGTTGCGCCACAGCTGTACTTGGGAGTGCCCAGCCTTCTCTCCCACCGTTCGTTCGCCACCGGCCACGGCCAAGGTCCGTGCGTAAAGGTCCCGGCCCAGGTCGTCCATCGGCGTGCCGTCCAGGTACCGGCCCGCATTGATGTCCATGTCGCCCTGGAGCAAGTCGAATCTCTCGGTGGTCGTAACTATTTTGACGGTGGGCACGAAGGGAAAGTTTGTAATCGATCCGTTGCCGGTTACGAAGAAGATGATGTTGCAACCCGAGGCCACCTGGCCGGCGATGCTCTCCAAGTCGTTGCCGGGACTGTCCATGAAACAGAATCCCGGTTCCTCCATCAGTTGCCCGTAGGCCAGTACGTGCTCCAGCCGCACGTCCGGATCCCGCTTCATGGCGGCCCCGATGGACTTGAGGAAGATGTTGTAGAGGCCGCGGAACTTGTTGCCACCGGACGGGTTCCCCTCCGCCGAATGGCCGTGGCGGGCTGCCCGCGCCTTGAAGGCCTCCACGGTGTCCAGGAACTCGCGGGCCGTGGCTAGGTCCCTGACGTTGTTGCAGATGTAGGGTTCCGCACCGATCAGCTCGTCGGTTTCGGCAAGATTGGCTCCCCCGCCGTTGCGGATGATTTCGCGCGCCACCCAGGCGGCCAGCGGATTGCCCGAGATGCCCGAAAACGAGTCGGAACCGCCGCACTGCAGCGCAAGCTTGAGTTCCGATACGGGCTGGGCGATCCGTTGTGTTTGGGCCAGTTCTGGATACCAGTTGCGAACCGTGTCGGCGGCGCGGTCAAGGTCCTCTTCAAAGGTTCCGGAGAGGGACAGGAACTCGTGCTTGACATGGCCGACAGGGTAGCCCTTGTCGGCCATCCACGCCGCGAGCGCCCGATTGTTGACGGGTTCGGTCCCATGGTCCACCGCCAACACCGCCGCGGCGTTGGGATGGATTACGAACCCGGCCAGGGTCCGCAGGACCAACTCCAGGTTGTTCGGGTCCGGAACCGCACCTTCGGTGTGGGCCACGGCCACGATCGCGTCGACGTTGTCAAGGGTGTTGGCATCGGCCTGGAGCTTGGCTTCCAGGGCCCGGACAAAGCCGCCGGCCAGAGACGATGTACCCAGCAGCAGGATTACGTTGCGCGTGCCGCTGCCGCGTCCTCCGGTCCGGGGATAGCCCATGAACGTGTCCGGAACGGGTTTGACCGGCACCGGTTCGCCGGGCTGGAACGTTTCGGCATCCAGAACAAACGGCGGGATTTCGCTTTCAAAGTTCGGGGTTTCGGGCAGGTCCATTTGCACCGCACGGCCTGCCAACGCTTCCAACATGCCGTCGTTGCACACATACTGGCCCGGTTCGATCCCGACCGCGGCCGTGCCGAACGGCATCTGCCAGGACAGCAACTGTTTGCCGGCTGCGATCGGCTCGATGGCGAAGCGGTGTCCCTCCAGGACCGTCGCATCCAAGGCGAACGTGCCCTGTTCCGTCGCGATCTCGGTGCCTCTTTCCAGCCGGCGCGTGGCAATGGCAACGTTGTCGCCGGGCAACGGTAGGCGGGCTACCAAGGAAAACGGGAGTGATGCCATGGACATGGTCCTCGCCGGCAGGCGGAAGGTCCGTCAGTCGTGCAGTTGGACCAGCATCTTGCCGTTGTTGGCTCCGGTGAACAGATTGATGAAGGCCTGCGGTGCCTGTTCGATCCCGTGCACGATGGTTTCCTGCCACTTGATTTGACCGGCGTCAATCCACTTCTTGAGATCCGCGTAGAACTGGTCCGTGTCCTCTGCGAAGTCCGACACGATGAATCCCTGAATGCGAATCCGGTTGCCGACGATCAGCATCAAGTTGCTCGGTCCCGGCTGGGGCGTGCGCGCGTTGTAGGTGGAAATCATGCCGCAGGCCGCGACGCGTCCGTACATGTTCATGTTGGCCAGAGCCGCCTGCAGGTGCTCGCCACCCACATTTTCGAAGTAAACGTCGATGCCGTCGGGGCAGGCGCGACCGAGTTCGGCGCTCAGGTCGTCGGTATCCCGCCAGACGATGGTTTCGTCAACTCCGGCCTCGTCCCGCAGCCACTGGGCCTTGGCCGCTGACCCGACGCTGCCGACCACGCGGCAGCCATGGAGCTTGGCGATCTGGCACACCAGTCCGCCCACCGCGCCGGACGCCGCGGATACAAAGACGGTTTCGCCAGGCTTGGGCTCCCCAACGCGCAGCAGTCCGAAATAGGCAGTCTGGCCGGGCATACCGGCGATGCCCAGGAAGCTCTGCATGGGGGCAATGGAGGTGTCGACACGGTTCAGGCCCATGCCCGTGGACACCGTGTATTCCCGCCAACCCGACGAGTTTACGACTTCGTCGCCTTCCTTCCAGTTGGCATTGTTGGATGCCACCACCGTGCCGACGGCGCCACCGTACATGGCCTCGCCCTCCTGGAAGGGGGCCGCGTAGGATTTGCCCGCCCGCATGCGTCCCCGCATATAGGGATCCACGGACATGAACTTGTTCCGAATCAGCAGCTCGTTCGAGCCAAGGTCCGGTACTACCGATTCCCGGATTTCGAAGTTCTCGGGAGTTGGCATGCCGTCCGGACGGGACGCAAGAACTACCTCGCGGTTGACGATCTGGCCCATGTAAAGTGCCTGTTGGGGATGCTGAGGGGTGGAGGGGTGCTCCAAGCGTCGGATTCTAGCACCTGGGATCCGCGATGCCCAGAACAATCCGGCTTGTTCAGGGCAGGGATGGTACCGCTTCCGGCTGGTGGCCAAAATGCCAAAACCAAGGACCGGGTCCGAACCCGGTCCTTGGAGCAAATTAGGCCGGCCGAAAACCGGCTTCGGGTCTGGCAAGACCCGCGCGTTCTAGCTTCGTGTGCCGAGAGTAACCGTCAGATCGACCGTCTTGCCATCGCGCAGGACTCCGACCGACACCTCATCGCCTGCGTTGTAGTCCAGGATCAACATGCCGACCATTTCGCTGAATGTGCGCACTTGGTTGCCGCCAAGCGACACCACGATGTCGCCCTCCTCAATGCCTCCGCTTGCCGCCGGACCGTCCGGCTGCAAACGGTTGACAAACGCCCCTGCGTGGATGGTGTCCAAGCCGATGGCGGTCGCCTGTGCAACGGACAGGTTGCCGCCGGACAGCCCCAGCTGCGGGTAGGTGGCGCTGCCATTGGCGAGCAGATCCGGTGCGACGCGGGTCAGCATGCTTGCCGGAACATTGCGGCTGAGGGAGCCTTCGCCCATGAAGCCCTGAAGCCTTCCGTTGGCGATGCCAATCACCTCGCCCGACGCATTGACCAACGGACCGCCGGAATGTCCGGGCAGGAGGTTGAGGTTGCTCAGGATCATGTTGGGTACCGAGTATCCCGTCTCGCTGGCCGGCCCAGTCTCGAATCCGCTGACAATGCCCTGGGTGAGCGTACCGAACAGATTGCCCGGGTAGCCGAAGGCATAGATGGAGTCGCCGATTTTCAGTGCCGCGTTGTCCGCCACCGGCAGCGGGGCGATTGCGCGGTCAAGGTCGGATACAGCGAGGATCGCCAGATTCGAGTGTGGATCCTGGCCGACAATCTCGGCTGCCGCGAAGGTTCCGTCAGCGAATACAACGTGAATGGCCTCGGCGCCGTCAACCACGTGGTTGCTGGTGGCAATATGGCCGGCGTTGTCGAAGAAGAAACCGGAACCCCGGCGTCCATCGGCGAATCCCTCCTGTATCTGGTTCCTGATGGCGGGGGGCAGGCGGTCCTGCAGCGCGTCCAGATCCATATCGCCAAGAAACGCGGTTTCGTCGCCTCCGGTGGCCTCTATGCGAACCACGCTGTCGGTCATTCGGTCATAGATTGTGCCGGCATCGAGCATCGGGCCGGCAGGCGGTGCGGACTGTCCGAACACCGGTTGCCGGACGGCAGCCATCAGCACGGCGGCCGTAGTCAGCAAGGCCAGGAGGAGGCTGAGGCTGACAAGCCTCGCAGGGCGTGGCAACGACTTCAATTGCACCATGGTCTGTGTCCTATGGGTGATGGGATGAATGCGGGAGTCGGTTGGACACGGTTGACCCGAGTGATGGGATGCACCTTGCCAGCCGACCAGATACAGCGTAGGTGGCACACGGCGCAGGAATCGTTGCTCGCCTACAGGGGCGAATCAAGAAAACATAAATTGTGAAGTTCGCGTTCCCGTTTGGGGACTGAAGCCACTGCCACCCGGTCCGGCCGTCATAGTGGACACCGAATCCGGGCCGGGAAGCGGGATTGAAGGTGTGTGTCGTCGCAGGTCGGCTGCTGCCGATGTTGTCACCATTCCAATCGGGGTCTTTGCCCGAAGTCCCAATTTTCCGGCCACTGTGGCCTTGAAGCTATGCCAAACGATTCGACACCCAAACGAACAAGCCACCGGAAACCCGGTGAACCAAGCAGATTCTTCAACCCTTGCCCGTGCAATGCCATTCTTTGAATGGAATGCCGCTGCAGGAACACGAACACGACCGACACCGGTAGGGTCGCGCACCATCAAGCGAGGCCCAGCTGGTGTGCCACGCTGCCGCGCTGGCGCCGTTCCCCAATGTATGGTGAAGAAATGTTTGCGGTCCAGGAAGATAGACCGCCCGACGCGGAAAGATCAGGTACGCACGGAGCCGTCAGGTGCGGCTTATGAAGGGGTGGGACCTGGTGTGGACATGGACATTGGCCAAGGTTGGGGCGGGATTGACGACCGCGGCAAAGCCCCCTTGTAGGTTGTCGTGAAGTACACCCGGACTGGACAATGGCTCGTGCGCATGGCTCGGTCCGCGCCCTGCGAAACTGATACAGGGCGCCGCCATCAACATGCGGTGCAAGCTGCTTTGGCCCTGTGTTAGAATCGGTGGTGTTGGATGACCGTTACTCTTCGACTCGAAGTAAGGAGATCCAATCATGGAGAGAATCGATTCTGGAATGCAGTGTCAGCTTGGCGCTGCCAAAATCTCGAGTTGTTGCTCGGCCTGCCAGGCCTGCTCAACTTGCAACTGCGGCTGCTGCTGTTGCCGTACCAGTTGCAGCTGCTCGTGTAGTTGCAGCTGCTCGTGTAGTTGCTGTCCTTCCGGATAGACGGCGAACTCCGTTTGGCGCGGTGCTCCATCCGACAGGAGCGAGCATCGCAAGACCGCAGGCTCGTCGTTGGACGGGCCTGTTTTTTTGCCTGTCCGACGTGGCCGAAGGCGGTCCGCGCTGCCCTCGTCATGGTTTGCCCCGGCCGGTCCAGGCGTATGCCCAGAGAAGGCTCGATCCGTGCCTTCGTCCATTTCATTTGAGAGAGTCCCCATGGCCAACAGTTGGAAGTCCGCCCTCCAGGATCAGATTCCCGAAAGCTGGGCACAGGAGGTAGACACCTTCGAAGGCCAGATGGGCCTGGTGTTCAATGGCACCTTGGAGGACAAGGTATTCGCCGAGACCCGGCTGCGGCGAGGGGTCTACGGGCAGCGGTACGACAACGGCAAACGGCACGACGGCATTCGGGAACAGGAACTCAATTTTCCGTCGGGCGAGGCCGTCAAGGGTCCCGACACGTTTTGGGATGCGCCCGGCATGCAGCGGATCAAAATTCCCTGGGGCGGCCTCAAGCCGGACCAGTTGGAAGTTCTGGCCGCACTGGCGGACGAATACTCCGACGGGATCCTGCACATCACGACGAGGCAGGACTTCCAGTTGCACTTTGTCCATGTGGAGGACACCCCCGACTTGATGCGCCGCCTGGCCGCGGTTGGCATCACCACCCGCGAAGCTTGCGGCAACTCGGTGCGCAACGTCACGGCGTGTCCCTTGGCCGGAGTGTGCCGTACCGAGGAGTTCGACGTCACACCCTATGCCGACGCGCTGACCTTCTTCCTGCTGGGTCACGACGATGTGCAGGACTTCGGCCGCAAGTTCAAGATTGCCTTCTCCGGCTGCGAACACGAGGCCTGCGGCCTGGTGTCAATGCACGATCTGGGTTTCATTGCCCGCACCGAGGTGCGCGACGGCCGCACGGTTCGGGGATTCGACATGTACGTGGGCGGCGGTCTGGGGGCCGTACCCCATCAAGCCCGCCTCTTGCAGGCATTCGTGTCCGAAGAGGAAATTTTGCCTCTCTCCCAAGCGGTCTGCCGCGTCTTTGCCCGGCTGGGCGAAAAGCGCAACCGGAACCGGGCCCGCATCAAGTTCCTCGTGGCCAAGCTGGGCATGGAGGAGTTCAGTCGGCTGGTCTTTGAGGAGCGGGAGATCCTGCCCCACGATGACCGCTGGACCAGCTACCTGGATGGCCTCGAAGGTTTCACCGAGCAGCCGGTGCGCCAGCCGATAGCCATCGAGTACGGGGATTCCGATCCCGAGTACGAACGCTGGTTCGCCACCAACGTCTATCGGCAGCGCCAGGGAGGTTTCTCCGTCGTGCACGTCGCCCTGCCGCTTGGCGATTTGACCGTGCAGCAGTCTCTGGACCTGGCGGACATCGCCCGCAAGTACGTGGGCGACCACATTCGCACCACCGTGGAACAGAACTTCGTTCTGCGGTGGGTTGCCGACCAGGATCTGCGCGACCTGTACGCGGACCTGAAGGCGGCCGATCTGGCCACGGCCTGGGCCGGCAGCATTGCGGATATCACCGCCTGTCCCGGCACGGACACCTGCAAGCTCGGCATTGCCTCGTCCCGCGGTTTGGCCGGGGAACTGGGCGCGCGACTGGCCCAACAGGTGGAGGAACTGCCACCCGAGGTCCAGGAGCTGAAGATCAAGATCAGCGGCTGCTTCAACTCCTGCGGCCAGCATCATGTGGCGGACATCGGCTTCTTTGGCAACAGCCGCCACCGCAACAAGCGGACCGTGCCCCACTTCCAGGTGGTGTTGGGTGGCCAGTGGCAGGAGAACGCCGGCAGCTACGGCTTGGCCGTGGGGGCCGTCCCGTCGCGCTCCGTGCCCGAAGTCCTGACCGAATTGACCAACCGATTCCACACCGACCGCGAAGACGGCGAATCGTTCCAGTCCTGGGTCGACCGCTTCGGCAAGAAAAACATTCGCGAACTGCTCAAGCCCTTCACCCAGATCCCCCTGTACGAGGACAGTCCCCAGTTCTACAGCGACTGGGGCGATCCCCGGGAGTTCACCACCGGCGACATCGGCGTCGGCGAATGTGCCGGCGAGGTCGTGTCGCTGTTCACCCTGGAGATTGCGCGGGCGGAGGCCGAGGTGTTCGAGGCGCAAATTTCCATGGACGACGGGCGGCACAGCGAGGCCTACGCCGGGGCGGTGCAGTCGATGGTGCTTGCGGCCAGGGCCCTGCTGCGCGGCCAGACGGTGGACATCACCAACGACGAAACTGAGATTGTGGCGGAGTTCAAGAGCCGCTTCTACGATACCGAACTGTTCTTTGATCGTTTTGCCAAGGGCAAGTTTGGCCAGTACCTGTTCAAGCACCACCGGCAGCGTGTCGAGGATCCGGATGCGGTGGCGGCCCACGAGACGATCGAAGAGGCCTATCTGTTCATCGAGGCTGCCCATGCCTGCGACGGCCGCATTGCCGCGGCCGCGACGCCGACCACCGGCGGCATTCAGCTGTAGGGGAGGGCATTGGTTATGGAACAGCCCCAACGGCTCATCCTGCGCTTTGAACTGCATGGTGACGCGCCAGTGAACCTGGACGATGTTATTCCAGTCTTCCACGGCTGGATTCAGAATGGCCGGCTGTCGACCATGCTGATCGACGTGGCCGACTACAAGCACGTCGAGGCCAGTCCCGGTGTGGTCCTGATTGGGCACACGGACGACTGCGGCATCGATAATGGCTTGCCGCGGACCGAGTCGGGTCAGGGATTCCACTACACCCGCAAACACGCCCGCCTGGCGGACGAGGCATCCTTCCTGGAACGGCTTCGCCAGTTGTGGACTAACGCCCTGGAAGCGGCCGAGGCTCTCGAACAGGAAGCCGGCTTGGGAGTGTCGATCAACCCGGGCCGCCTGCAATTGATGGTTCCGGACCGGTTGCGCTATGCCTTCACGGAAGCAAACGTACAGGCGGTCGCGGCCTTGGTGCAGGAATGGCTTGCCGAGGTGTTCGGCTCCGCGGCCGTTACGGTGTCTCATCCCGGGATTGACGAACGGTTGCCCTTGACCTTGACGGTGGCGGTGGCCGGTGAGCACTCGGTGGCTTCCGTGCAGGCGTCAGGTAACTGAATCCGAAGCGCAAGGCTCCTGAACATGTCGATCGCCACCTTGCCACATCCACCGCCAATGGCGGATGTGGCCGTCCCCGCGCGCGATCCGGCCGGATTCATCCCACATGTGCAGGCCCTTGGCCGCGGTGCCACCTTGCGCAGGGACCTTACCCGGGCAGAAGCCTGTGATGCCCTGGATCGCATTCTCGGCGGCTCGGCCACCGAAGCACAAACCGGCGCTTTCCTGATTGCCCAGCGGGTCAAGGGCGAGTGCGCTGCCGAGATTTCCGGATTCGCGGACGCGGTTCGCCAACGTTGGTTGGAACCTGTTCCGCACTCGGTTTCACCGCTGCTTGATTTGGCAGTCCCCTACGACGGCAAGGAACGGACGGCTCAGTTGGTCCCGGCCGTGGCGTTGACCCTGGCCGCCTGTGGCCTGCCGGTGATGCTGCACGGTGACGAACAGGTCCCGACCAAGGCAGGGGTGACGGTCGGTGCCGTGTTGGACCAGTTGGGTGTTGCCACCGATCTAGTCCCCACCGAGGTCGGATTTAGGCTGGAAGCGGACGGCGTGGCCTACTGCAGTGCCGCTCGATTCATGCCCGCTTGGCACGACCTGTTGCCGATGCGGTGGGAATTCGGTTTGCGGACCGTGCTGAACACGGTTGAGAAGCTTGTGAATCCGGCCAACGCCGAGTGGCAGGTGACGGGCTTCTACCACACCAAATACATCGACCATGTTCGGGCCGCCCAGACCGGCGGGCAAGCCAGTTGGATTGTCCAAGGCGAGGAAGGCTCGATCGAGATGCGCTCGGGCCGCAAGACCCGCATCTACGGACAGTCTGCAAATGAAACCGTGGTTCTTGACCCGGAAGCCCTCGGATTCGCCCGGCGCGTGGCAGTGGAACCGGATCCGGATCCCGCGGCGCACGCCGCCCTCAACGGGCAGGCTGTCAACGACGAGGACTGTCCGGCCAGAGATCAGGTGGCCTTGACGACGGGTGTAATCCTGTCGCTATTCGGTAGCGTACCGGACATTCCTTCCGGAATCGAGGCGGCGCGGTTGGCACTCGCCAGCGGCCGCGCCAATGCCATTCTTCAATCCATGTCGAGTTGATCGTTTTCCACGTTCCAACCTGGAGGCATATGTCTCACCACGCTCCGACTTTCTTCGCCACCAGCACTGGCCGCCCGGCATTCGTCACGGCCGAGTTCCTTGAAGAAATGAATCGGCAGTTCGAGTCCTGTACGCCTCAGGAGATTCTGGAGTGGTGCCTTTCCAACTTCCGGACCGGGGTTTCCCTGGGCACTTCGTTTGGCCCCTCCGGTCTGATGATGATGGACATGGCCCTGAAGATCGATCCCCACATCGACATCTACTATCTCAACACTGAGTACCTGTTCCCTCAGACCATGGACCAGATTGCCCGAGCCGAGGAACATTTCGGGCGCAGCTTCCGCAGCATAATGCCGCACCTTACGATCCCCGAACAAGCCGAACGGTATGGTCCGGCCCTGTACAGCACGGATCCCAACCAGTGCTGCAAAATCAGAAAGGTGTACACCCAAATCCATGCCCTCAAGGACAGTTCGATTTGGATCACGTCCATCCGGCGCGATCAGTCTCCGACCCGGGTCGACACCCCGTATATTGCCTGGAACGACAAGTTCAACGTCCTGAAGCTAACCCCAATGGCAGAAGTGACCGGTGACCAGGTTTGGGACTACGTGCGGGAACACAACCTGCCCTACAACGAACTGCACGACCAAGGCTATCCATCGATCGGTTGCTGGCCCTGCACACAGCCGGTTTCGGAAGGCGAGGACGAACGGGCCGGCCGGTGGCGCGGGATGGACAAGACCGAGTGCGGCTTGCAGACCGATGACGATACTCCCGAGGAGTTGGCACTGGCCGGACAATCCGGTTGACCGGCCAGGATGCGTGTCAGTCGGCTCCTGTGCCGGAGACCTGTGGGCGACAGGTTCCGCGTTTCGGTCTCCGGTCCGGGATCGCCGGGTTGAAGCTTGTGGTGTCCGAACCGGACAACGATCTGCCGCCATGGATGGAGTGCTGCTGGTTGCCCACGGCAGCTTGCGTGCCGGAGCCGACACGACTCTGCGTGCCGTAGTCGCCGAACTGAATGCTACGTGGAAGGTCGACCGTACCGAGCCCCGGCAGGCGCTGGGGTGTTTCCTGAATTACGGCGAACCGCTGCTTGAGGCTGGCTTTGCCAAGCTGGCCGCCATGGGTGCGACCACAGTACGGGTCCAACCCTATTTCCTGTTCGGCGGCCAATACACCAGGCGGGATCTGCCGCAACGACTCCGCGCTCTGGACCGCCGCTGGCCGGCGGTTGGCAGTGTCTTGGGACCGGAGATTGCAGAGCACCCCGCCTGGACCCGAGCAGTGATGGAACTTGCGCTTCCTGCCATCGACCCTTCCGATCCTGAACAGGGTTGCCTATTCGTCGTACACGGTTCCCGGTACGAGCCGGCAGTGGAGCAGGTTCGCAGGATGACTGGTCGGTTGAGGGAGGTTCTGTCGCCGGTTCCGGTTGCAACCGGGTATTTGGATGTCGAGCAACCGGATGTCCTGACCGCAGCCTCCAACCTATATGACGAGGGGATCAGGCGATTGTGCGTGGTGCCGGTCCTGCTCAGCGCGGGCCGCCACACCCGGGAGGACGTGCCCAGGGCCATCGGATTGTTTCAGCACAGGCATCCGGACTGCGTTGTGGTCCTGACGGATCATCTGGGCGAGACCACTTTCTTGACCCCGATTCTGCGCGACCTCGTCTCAAAGGCCATCGACCTCGATTCGGCCACTGTGGAGGCTACAGGCATGCCGGCATGACGGGTCTGGGCAAGGTATGGCTGGTGGGCGCGGGTCCCGGCGACCCGGAACTCATCACCCGGAAGGGCCATCGGTTGCTGCATGCCGCCGATGTGGTGGTTCACGATCGGCTTGTGTCCGACACCCTGATTGCCGAACTGCCACCTTCCGTCGAGTGCATCGATGCGGGCAAGGCACCCGGCAGATCGTCCCCCTCGCAAAGCGACATCAACGAAATGCTGGTGCGCATGGCCCGCCAAGGCAAGCGCGTGGTCCGGCTCAAGGGCGGTGATCCGTACATCTTCGGCAGGGGAGCCGAGGAGCGCCAGGCCCTGCTGGAAGCGGGTTGCGCAGTGGAGGTTGTACCGGGGATCAGTGCCTTGACGGGTGCCACGGCGACTGCAGGTCTGTCCCTGACCCGGCGTGGCCTGTCGTCAACCTTTGCCGTCATGACCGGCCGCCCGATGACGGGAGGTACTTTGCCGAAAGACCAGTGGCGTGCGCTGGCTGGATTGGACACGGTTGTGGTGTTTATGGGTGTCGGCGCGGCCTTGGAACTTCAGACCGAACTGGTCGCTGCCGGGCGGGCTCCCGACACGCCGGTCCTGCTGATCAACGACGGGACCCTTCCGACCCAGTCTACCCACCGGACGGTGCTGGGACAATTGGATGCAACCGTCAGGGAACAGTCAATTGGATACCCGACCATCATCGTCATTGGCGAGGTGGCCGGTGCATGGAAACCGGGGGACGAGGACCTTGCCTCACCGGATGCGTCCGGATTTGTCAGGCGTGACGCAGACCTCCAACTCTCCTCTTCGGAACCTTCCGATGAGGTGCCGGAATCTCGGAAACCATCCGGTTTGTATCCCATGACACTGACCAACCTTGCCGGTCGCCGGGCTCTTGTGGCGGGTGGCGGCAGGGTTGGTGCACGCAAGGTTCGACGCCTGCTTGACGTTGGGGCACGGGTGGTGGTGTGCAGTCCGACCGCGACTTCTGAGCTGCAGGACTGGTCTCGGTCCGGCGAGGTGGACTGGATCCGCGGACAATATCGACCCGACCATCTGCAGGGGTGTTGCCTGGTGTTTGCGGCCACCAACGACCATCGGATTAACGTGAAGATCGCGCAGGATGCTGCCGAACTCGGTCTGTTCTGCAATGTGGCGACCGATACAACATCGGGTGACTTCCGGGTGCCGGCCGTGCTCGAAACCGACGGCTTGCTCGTGTCTGTCAGCTCCGTGGAGGGGGATCCCCGGCGTGCCCGGCGGCTGCGGGATCGCATTCGGGAAAACTTGGTTGCCCCGGGGGCTTGAATTCAGGACAAGGCCTCGACCGGGTTGGACAGGGTGCCTAGTTCGGCGATTTCGCCCCGGATGCGATCGCCGGGCTGCAACCTGAGCTTCTTCGAGTGCCCAACTCCGGCGGGGGTGCCCATGCTGATCATGTCGCCCGGTTCGACCGTGACGAACTGGGTGATGAACGCCAATGCCTCCGCCGGCGAGAAGATCATCTGGCCGGTACTGGCATCCTGTTGCAACTTGTCGTTCAGGAACAGTTGCATTTTGAGGGCCGAGGGATCGTTGATTTCGTCGGCCGTGGTGATCCAAGGCCCCATGGGTCCGAAAGTGTCGAGCCACTTGCCGACCAGCCAGTCGAAGAAGCCGTCCCCTTCCTGCATGGGCAGGTTGTCCCGGAAGGACAGTTCGCGCGCGGAGATATCGTTGAAGATCGTGTAGCCGACGATGGCCGACTGGGCTTCCTCTACGGAAAACCCGCGTCCAGCCCGGCCAACCACCACGGCCAGTTCTAGTTCCCAGTCGGCGAATTTAGTTGATGGCGGAATGCGAATCGCCGCGTCCGGCCCGATCACGGCTGTTGAAGGTTTCATGAAGAAGTGCGGCGTCATTTTGTCCTTGCCGGGAAAGACGCCGCCGCCTTCCAGGATGTGATCGGCGTAGTTGCCTGCCAGGCACATCAATTTTCCCGGATTGGGCAAGGGGGCCAGCAACCGCGCGTCGGTCAGATCAAAGTTGGATGTCTCCGAACCGCTCTGCTGATGCCACTCTACGGCTGCCGCGGCGGTTCGGAGACCGTCCGTTCCGGCAGTGAGGAGTGACTGCATGGTGGCTGCCAGGTTGGCAGGTGCCAGGCCGCTCAGGTCCAAGGCCCCAACCAAGTCGATGATGCGGTCTCCGGCAACGGCCCCGGTACGAGGTCCGGTTTCAGATTGGTAGGTTGCAAGTTTCATTGGAGTCCTCGGTGCACATGTCTCCACGCGGCCAGGCGCACTTTGCCTGGGTTCAAGCCAGGGGCATGGCGACCTTCGTGTTCCCTTCAACGTGAGATTGAAGCATCGCCAGCAGGATTTCCAGACTCTGGCGTGCCTTGGTGCCGGGCGATGCCAGATTGTCGCCGTGGTCCAGGACGTGCACCAGTTCGGCCACCGCCCCTGCTTGGTGCACCATCGCGTATGCGCGATCCGAAACCATATCCTGATAGGACCAGTTCAGGTGGCCGGAACTGGTGATGACCACGGTTCGGCGATCGGAAACCTCGATTCTGGCATCGTCCAACAGCAACTCGAACTGCATGCCGGTGAAGTTCGACTTGGCACTGTTGTAGTAGGCGCGCACCCCGTTTGCAAATTGGATGAAGGCGTTTGCGGAAGGCTCGGAAGCCGGATCGTGGCCTCCGTCCCCCAGATATTCCCCATAACCCTCGAATCCCGGTTCCAAGGCGGCTGTTAGCCACTCAGGGTCGGACTCGGCGAAAAAACAGATCATGTCCACCGTATGCGTACCGTTGCGGAACAACATGGCGCGCGGACCGTACAGATTGGCCACAATGTTGCGGAGAGAGCCGTATGTACCCGATCTGATCAACTGGCGCACAAGGTGGAACTCATGGCTCCAGCGACGGGTGTGCTCCACTGAAAGCAGAACCCCCTCCTCGGCCGTCACCTCGATCATGCGGTCGGCATCCGCCAGTGTGGTGGCGATGGGTTTTTCGCACAGGACAGCGCGGGCACTGCCGCGGGCCGCCTCGATTGTGATGTCGGCATGCAGGTGGTCCGGTGTGACCACACTCACAATGTCCGGCTGCTCGTGTTCCAGCAGCTTCCGGTAGTCGGTGTAGCAGCGAACATCGGGCCAGACGTCGCCCCACAAATCCTTGAACTCCGACAGGGCCTCGGGTCGGATGTCACAAACCCCGACCACATCGGTCTGTGGATGCTGGTGGTAGGCCGCTGCATGGGATCTGCCAACCTCTCCGTACACGGGGATCCCAGAAGCCGATTCGGGACGTCGGGCACCGATTCCGGTAAGCCCAACGATCACGGATTTATACACCTCCATGGTTGCAACTGGAATTGTACGGGCAGGCAACGAGAATGCTGAAGTCCGGAACCGGGGACCTGTGGACGGCAACCCGCGCACTCTGTGAACTACTGGGTATGGCCGTTCAGTGCTTCCACAATGGCGTCCACATCGTACACGCACCCTCCCCAAGTGCCTCCGCTCGCGTTCTGTAGGGCGGCCCACAGGCGTGTGTCCTCCGGTAGCAGGTCGTCCGGGCCCAGGTCTGGGTGTGGTGTGCGGGTATCCAGCACAGCCTGAGCCTGATCCGGGGACAGCACGGTTCCGTCCGCAGTGCCGGTCAGGTTGATCGATCCGGTCAGGTTGCGCGTGTCCACTTCGATGGTGACTTGGTCTCCTTCCCGCAACCGGCCCAGCGGGCCGCCAGCCAGCGCCTCCGGTCCGACGTGGCCGATGCACGCACCGGTGCTGACTCCGCTAAATCTCGCATCGGTCACCAGAGCCACATGCTTGCCCCACTCCAGATAGCGGAGGGCTGACGTCAGTTGATAGGTCTCCTCCATACCGCTGCCGGCAGGGCCGCGGCCCATGAGGACGATGATATCGCCAGCCTGGACTGGACTGTCCGTCAAACCCTTGATGGCCCTGATGGCATCGCGTTCCCGGGTGAATACGCGGGCCGGACCGGTCATGTGCAGGACTCCGGCATCGTCTAGCACCGTCGGATCGATGGACGTGCTCTTGATGACGGACCCTTCCGGTGCCAGATTGCCGGTGGGGAAAGTTACGGTACTGGTCATTCCGTTCCGCAGTGCGGCGACAGGCCCCATGATGACTTGGTCGGGCGCGACTCCGTCCCGTTCCTCCAGGATCGATCGCACCCGGGCCCTGCGTTCGCTGCGTTCCCACTGGTCCAGATTGTCGCCAACGGTTTGGCCGGTGGCCGTCAGGGCGTCCAGCTTAATCAGATTCATGTTCCTGAGATGCAGCATCACCTCGGGCACGCCGCCCGCGAGGAATGCCTGCACGGTGACCCAACCGCGGGGACCGTTGGGTAGGACATCGACCAGTCGGGGTACCCTCGAATTGATTCGTTTCCAATCTTCCACGGTGGGGCGGGGGAGACCTGCCGCATACGCCACCGCCGGAATGTGCAGCAACAGGTTTGTACTACCGCCGAACGCGGCATGCACCACCATGCCGTTATGCAGGGCGTCCTCGGTCAGGATGTCCGCCATCGTGACGCCGTCGGTGTGCATTCGTACCAAGCACTTGGCGGACTGCCGGGCCATGTCCCGCCAAATTTCCTGTCCGGAAGGGGCCAAGGCGGAGTGGGTCACGGACATGCCCAGGGCTTCAGCCACAACCTGGCTGGTACCGGCCGTGCCAAGGAACTGGCAACCGCCGCCGGGCGAACCACAGGCCCGGCAACCGAGTTCAGCGGCTTCTTCCAGCGAAATCAAATCCTGCGCGTACCGGGCGCCGATGGTCTGGACCTTGCCTGCATCCTCGCCGCGTTCCGGAGGCAAGGTGACCCCACCGGGCACGACGACCGCCGGCAGGTTCGACTGGGATGCCAAGGCGATCATCATGGCCGGCAGGCCCTTGTCGCAGGTCGCGACTCCCATGACTCCCTTGCGCGTGGGCAGGGAGCGGATGAGCCTTCGCATAACTTGGGCGGCGTCGTTGCGGTAGGCCAGGCTGTCGAACATCCCCCGGGTTCCCTGAGTGCGACCGTCGCACGGGTCGCTCACATAGGCTGCAAAGGGGGTGCAGTCGAGGGATGCGATCGTGCGGGCGGCCTCCTCCACGAGGAGCCCCACTTCCCAGTGACCCGTGTGGAAGCCAAGGGCGATCGGATGTCCATCGGGTGCCCTGAGTCCACCCTGGGTTGAAAGAACCAGGAACTCGGGTTGGCGCAACCGGCCCGGGGACCAACCCATTCCCGCATTCTGGGTGAGTCCGAACAAGTCGCCGGACGGGGCATTGCGGAGCAGGTCGTCGTCCAAAGGCAGGGATCCGGAGGGCCCCGGTCCGGAAGTAACGATGTCGTAGACAGTCGAGTCCACTCGATCCACATCAAACGACCATTGGGTTTCGGTCACGGGGTGCCTCCGCGGTCAACTGATTGGTCCGGATGCGGTATGGGGCGCGGGGGGGGGGGGGGGGCAACAAAAAACACCCCCCCCCCCCGGGGGCGGGGCCGAGCTGCGCGACGGGGCCCGCGGTTAGTGAGACGCACACCGACACCAGGGCG
>VXMJ01000089.1:0-27463 GCA_009841145.1 Caldilineaceae bacterium SB0661_bin_34 | reverse complement strand
ACGATCCGCGGGGGCGCGGCGCGGGGCGCGCGGGGGGTCGGTGGGGGGGGGCGGGGGGGTGTGGGGGGGGGGCCCCCGCCCCAACCCACCCCCCCCCCCCGCGGGGGGGGCCCCCCCCCGTACCGGTCGCCGATGTCCAGGCGCATTGCGTTCCGCCTGCCGCGCATCCGGCTGGCTTCAAGCTCGAATGTGCTGGTCGGCGATGCCCTTCATCAAGTCCAGGTAGTCCCACTCGGTCTTGCCGTCGGCCATCGGCTGGTCGAAGATGAGGGAAAACGGTCCCTGGAAGTTGTGTTCGTTGAGCACGCGCATGCCCCCAATCAGATCGTCCGGAATGATGGCCCCGTCGTCGGTGTACTGGGCCTTGGCATGGGCGGACGTGGCATGCGGCGCAATCTTGGCAAATTCCTCGTAGCGGTCCTCGCCCTTGAAGTTGCCAAAATCGGCACAGATGGTGATTTGGCCGTCACAGAGTTCGAGGATGGCTAGCAACTGATCCGCCTTCAACGACAGCTTTTTGAAATTCTCCGTGAAGACCTTGACACCTTTGTCCGCCCCGTAGGCATGAAGCTCCTTGAGGGCGGTCGCACTTTGTCGGATGTTGGGATCCTCCATCAGGCTGCCGTTGGCATGCACGGGATCGGTATCGCCGGCAATCACGCGGGCCGCGCTGGCGCCAAGTTCGCCCGCCGTGTCGATCCAACTGCGGATCCAGGCTGTGTCCCTGTTCCGAACTGCCGGATCCGGCGCTGTGATGTCTCCGTCGTCAATCAGGATTGAGTACAGTTCGACGTTGTGCGTGTCCGCTTCGGCCGCCAGTTCCGCGAGATAGGCCCCGTCGCGGGAACTGAAATGGAAGTGGCACAGTTCCAAGGTGCGGACGCCGTGGCCCGCGGCCCTGCCGGGCAGTTCCAGGAGATCGATTTCCCGGGTGGGGCCGGGCGGGGTTTGCTTGGCGGGATCGAATCCGTCCAGCCACATTGCCCCCAGAGCTCGATGCAGGGTCCATGAAGAGACGGAAATGCGGGCGGTCATGGTCTGGTCCTCGCTATGGGCTGGGATTCCAAGGGTTGTTCCTGCATCAGGGCATGGACTGCATCCTGCCGCGGCAGGCCGTTGCGTGATCCTACTGTACCGCAGCAGAGTGCAGCGGTCGCGCTGGCGAACCTAAGGGTTTCCAACCAAGGAAGGCCCGCGGCCAGGGCACCTGCATATGCACCGTGGAAAGCATCGCCGGCACCGTTGGTATCAAGCACTTCGACTTGATGGGCAGGCATGGACCCGAACGCACCATCGCGGGCCCACAGCAGCCCCTTATCTCCGCAGGTCACTACCAACGTCTGCCGGTCGTTGGCCAGCCGCACGACTGCGGCAGCCGGATCCGCCAGTCCCGCCAGTTCGGTTGCGTACCGCTCGGATCCGACCACGTGGTCCACGCGTACCGCCAGCTCCAAGATGTCTCGGGATGCGCTGTCGGCATCAATCATCGATGGAATCCCCAACTGTGCGGCCTGATCCAACACCTGGTGCGCGACAGGTAACTGCCGGCCGTCCACCAGTACACAATCGGGTTGCAAGTCGGCGAGGGAAATTGCGTCCGGTGCAATCGACGGCTGTGGCAGCTTGTGGTTGACGAGCGCGCGGCGGCCGTCCGGCTTGACCATGATCGCGGAGATGCTGGTGGGCACCGCGCCGCGCAAGAGGAGATCCGTATGGACTCCGTGGGCCTCGAGTTCCGCGGCGTGGGCGTCCCCGAACATGTCCCGACCCAGATAGGATGCCAGCCAAGTGTCGAAGCCCAGTCTCCCGGATGCCGCGGCGGCGTTGGCGGCCAACCCGCCGCCGCACTGGGCAAGGTCCCGCGCCGTTCCCTTTTCGTCGGGACCGAAATGATGGTCGACGGTGAAAGTGAGGTCCCAGCAGGCGTACCCAATTGCCAGGACGCGCCCCGCCAGGATTTTGTCTACGGTCACGGACCCATGGTCCTGCCGAAAAGCATCAAAGTCGTCTCCCGGCTTCAGGGCGATGTTTTACCGGTCAGGCCAAGATTTTTTCTTCCTCATCGTAGAGAAAGCAGGAGGCATTGTGATTGTTGGCTCCGACCGGGAAGGGCACGGGAGATGCCTCCAGGCAGCGGTCCATCCGCTGTGTGCAACGGGGATAGAACCGGCAGCCGCTGTCCACGCTGACCCGCATTTCCTCATCGTCAATGGTGGTGGCCTCGTCGCCACCCCACTTCACGGACGGATCGGGCACCGGAATCGAATCGAGCAGCAGTTGCACGTACGGATGCTTCGGGTTCTCGATCACCGCGGCGGCCTCACCGCTTTCGGCCACCGATCCCTGGTAGAGCAGGTAGATGTGGTCCCCAATCTGGTAGGCCGTACTCAGATCGTGGGTGATGTACAGGAAGGACATACCTTCCTCGTCTCGCAAGCGCAGCATGATGTCCAGAATCATGGCCCGCAGCGAGGCGTCCACCATGGAAACGGGTTCGTCGGCCACGATCAGCTTGGGTTTCAGCATGTAGGCCCGGGCCATCATCATGCGCTGGCGTTGCCCGCCGCTCAA
The DNA here is from genome assembly GCA_009841145.1 of Caldilineaceae bacterium SB0661_bin_34. Taxonomy (GTDB): domain Bacteria; phylum Chloroflexota; class Anaerolineae; order Caldilineales; family Caldilineaceae; genus Bin34. Next base: position 24,892 of record VXMJ01000089.1, on the reverse strand, counting down.
CTGGTGCGGGTACTTCTCCAGCACCTCCTCGCCGCGCATGCCCACCACGTTCAGGGCATTCTCGATCATCTCCCTGGCTTCGGCCTTGCTCGAGGCCATCTTGAAGTTGCGGATGATCAGGTCGAACACGTGCTTGACCCGGTAGAAAGGGTTGTAGACGGCATACGGATCCTGGAAGACGGCCTGCACCTCTCGCCGATAGCCTATGCGCTCCTGGGCGGTCATTTCCGCCAGATCCCGGCCGCGGTAGATGATTTGGCCGGATGTCAGATCCGTGAATCCCAGCACCAGATTCGCCAGGGTCGACTTGCCGCTGCCGGACTCGCCGGCAATGGTGGTAATGGTGGCCGGGGACTCCTCGATGGTCAGGTCGTAGTCCTGCAGGGCCACGGTGACGGGGCCCGCGCTGAGCATGCCGCCTCCGTAGATTTTGGTGGCCTTCTTGATATCCAGCAGTGGTGCCATTGCGGATGTATCTCGCGGCTCTGTGTTTGGTCTAGGGTGTGCCCGCCCTAGTGGAGGCGAACGCCGTCGTCGTCGTACAGGTGACAGGCGGTTTCGTGCCGGCTGCGCAGTGCCCGCATGGGCGGGTTCTCCTCGCGGCAAATGTCCATGACATGGGGGCACCGCAGCTGGAAGATACAACCCTGCATGTGCGTGCGCAGGTCATGGGTCAGCCCCTCGGTCAACTTGAGCGGCTTTTTCTCCTTGATCGACGGAATCGACTCGATGAGAAGCTGCGTGTAGGGGTGGAGCTGCTCGTTGAAGATGGATTCAACCGGCGCAAACTCGACAATGCGGCCTGCGTACATGACCGCCAGGCGATCCACCAGCTGGGCCATCAACCCCATGTCGTGGCCAATCACAATCATGGAGACACCGAGGCGCTCCTTGACGTCCAACAGCGTTTCGCCTACCACCCGCTGCACGACGACATCCAGGGCGCTGGTCGGTTCGTCCGCGATGACCAGCACCGGGTCCAGGGCGATCGCCATGGCAATGCAGGCCCGCTGCTTCATGCCGCCGCTCAGTTCATGGGGGTACATGTCGTAGACGCGGCTGGGCAGGCCCACCAGCTGCAACAGTTGGAGAATGCGTTCCTTGAGTTCCCGGTTGGAGATCCTGCCTTCGTGGGTGCGAATGGTGTCCTTGATCTGCGAACTGATGCGCATGACCGGGTTCAGCGAGTTCATGGCACCTTGTGGAATCAAGGAGAGCTTGGTCCAGCGGGTCTCGCGCAGGTCGTCCCCCTCCAAGTCGGCCAGATTGACCGAGTCCAGGTTGATCTCCCCTCCCGCAATGCGTCCCGGGGGTTGCACCAGGCGCAAAATCGCCATGGCGGTGGTAGTCTTGCCGCAGCCGGATTCGCCCACCAGGCCGATGATCTCGCCGCGCTGCACCTTGAAGGACACATTGTCGACCGCCCGGACGTCGCCGGTCGGGGTGGCGTAGAAGACCTGCAGATTCCGGATGTCCAGGATCGTGTCCTGTTCCGCGGGACCGCGGCTCGCCGTGACGGTGTCCACGGGGTCGATGGTCGTCGCAGCGGTCATTGCTCGCGGATCCCCCGCAGTCTCGGATTGGCGATTTCGTCAAGGCCCACGGTCATCAGGAAAAGTCCGGTGAATACGATCACCAAGGCCACAATCGGCATGCCCCACCACCACCACATGCCGCGGAACAGAGCCGAGACATACATGGCGTGGTAGATGGTCATGCCCATGGTGGGAATGCGGGTTGGTCCCAATCCCAGGGCCTCGAGGCCGGTGGCGGCCAGGATGGCTCCGGACACGTTGCCTGTCAGGCTCGCGGCCAAGTACGGCAACATGTTCGGCAGCATCTCGCGGAACAGGATGGAAAAGGTGTTGGCACCGGACAGGCGGGCCATCTGCACGTAGCCGCGCTCGCGCATCGACAGGACCTGGGCGCGCAGGAGGCGCGTTGGTCCGGGCCAGGCGAAGGCAGCCAACAGGAGTGCCAGGATCACAACGTCCAGGTTCTTGACGAAGGCCGAGATCACGATCAGGACGGCCAGTGCGGGAATCGTGATGATCGAGTCGCTGATGGTCCGGACGAAGGCATCCCACCAGCCACCGATGAAGCCGGCCGAAAAGCCCAGGACCACACCGATTAGCATGCCCGCGCCGGCCGCGATCAGGCCGATGTGCAGCGACCGCGGCGCCCCCACCAGCAGCACCGCCGTCAGGTCCCGGCCGTCACTGTCGGTCCCCAGCGGATACTCCGGATCGGGCTCGCCGAAGAACGGATTGTCAATGTTGGTCCAAGCCGGAGGCAGGTTCAACGGCGCGGAGGCAACCCGCGCCCGGGTCGTGTCATAGAGGCCCAGCGGCCCGGCTCCCGCCATCAGCAGAATGATGGCAATCATCGACAGGCCGAGCAGAAACTTGAAGTTCAGCCACGGCGAGTCCCATGTGTTGAGGCCACGGCGGGCGGAGGCCTGGTTTCCAGTGGGTGCAGCTGTGGCGACGCTCATGCCTGGCCCTTGCTGTAGGTGATGCGCGGATCAATCATCGGGTAGAGCAGGTCGAGAATCAGGACGGCGGTTGCCACACCGACGATTAACATGAACACGATGCCCTGGATCACGGTGTAGTCCGCCGAAATGATGGCCTGGTACAGGAAGTAGCCTAGGCCCGGGTAGCCGAAGATGAGTTCCACCAACAGCGAACCCCCGGCCACCGCACCCAGGTTGAGTGCCAGGGCCGTGACCTGCGGCAGCATCGAGTTGCGGATGCCGTAGAACCAGAAGATGCGCCGGGAGCGCAGGCCCTTGGCATTCGCCAGAATCATGTAATCCTCACCGTCCGTGGTCACCATCATGCCCCGCATGCCCAGGGCCCAGAACCCCATCGAAGTGACCACGATGGAGAGAACCGGCAGCAGGCCGTGGTGGAGAACGCTGAGGATGAAGTCCAGGTTCCATCCCGGTTCCACGCCGCGGCCATAGTTGCCGAAGGCGGGGAAGATCTTCCACTTGAAGGCCAGGAACGAAATCAGCAGGATTCCGAACATGAAGAACGGGATGGAGGTGAAGGTCAGGGACACCGGCAGGATGTTGCGGATAGCCGCCGGTACCCGGCGCCAAGCCATCAACGCGCCAATCAGGTTGCCGGCGCAGAATGACAGAATCGTGGCAATGGACACCATGCCCAGGGTCCAGGGCAGGGACCGGCCGATGATGTCCGTAACCCGTGCGGGGAAATTGGCCAGGGAATAGCCAAGATCAACCCGCACCATGCTCAGAAGATAGTTTCGGTATTGGACGTGCCAAGGGCCGTCCAGACCGAATCGGGCGCGCCAAGCCTCGATCAGGTCGGCCGAGTTCTCAATGTAGCCGGCCTGTTGGATCATGCGCTCCACCATCGCCGTAATTGGGTCGCCCGGCGCCAGGCGGGGGATGGTGAAGATTAGGGTGGCGCCAATCCAGATGGTGAGGAGCCACATGCCAAGTCGGCGCAGGAAGTACCCCAGTGTCAACTCGCTCATGTGCGTGTCCCCCCGGTGGCGGCCAATGCAATGCGGTTGAACGGGGGTGGAGGCTCTGAGACCCCCACCCCCGTATCCAAATCACTTGTCGTCGTCAGCCTTTATTGGGCGGCCGTGACTTCGTGAATGATGTAGTGGGTGTGCTGCCACCAGGTTGGCGGGTGGATGTACTGGTTGTCGTAGGTGGGCCAGTTCGTCCAGTAGGTTTCCATGAACGGAATGATCTTCTTGGCCTCGGTAATCGGAATCACCGGCAGGTCCTCGAAAAGCAGTGCGGAGGCCTCCACGAAGAGATCGTCCACGGCCGGGTCGCCCACGGCCAATGCGCCGATCTGGTCGACAAGGGCGCTGAAGGCTTCGGCGTTGTCACCGCTCCATCGCCACGAGTTCTTGTTGGCGCGCTCGCCAATCGGAACCAGCCAACGGGTGTTGAAGTTGTCGAGGGTGGCCCACGGCTCGTTTACGGAACCACAGGTTTGCCAGCCCATGCGGGACTCGAAGTTGCCATTGCGGAAGTTGTCACCCCAGATCTGACCGGCCTGGTTGACCTGCACGGCATCGATGCCCTGACGCTGCAACTGTTCGACAACCACCTGCGCGATACGCTTCTTCTCAATGAAGCCTTCGTGCACGGCGATCTCAAGCGAAAGCTCATCGCCGTCCTTGGTCCAGTAGCCGTCACCGTCGCGGGTATAGCCCTTGCCGGACAGGATCTCGGCGGCCGTTTCAGGCGAGTGCGTGAACAGCTGGTCCACATCCCAGGTGCCGGCCGCATCGGCCAGGTCGACCAGGCGATCCAGCGGCGGATAGGCGGGGAAGGGGTGGCGGTTCTTGAGGGTTGTGCCTTCGTAGGCAATCGCCACGATTTCGTCGCGGTCGATCATGTAGTTGAGCGCCCAGCGCATGTCCTTGTCGTTCCACGGCTCAATCGCGTTGTTCAGCTCGAACGTGCGGGAGCAGGGATCCGGGACCCAAGCCAGCGGCATGTCGGTGAACCACGTGACCACGTTGGGGTTCTGGGCCTGGACGGCCTGGAGCTGGCCCAACGTAATGTCCATGAGGCTGTCGATGCCGTCGTTGGCAAAGTTGTTGACCGCGGTCTCGTCGGAGGCACTGCGGATCCAGATCAGCTTCTTGGGTTCCGGCATGTCCCGGAATCCGGCTTCAACGCCCCACCAGTTGTCGTCGCGGACGTAGCTGAACTCGGTCGGTGAAATGGTGTCCAGGATGTAGGGTCCGGTCCACACGGGCCAACCTTGGTCGGCGTCGTAGAACTTGAAGGTCAGGGGATCCTGGCCGGCCCAGATGTGCTCGGGCACGATGGGCAGGGAGCCCCAGATCTTCACGGAGTGGTGGTCCAGCTGGTAGCGCGGGTTCGGGCGCGTCAGGTTGAACACGACCGTGAAGTCGTCAACCTTCTCGACGCTCTCGACCCAGTCCTGTTGCGCGGCAGCGTAGCTCAGTTCCGTGTGCTCCAGCAGCATGTTCATGGTGAAGACCACGTCGTCGGCGTTGAAGTCCTCGCCGTCGCTCCATCTCACGCCCTTGCGGATGTTGAGGGTCCAGACGTCGAAGGTGTCGTTCGGGACGAAGGACTCGCCCAGCCACGGCTCCATTTCGCCGGTCTGGTAATTGAGCATGAACAGTGGCTCGGTCGAAGCCTGATGGTTGCCTTGGTTGCGCAGGCCGCCGGGCACGTAGGGATTGTGCAGTTCGGGATCGGCGAACTGGCCGCCGCGGGCGTCAACCTCGAAGATCAGGGTATCGGCGCGGGACGCGTTGGAGTAGTCCTCCATCATGTCGTCGGCATCGGCCATGGCATCGCCGGAGTCGGCGGGCGCCGCGGGCTCGATGGCCGGTGTGCCCGCGCAGGCCGCAAAGGCCATGGCAAACACCAACAGCAACACGCTGAAGGGCAAAAGCTTTCTCAGCTTCATGAATTCCTCCGAAAGGAAGTGAACAAAAGAGCTCGTCCAGCGCGCAGGCCCGGAGATCCGGATCGACGGATCAGAATTCGAACGCAAATACTACGAGGTTCCGTAGCGCGGCGCGCTGTGGGAGCGGATTGGGTTCGGGGATTGTAAGGCTTGAAGCCAGTCCAATCCAAAAACGCGAAGGCTCGTTGTATGGGGCAGGACCCGCGGTCGAATCCTCATTCTTGTACAGGCCTGCCACCCTGCACGGAGGTTGTAGGACCTTGGAGCGCGTCGAGATACCAAACGGGCGGACGCGTCCGGTCTTGGCAAGGGGTCAACCTTGCGTGCCGTCCAAACCGGTACCGCGCAGATCCGCCCCGGTTAGGTTGGCACCGGTCAAGTCGGCTCCATCGAGGCTGGCATTGGCCAGATTGGCATCCACCAGAATTGCTCCGGCCAGGTTGGCATTGGTCAAATCGGCAAAGCGCAAATCGGTTCCGGTCAGATCTGCCCCTGCAAGGTTGGCCCCTGCGAGGTTGGCCCAGCCTAGGAATCGACCTCTTAGGTCCAGGTTCTCGCCGCCTTGGTTGACAATGCGCCAGACCGTTCGCCAGGTTCCCGACAACACCGTGGCATCGTCCATCTGGACATCCCTAAGATCGGCCAGGCCCAATTCGGCTCCGTGCAGGTTGGCACCTCGCAGATCGACATTGCGCAAAGTGGCCCGATCCAGATCCGCTTCGGTTAGATCAGCGCTCCTGAGGTCTGCGCCCGTCAAGTTGGCATCCCGCAGGTTGGACGTGACCAGGGAGGTGCCCCGCAGCACGGCGCCGGAGAGGTCCGCCTGTTGCAACACCACTCCGTTCAGCATCTCTTGGCTGAGATCCGTGCCTGCCAGCTGCCAGCCCAGTTGGGCCCGGTTGTGCAGTTGCCAAACCAGCATGGCCCTGGTCGGAAGGGTCGTTGTGTTGTCAATCCGAGTCTTGCGCAGATCTGCCGCAGTCATGGTGGTGTTGGCCAAACGGGCACCGCGCAGGTCCGTGTTGTGGAATCTGGCTCCGACAAGGTTGGCCGTGCCGAAGTCAATGCCCTGCAGGTTGGCGTCGGCGAAGCTGACCCCGGACAAGTCTTGGCCCGCGATGGGTTCGTTGACAATTCTCCACATCCGCTCCCAGTGGGTGCTCAAGGCCGTGTCGTCGTCTATGGTCGAGCCCCGGAGCCAGGCACCGGTCAAGTCGGCCGATGTCATGCGGGCTCCGCGCAGGTCGGTTTCCCGCAAGTCGGCTCCCTGGAATCTTGCGCCGTCGAGAATCGTGTCGCGCAAGTCCGCGCCACGCAGGTCGGCGCGTGCAAACAACGCTCCGGTTAGGTCGGATCCGACGAAACTTGCGCGTTGGAGGCTGGTCTCCGTGAAGTTGGTGAAGTAGAGGGTTGCGTCAGTGAAGTCCACGTCCGGGGCAAGCGCCATCGACAGGTTTGCGTTGGAAAGGTCGAACCCGGCGAATGATCGATCGTGCAGCAGCTCTCCAGAGAGGTCCAGTCCCTGGCAGTCCCTAGGGCATTGCCGGATGAGCGGTTCCAGATACAGGTTGTAGCCGTAGAACAAAACCAACAATAGGGTTGGGATGGTGATAATCAGCGCGATGGCGATGCGCCGTTTCAGGATCTGTCGTTCGATGGCCTCTGCGGCGTAGGCGCTCATTGCAGTATTCGAAACTCGTCGGATCCCTCGGTTGGCACAGGTTGTTTGCAAGGGTGTGGTGTCATCGGCTAACTATAAGCGGGCAATGCCGTCGGGCAGGCCATTCCATGCCGGATCGCGCAACTTCCTCTCTCCAACATCGTTCTTGAAGCAACCGGGTTGGGGGATAATCATCTTGGATCACTCAGGAAACCCCAGTCCAACCAACATGAGATCGATTGTCTATACCGCTCCCTGGCACATGGAGATGCGGGACACAAATGTTCCGGTACCGGGTCCCGATGAAGTTCTGGTGGACGTCAAGGCCGTGGGCATCTGCGGGTCCGATGTGCACGGGTACACGGGCAGTACCGGCAGACGCACGCCCCCCATGGTGATGGGGCACGAATTCAGTGGCATTGTGTCCCGCTTTGGCAGTGGAGTCGCGGGCGTTGAGGAAGAGGACGAGGTCATCGTGTCCCCCATGTTTCCGTACGACGGAATCGGCCAGCGCCAGGTCGTCGGTGTCAACCAGCCCGGAGCCTATGCCGAGCACGCCATCGTTCACAAGTCGATGCTCTATCCCAAGCCGGAGGGAATGTCCTGGAACGAAGGAGCCATGTGCGAGCCCCTTTCGATCGCAGTTCACGCCATCAGCCGGACGCCGATCGCGTTGATGGACACGGTGGTTGTGGTTGGCGCCGGTACCATCGGGCTGCTCGCCCTCCAATGCGCGCGGCGCAGCGGGGCCGGCACGATCATCGTCACCGACATGAGCGAGCACCGTTTGGGACTGGCCCGCGCCGTTGGCGCCGACGTGACCATCAACGTGCAGGAAGAAGATCCGGTGGCCGCCGTCATGGATATGACGGGACAGGCCGGTGCCGACGTTGCCATCGAGGCAGTTGGATTGACAAAGTCGGTGCAGCAGGCCCATGCCATGGTGCGCGTCGGCGGCCACGTAACCTGGATCGGCAACAGCGACCTCATGATCGAGGTAAACATGCAGGAAGTTGTGACGCGGGAACTGACCGTGGCCGGCACCTATGGGTTCAGCACCGAGTTCGAACGGGTCATCCAGGCAATTTCCAGGAAGGTTGTCGATGTCGAATCGCTTATTGAAAAGGTCGCGCCCCTGGAGGAAGGGCCGGCACTGGTCGATGATCTGGCCAAGGGCGAACTTGACCTGATCAAGGTGATTCTCACCCCGTAACGGCACCGTAGCTGCCACCATGCACATCGCAGCCTTTCCCAAGTGCTTTCTCGATGCCATTTGCGTCGACCGCACAATGGATGTCTTTCAATGGATTGACATGGCGGATGCCCTGAAGGTTGAAGGGCTGGAACTCTATGAAGGGTTCTTTGCGTCCCTGGACCGCGGATACCTCGAGTCGATCGGCGACGCCTTGGCACGCGGCAACCATGCGATGCCCATGCTGTGCGTGTCGGCGGATTTCACACATCCCGACCCGATATCCCGGAGCCGGGCGGTCGAGCACCAGCTGCGGATGATGGAAACGGCCAGGTTTCTCGGTGGTCGCGGGACAGCCTGCCGCATCCTGACCGGTCAGCGCTATCCCGGTCTGTCCCTGCAGGAAGGGCTGGATCGGGTGGCCGAGTGCTACGACCGGATTCTCCCGGTCGCGGCCGAACTGGACATCGTGCTGGCGTTGGAGAACCACTACAAGGACGGCTATTGGACCTGGCCCGAGTTCGCGCAGAAGATGGCAGTGTTCCTCAAGGTTCTGGCCTCGGTTCCCGAATCTCCGCACTTTGGTGTTCAGTATGATCCTTCCAATGCCTTTGTGGCAGGGGATGATCCGATTGAACTGTTGGATGCAGTCCTCCCCAGGGTAGTCACCATGCATGCCAGCGACAGGTTTCTGGCGGAGGGCGCGACTTTGGAGGATGTCAAGGCGGCCGATGGTTCCATTGGCTACCTCGATGCCCTGCAGCATGGGGTCACAGGCCAGGGTCTCAATGACTACGATGCGATATTCAGCCGCCTTGCACAGGCTGGCTTCAGTGGTTGGGTGAGCATCGAGGACGGCATGCACGGCATGGACGAGATGCGGCGTAGTGTTGATTTCCTGCATGCCATGCGCAACAAGCACTTCGCATAATTTCCGGGAGAATTTGCGGCATGGACGCCCTTGTCAAGTACGGTCTGGTCGACGGCCAGGTGGAGATCCGCCAAACGGACGAACCGGAGTGCCCTTCCGACCGTGTGCTGATTGGCGTGCGTGCCGCCGGCGTCTGCGGCAGCGACGTTCATCTGTGGCGCAACCACCAGAGTTGGGAGATCAATCTGCCGCTGGTGCTGGGGCATGAATTCAGCGGCGAAGTCGTGGCAGTGGGTGCAGACGTGGACGGAGTGGCTGCCGGAGATCGGGTTACGTGCGAGACCGCGGCAAAGGTGTGTGGCCGCTGCAGCTACTGCTTGGGTGGTGCGTACAACCTCTGTCCCAACCGGTTGGGCTACGGAGCGCTCATCGACGGCGCCTTCACCGACATCGTGGTCGCGCGGCCCGAGATTCTCCATCCCCTGCCCGATGTCGTGTCGTGGGAGCATGCGGCCCTGACAGAGCCGGGTTGCGTGGCGTACAACGCACTGGTTGAAAAGACCGACGTGCGGGCAGGTGACTTGGTGGTAGTTCAGGGCCCGGGGCCCATCGGCATCATGGCCCTGCAGATCGCGCGAATTCAGGGTGCGGGTACGCTGGTGGTGCTGGGCACCGGCACCGACCAGGCTCGATTGGACATCGCGGCCGAACTGGGAGCCGACCATGTGGTCAACATCGAGGAAGAGGACCCGCACGCCCTGGTTCGATCCCTGGGAGACGGTTTCGGTGCCGATTTGGTGGTGGATTGCACGGGCCATTCCGCCGCCCTCCAGTCCGGAATGGAAATGGTGCGTCCCAACGGTCAAATCACCAAGATTGGCTGGGGACCGCAACCGCTGGACTTCAACCTGGATCCTCTGGTACAGAAGGCGGCGACGCTGCAAGGCTGCTTCAGCCACACCTTTGCCACGTGGGAACGGGTTCTGACCCTGCTGCAGACCGGCCAACTCAATTTGGACCCGGTTATCGGGGGCCTATATCCGTTGACGGATTGGCACGCGGCGTTCTCGGCCATGGAGTCCGGGGCCAGTGTCAAGTCGGTTCTGGTTTGGAATTAACCCAACCACTGGCAACGCGAGGGTTAAGGATGCTGTTATGCCAGGAGCACTGATTCAGTTGTCACTGGATGTAACCACCATCCCCGAGGCCCTGGAAATGGCCCATGCCGCCTACGATGTCGGCGTGGACTGGCTCGAAGCCGGCACGCCGCTGATCCTGGCCGAAGGGCTGCACGGTGTGCGGGCACTGCGCCGTGAGTTTCCGGATACCCCTCTTGTGGCGGATCTCAAGACCATGGACGGGGCCGGCTTGGAGGGGGAAATGATGTTCCAGGCCGGTGCCGACATGGTGGTGGTCATGGGCCAGGCCCACGACGCGAGCATCCTGGCCCAGGTGGAGATGGCCAGGCGGTATGGCAAGCAAGTGATGTGCGACGTCATGCTCTGTCCCGATAAACCGGGCCGGGCAAGGGAAGCACAGGACATGGGCGTGGACTACATCATCGTCCACACCGGGTTCGACGAGCGGAACCTGGAACCGGAACGGACACCGCTCGAGGATCTGGAGTCGGTTATCGCAGCGGTGTCCATCCCGGTACAGGCCGTGGGTGGCCTGAGTGTGGAACAGGCAATAGAAACACTGGACCTCGGTGCGCAGATAGTAGTGTTTGGGGCGCCACTGGTGATCGCCGGTGATGCCTTCAAGGCCGCGTCGGACGATTTTGCCGGTTTGATGAAGGAGATTGTTCAACGGGTACGCGAGCGGCATCCCGACTGAAAGGAGTCGGATGCAGTCAATCTTTTGGGGGAAATAGACATGCAACTAATAGAGCAAATCCAGAATCTGGACTTTCCGGCACCCTTGCCGGACAAAGTCCTTTCGGTTCACCAGACGTTCGACACGGTTAAGGTTGCGGACATCCACGCGCGGGTCCTGGAGGCCTGGGACGAAAGCGGCGTGCTGACCCGCATGAAGCCGGGCGCGGTGGTCGGCGTGGGCGCCGGCAGTCGCGGCATTGCCAACATCCCGATGCTGGTCAGGGGATCGGTCGACTGGTTGAAGGCCCACGGCTTCCAGCCGTTCGTGTTTCCGGCCATGGGCAGCCACGGCGGGGCGATCGCCGAAGGCCAGAAGACGATGCTGGCGGAACTCGGGGTCACGGAAGAAAGTGCGGGTTGCGAAATCAGGGCGACCATGGAGGTTGAGCCGATTGGCGAAATCCCGGATGGCGGCCCGATCCTGTACCAGGGGAAGGATTCCATGGCCGCCGACCACTGCATCCTGGTGAGCCGCATCAAACCCCACACCGACTTCCGCAGCCACCTTGAGAGTGGGCCGTCGAAGATGTGCGTCATCGGATTCGGCAAGCAGCACGGAGCTTCCATCATGCATGGCGGTGGCGGAGCCTTCTTCCAGAAGTACCTTGCCCCTGCGGCCCGCATCTACGCCGACAATACCAACTTCATTGGCTCCCTCTGTCCGGTCGAGAACGCCTATGACGAGACCGCGCGCATCGAGTTCCTGACCTCCGACCAGGTTGGCCTGGAACCCGAAGCGGAATTGTTGCAGGAGGCCAAGGACATGATGGCCAGTCTGCCCTTCCCCGAAATCGACGTGCTCGTGGTAAGGGAGATGGGCAAGAACATCAGTGGCACCGGCATGGACACCAACATCGTGAGCCGTCTCATGATCCCGCGTCAGGAGGAGGCGTTCGGGACTTCGGACGTGGCCGTGATCACGGTTCTTGACCTGACCGAGGAGACCCACGGCAATGTTGCCGGTCTGGGTCTGGCCAACATCACGACCGCGCGCGTGGCGGAGAAGATTGATTGGCATGCCACGTATACCAATGCGGTCACATCCGGGATTTTCGGCATGTTCCGGGTCAGCCTGCCCATCACCATGCCGTCGGACGAGAAATCGCTGCATGTTTCCATGCGCGGTTGTGCGCGGCCGCCTGAGGATGCGCGCCTGGTGTTCATCGAGAACACGCTCATCCTTGACGATTTCTATGCCAGTCCCTGCCTGCTCCCGGAGATCGAAGCACATCCCCGGCTGTCCGTGACCGGGGAGGTTCCCCTTGCGTTCAGCGAACCCGGTGTGATGCAGAGCCCTTGGCGGCTCAATTGACTACGCAACCGGCCATTGGGCTTCTCCTCGGTGACCCGGCGGGGGTTGGGCCCCAGCTGGCGGTGCGGTTGTTGGCGGAGCCTCTACCGCCGCAAGTCAGGCTGATTGTGGTTGGCCGCCGCGCGTGGCTGCGGCGCGGCGCGCAACAAGCCCAGTTGCCGGTTCCGGATCTTCCCACTGTTGCATTGACCGACCTGGACCAGGAACCAATCGACAGCCCAATCCTGTTGGAGCCGGGAGGAGACGACTTGGACCGGGTACCGGTTGCGTCGGTGTCCCGGGAAGCCGGCACCGGTTGCAAGGCAAGTCTGCGCACGGCAGCGGACTTGGTTGCACGTAATGTGCTTGCAGGTTTCCTATACGGTCCAATGCACAAGCAGTCCTTGCAGTTGGGCGGTTCGCGCCATCCCGACGACGCCGCACTGTTGACGGAGTTGTTCGAGTGTCCGGCTCCGGCCCACGAGATCAACATCCTCGACGACTGGTGCACGTCGCGCGTTACATCCCACATTCCGCTGGCCGAAGTCCCTGCCCGGGTTTCGGCTCCCGGCGTACTGACAGCCATTGAACAGCTGCATGCCGTCATGCAGAACCTGAATTTTCCGGACTCCCGCATCGGAGTGGCCGGCCTCAATCCCCATGCCGGCGAGGGAGGTTTGTTTGGGGACGAGGAAGTGGAAGTGATTGGTCCCGCGGTCGAGGAGGGCCGCCGGCGAGGCATTCCAGTGCGCGGACCGTTTCCGCCGGACACGCTTTTCGTGCGCCTTGCGGATGGTCAATTCGGTGGTGTCGTCACGATGTACCACGACCAGGGGCAGATCGCCATCAAGCTGCTCGGTTTCGCCCGTGGCGTCACGGTAATCGGCGGATTGCCCGTGCCCGTGACCACCACCGCCCACGGTACCGCCTTCGACATCGTGGAACAAGGCACCGCACGACCCCACTCGCTGATCAATGCACTCAAGGTCTGTTCGTCGTTAGTTGCCAACAATAGGAAAAGGTCAGATGCTTCTTAAGGACAAAGTGGTTCTTGTCACCGGATCAACCACAGGCATTGGCGAGGCGATCGCCAGAAAGTGCGTCGCGGAAGGCGCTTCGGTCATGGTTCACGGACGACGCGAGCATGCGGCCCGGGACCTGTGCGCGGAACTCGGCGACACGGCCACCTATACCGTGGGCGACGTTGCGGACCCCGAGCTTTGCGAGTCCTTGGTAGCCAACACGGTTAACCGGTTTGGACGCATCGATGGGGTGGCCAACAACGCGGCTACCACCGCTCGGGCCACCATCGAACAGACCGACGCGGCCACGTTTGATCGCCACTATCACATTAACCTGCGGGCTCCCGCCCTCATCATCCGAGCCGCCTTGCCGCATTTCCGAGCTCAGGGCGAAGGTGCCGTGGTCAATATCGGTTCGGTCAACGCCTGGTCGGGACAGGCGGACTTGATGCCCTATTCCGCGTCCAAGGGTGGTTTGCAGACGATGACCCGCAACATGGCCAATGCCCTGGCCGAAGATCGGATTCGGATTAACCAACTGAACGTCGGCTGGTGTACGTCGCCCAACGAGATTGCACTCAAAATCTCGGAGGGATTGCCGGAGGACTGGTACCTGAACGTTCCCAGGGCTTTCGCTCCCACCGGGAGGCTCCTAACCCCTGACCAGGTGGCGCACCATGTTGCGTTCTGGCTGTCACCGGACTCCCGGCCGGCCAACGGTTGTGTCTACGAGTTGGAGCAGTTCTGCATTCTGGGTCGCAGTTCGGCCCGCGACTGGGACGATTGACCCTACGGGATGCACAGACAGCCATCCCGACAGGCAACGGTCGCCAAAACTGGCACACGCCAATCAATTCGAAACGTTTCGCCGACGTTGTTGGGTCAAACGTGGATACGCGCGATGCCCTGCTCCCAGCTGAGTTCAACCATCGGTACTTCCCAGCTCGCGGTGCGGTTGCTGGCTCGGTATTCCTCGTTTTCTTCCTCTACGCTGCGGCGGACCATGGCAAGCACGGTTCCTTCAACCGCGGACCCGGCTATCTGATTGACTTTGTCCCGGCCTCTCCGGCTCAAAACCGCAACCGTTGTGCCATTGTGGTTGAGCCGTCCTGTGCTCGTTTCCAGCACTACTGTATCGCCTGCATGCAGTTCCCGTAGTGCTGCATGGATGTGGTGGTTCTCTTCCTTTCGACCTGCATAGCTGAGGTAGAAGTCCTGCAAGCCTAATATCGCATGCCCCGTCAGCGGATAGGAACCACTGTTCGGTCCCTCTCTGAAAAAGCATGCCTCACCCGTGAGATGTTTCAGGTGCGGGTTGTCTGCCCCTTGGCAACGAAACAGGACCAGGCTGTCCATAGCGCGGGTCATGGCCACGTAGAACAGTCTGCGCTCCTCCTCCAGTTGATCCTGCCCTTGGAGCTTCCAGTGGCCGTCCAGAACCAACACCACGCGGAATTCCAGCCCCTTGACACTGTGGGCCGTACCGGTGAACACACCATCGCCTACTCGTTGTTCGCGGCGGATCTCGAGGAGGCAGTCGGCCATATACGACGTGAACGTCTGTACAGGAAACTCGCTACCGCCGGTCTCCAACTTCCAGTGTTCCTGTATTTCCTTCAGTTGGACCATTCGCGGTCCGTCCTTGAGGTTCAGGCGGGCCAAGTGTTGGTCAAGGTCCGCGTGGGTGAACAGCTCTGTCCTGACCTGGTGAAGGTGCTTGAACGCGTAGTCGAATTCCCGGATGCGGAACGGGGAAACGGTTTCGTCACGACCCAAGGGGAGGCTCAGCGGTATGCCGGCATGGTTCGCCGCCGAGCGGAAGTGGTCCAGTTCATTGCCGGTGAGGCCGTGTCTGGCTAGGACGGCGCAGTCATCCCAAGCCAGATCCGGTAGCAGACCCTTGAGCCTCTTCAGCTCCGCCACGGCAGCTAGGGCCTGGGCGACGGTGTCCTGGCAGTCCACGATCTGCACGCGGCCGCGCAACCCGCGATCAACGTTGGCAAGCATACCTCCAGGGTGGTGGCTGCGGCGCGCGTCGTTGACGCGGATTTCATATTTCGTCTTCATCCGGTCGCGGTTGCGTGCGATCAGTTGATTGGCGGCCGCGATGATGTGATCGGTGGACCGGTAGTTCTGGACCAGATAGTGGCGTTGGGCGCAGTAGTCCTCCTCGAACTGCCGGATGAACCTGACGTTGGCTTTCCGGAACTCGTAGATGCTCTGGTCGTCGTCGCCAACGGCCATGATGCTCAGTTTGTCGTCCGACTCCTTGAGTGTGCGCCCGGCAATGGCCGAAATCAACTCGTACTGGCCTTGATCAATGTCCTGGTATTCGTCTACCAGAATGTACCGGAAACCCGCCAGCAGCCGTTCCCGCAACTGATCGTCCGGGATACCCGGGATGTCCGACTGCCCCATCAGCAGAGCTGCCGCTTGGGCAATCATCTCGTCAAAAAACTTCTTGTCGAAGTCAATGGAATGCCGGCGATTGGCCGTGTAGTCTTCCGTCAAGGCCGTGTGGCCGACCAGACGCAGAGCAAGGCCGTGGTAGGTCTGGACGGTAATCGACCGCGCGTCGTCTCCCAGCAGGCCCTTGAGGCGTCGGCGCAGTTCGACGGCCGTGCTGTGGTTGAAACAGAGGACCAGGATGCTGAAGGGAGGAACCCTCTCCACGCGGGTCAGGTAGGCGCATCGGTGCACGACCACCTTGGTTTTGCCCGAACCGGGACCGGCCAGCACAAGCATGTTGCCGTCAGCTGGAGCCTGCACGATGGCCTGTTGGTGCGGATTACCCAGTGATTCGACGATGTTGCCAAAGGACTGTTGGCTGGTGGCTAGGTCCAGAAGGTCTCTTCGGCCCCTGAAGTAGCGGCGGTTGAAGGTGATGTTGTCCAACTGGAAGTAGTCGGCCACCAGGCCCCCGGCAGCCTCCATGCTTTCCTGGCTCAGCTGGGCGTATTCGTTGACCACGTGCACCTGGTTGACCTTGGCCTTGTAATGGCTGTCCAACCGTGCATAGTCCCCTTGGTTATACCTACGCTCCCTGGCTTCATCTTTGAGGTTCATAGTCATGGCCTGGCGGAACATCGCCAGACCGTGCTGCAGGATAATGACGTTTTGCTCGTGCAGGAACAACAGGCCCCGTTCGATCGAGGGCAAGGGGTTGTCTGGATCCTTGACCAACCCGACGCATCCTTCCTGCACTTCCTTGAGCGAGAACTGAACTAGAACTTCCGCTTGGGAGGACGCGTGTTCTTTCGGGAGTCTGGCGTACAGTTCTCCGAGAATTCGTCCGGCAAGGTCATGGCGTTTCTTAACGGTGGCCTTGAGGTTGGGCCAATCCCGGTTCAGGGTGATCAGATAGTGGTCCTTGCGGCTGAACTTGAACTCGATGCTGCCCTTTTGGCCGGCCATGCCGCGGCCGTCCGTGGCAATGCTCTTCAGCAGGTTGCGAAGCAGCGAGGGGTTGGTCCGCTCCGTCCCTTGGTTGATCAACCTCTGGTTGAGCCGCTTCAAATCCAACGGATACGCGGTTCTGAGATCGGCATCGGATTGCTCTTCTTCCAGCAACGCGACCATCATGTTCTCGACCCGGCAGACCGCTTCGAATTCGCGCAGTGCCGCCTTGGACCCCTTGGGGCGTAGGAAGGTGGTCATCAACAGGCCATCGGACACGATGCCGACCTGCGCCATCTGATTCAGGATGCGGATGACCTCCTGGCTGCCGATTCTGCGCGCTTCCTGTTCTCCGGCCAAGCCTCCCATTCGATGAGCTAGGAAATCCGCATTCAACCCATCGTCGATGTCTGAGTTGATTAGGACCTGAAGGAGAAGTTCCCAGTTTCGCCTCGCGCTGGGCTTGAGTTGAAGTGAATCCAGCTTGCTTTTGGCCTCCTCCAGGGTTGCAAAAAGAGGCTTGCCGTTGAACACCTGGTTGGAATTGTGGTTTCGGTTGAGGAAACCTCCGCGTTCCAACCACGCGACTGCGGTCTTGACCTTGGTGTCAGCCGCCGAGTCCGTGATATCGAACGATGTGTCGATGTCGTCCGATCGCAGCAACTCTCCGGTGGTCACGACGATGTCCTTGCCCGTTCCGCGTTCCCGCCTGCGGATGCCCCTCAGGACTTGCTGGATATCCCTTTGGGAAATTCGAGACATGTTGCCCAATCTGAACTGGGTCTCGATGTCCTGTTCGTCGAACAGGAGAATGCAAGTTGCGGGACGGCCATCCCGCCCGGCCCTGCCGGCTTCCTGTAGATAGTTTTCGAGGGAACCCGGCACCTCGACGTGCAGGACCAGCCGCACATTCTCCTTGTCCACGCCCATGCCGAAGGCGTTGGTGGCGCAAATGACTTTCAGTCGGTCATCAATAAAGTCCTCCAGCACCTCCTTTTTTCTGGCCGGATCAAGGCCCCCGTGAAAATGCGCGGCCTCGAATCCCTTCAATGCCAGGAAGTGGGCGGTGTCCTCGCTGGATTTCCGCGTGGAGCAGTAAACGATGCAACTGCCGTTGTCCGGGAGCTGCTCATCCAGCACCTCGGCTGCCGTGGCCCACTTGATGGCCTTCGGCACAAACCGGACTTCGAACCCAAGGTTTGCCCGTTCCACACTGGCGGTGTACAGGGAGAGTGTGCGGTCCAGGGCGGAGTTGAAGTGCTGCCGGATGTCCTCGATAACATCCTGTTTAGCAGTCGCGGTGTAACAGGCGATGGCAGGGGGGAAATCCTGGTTCCTTGACGATTGCTCCTTGATGAATCTGCTAACGTACAGGTAGTCTGGACGAAAGTCGGGACCCCACTTCGACAGGCAGTGGGCTTCGTCGAACACCCAGCATCCGATTTCCCTGTGGGACAACTCCTCCACGACCGTGGGGTTCCTGAGTTGTTCCGGCGCAAGGTAGAGGAGACCAATGTCACCCATCCGGACTTGTTCTAGGACAGCGCCGCGTTCGGGCGGCGTGAGCAGGCCGAAGACGGCTGCCACTTCAGTGGTCACGCCGGTCCGCTCGCGCAGGTTGTCCACCTGGTCTTTCATCAAGGCCTGCAACGGCGAAACAACCACCGTGAGCAGCCCTCGCCGGAAGTAGCGGACCAGAGCCGGCAGCTGGAAGCACAACGACTTGCCCCCACTAGTCGGCAGAACTCCGAGTAGCGAGGTGCCGTTCATGCCTGCTTCCGAGAGTGTCCGTTGCAGGGGCTGTCCGTCTTCAGTGAGGCGAAAGTCCTCAAACTGGAAAAACCGCCGCAGCTGGGCGACCGCATCATGGTTCCTGCGACAGTAGACACAGCTGTCCTGCCTACAGGACAGCTCCCGTAGTTTCCGCAGCATACTGGGGATCCCTACATGCTGGTGGCGCACCCACTCGGGCAGCACGGAGTTGCTGCCCGCTACCCGCAGCCAGGCCACACAATAGGCCCAGGCCGGCAACGACTCGCGGTTGGCAATGGATTCCCGAACCAACCGTCGTAACAGGTTCGGGCACGCGTGCGCGTCGCCAAGCCCAATGGCAACGGTTTGGGCTTCCTCCTCGGAAGCAATCAGTGGCTGGACCACCGTGTCGAACATGTCGGCCAAGCCTTGGAACGGTTTCGCGCCGTCTGTATTCGTTGCCCGGCGAAAACAGTAGGCGTAGAACCGAATCAGGTCCGGCGCGGTGTACGCCTGTCGCCGGAAGGAGTCGTACTGCTCGCTGAACAAGCGGGTGGCGAGCCTAGCGTCGGCAACCGGATCGTTGACCGTATCCTTGACCAGTTTGTAGTTCTTAACCAACGGGTGATATGGGTGTTCGGGGTTGGCCAGGGGCGATAGATAGAGAGTGTCGATTACCCGGATATGGAGTAGATGCAGATCTGGATCGGTTTGCCTGAGAACCGTCAGGTCGTGGTCTATCAGGTTGTGGCCAAGCAGGTAATTGCAGTCCTTGCAGAAGCGGTCGAGTTCCTTCAGCGCAGTTGACGTCTGCCGTGCATTGGTTAGTTTTCGTCGAAAGGTCTGACCGTCGTGGCGCACTGCGCCGATGTCGGTCAACTGCCTGTTCCCATGTACTTCTAAGTCGATTGCAACGAACGACCCGAGTGGGGTGGGTATAACGGCGGGTATCGTCGATGAGGCTGCTACCATCACTTAACTCCCTGCGCAGTGCCAAACGATCGATTTGTTGCAGGACTTGACCAGCCCGAGGATGACATCCTTCTCCGTTGCTGGTCGGAAGTTGGGGTTCGATCTGGTGCATCCGTCCGGATCAAAAATCTGGTTGTGGAATGCGGCACCACCTCCGGCAGCGCCAACCTGCATTGAAAAGCGCGAACTCGCTCCTACTGCCGGGAACTTGCATGGTGCCAGTCGACTTGGGATTTCATTGCATCGCCAGCCGTTGACTATCAGCCCATGTTAATGTTAACCAGTGCGTAAATCAAGTTGGAGACTCCTGTTTCCATGGCTCCTGGAAGTTTCCTCGGCCCACTGCAGAACTCCTCTGAACTCCAACCTTCGCTATCTGGGCGATTTCGACAGCGGGAACAGCATGGTTGCACCGAACTCAGGTCTGCCAGAAGTGATCAAGGTTGTCCAAAGGCTCCCAGCCCAGAACTCGGCGAAGCTTGCTGTGGTCGAACTTGCCGTGAGGCATGTCCACGCTCACATTGAACTCCTCAAACGGACTTGGAAGTTCCGGAACTTCCAAGGCTCGCCGCAGGGCGCGGCCCGAGTCGGGCCACGAGACCATGAAAGGAGGTTTAACGGAAGGTCGTTCGGGGTTGGCCATTTCCCAGTAGAGCATCACGGCCACTTCCAGGCCATGGTGCTCGGCGAAGACACGGAGGATTTCGTTGCCAAGGTATTTGGTCAGGAAGTAGAGGGATTCATAGGGACGGCTGGCTGCCTCGACCGGAATCTGGTAGTCCCAGAGATGACTTCCGTGGCCATTGACCAAGTGCAGCAAGGGACTGGTCTGTACAATCCGTCTAATCCCAAACTCCACGGCCGCCCGTGCCATGTTCAGGGGCCCGACCGCATTGATCCGGAAGGACTTGACCTCGTCATCGCGGAGCACGGAACAGTTGACGATGGCATCCATGCCTTCGCAAGCGGCCCTGACCTGCTCCGGGTCCTGTACGTCAACCTGAATGAATTCGTGGGGTTGTTCGATGTTCAAGGCCGGCATTGGGCAGTGGGCACTCCTCGCTGGGTCGAGACTTTCCCAGTCGAGCGGTGCGATGTCCGCCAAGCGCACGTGATAGCTGTCTATCATGGCCTGAGCCGCAAAGGCTCCCATGGGACCGCCGGCACCGAACAGCACCACCTTCCGTATGGGGCGGGTTCGAACAGGATTGACGGGTGCCAGAATCTCCTGCCAGGGCCGGGTGTCCTTCACGGAAGGGGCGGCAGGCAAGACTCCGGCAAGCTGTTCAAGTCGCCGAGAGGGTGCGTAGTTGAACGGGGGATTACCGCTGGTGGATCGTTCCTCGATGCCGGTTTTCAACCCGTACCTGATTTTGCTGTTGGGTCCTGGTGCCATGATGTGGAACACATGCCACTCCGGTTTGCCTGCATCGATGGCTTGGGACAGGTCCACTGCCAAGGCCCTGTCGATGGCGTGGACCGCATCGTCCACGTGCACCCAACGGGGATCAAACGGCTCGCCTTCAATTTCCTCCTCATCCACAACGTGGCCAAAGCGCAGGCAAATGGCTTCGGTGGTGCCGAGCCTGATCAGTTCGCGGACGGATAGTTCGGTGATCCAGGGCAGCAATTCCCTGGTGGTGGGCGACGGCCGCGGCCTCCACATCTCCGTCACGTCCCAATGCGGAGGATGCCGGTCGAACAACGCCAGTGAACTACCCACAATCACGCGGGGCAGGGATGCCCGGATCGACTCCAGAATCAGGTTTCGGGTACCGCGCATGGCGAGATCCATCGCGTCGGGTTCGAAAATCTTGCCGCCTTCGAAAGCATCCGCCAACCGGAGCGGCAGGAGGTGGACGACCGCGTCGACATCGCGCACCGCCTCCGCTGCGATTCGCTGGTCCGACAGTTCACCGGTTAGGTACTCGACTTCGGGCGACGCGTCCTGATGCTCGCGGCCCACCACTCGCACTGCTGTGTCTTGCCGACGGTTCAGGAATTCGATCAGACGGGTGCTCAGCAGGGATCGGGCGTCGGTGAGCAGGATGCGCATGGTTTGATGGGGTTGTTTGCGGAAAGTTGCGGGTACTCGGCTGCTGGTCGGGTGGGGGTCAAGGCTGAAGGGTGACCTTGATCGACTCCGCTCCTTCGGCTACCAGGCCGAAGCCATCCTCGAAACCGTGCAACGGCAGGTTGTGCGTCACGATGCGGTCCATCGGCAGAAGGCCTTGTTCCAGCATCCGAATGGCAACCGGGTAGCTGTGGGGACTCAGATGGGCACCGTGGATATTGAGTTCCTTGGTATCTCCGATGACGGTCCAGTCCACGGTCACCGGTTCGCGCATGACGCTGAATTCCACGAAGGTGCCCAACTTGCAAATCATGTCCAGGCCCTGTTGCACGGCGGTGGGATGACCGGTTGCCTCAATGTAGACATCGCATCCGTAGCCGTCGGTCAAGGCCAGGACCTCGTCTACGACGTCAGTCTTGGCGGCATTGAATGTCAAGTCGGCCCCGCACGCTCGTGCAACCTCCAGTCGGCCGTCGTTCAAATCGATGGCGATGAGCTGGGCCGGGCTCTTCATCCTGGCAGCGGCCACCATGCCCAATCCCAAGGGACCGGCACCGGCGATCACTACCGTATGCTGTAGTTCGATGTCGGCTCGCTGGACAGCATGGATCCCGCAAGCCAACGGTTCCACGTAGGCGGCCCAAGCCGGTGGGATGGATTCCGGCACCTTGTAGTTGAGGGCTCGGGCCGGCAACTTCACGTACTCGGCCATGGCGCCGGGGGTGGGTTTCCGGAATCCGTAGATGTCGTGTTTCATGCACATCCAGTACTGTCCTCGGAGGCAGTACCGGCAGGCGTTGCACGGCACAATCTGTTCCGACACCACCAGGTCGCCCAACCTGAATTCGCCGTTGCGATCCGCACCGGTACCCAAGGCGACCACTCTTCCGGCAAACTCGTGCCCGGGGATGATCGGAGCCTGGCAGTAGCCGGGTTTGCCGGGTTGATCCCAGAACATCGGCGCACCCATGAAGCACTTCAGGTCGCTGGCACAAATGCCGACCGATGCCACCTCCAGAACCATTTCGCCGGGGCCGGGGACTGGGACCGGAGCTGTTTCAAGGCGGTAGTCCTCCGGCGCATGGCAGACGACCGCCTGCATGTTGTCGCCCAAGGGGAAGTCAGTCTGGAATTCTGTCGCCACGGCGGGGTGCTGCCTGTGTTGAGGTGGGGATGGTGCGGATTGTTGGCTCGGCCAATTTCACGCCAAACCTATCCTTGAACGGAACTCCGGCTGCCCCTGTGCGATTCCGGATATGCGAAACAGGCTGCCGGCATCCGTGCCGTTGAAGCCGCGATCGTTGCCTCCCGCGGTCGTAATGTACATGTCGGTCATGTCGGGTCCGGCAATGGTCACCGACGACACCTTGCGGACCGGTAGAGCCAGGATTTCCTTAACCCGTCCGTCAGGATCGGCGTGTACGACGGAGAACCCGTCCCAATGGGCAATCCAAAGGTCGCCTGAGGCATCGATGGTCATCCCGTCGGGCCGCCCGTAGTCGACTTCCTCGGGTGCCTCGTACACGAGCGAGCCCGAGTCTGGATCGAAATCTCCAACTGCCTCGTTCCATGCGTACGATGTGATGCGCCGGGCCCGTGTGTCCGTGTGCAGGAAGCGGGAACGATCCGGCGTCCAGGCCATGCCGTTGGATGTCCCGATGCCGGTCAGCTTGGTCTCAAGCGTTCCGTCGGGATCGAGCCGATACAGCCGCCCGTCCGCCGGACCGGTTCTCGAGGTTGCCATTGTCCCGCAAAACACCTGGCCTTGTGGACCGGCGGAGACATCGTTGAACCGCGTGTCAAGATCCGCGTCGATCTGAGGTATGACGACTTCGGTCCGGCCGTGATTCCAGATCATGATCCGACCTGCCGCCATAAAAAGGAGGAGATCGCCGTTCTCCTGAATCGTGAAGCCGCCGATGGCCCGGTCCGCTTCGTACACGCGCGCGTGCCTGCCACTGGCAGGATCGTACCGGTACAGGTGACCGGGCGGAATGTCGACCCAGTACAGGCACTCTTCATCGGGATGCCAAAGAGGCCCCTCGCCCGTTTCGCAAGGATAGTCCGCAATCAACTCCAGGGATGGTTCCCGCACTGGTGGGTTCGTGATCATCGCAGTTGCCCCCATTTTTGTCAGACCAGGGAAATCTCCTTGCCCGCCGCCTGGCTCCGGTAGATCCCGTCCAGGATGGTCAACACCTGTAGGGAATGCTCCGACGGCACCGGGGACGGCTCCCCGTTCTTGATGGCCCTGGCGAATTCGACCACCTCCTGCGCGTGCGGCTCCAACTGGTCGCGCGTGATCTTGAGGGTGCGCGTGTACATCTGCTTGGTTTCGTAGTTCGTGGACAGGAACTTGCCTTCCGGATAGTGGCAGCCGCCCTTGTCCCCGTACAGCCAAATCTGCATGTCTTCACCGTCAATGTCGTGATGGAGCAGCCAGCTGGTTTCCAAGACCAGGGTGGCGCCCGTGTCAAATCGGACAAACGCCACAGCGTAGTCCTCCACATCCCAGATGTCCGGCATCGGAGCGGATGGTCTCCAAGCTGCGAACTGTCCGGGCAGATGGGCCAATGGTGCCCCTGACACACCGGTGATGGCCACGGGCTCCGGATTGCCCATGAGCCAAAGGGTCAAGTCCAGGACGTGAACGCCAATGTCGATGCAGGGCCCTCCCCCGCTGTGCTTCTTTTCGACGAATGTGGGGCTGGGAACGAACCCGTTCCGCCGCAGCATCCAGCTCCGGCCGTGGTAGATGTTGCCCAGGGTACCGGTTTCGATCTCCGTTTTCATGGCCTGCGACAACCCTGAGAACCGGAAATGCTGTGCGGTCATGAGCAGTTTTCCGGCCTTGTCGCGCGCGGCCATCATGGCACGGATGTCGTCCGGGGTTGGGGCGAGGGGTTTTTCACAAATGACGTGCTTGCCGGCTTCGAGGCCCCCAATCGAAAGATCCCGGTGATACATGTTGGGTGTGCAGACATCGATGATGTCGATGTCCGGGTCGGCAAACAAGTCCTTGACGTCGGTGTAGAGCCGGGAGATGCCGTGCATGGCACCCCACTCCTTGAGTGCCGGTTCAACCACATCCGATCCGGCCACCACCTCGGCATCTTCCGACGCGGCCCAACCTGGCATATGCGTCCGCGCGATACCGCCGACGCCTACGACTCCAACTTTCAGTGTTGTGCTCATTTTGGGTTCCTTAGATTGCAGTCGACCGATTGGCGGCAACGCCCTGCGCAGTCAGGCCCGGTCGCGGCCTCCGAATCGTACTCCACTCGGTTTGGGACTTATATACCTGACTACGCAGTCGGCATACCTTGTTCACGGGTCCTTGA
>VXMJ01000075.1 GCA_009841145.1 Caldilineaceae bacterium SB0661_bin_34 | reverse complement strand
GTTCACATGGGGCTTCGTCCGCTCAAATACCGCCTTGCCCATCTTCCTCTTCCTGTTGCAACTGGAATTGACTTGGACCAATCAATGGACACCGATTCAACGCGACAGCAAAGACCGCACTCCACCTGGAGGTCTGCCGACCCCAACCTGCGGAGAGCGTTCTCCTGGGGAACTTGGCCGCGCCCGATAAGCAACTCCGAATCCAGAGTCACGAAGGGGCAGTATAGCCATACGGTCGCACCCCATGCAAAAACAGCCCCAGGCCGATCGCCGCGGCGGGCGTCAACGGGAGCGGACATCGTCGTCCAGCTTGGCAGGGGCATACCGATCGAACTGCATGGAGAAGTTGCCCCGGCCACTGGTGATGGACCGCAACGTGGTGGCATAGCCGAACATTCCGCGCAGAGGCACCGAAGCCTGGATCTGATTCATGCCTTGCCCATGCGGCTCCATGTTGGAAACCCGTCCCAGGCGTCCGTTCAGGTCCCCCATCACGTCGCCGGTATACACCTCGGGGGTAAGCACTTCGATCGACATCATGGGTTCCAACAGAATGGGATGGGCGCGCGCCATGCCGTCGCGGAATCCCATGCTGGCGGCAATGTGAAAGGCGCGTTCGTTGGAGTCCACGGGGTGAAAGGAACCATCCACCAGCGTCACCTTGACATCGACCACCGGGTAGCCCTCCATCGTTCCATTCAGCATCGCATCCGCGATCCCCCGCTCAATGGGTGCAAAGAACTGCTGGGGCACCGCGCCGCCGACGATCTTGGTTTCGAACTCGAAGCCCGCACCTGCGGCGTTCGGTTCCAAGACCAGTTCCACGTGTCCGAACATGCCGCGGCCCCCGGTTTGGCGCACAAACCGGCCCTCGGCCCGCACTGTCCGCGTAATCGTTTCCCGGTAGGCTACCTGCGGTTCGCCTACATTGCAGCCGACCTGGAATTCCCGCATCATGCGATCCACAATGATGTCGAGGTGAAGCTCGCCCATACCGCTGATCAGGGTCTGGCCGGTGTTCTCGTCATAGCCGACTTGGAATGTCGGATCCTCTTCGGCCAGTTTGTTGAGCGCAATGCCCATCTTGTCCTGATCCGCCGTGGTTCGGGGTTCCACCGCGATTCGCACGACCGGTTCCGGGAACTCAATCGCCTCCAACCGCACCGGACGTTGGCGGACATACAGGGTTTCGCCGGTGAAGCTGCCCTTGAGGCCCACAACAGCCGCGATGTCCCCGGCGCGGCACGACTCGATTTCCTCCCGCTTGTCCGCATACATCTGCATCAGGCGGCCGATGCGTTCGCGTCGTCCGTCGCGGCTGTTGTAGATGGTCTCGCCCACACTGAGAGTTCCGCCGTAGGCCCGCACGTAGGACAGCCGGCCTACATAGGGATCCGTCACGACCTTGAACACCAGGCCGGCGAACGGTTCGCCGGGATCCGGACGGACCTCCACCACGTCGTCCGTGTCAGGGTGTCTGGCTTCCACGGGAGGAACGTCGGCCGGACTGGGCAGGTAGACGGTAATGGCGTCGAGTAGAGGCTGGATGCCTTTGTTTTTGAGGGCCGTCCCACACAGCACCGGCACCAGATCGCCGCGCAGGATCGCAATGCGAAGGGCTTGCCTGAGATCCTCGGTGTCCAACTCCTCGTCATCCAGGAAGGCGGACATCAGCTTGTCACTCGACTCGACGATCTTCTCCACCATGGCCTCGCGCGCGGCCCGCGCTGCCGCCATGAGCTCCGCCGGAATGTCGGTTGTTTCAGGTTGGGCTCCCAGCTGGTCGGTAAAAAGATGGGCGTTCATCTCCATCAGGTCGACCACGCCGGCGAAACTTTCCTCGAAACCAATCGGCATCTGGACCAGCACCGGGTTGGCCCCCAGCTGTTCCTCAATCATGGCCACCGTGCGATCCAGATTGGCCCCCAGCCTGTCCATCTTGTTGATGAAGCAGATGCGCGGCACGCCGTAGTTGTCGGCCTGGCGCCAAACTGTTTCCGTTTGGGGCTCCACCCCGGCCACCGCGTCGAACACCACCACGCCGCCGTCCAGGACTCTCAGACAGCGCTGCACTTCGGCCGTGAAGTCGATGTGGCCCGGAGTGTCGATGATGTTGATCCGGCACTCGGCACCGGTGACGGAGTGGCACCAGTTGGTCGTGATGGCTGCCGCCGTGATCGTAATGCCCCGCTCGCGCTCCTGCTCCATCCAGTCCGTGACGGCCGTGCCCTCGTGGACCTCACCCATGCGGTGGGTGCGCCCCGAGTAGAACAGGATCCGTTCGGTGGTGGTCGTCTTGCCCGCGTCGATGTGGGCAATGATGCCGATATTGCGTATGTGCTCGAGGGGATGGTTGGCACTCATGGGATTTGCCTGGTCGGGATTCGCGCGCGATCGCCGAGCCCGAAACGGCGGCCCGCAGGACGTGGGTCACCGCTCCGGCCGATATTCGGCGGAGACAATATTGAGTTGACGGGGGAAGACGGCCCGGCGACGCGCCCTATCGGAAGTGCGTGAAGGCCCGGTTGGCGTCGGCCATGCGATGGGTGTCGTCGCGCCGCTTGATGGTGGCACTCTCCCCATTGATGGTTTCGATCAATTCCTGTGCCAGGCGACTGGCCATGTCGCGGCCGCCCCGCTGACGGGCATGGTTGATGAGCCAGCGCATGCCAAGGGCCTGCTTGCGCTCGAAGCGCACCTCCATCGGCACCTGGTAGGTGGCTCCGCCCACGCGCCGCGGCCTGACTTCGACGCGCGGCATGGCCCGTTCCAAGGCAGTGTTGAAAATCTCAATCCCGGGCTGGCCGAGACGCTGCTCGGCGATGTCCAGGGCACCGTAGACAATGCGCGTCGCGGTCGACTTCTTGCCGTGGAGCATCAAGTTGTTGATGAACTTGGCCAAGTCCGTCGAACCGTAGCGGGGATCGGGCTCAATCTCCCGAACGGGCGGTCTGTTTCTTCTGGGCATGTGCTTGTCCTGTTACCGCGTCAACGCGCTGCTGTTCCCAACGGATCAACTTTTCTTGGTGCCGTAGCGGCTGCGGCCGCGCCGCCGATTCTCGACTCCGGTGGCATCAAGGGCCCCGCGCACAATCTGGTAGCGCACACCCGGCAAATCGCGTACCCCACCGCCCCTGATCAACACCACACTGTGTTCCTGAAGAGTATGACCCTCGCCCGGAATGTAGGCTGTGACCTCCATGCCGTTGGTCAGGCGCACCCGGGCTACCTTGCGCAGCGCCGAATTCGGCTTGCGGGGCGTGGTGGTCCGCACCTGCGTGCAAACGCCGCGCTTCTGCGGATTGCCGGTCTTGCTGGTACGGGTGCGACCGGTCAGGGTGTTGTGTGTCACCCGCAGGGCCGGCGCATTCATCTTCTTGGGTTTGGACTTGCGCCCTTTGCGGACGAGCTGGTTGATGGTCGGCAAAAGATCCTCCGCCGCGCGTGTGGGCGGATCCCACACGACCGGGGACCCGCAATACCTGACTGGCAAGCGGGAAGTATGGGCCAGAAAGACGCTCCGGTCAAAAACCGGTGTGCCGGCTGCGTCCGAACAAGCGATCCGCAACCGGCGTTGGATCTACTCCGGCTCCACCGCCTCCTCTTCCTCTTCCAGGTCATCGGCATCGTCGCCCAGACCGACGTTCTGGAGGGAGTCCAGCTCGCCCACGGCCAAGGCCGCGCCCAAAATGTCGTCGCTGTCCTCAAGCTCCTGCAGGAATTCCAAATCCGACGCCATGTCGCCCAGGCCCTTGTCGACCTCGGTATCCCGGCTCCCGGCACCGATGCGGGCCTCCTCGGTCAATCGCTGGTGGAAACCGGTACCCACCGGAATCAGGTTGCCGAGGATGACGTTCTCCTTGAGGCCGCGCAGGCGATCCTCCTGCCCCTTGATGGCCGCATCCGTCAGCACGCGGGTGGTCTCCTGGAAGCTGGCGGCCGCCAGGAAGCTGTCGGTCATCAGCGCTGCCCGGGTCATGCCCAGCAGCTTCAGGGCACCTTGGGCCGGCTTCAACCCTTCGTCCACCATGCGGTCGTTCACGTCCTCGAAGCGGTAGCGGTCCACGTACTCGCCCAGCAGGAACTCGGTGTCGCCGGTGGCCTGCACCTGAACCCGCCGCAGCAGCTGGCGCAGAATCACCTCGATGTGCTTGTCGTGGATGGCCACGCCCTGTTCCACATACACCTTCTGGACTTCGTCCCGGATGTACAGCTGACACGCCTCGCGTCCGGAGATTTCGAGAATCCGCTTGGGATCCAGCGCTCCGGGGGTCAGTTGGGTGCCGGCGGTCACATAGTCGCCGTCCTTGACCAGCGGTTCCGTATAGGCCGGGATTTCCGCTTCCCACGTGTGCGGAACCGTCCTGCGCACGTGAATGGTGCCGCCGTCACCAACCGCCTCAATTTGGTCGACGGTGCCTTCCATGCCTGCCCGGATCATGTGGCTGTCCGGGGGATGCGGTAGTTCCGCCGCCTCCTTGGCCATCGCGATCGGCATGTCGGCCTGCACCGAATCGCCGATGGCGATCAGAATGTTCCAGCCTTCCGGCGGCACCGACACGGGCCGGTGCAGTTCGTCCTCCCGACTCACCTTGACCATGCGTACATCGCCGTCGAAGTAGGTCAAGATAGTCCCGTCCAACTCGCTGATCACCGCTTCGCCCTTGGGAATGCGCGCCTCGAACAGCTCCTCCACGCGGGGTAGGCCGCGGGTGATGTCCTGGGACGAGGCCACGCCGCCGCTGTGGAAGGTGCGCAACGTCAGTTGGGTGCCGGGCTCCCCGATGGACTGGGCGGCAATGATGCCCACCGCGTCGCCGAGCTCCACCATTTCGCGGGAGGCCAGATTGGACCCGTAGCAGTAGCGGCAGAGGCCGAAGCGACTGTCGCAGGTCAGGGGGGTGCGAACCTCGATCTGTTCGATGCCCCGCTCCACCAGCGTGGACACCTCCACGTCCGTGATGAGATGGTTGCGGTGGAACAACACTTCGCCGGTGGTCGGGTCGACCACGTTCTGCGCCAGGCAGCGCGCCAGGATCTTTTCCACCTGGGGACCGAGCCAAATCTCGCGCGGGCCCTCGAGATCACTTAAGGTGCGATGCGCCTTGTCGGCATGCACATCCAGCACGATGCCGTTGGGCGTGCCGCAATCCTCATGGGAGATGATCACGTCCTGGGCCACGTCCACCAGACGCCGGGTCAGGTAGCCCGCGTCCGCGGTCCGGAGCGCCGTGTCGGCCAGTCCCTTGCGCGAACCGTGGGTGGAGATGAAGTACTCCATCGTGGTGAGGCCGTCGCGGAAGTTCGAGCGGATTGGCATCGGAATGATGCGGCCATTGGGGTCGTACATCAGACCCCGCATGCCCGCCAGCTGGTTGATGGTGGTGTGGCCACCCTTGGCAGCGCCGGAAATCGACATGGCCCCCACACTGTTGGTGGCATCCAAACTCTCCCGGATGCGCGTCGAAACCTGGTTCGTGGCACCGTTCCAGGCTTCGATTCGGCCCCGCTCCATTTCGCTGTTGGTCATCAACCCCCGGTTGTACTGGGCCTCCAGCTGCAACTCCTGCTGCTGGGCCTCAAGGATGATGTCCCCCTTGTCCGCCGGCACCTCCAGGTCGCTGACAGCCATCGTGATGCCCGACAAGGTTGCGTACCGGAAGCCCAAGGCCTTGATGCGGTCCGCCACTTCGGCGGTCTCCTCCATGCCCAGGAATTGGTAGGCGTAGTGCACGACCTCGCTAACCCCGGCCTTGTCCAGCCGCTCGTTGACAAACGGCATCTGGGGCGGCAGCACGCGGTTGAAAATGATGCGTCCCACCGTGGTCCGCTTGAACTCTGGTGGTTCAACCGGCTTTTCGTCCTCTGCGGCCGCGGCCAGTGCCTCGATCGTCTCGGCCATGGCTACTTCGCCGAAGTCGTGAACCCGGTCCTGAAACTCCTCGGGGCTGCCGGCATCGGCGATGGCGCTGCGCAACTGCGCCACCGTTTCCAGGCCATCGGCCTCCAAGGCCTTTACCCAGCGCGGGTTGATGTCCAGGTCGGTCACCTTCTGCTGCTCAACGTACGGCCGCAGGCGCACCATCACGGGCTCGCGCAGGCCGACCTTGCCCTGCTCGTGGGCATACACGGCCTG
This sequence comes from Caldilineaceae bacterium SB0661_bin_34, assembly GCA_009841145.1. Taxonomy (GTDB): domain Bacteria; phylum Chloroflexota; class Anaerolineae; order Caldilineales; family Caldilineaceae; genus Bin34. Next base: position 7,235 of record VXMJ01000075.1, on the reverse strand, counting down.
GTCCACATTCGGATAGTGGCGCAGTTTGGCGTCCGGCAGGTCGCTCGCCTCCATCAGGGTCAGGTAGAACACACCCATCACCATGTCCTTGGTCGGACTGATGATCGGTTCGCCGCTGCTCGGCTTGAGCAGGTTGCGCGAGGCCAGCATCAGTTCGCGGGCCTCCCGGACCGCCTGGTCGCTGAGGGGCACATGCACCGCCATCTGATCACCGTCAAAATCGGCGTTGAAGGCCGTGCAGACCAGCGGATGCAGCTGAATGGCGCTGCCTTCGATCAACTTCACCTCAAAGGCCTGGATGCCCAGCCGGTGCAGGGTCGGGGCACGGTTGAGCAGGACGGGACGCTCCCGGGTGATCTTCTCCAGGACGTCCCAAACCTCCTCCTCCGCCGTGTCCACCATCCGCTTGGCGTGCCGCACGTTGGTGGCGGTGCCGTTGCGCACCAGATTTTCTATGACAAACGGCTTGAACAACTCAAGCGCCATGCTCTTGGGAATGCCGGCCTGCTGCAGCTTGAGATCGGGACCGACAACGATCACGGACCGGCCGGAATAGTCCACCCGCTTGCCCAACAGGTTGCGCCGGAAGCGTCCCTGCTTGCCCTTGAGCATGTCGGTCAGGCTCTTGAGGGGATGCCGCTGGTTGCGGTTGGCCGTGTTGCGGTTGCGCTTGCGGTTGTCGATCAGGCTGTCGACCGCCTCCTGCAGCATGCGCTTTTCGTTGCGCACGATGACGTCGGGCGCGTTGAGCTCCAGCAGCCGCTTGAGGCGGTTGTTGCGGTTGATGACCCGCCGGTAAAGGTCGTTCAGGTCGCTGGTGGCGAACCGGCCGCCGTCCAGCTGCACCATGGGCCGCAACTCCGGCGGAATGACGGGCAGTTCGGTCAGGATCATCCACTCCGGACGGTTGCCGGACTTCTTCAGGTCCACGAACACCCGCAGCCGCTTGGCGGCCTTGGTCCGCTTCTGTTCGCTGCGGGATGTCCGGATGATCTCCCGCATCTCGTCGATCAGGTCGTCCAAGTCAATTTTCCGGAGCAGCTCCAGGATGCCCTCGGCTCCCATGCGGGCCTCGAAGGTATTGCCGTACTGCTTGACCATGTTTCGGTATTCATGATCCGAAATCAGCATTCCGGTGTGGATTTCCTTGAGCCCTTTGAGGGACTCCTCCATCGTCTCGATCAGCTTCTCGCGGCTCTGCTCTTCCGTCGCGTCCAGTTCCGCCAACTCCTGCTCGACCTGCTCGCGCAGGTCGTCCACCTGGGCGGCCGCATCCTGGACAATCTCCGCCTTCTTCTCCTCGGACTCCCGGCCCAACTGGTCAGCGAAATCCTCGAAGTGGCCGTTGATGACGGTCTCGAGGTCGGCCGCCACCCGACGGCCCTTGGCCACCACGACCCGCTTGACCCAGCTCAACCGCTGCGACTCCGGTGCCGACTTGCCCACGTGCTCGTTGGCCCACTGGATCAGCGCCTGGACCTCGGCGATGGCGGAACTCGAACGCGTGGAGATGTCCTCGTCCACATCCTCGATTTGGCGGTCCCGCTCGACCAGCACGCGATCGCGCGCCTCCTCGAACGCGGCTTCGGCCTTGTTGCGCTGGTTCTGCGTGGACGCCTGAATCTTGGTCAGCTTCAGCGCCAATTCCTTTTCGCGCCGCACAATCAGCCGCTTGCGCGCGTCCTCGTTAACCCTGATGGTGATGTACTGGGCGTAGTAGAGAACCTTTTCCAGCTCCCGGGGCGAAATGTCCAGCAGCAGGCCCAGGCGGCAGGGCATGCCCTTGGCATACCAGATGTGGCTCACGGGGGATGCCAGCGAAATGTGTCCCATGCGTTCCCGGCGCACCCGGTTCGGCAGAACTTCCACGCCGCACTTGTCGCAGATGATCCCCTTGTACCGTTCGCGCTTGTACTTGCCGCAGCTGCACTCCCAATCCTTTTCGGGACCGAAGATGCGCTCGCTGAAGAGGCCGTCGCGCTCGGGTTTGAGGGTCCTGTAGTTGATCGTCTCCGGCTTCAGCACTTCGCCCTTGCTCCACTGGAGAATCTGCTCGGGTGAAGCCAGCGAAATCCGTGCCAGCCCGAACTTGCCTGTATCCATGCTCTGCTCCTTGGTGTCCGCAGCTCCGGCCGGTCCGCCTGGAACCCACCGTCAAAATCTGCCGTCTGAGGGGTTTGCCTAAGTAAGAATTCGGGCTACAACGGGGTGGGCAGGCCACCGTGGAAGATCGGCATAGCGGGAGTGGCATCCTCCCGGCCCACGACCACCGACTCGCCCTTGTCATCGGTGATGTCCATGGCCAAGCCCAAGCTGCGCAATTCCTTGATGAGCACCTTGAGGCTCTCGGGCCGCTCCGGCTTCTGGATGTCCTCGCCCTTGACTATCGCCTGATAGGTCGCGACGCGGCCAATCGTATCGTCCGACTTGATCGTGAGCATTTCCTGCAGGCTGTGGGCAGCACCATAGGCCTCCAGCGCCCACACCTCCATTTCCCCGAAGCGCTGGCCGCCGTTCTGGGCCTTGCCGCCGAGTGGCTGCTGCGTCACGAGGCTGTACGGGCCCGTGCTGCGGGCGTGCACCTTGTCCTCGACCAGGTGCAGGAGTTTCAGCATGAACGAAACGCCGACGGTTACCGGCTCGTTGAAAGGCTCACCGCTCTTGCCGTCGTAGAGCACCTGCTTGCCCGACAAGGGTAGGGGCTGACCGCTCCTGGCGGCCACCTGGGCGGCCGTCGCCGCCAGTTCCGCACTGCCAAAATCCGTCGCCACACCCTTGCCGTCGCTGTCCTCCATCTGTTGCTGGATCCATTCCCGGTAGGCGACATCCACCGCCAGCTGATCGTCCGCCTCCGTTGTCTCCCTGTGGGTGTAGTCCTGGGGCAGGATGGTCTCCGGGCTGTATCCCTTCTCCTTCAGCCACTCCCGCGCCACAGCGCGCCGGGCAAAGGCGTAGTCGCTGTCCACGCGCGCCATGTCGTAGTGGTCCGCCTGTAGCCACTCGTGGAGATAGATGAACTGCATTTCCCTGTCATCGTCGAGATGCTCCAGGCGAAAGTCGATTTCAGGGTCGGCGTCCAGTTCGGTGCCCAACTGCCATGCGCGTTCCGACATGATGTCCCAGGCCCGGTCCGTCAGCCATGCCCGCGCGAGCTCGGCGTCGATTTGGCCCTGCCGTGCACCGTCAAAGACAGGCGTCGCCACGCGGAATCCAATCCGGTGGGCGGCCCAGCCCAGGTGGTTCTCCAGAATCTGGCCCAGGTTGATGCGGCCCTGGACCCCGATTGGATTCAGGATGATGTCCACGGGAGTTCCGTCCGCCAGGTGCGGCATGTCCTCGACCGGGATCACCTTCGAAATCACGCCCTTGTTGCCGTGCCGGCCGGACATCTTGTCGCCTTCGGTCAGCTTGCGCCGCTGGGCCACGTTGATGTGGACCTCGCGCTCCGTGCCGGCGGGCAGGTCGTGCTCGTCGCGCGTGAAGACCTTGACGTCCACCACCTTGCCCCGCTGGCCGTTGGGCAGCCGCATCGACGTGTCCTTCACATCCCGCACCTTCTCGCCGAAGATGGCGCGCAACAGCTTTTCCTCCGGCGACAGCACGGTCTCGCCCTTGGGAGAAATCTTGCCCACCAAGATGTCGCCGCCGGTCACGTCGGCTCCGATGCGGATGATGCCATTGCCGTCCAAGTGCTGCCGGGCCTCGGGACCGACGTTGGGAATGTCGTCTGTGATTTCCTCCAGGCCCAACTTGGTCTCGCGCGCAGACACCTCGTGCCGCTCAATGTGGATGGAGGTGAACTTGTCCTGCTGGATCAGGCGTTCGCTCACCAGAATGGCGTCCTCGTAGTTGCCGCCCTCCCAACTCATGTAGGCCACGAGCACGTTCTGGCCGAGCGCCAGTTCGCCGCGCTCGGTACTGGCGCTGTCCGCAATCACCTCGCCGGCCTCCACCCGCTGGCCCTGCTGCACGACCGGCCACTGGTCGATGCAGGTGCTCTGGTTGCTGCGGTTGTACTTGCGCAGCTTGTAGGTGCGGTGCCGCCCCTTGTCGTTCAACACCTTGATGTGGTCGCCGCAGGCGGCCGTCACCAGACCGGCCTCCCCGGCCACCAGCACCTGGCCGGAGTCGATGGCCACCTGCCCCTCGATGCCCGTGCCGACCGTCGGCGCCTCCGCCCGGATCAGCGGAACGGCCTGCCGCTGCATGTTCGATCCCATCAGGGCGCGGTTGGCGTCGTCGTGTTCCAGGAACGGAATCAGGGAGGCGCTGATGCCCACAATCTGCTGCGGAGACACGTCGATGTACTCGACCTGGTCCACCGGCACATGGGGGAAGTCGGACGCGCGCCGCGTCGAAGGATATTCGTTCAGGAGTTCCATACGCTCGTTCAGCGGGGTGCTCGCCTGTGCAATCGTCATGCGCTCGTCCACGTCCGCCGGCATGTAGACAATCTCGTCCGCCACGAACGGCTTCACCGCCACCGTGCGGCCCGACTTGGACCGCGTGATGCGCCGGGCCAGCGCTTCGTCGACGACGGTCCCGGCCGCTCCCAGCATTCCACCCTTGCCATCCAACACATCCTCGTTGAGCGTTCGGCCCTGCAGTTCCTTGATGCGCCCCGGCACTTCATGCAGGACCGGGCGGTAGGGTGTCTCGATGAAGCCGAGGCCGTTGATCCGGGCGAAGGAGCTCATGTAGCCGATCAAACCGATGTTCGGCCCCTCCGGCGTCTCGATGGGACAGATGCGCCCGTAGTGACTGAAGTGCACATCGCGCACTTCCACTCCGGCCCGCTCCCGCTTCAGGCCACCCGGGCCCAACGCGCTCAGGCGCCGCTTGTGGGTCAGCTCCGATAGGGGATTGATCTGATCCATGAACTGGCTCAGCTGGCTGCCACCCATGAACTCGCGCACGGCCCCCAGCACCAGCTTGGCGTTCATCAGCTGGGTCGGCACCATCTGTTCGGGATCGCGCACCGCCATCCGGTCGCGCACGCCCTTTTCCATCCGCGCCAGCCCCACCCGGACCTGGCCCTGGAGCAACTCGCCGACCGTGTTCACGCGGCGGTTGCCCAGGTGATCCATCACGTCCGTATCGACCTCGCGGTTGTTGATCCGGATCATGCGCCGCACGATGTCCAGGAGGTCCTCGCGGGTCAGAATCCGCTGTTCCATACGCTCCGTCCGCTCGAGGCGCTGGTCCAGCTTGTAGCGGCCGACCTTGCCCAAGTCGTACCGGCGCGTGTCGAAGAACTGCTCCTCGATGAACCGGCGGGCCGCCTCCGCTTTGGCCGGATCACTGGGCCGCTGCGTGCGGTAGAAGCGAATCTGGGCATCCTTGACCCCCTCCTCACCGTTGACCACCGGCGCCAGCGGATCCTTCTCCAGCGTTGCCTCGATGAAGCGGTGCTGCTCATCCGTGTCCACGTCCTTGAACAGCGCGCGGATTTCCTCATCCGTGCCGTAGCCCAGGGCGCGTATCAGGATCGTCACCGACTGCTTGCGCTTGCGGTCAACCTTGACCGTAATTTCGTCGCGCTTTGAAGTCTCGAACTCCAACCAGGCACCCCGACTCGGGATCACCTTGGCCGTCGCCAGGGGCCTGCCCGTCGAACGGTCCGCTACCTGCGAAAAGTAGACACCGGGCGATCGGATGAGCTGGGAGACCACCACCCGTTCGGCCCCGTTCATGATGAACGTGCCCGTGCGAGTCATCATCGGGAAGTCCCCGAGGTAGACCTCCTGGTCCACGATCTCGCCGGTGCTCATGTTGAGTAGGCTGACATCGATCTTGAGCGGTGCCGCATAGGTCTTGTCGTTGTTGCGGCACTCCTCCTCGGAGAACTTGGGCTCCTCAAAGGTGTGCTTCCCCAGTGTCAACTGATAGGCCTTGCCGTAGCTGAGGATGGGCGGAAATTCCTCCAGAATTTCGCGTAGGCCGTCCTCCAGGAACCACTCGAAACTCTTCTTCTGCACTTCGATCAGGTTGGGTAGCGACATGGCCACCGGCGTCCGGGCATAGGACTTGCGCAATCCGAAACCCGTCTGGACGGGAAGGCTGGTTGTCATAGGGGCAGCTCCTTGGACTTGCGGAAGGGCGCGCGGCCGCGGCTCCAATGGCGGCGGCCTGGGCACTCCTGGGGGAACGGTCGCCCGCCGTCGGGCAACCGGATCTCAGTTTTGAAGGGGAAAGTGCAAACAGAACCGGAACCGGCGGCTACCGCGGGGATGGCACCGTCGCAAAATGGTCCGGTGGTGTTTTCAAACGGAGGTTCCGATGCCTGCCTGCCGGTGATACTGAACCGCACGAATTCGAGAACAGGGTCGTGTGTGTCAGGTTGCGGACGTGCATCGGGCCTCCCTGATTTGGTTGCGACGCGCCTGAAACTTTCCGCGCATGCACGGGCACCCAAGGCAAGGGCCCCGCTCCCCGCGGAAAGGCAGGGGAAGCGAGTATACCACACTCTGGCCGCAACCGTACAGCATCCTCCGGCGAGGGCACTGTTTCAATCTCGTTGATATTGGTGGCGGTTCGTCATGGGCGACCCCCCACAAGTGAAGTCCATGCGTCGGTTCAGTCCAAGCCATGGGCCATCAGACGCACCAAGTGGTGGGCACCCGCCTCTGTTTTCAGTCCCCGTGTCAGGCAGGCCCTAAGCCTGAAGCGCGCCCGGAGGTGAGTCAAGGAGCATGTGCTTAGCACAATATATCGACACTGAAAGATATGATATGGTATAGTATGGCATGAAGATTTACCGCGCTGCGGCGTTCGCGGCCAAGATTGGGGTCCACAAGAACACGATCAAGGCCTGGAGCCTGAACGGCAAGTTGCCTGCTCGCCGCACCCCGTCCGGCCACCGCTACTACACGGATGCGGATGTGGATCGGTTCTTCGGCGCGGAACGCGACCCGCCCGAGCTTGGGCGCACCGTGGTCTACTGCCGCGTGTCCAGCCGGGCGCAAGGGGACGATCTGCGGTCGCAGTAGCAGGCAATGGAGACGTTCTGCCTGGGGTCGGGCTTGGCGGTGGACGAGTGGCTGACCGAGATTGGCGGCGGCCTGGACTTCCAGCGGCCCGTGTTCCGTTCGTTGATGGAACGGATTGAGCACCGCGAACTGGGCCTCCTGCCGGTCGCCCACGAGGACCGTCCCTGCCGGTTCGGGTTTGACTGGTTCGAGTACTTCGCCGAGAGCCACGGCTGCGAGATCCGGGTGGTCAACCAGCCCAGCCTG
>VXMJ01000083.1 GCA_009841145.1 Caldilineaceae bacterium SB0661_bin_34 | reverse complement strand
CACAGGTGTACAGGGTTGTGCCTGTCGCACCGACTGCGTAGTCAGGTATATAAGCTCCCTTGATATCGAAGCGAAGCCGCTTGCTCCGTATTCTACGTGAGGAGTCTCGGCAACCTATGGGACTGCGAACACCTCAATCCGTCCCCGGGAAATGCCGTGTGGATCGGCTGGGCAGGCGGCAACGCCTACCCAATCCGGTCCCGGCTGCCCGAAGGGCAGCTTGAGCGGGGATTAGCTCGGTGTTCCTTGGTGCGATTCCAGGGCGGAGCCGCCTTGCACTATTGGGGCGGCGGCGCGGCACGGACCGCATCTTCAGGACTGGATGATGGTCGTTTGCAACCAAAGTCAACCATTTTTGCAACGGTACCCCTGCAGGGCTACGGCTACCGGAGCACTTCATGGAAGCAATCCTCCACCACACCGAAAAGGTCCCCACACAGCGCATGTCATTGGATGCTACGCCTTGCAGCACCCACTGCTCCGGTCAGTGTGGAATCTCGCCTGCCGGCTACTGCAAATCGGACCGGCATTGGGTTCAGCTTTGTGCCAAGTCGAACCAGGGTCCATGCAAATCAACGGTGCTATCATCCAACCGCACCGAACAGGCAGTGATTTATGGAAGGTATTCATCATGATTGAGCTCAAGCTCCTTGGAGACAGCAGCCTGCAACCCGCGGACATCACTGACGGGCAGAAAACGGACGATTTGCGCCAACTGGCAAATGACATGATTGATGTCCAACTGTCCATGATCGCCGACTGCACCGATGCCGATGTTTTCTTTACACCCATTGACGAAGCAGCGGATGATCCCCATGCGGTTTCGAAAGAGGAAGTCGGGATGGCATGGACATTGGGCCATGTGATTGTCCACTGTTGTGCATCGTCCGAAGAGTCCACGTTCCTGGCGGCTGAATTGGCCCGGGGAGTCGAGAATCACGGACGGTCGCGGTATGAACCGCACTGGTCAACCATCAAGACGATCCGGCAATGCCGGGAAGCACTCGAGGACAGTCGCAGGATGCGGTTGGCCACTTTGGAAGTATGGCCGCGTCAGCCGGATCTCGACAAACGCTATGAAGTCTGGTCCGGCGGTCCCGTAGCGAATGCGATGGAACTCTATGTTGTAGGCCACATGCACGAGTATTCCCACTTTGATCAGATTAGGGAAATCGTAAGACAGGCAAAGGCGGCACGCACGTAGGGATCCGTTGGATTGGTTCCCTGTGGGTTCTCTCCCTAAACCTGTGGATCAGGTGTCCGGCCCCATGGTTTGCGGTTGGCGAAAGTCCAACTTGGCCATGATCCATTCATATGGGTGAAGGGATTTGGCTGAAACTTATGCGATTTGACTGCTGAGCCCGACAGACAGGTCAGGTCGGCAGAGTGCGCGAACAAATGCCATCGCCGTGCTTGTCATGGCTGACCACAGTCGTATACCCGCACCCAGTCCACTTCCATGCGCTGTGGCCATATCTCCGGATCCACACCGTGCCGGCCTCCCCAACTGCCTCCCACTGCGATGTTGAGAATCAAGTGGAACGGCTTGTCGAACGGCCAGTGCCGGAAGTCGGCGTCCGGATCCGTCAGCCTCTCGTTCGCGAATGTGAAGTAGTGGTTGTCATTGACAAAGCCCCGAATCTCGGACGGGGTCCACTCCACGGCATACAGGTTGAACTCCGAGCGCGCCGTGGGCACATGGATTGAAGCTCCCTGGTGGGTCCCCAGCATGTGGTTGTAGGCCGCGGTGTGCACTGTTGAATGCACCGTGTCCGGATTGAAGCCCACATGCTCCATGATGTCGATTTCCCCCGCCCGGGGCCACCCGCCATGCTTCCGCAGGTCCGGCAGCATCCAGATGGCCGGCCAGGTGCCGCGTCCGGACGGCAAACGGGCTGCGATCTCAAACCTGCCGTAGGTCCACTCCTGCCGCGACAGGACGCGGGCCGAGGTGTAGCCGTTGCCCTGGAAGGTTTCCCGGTGGGCCTCAATGACCAGCAGCCCGTCTTCCACCCGCGCGTTTTCCGACCTGGACTCGGTGTAGAACTGGAGTTCATGGTTGCCCCAGCCGTGGCCGCCCCGGTCGTACCGCCACCGCTCCGGATCGGGCAGCCCCTCGTAGTCGAATTCGTCGGACCAGACCAGATCGCATCCTTCGGGTGCCGACACCTGCAAATGAGTGACCTTTGCCGCCCCCATGTCCAGCCATGCAGGCAGTTGGTCGGGCGTGCACGAACCGAGGGACAGGAGGCAGACAGCCATCAACAGGGACGCGCCGCGTCTGCGTACAGTGCAACGGGGGGGATTGTGCATGAGGACATCTCAGTGACTGACGTCGGCAGGCCGCCTGCGGGAAACTTCCGCCCGGACTGTTTCGGGTCCCTCAACCGTAGCAGGTCGGATGCGTGCGCGGCCATTCGGCCCCCCACAAGGGCTGCCGCAGCCTGGGCACATCGAGACCGTCGCAGGCAAACGGCGTGCAGTGAAGTGCACTCCCCGGCGAGACCGTCCAAGGTGAACCGGATCCTGCCGTTCATTGACCTGTTGGCCCTGCGGTGTGTGATCATTGACATCTATCCACGGAGACATGCCGAGGGTTCCGGCCGAGTTCGGGTCCCGAAACGCCGGGCATCGGCATGCAACAAACAGCCAGTCAGGTGAAATCCATGAGCCAGCGTGTCGTGATCGGCCATCGCAGTGTTTCTCCGGAAGACCCGGGGATCAAGGTTCTGCTTGATGCGGGCCTGGAAGTGACGGCACACCCACACTTCAACGAGCCCGAGGCACAGGCGGATCTCGAACGCTGCGACGGCCTGATCGTATCGCTGCAACCCATTGACGGGCCGCGGCTGGACCGCATGCCCAACTGCCGGGTGGTAACCCGGCTGGGGGTGGGCTACGACAACATCGACGTGCCGGCCGCCACCGAACGCGGGGTGCGCATCACCTATGTGCCCGACTACGGGGTGCATGAAGTCTCCACCCACGCCATCACGCTGCTGCTGGTCATGGCCCGCAACATGGAGTCTCTGCTCAAGGCCAGTGCCGAGGGCCGGTGGGACTACGGAGCTATGGGCACGGTCCAGCGTATCCAGGATCAAACCCTGGGAGTTCTCGGCTTGGGCCGCATTGGACACCAGACCGCACTCAAGGGCTTGGGGCTGGGCATGCGCACCCTCGGCTACGATCCGGTGATTCCCGATGAGGACATCCGGGCCACAGGTATCGAACCTGCGGACATGGATCGGGTACTGGCCGAATCGGACTACATCTCCCTGCATGTTCCCTCCATGCCGGAAACCCGCCACATCATCAATACCGAAGCCCTGGCCGCCATGAAGCCGACGGCTCGGATCATCAACACGGCCCGGGGCCCCTTGATCGACGAGGAGGCCCTGCTCGCAGCCGTCCGCTCCGGCACAATCGCAGGCGCTGCCCTGGACGTGTTCGAAACGGAACCCCCGCCACCGGATCATCCACTCCTGCACGAACCCAATGTCATCGTGACTCCGCACGCGGCCTGGTATTCGGAAGCCGCCAAGACGGACATGCAGGTCAAAGCCTCGCAGGATGTCGTAAACGTACTCTCCGGCAATGAACCCGTCTATCCACTGAATTAGGGATGGGGTCACCCATTCCGTCTTTGCGTTCCGCCATCGAGGAGCCTTGAACCATGCAGGCCACCGCCGTCTATGTAAACGAAGACAAGACCTTCCATGTGGGCACCTTTCCCATTCCCGACCTGGTGGGTGACGAAGTCCTGATCCGGACCCACTACTCCGGTATCAGCGTTGGCACGGAGTTCACGGCCGTGCGCGGCACGCGCTACTACGGGGAATTCCCCATGGTCCTGGGCTATCAGGGCACCGGCCGCATCGAGGCTGTGGGACCGGAAGTCGAGCGGTTCCAACCCGGGGATCCCGTCTATTTCCGAACCAGCACCATGCCGATGGAAGTCGACGGCAAGGAGGTCCTGCAACGGAGTGGCACCTGGGCCAGCCACGTCATCCACTCGGAAAAGCAGCGGGTCGAACCCCTGCCGGCAGGAGTGGACGGCGCCACGGCCTCCATGTTCGTCATGCCCGCGGTCGGCCTCAACGCCGTGGACATGGCCGGCGTGCGCATGGGGGACTGGGTGGCGGTCCAGGGTGTCGGGTTGATCGGCCTGGGCGTGGTGGCCGCCTGTTTCCTGCGCGGAGCCAAGCCAATCGCCATCGACATGATGCCGAACCGGTTGGATTTGGCCAGGCAGTTCGGTGCCGCGGCCGTCATCAATCCGGCCGACGGCGACGTGTTGGAGCAGGTCAGGGCGATTGCGGGTTCGGACGGCGTGGATGTCTCCTTCGAAGGCACCGGCGTGGGATCCCTCATCGATCAGGCCATCTCCCTCGTACGCATGCACGGCAAGTTTGTCTACCTGGCCGTCTATGGCGAAGCACCCGTCGCCACGCGCTTTATGCCGGCCCATCACCGCCGCCTTACCGCCTACTATCCTTGCGACGATGGTCTGGAGCCGTGCCGCGAAGCGGTCCTTAGCCAGATGGCCCTGGGCGTGCTGCCTTGGCACAAGACCATCTCCCACAAAATTCCGGTCGAGGACATGCCGGATTGGTGCGCCCGCATCCTCAATCGCCAGACCCCGGAACTGCTGGGATCCGTAATTGACTGGCAGGTTCCGAATCCCGTGTAGACCCGGCCGCCGTCGGCCCGGGGCCACGGCTAGTTCCATTGCGGCGAGTCCGAACGGAGGCCTACTCGGAAACTACAACGCGGCTTCCGGCCCTACGGAACCAATTTGCAATGCCGGATACTGCGAGTTGAGGAGGGTCAGATCTCCTGTCTCCTTGATGCGTCCCCAGATCAGGGACAGCAGCCGGTCGGCCTCCGCAGACCCTTGGTCGGAGTCAGCCAGCAGGTTGCACTCCTCATGTGGATCGTCGGCCAAGTTGTACAGTTCGTCGTGGGCAAAGCCGTTGAAGACATACTTCCAATCACCTTCCCACAGGATCCGCTGGGTCAGTTGGAAGCGGGTGCCCTCGTATTCCGCATACCCGCACCGATCGTCCGCCAACTGTTCACTGTCGGCCCGGCAGAGATCCGCAAACGAAGAGCTGTCCGGGTTCTCCGGGCTGTCCAGCCCCAGCAAATCCAGAAGCGTGGGATGCAGATCCTGCAGCCCCACCAAGACGTCGGATTCCCGCCCCGACTTAATGCCCGGCCCGGCCAATACCATCGGAACCCGGTAAATCTCCTCGCCGGCGCCGTAGTTCTTGCAATAGAGGCCGTGGGCGCCCAGGGCCTCGCCGTGATCGGAGGTCAGGACGACAATGGTGTTGTCCGCCTGGCCCGCCGCCTCCAGCTGATCCAGCAGCCGTCCGAAGAGCGTATCGATCTCCGTGACGGAGGCGTAATAACAGACTGCTGCGTTCCGGTGGTCCTCCTCATTCCAGTCACGCCAAGGCGCCCGAGCCCGCGCGTAGATTTCCGGGCGGCCGATCAGGTTGTCCCGCAACGTGGGTGAAACCGACACGTCCACACCGTTGTACCGGTCAAAGGCTTCCCGCCCAGTGAAAAACGGGTCGTGCGGCTCCAGGACGCTTACGAAACAGGCCCAGGGATCCTGCCCCGTCGTCACGTCGGCCAAGTAGGAAGCTGCGTTGGACACATGGATGCCGAGGCCTCTCTCTTCCGGCGGAACTTCGGTCACGCCACAGAACCGATGGGATGTATATCCAGGCCTGGGTGTCAGCCAGCCCTCGTGTTGCCAGCGGCCCTCGGACATCCTTTGCCCTGCCCTGCCAACCGCCTCGAGCACCTGGGGCGAGGCTGCCGTGGCCGAAGTCTCCCAGCCGAAACGTCCTGGCTCCTCCGTGTGCTCGACATGCCACTTGCCGAAGTAGCCGGTGCGGTAGCCGGCCTGCCTCAGCTCCTCAGCCCAGTGCCGCGCGGGACGCAGGACGGCCCGATCCGGCCTGACCGTATGGGTCACGGTCCACACGTTGTGGTTGTGTGGCAACAGGCCCGTCATCAGACTGGCGCGGGCCGGCGAACAAATCGCGTTGGGCGTGTGGGCCCGCGTGAACCGAATGCCCCGTGCCTGCAGGGCCGCGAAGTTGGGGGTCAGACAGGGATTGCCGTCATCCAGCACGGCCGCCTGCATCTGATCCGCCATCAGGAACAGCAGGTTTGGTCGGCTGGGCAAAGCGAACGCCATGCGGATTCAGTTTGTGGGCCCGGCATCGCCGGTTATCGGGCAGGGGCTCAGATCAATTGGACGAGGACTGGGGACAACTGCACCAAGGTCGTGACGATGAATATGACGATGGTGGCAATGACAACACGCACCACCGAACGCACCACGCGTTGCTTCGACACACTGGTTCGCAGATAGTGTTCGGTCCACAGGGTTGCCACCAGCCAGGCCAAACCCAACAACACGAACCCGAAACGCTGGATGGCGGAAATGGTGAACCGATGCACGCCGAGTACATCCAGCATGCCGGCCATGGCCTGGGGCGAGATCAGCAGGGTCCACACCCACGCCGCGGCGGCCAGGAGCCAGACCAGGTACACCAGGAAATACTTGTCAACCCGGTTTGCCGATGTGTAGTCAATCAGGCGTCTGAAGCTGCTGCCCAACACTGCGTCCCCTTGCAAGCCGACGGCATGTCCTTGGCAAAAAGGCCCGCCATTGTGACACAAACACGACCGTTCCACGGGGTCTTCGAACCCGGTCCCGGACAATCGCATTCGGTCGGGGCGGAACTTCGGGCAGACATTCCCCAAGGCAACCGCCCCGTATGTGCTTGGCCACGATGATCCGTTGACGGAGGTTTCGCGGAACAGCAGGTCAAGGGCAGTGCAGCAAAACAGGCACACATGGTGATTGCCCACCAAGGCTCAGGCCGAGATTCGCTTGCACGTCCTCCCGACACCGCGGCAGCGGGTGGTTTCAAAGTCGAGGATGGCTCGAAGCTCACAACAGCCTCCGTCCCGGGAAACCGAAACGCCTGGAAATTCAGGCAGACCTTCACCACATGAAGTAAAGGGACGACCGCGAAGTACGGAGACCCACACCCACTCTCCGATTCCACTTGTGCCGAATTGAAGCCAAAGCTGCAATCCGGTACACAACGATGAGTTGGTGCCGCCGCAGGCACCGGTCCCCAAAAAATGGGTTTGACAGCCCCGTGCCAACGCGGTAGGGTGATGAATTGGCAAGCGGCAAGCTGCACATGCATTGGGCCACCATGATTGAGTTCCACACACTGGGCGACAGCAACCGTCGGCTGCCGAGCCTTGTTGCCGGCCAAACTACAGATGTTCCATGCGCCTTGTGCACGGCATGGTCGATGCCCAGTTGGCGATGATTGAAAAATGCACAATTTCGGACAACCGGCAAGCGCGGGCAGCTGATCTTGCCGGTCATCAAACAACTAGAATACAACCACCTGCATTCCTGCCTACAGCTTGCTGGAGAGACACAAAATGATTATAGATAGTCATGCCCATGTTGGCCCTGTTGCAAAGGATGCCCGCCACCAAGCAATCATCGCCGGTAGTCCTGCCAATTCTGTCGAAGACTATCTTCGCGACATGGACGCGGCTGGAGTTGACATGGGAGTCACTTTCGGCTATCTGGATTTGGACAACGATTATCAGGCTAGTATTCAGAACAAATATCCGGACCGTATCGTCAGTCTGGCCTGGTGCAATCCCCGACAGCTCAACGCCGCGGACGAGTTTCGGCGTTGTGTTGAGGACCTGGGTGTGCGGGGCCTGAAGTTGCACGGCTGGTGGCATCAACATGCCAACTCGGACCATGTACTGCTGGATCCGCTCTTCGAAATCCTTGACGAACACAGCCTGCCGGTGGTGATGCACACCTTGGGCGACAATCCTCTCACCACCCCATTGCAGACTGAGGAAATGGCCCGTTCGTTCCCCAACGTGACCGTCTTCATGGCGCATGGCGGCTGTGAATGGGCTGCTGCCGATGGCCTGCTCGTAGCGGCCCGTACCCCCAACATCATTGTCGACACGTCGTTCATGCCCAGTTGGTGGATCAACAAATTCGTAGAGGAGATCGGGGCAGACCGCGTCTCCATGGGTTCGGACTGGCCGTGGCACCACCTGCAGGGAGTGGTCAAAAACCACGAAGTGGCCATTCCCGATCCAGAGGATCGGGCCTGGACCATGGGCAAGACCGCGGCGAGGGTTTACGGCATCCCGGTTTCGTAACGGGATGATACCTGTCCGATTCCGAAAGTTGCGCCGCGTCCTCAAGATCCGGCCCATGCACATGTAACCGCGCATGAGGGAACCAGGACGAGACAAGGCTGCGCGGGGAGGTGAACGAGTTGATGTGAGCGCATTCCGACAAGCAGAACGCACAGTTGCCTAGCCTGCCGGCTCTGAATGGCAACTGTCGCTCGCCGTCGGCGGCAACCGAGATGTGATTGGAGGTTTTGGCCTCTCTTCTGTCCGCTCTTTGAAGTCAAGGGAGATTGACGATGTTGTACGCCAGAAATTGGATGATCGCCTGCTTCAGTCTGGTGCTGGTTGTGGTGCTGGCCGGCTGTGTGCCGGCGGTGCCCTCCGAACCTTCGGAGGCGCCGATCGACACGAGCCAGTATGCCGACCGTTATTCGGACGAACTGTTGACTTGGGCTGCGGGAATCCGAGATGCCTATGGGGGTACTACCCTCAACATGCTCGGGTTTGCGCATCCCACCCTGAATGCCATGAAGGCGATCACCGCCGAATGGGAGGATTTGACGGGAATCACGGTGGTCTATGACGAAACCGACTTGGCCAAAGTCAGGGACAAGTTTGTCCTGGACATCACGTCCGGGGCCAACTCCTACGATCTGGTCATGACGGCCGAAGTCCAGGCGCCGGAATACTGGAATCTGGGCTACCTGGAACCCCTGGACGCCTGGCTCAATGACGAAATGGACGTGGCAACCGAAGCCTGGCTGGACTGGGACGACCTGCATCCCGGCTACACGATGATGTTTACTTCGGTCCAAGACGGCAGCCGTTACGCAGTGCCGATTAGCGGTGAAGTGGCCCTGCTGTTTTACCGGACCGATATTTTTGACGAATTGGACCTGACGGTCCCGGCCACCTATGACGAAATGCTGGAGACCGCCAAGTTCATCAACGATCAGGGGATTGTGGAAGACGGGCGCACCGTCCATGGGATTTCCTTCCGCGGGCGACCGGCCCTGGGCGGTGGAAACTGGATTTGGTCCATTATTGTCTTCCCCTTTGGTGGGCAAATCGTGGATTTGGATGACCAGGTGACGCCTGCTGTGCTGGCCAAGAAGGAGGGGGCAGTGGCAGCGATAGCGTGGGAAACCGAGATCGCCAAGCACGGCGTACCGGGGATTGCATCCTTCGATCCGTTCGACGCCATCAATCAGTACAAACAGGGCTTCGCGGCCATGTCCATCGAAGCCTCAGTGCTTTCGCCCGGGGTCCTGAATCCCGACGAGAGCATCGTGACGGACCTGACCGGTTTTGCCCCGTTGCCGGCAGGACCGAACGGCAGTTTCAATCAAACTTTCGCCCACGGCGTGGCCATGACGGCTTCTGGCGAGAACAAGGGAGCAGCCTATGCCTTCATCCAATGGATGTTGGGCAGGGCCAACCAGGATTTGCTGCTGGAAAATGGAGGCGCTCCGGTCCGGCGCTCCGCTATGGAAGATCCTGCCAACCAGGAGAAGTGGCCTTACATCGAAGCCACCCTGTTGGGTTTGGACCAAGCTGCCGCAGCCTATGCAAACCGATACTTCGCCACGCCTCAGGTTGAATGGGTACTGGAGTATCTCAATGTCTGGTCTGTCAACGTCTCACGCGCGATAGCGGAGGAAATCTCAGCGGAAGAGGCAGTCGAGAACATTCAATCCGGGATGGATGAGATTCTGGCCCAGAAATAACGGATCCGCCTCGATCAACAACCATTCCCCATCTGTTCTCGCTGGCCAGGGGACCGGTACCGGTCCCCTGGCCCTCTTGTAGTCGAATGGGCAACCCACCAGGCGTGGACGACATACGCGGCACCGCCGCCAATGCATTGGCGGCGACCAGGCCAAGCGCCGGCCGCCGACAGTTGCTCAGGCTGTGGTTGCCCTACCTCTGCCTTGTCCCGGCCGTCATTGCCAGTTGCGGGGTCCTGCTCTATCCCACCCTGAGAATGTTCCAGTACAGCTTTCTCAACTGGTCGTTTGGGAAGAGCTACGAAACCGCCGAGTGGGATGGACTGGCCAACTACCAGTGGTTGCTCACATCCCAGTCCTCGACCCTGTTCCACTCCCTCCGTCTAACCCTACTGTACGCTGGCACGAGTATCGTGTGCGAGCTTGTCCTGGGCTTGGCAATCGCCGTCCTGCTCAACCGGCGGCATGTTTTCGGGCGACAGGTTGTCCTTACCGGTTTCATGATACCGACGCTGCTGATGCCCGTGATGGTAGGCATGATGTGGCGCATGTACATGTACCCCAATGGCATGTTGAGCTACTTCTTGGGATTGGTGGGCATCAACATCAACTGGTACACCGCCACATGGGCCATGCCTGCCGTGATCCTGATCGAGATCTGGCAGTTCACACCCTTTTTTATAATCTCCCTCTTCGCCGGGCTACGGGCGATTTCAGCCGAAATCCTTGAAGCTGCGGCCATCGATGGAGCATCCGGCTGGTATCGATTTTGGCACATTTCAATGCCCTACCTGAGACCCATCATTGTCGTAACCTCCATGATTCGGGTGCTTTGGATTCTCAAGTCGTTCGACATTGTCTACACGATGTTTACGGGCGGACCAGGTTCGGCTACCGAAATCCTGGGCATTAGCATTTACCGAGCTCTCTTCCTTTCACGCAACATTGGACGTTCCGCAGCCCTCAGCGTCATTTTGGCAGCCCTGACCCTGTTGGTTACGTTCGTGTTTGTCCGTTTCGCCTATCGATCGCGGGAAGTGATGGAAAGTGCAACGCCATGAACGAGCAGCGCCACCAGGCTGGGAACCGCAGGAAGTGGCGACGCGGCCTGGATACCCTGGCGGGTTCCCTGGTTGTCTGGATCATTTTTCTGCTGTTTCTGGCTCCGTACCTATATTTAATAGTATGGTCATTCAAGCATCCAGGGGACATTCAGGCCTATCCACCCCGTTTCTTCAGTCCCTTTACACTCCTGAATTACAAACAGGTTTTTGAAGATGTAAACATCTCCTTCTATCTAAGGAACAGTACCATCGTGGCAACGGCCACCACACTGCTCTCAGTGCTATTGGCCATTCCGGCCGCCTATAGCTTTGCGCGCTTTCGCTTCTGGGGCCAGGACTGGTTGGCCTATTTGTTGATTGCCATCATGGTGGCTCCCCTCATCGCTTTGGTTTACCCCTTTCTGGTTATGGCCAATCAACTCGGCCTGAACGACTCCCACTTGGGGTTGATTCTCTTCTATCTCCCATGGAATGTGCCATTTGCCGTCTGGATGCTGCGTACCTTCATTTCCGACGTTCCACAAGAGCTGGAGGAGTCGGCCCAGGCAGATGGGTGTACCCGGTTGGGTGCCTTTGGGCGAATTACGGTGCCGCTCTTGCTCCCCGGATTCTTCACAACGGGGATATTCATTTTCATAGGGGCCTGGAACGAATTTGTAATTGCATTCTTCCTGACCAGTACAAAGGCGCGTACTTTGCCAACCACAATCGACTTTTTTCTGACCTACGGATCCTTCCAGTTTGCGCCTATGTTCGCGGCTGGCGTGGTCGGCACTTTGCCCATTGCGGTGTGTGCCCTTCTGGTACGGCGCTACTATCTTGCGGGCACGACCGCCGGCGCCCTGAAGGGATAACAACCACTTGGGCCGGATTTGCCCGGGCAGGGGGAGCGGTGGCTCGAGCAGGGACGCAGAATCGAGGTGGCCGCAAGTGTGGCATGCCCCTGGCAACCGTAACCGCATGGACCTCCGGCCGACCAGGTTCGGGACCGTTGCGATCAGGTCGCCGCCTTTGCGCGGTTACCGGCAAGTTTGATCACGTCCGCCACGTAACGGGCAACATGACGCCCAGTGGTGGTTGCCCGCAGGGGGTGTTTCCTTGGCGCAGCGCTCCACCGCGTGGCAGCAGTGCGGATGAAAGCGGCAATCGGAAGGCGAAGGTGCGTCAGTCCCCGACGGCGTACTATTCCTCGTCGGGCAACCCACAGTGCCTGCGCACCTCGGTCAGGAACTGCGGGCCTTCTGCTTCAGCCAGCCAAGCCATGATGAGACCAGTGTCGGGCAAAGTCGCACCGGCCCGTTCCAGGAACACCCTCATCCGCTGTGCAGTGTCTTGATCAAAGGTGGCGGCGACCAGGTTGAAAATCAGCGCTTCACGATCTGCGATCGCATCCCGGTAGCTCGTAGCCAGAACCTCATGGTGGGCCCGCAGTTCCTCGTGGTCGGACCGCAGCTCCTCGTGGTCGGACCACAGCGTCTCATGGTCTTCAAGCATCTCTTCGTGCGAGCGCACCGGCACTTTCGTCTCAGGTTCCCTCAAGCGCAACCCGCCGTCCCGATGCTGGTCATGCAATTCCTGTGACAGCGTCAGTTCATGGCGCAGGACTGGAGAGTAGCCCACCCAGGCCCCTTCCTCCTCCCGCCAGATCACGGACAGCGGCAGGTAACGACCGTCGGGCCCCAATTGCCAGCCTTGCAGCGGCCCTCCGTCCAGGATTGCTCCCATGCGAACAGTCTTCGTCGGTTCACTGACGGGATCCACCATCCAATACTCGGCAATCCCCATCCCGGCGTACCACTTCTTCTTCTGCACCAAATCCTTTTTCACTGTCTCGGGAGAGGATACTTCGAATACGCACAGGGGTGCTGCGGGCATGTCCCCGCGCCGCACCGCCCCATCCCCTTCCAACTCGAAGGGGAGGACCATGACATCGGGATCGCAGTGGCGCCACCTGCCTTCCAACTGGAAGTACAAGCCGCGCTCTGTCACCACCTCGAACGGCCGGTTCCACTTTCGCAGGATCGCCACCAGAGCCTCGATTAGGTACACGACAATGAGCTGGTGCCGACCTGCGAGCATTTCTTCTTCCCTGGGCCGTTCAGCTGGAAATTCCGGCGTGTTCCAAGTCGGGACCCTGGCCGGAATTGCTTTCTCTGCAACGGATCCAGGGACGGGCGGCACCGCCGCTGTCATGGGAAGTTCACGCATGACCAAGTTCCTCAAGGCACGGAAACGCCAGGATGCCGACGTTTGCCTTCATCTGTCCACAACTCATTTTGTACCACAGTCGTTCCCGGAATAGGGTTGCGGCCTTCGTCTCCACAATGTTGGCCTGCCAACGACCAAGAACCTGTCTCGACGATCGGACGCTCAGCTCCCGCAGTGACGGCACGGGCCGGGCCTTGCCGCCAAGCCACCGACTAGCCATGGATACCGACCAGCTCGATCTCGTCCGCCAGGTGGCAGGCGACATGATGCCCGTCGGCCGTCTCGCGCAGAGGCGGGGTTTCCTCGGCACAGCGATCCACCGCGTAGCGGCAGCGAGGATGGAAGTGGCAGCCGGACGGCGGCTGGGACGGATCGGGCACATCCCCCTCCAACACGATCCGCTGGCTGCGAACACGGGGATCCGGCTTGGGCACCGAGGACAACAGGGCTTCGGTATAGGGGTGCTGCGGAGTCAGAAACAGGGAACGGGTGTCGGCCAGCTCCACCAGCTTGCCCACGTACATGACCGCCACCCGGTTGCAGACATAGCGGATGACGCTCAGGTCGTGGGAGATGAAGAGATAGGTCAACTGCATCTCATTCTGCAGATCCTGAAGCAGGTTCAGGGTCTGGGAACGCACCGAGACATCGAGCGCGGAGACCGCCTCGTCCGCCACCACCAAACGCGGATTGAGGGCCAGGGCGCGGGCAATGCCGATCCGCTGGCGTTCGCCGCCGGAGAAGGCATGGGGATAGCGTCGCATGTACTCCGGGCGCAGGCCCACCATGCCCAGCAGTTCGGCCACCCGTTCCTCCAAGGCGGAACCGCGCAGGCCGCGATTGACCTTCAGACACTCGCCCACGATCTCAAGCACGGGCAGCCGGGGATTGAGCGAGGCAAAGGGATCCTGGAAGATCATCCGGATCTCCTGCCGCCACGGCAGCAGCCCCCCAGTGTCGAGCCGGGCCAGATCGACCGATTCCCCTTCCCGGGGGTGGTACCACAGTTCGCCGGCGGTCGGCGCCACGACACGCAGGATGCAGCGGCCCGTGGTGGTCTTGCCACAGCCGCTCTCCCCTACTAGGCCCAGGGTTTCGCCAGCCTGAATGTCGAACGAAACATCGTCGACGGCCCGCACCTCCCCCCTGTGCCCCTGCAGGAAGCCGGCCCGCATCGGATAGAACATCGACAGGTTGCGTACGGAGAGCAGCGTACCGTTGGTCGAGCTCATGACAGCGCCACCTCCTCGTAGTGGAGGCAACGCACGGATCCACCCTCCCCCAGACTGAAGGCAGGGGGGTTTTCGGCCTCGCAGCGCCCCTCGATGACCTCGTCGCAGCGGGGACCGAAGGGGCAGCCGGCGGGCCGGTGGAAGGGATCCGGCACCATGCCCCGAATGGAATCCAGGCGAATGTCTTGGTCGAAGTCGAGGTTGGGAATGGACCGCAACAGGGCCTTGGTGTAGGGATGGGCCGGGGCATGGAAGATGCGGTCCACATCCCCGTACTCGGCGACCTGCCCTAGGTACATGACCACTACGTCGTCCGCCATCTCGGCCACCACCCCCAGATCGTGGGTAATCAACATCACCCCCATGCCGAAGTCCGCCTGCAGCTCCTGCAGGAGGGACATGATCTGGGCCTGGGTCGTGACATCCAGGGCCGTGGTCGGCTCGTCAGCGATCAGCAGGGCCGGGCTGCAGACCAGCGCCATGGCAATCATGACCCGCTGGCGCATGCCGCCGGACAGTTCGAAGGTGTAGGCATCGTAGTTCTGCGCCGGACGCGCGATGCCGACGCGTTCCAGCATCTCGATGCCCCGTCGCCGGGCCGCCTCCTCGTCCTCGCCCAGATGCAGCCGGATCACCTCGGAGATTTGGTTGCCGACCGTGTGGATGGGGCTGAGGGAGGTGTTGGGTTCCTGGAACACCATGCCGATATGGCGGCCGCGGATGGCCCGCAGTGCCCGACTGGAGGAGCGCAGGGCTGCCAAGTCGGTGACCGTCACACTCCCGTCCGCATCGTGCCGATGGAACCGAATCTGGCCTTGGACGATTCTCCCCGGCCGATCCACCAGCTGCAGGATGGACTGTGCCGAAACGCTCTTGCCGCAACCGCTCTCGCCCACCACACACAGGGTGCGGTTGCGGTAGACGTCGAAGTCCACCCCGGCCACGGCCTTGACCGTGCCCTCGTCCAGCGGGAAGTGGACGTGCAGGTCGCGGACCTCCAGCAGCAGATCCTCCGCCGACAGCTGTCGCTCAACGGGCATAGGGATCCGCCGCGTCGCGCAGGCCATCGCCCACGAAATTGAGGGCCAGGATGGCAATGAAGACCGCGCCGCCTGTGGAGAATAGCCAGGGCGCGGTGGCCACCGTGCGGATGTTCTGGGCTTCCTGTAGCAGCACGCCCCAGCTCACAATCGGCGGGCGCAGGCCCAGTCCCAGGAAGCTGAGCGAAGTTTCCGCCAGGATCATGTTGGGAATGGCCAGTGTCAGGGCCGCAATGATGTGGCTGAGGAACGAGGGCACCATGTGGTGCAGGATAATCCGCATCTGGCCCACGCCATCAAGGTGGGCGGCGATTACAAAATCCTCGGTGCGCAGGGCCAGAAAGCGTCCCCGGATCACGCGGGCCAGTTCGGTCCAGCCGATGAACGAGAGAATCACGGTAATGCCAAAATAGATCCGCAGGGGTGGCCAGTCCGTGGGCAGAGCCGCCGCCAACCCCATCCACAGCGGGATGGTCGGCACCGAGCGGATGAATTCGATGACCCGCTGGATGATGTTGTCCACCTGCCCGCCCAGGAAGCCGGACAGGCCGCCCAGCAGGATGCCCAGAATCAGGCTGAGGGCCACACCCACCAGCCCAATGGACATGGAGATGCGCGTCCCGTAGATCATGCGCGTGAGCATGTCGCGGCCCAGCTTGTCCGCCCCGAACAGGAACATGGGCGCCTCCGGATCCTTGGGGCCGACCAGATGGCGGTCCGTCTCCAGGAAGCCCAAGAGCGTAACGGGTACCCCGGAGACGAAGAATCCAATTTCGTGGATCACCTCCTCGTCGGGGACAAACACCCGCCGCAGGGCCTCCTCCTCAATCTCCACCTTGTAGCCGTACACCCAGGGCTGGAACCGCAGCCCGTTCTCCGTCTCCAGAAACAGGTGCAGCCGTTGCGGCGGCGCGTAGGTATAGTCAGCCTGAAACTCGTCCGGGGTAAAGGGAGCGAGGAACTCGGCCAGCAGCGCAACCAGGTAGATCAGGATCACAATCACCAGCGAGGTCATGGCCAGCCGGTGTTTGCGGAAACGCCACCACATCAACTGCCACTGGGTGGCGACGTTGATGGCCTCCTGGCGATCCGACTCCATTGCGCGGGCGGTCATGGCAGGCGGGATCCGGGGAGTTCAGTCATCAAAGCGGATGCGCGGGTCCAGCCAGGCCAACAACAGGTCGGACAGCAGGGTACCCAGCACCGTGATGACACCGAGCATCAGGATGAAGCTGCCGGCCAGGTACATGTCCTGGGCAATGAGGGCCCGCAGCAGGAGGGGTCCCGAGGTGGGCAGGCTGAGCACCACCGAGACAATGGCGGAACCCGAGATCAGGATCGGCAGGGTCAGGCCAATCGTGGACACAAAGGGGTTGAGGGCCACGCGCACCGGATACTTGAGCAGCAGGCGGAGTTCCGACAACCCCTTGGCGCGGGCGGTCTTCACGTAGGGCTTGCGCAGTTCGTCCAGCAGGTTGGCCCGCATGATGCGGATTAGGCCGGCGGTGCCGGCCGTGCCCAGAATAATCATTGGCACCCAGAGGTGGCCCAGCATGTCCTGGACCCGCGCCCAGGTCCAGGGCGCCTCCACGAAGTCCGGGGAGAAGAGGCCGCCCACGCTCTGGTTGAAATACTTGAAGGCCACGTACATGAGCACCAGTGCCAACAGGAAGTTGGGGATGGCCAGTCCCACAAAGCCGATGCCCGTAAAGAAATAGTCGCCCCAGGAATACTGACGCACCGCGGCGTAGATGCCCACGGGGAAGGCCACGGCCCAAGTGAACAGCAGCGTGGCCACGGACAGGGTCACGGTCAGGCCAAGCCGCGACCAGATCAGATCACCCACCGCCACGTCCCATTCGAACGAAGTGCCAAAGTCACCGCGCAGCAGGATGTTGCTGATCCACTTCAGGTACTGCACGTGCATCGGCCGGTCCAGTCCGTACTGGGCCTTGAGGCCGGCAATCACATCCTCCTCAACCAGGTCTCCGGCGGCGCTCAGCTGTGCGATGACCGTGGTCAGGTAGTCACCGGGCGGCAACTGGATGATGATGAACGCGATGATGGAGATTCCGAACAGGGTCGGGATCATCAGCAGAAAGCGCCGCAGGACGTAGCGAAGCATGGCTCAGGGACCGGGAAGGGCCCCGCGGGGCCCTTCCCCACCAATTGCCGGGATTGAGGGCTGCGGGCACAACAGCACCCGCAGCCCCGGCGAAGTGCGTCCGCCTATTGTTCGATGTAGTACTGCTCGGGGTTGGTCTGGGCCGGGGCCGCCGAGACGTGCCACTGCCAGACGGTGTCCGGAACATTCTTGAAGTTGTTCTTGACGATGCCGTAGCCCTTGTAGTACTTGGTCAGGCCGAAGATCCAGAACTGCTCGGCGGCGATGTCCAGGATCTCGTTCATGATGCGGTCCTTCTCGGCCGGATCGACCGTGACGGCCAGTTCATCGTAGAGGGCCTGCTGCTGCTGGGCGGCTGCCGGCGGCTCCACGCCCCTGCTGCCGCCGGACCGCCACCAGTCGGCCCAGGCGACGCCGAACAGCGATTCCGTGCTGAAGGCGAAGTAGGAGCGGGGATCCATGACCAGGGCAATGCCGTCGGCACCGGTCCAGACCGCCATGTCGAAGTCGTAGGCCGCCTTGCGCTCATAGAAGAGCGAGCGCTCCAGCTGTACCACGTTGGCCTCGATGCCCACGTCGGCCCAGTAACCGGCCACCAGGTTCATGATCTCGGCCCAGGGCTCGAAGGCGGCAATGACGTTGATGTCAAAGCTGATCTTCTCACCGTCGGGTCCCAGCCGCACACCGTCCGGCCCCATGGCGTAGCCCAGGTCGTCCAGCAACGCATTGGCCTGATCCGGGTCGAACTCGGTGTACTGGTAGGCCAGCTGCTCGTTGTACCAGGGAGATTCGGCCAGCGGCGCCGGCTGGCGCGGCTCGCCGTCGCCGATGTAGATCACGTCGATGATGGCCTGGCGGTCAAAGGCCACGGACAGGGCGATGCGGAAGTCCTTCTCCAGGAAGATGGAGCGCAGGTTCTCGTCGGGATGGGCCAGGTTCAGGCCCATCGAGACGGGGGTCTCCCAAGCGTACTCCACGGTGAAGAAGTCGTAGTCCCCGGCCTCCTTGCCGTCGAAGAACTGCGCCTTGTTGCCGGGCGTGGCAATGTGCCGGTCCTGCATGTCCACCTCGCCGGCGAGGGCCTTGAGCACCTGCACCTCGACGCTTTCCACGATCGGATAGACCAGCTTGTCGATGTAGGGCAGCTGGTTGCCCTCCGGATCGACCTTCCAGTAGTAGGGGTTGCGCTCGGACACCATCTGCGTCGCGGAGGAGGCGGGTTGGGTCAGGTGCCAGCCAAACACCACCGGCAGGTCGACGTTGTTCAGGATGTTGCGCCGGTTGCCCCAAAGGGCCACCCAGTTGGCCAGACTCATCTCGTCCACAATGGCCTGGACGTCTTCGGCGTCGGAGTAGCCCGGATGGAACTGCTCCAGGTAGTGGGCGGGTTCAAAGGTACGCTGGCCGCCCAACTGTGACAGGAAGAGACCGTGGGGCGCCCCGAACGAAAACGTGACTGTGTAGTCGTCGACTTTCGTGACTGTACCCAAGGTACCGCCCGGACGCATCCACAGCGGCTTCACCGGACTGACCTCGTCGTTCACGATGTGCGCTTCGTACCAGAACAGGACATCGTCGGCCGTAAAGGGCTCGCCGTCGGACCAGCGCATGCCCTCGCGCAGGCCAAGGGTGAACTCCGTGCCCTCGTCGTTGACCGTGACGGACTCCGCCACGTTCGGAATGGTGCCGGTCAAATCCGGCTTCCAGCGCATGGTCGGCTCATAAGCCATGGTGCGGATTACCCACGGTGCATCCGCCTGGCCCAGCAGGCCGGAACGCCAAGTGCCGCCGTATTGGCCGATCGATTCGGTTACCGGAACCACCATCGGATTCTTGGGCAGCCGTTCATCCAAGGGCGGCAGCTCGCCGGCCGCGACCATAGCCGCCAGCATGGGGGCTTCCTTGCTCTCTTCCATCGCCGCTGCTTCGTCCGCTTCGGCGGGCATGGCTTCCGGTTCCTCCGGTGCACCACCGCAGGCTGCCAGGGCCAACATCAACAACAGCAACACAGCCGTCAACAACGGCACATGCCGAGCACGGTTCTTCATGGATGCACCTCCTGGTGCTGGTCTGCAACCCCGTCCATTGACCATCCACGGCGCGGTGAAGGAGGGAAGCAAAAGCAAGCCACGAGGGAATCGGACCAGCCACTGCCGTTCGGAGCCCGGATGATCATCGGAATCGGGTGGAGTTCATTATCACTCATTATCACCCACCGATAAACCCACTAAAACAGTCACGTGCGATCTGCAAGGTGGGGGCTGTTCCCGTTCAGTGGCACGAGACCGCTAACAACAGCCTGCAGGCATTGCCAAGCGGACCAAGGCGGTTCCCGCTCGCAAGCCGGATTCGGCACAGCGATATATTGGCGTAGGTGCACCCACCGCCTGACAGCCGTCTCAGCCAGGATCCGGTGGCGGACCGCATTCTGGCCAATCTGGTGCGCTGGTTGGCTGAAGCGCCTCCAATCGCCCGCAAGAACCCGGACGGAAGGACATGAGAATCGGCAAAGACGACTGCCTCTTTGACATCCGCGTCTCCTTTGAACGGATGGCTGGGACTCCCCTACTGTCCCGCCCTCTACCCGAATGGGCCGCGGCTGCCCATGCCATCGTGGTGGACGATACCGTCCACTATCTGTGGGGCCGGCGCAAGGACGGCAACTACTGGGTCCTCATGCACAGTACGGCTCCGGCCCACAATCCGGCGGCCGTGACTCACGATCCGCGCAATCCAGTGCTTCTGCCGTCATTCACCGGCTTCGACAACTACACCGTGGAATATCCCTTTCCGTTCCGGAACCCGGCGGACGGCCGCTACTATGCCTACTATCTGGGCCGCCGCCGGCGGGTACCCAAACAAACCGGCCTGCTGGTGAGTGATGGCGACCTCGGGCACTGGACCCGCGTGGTCGCGGAACCGGTCATCGCGGCGGACGCGCCCCATGAACGCGATGGCTCGTCCCATCCCTCCGTTGCCGTGCACGACAACCTGATCCACATTGTGTACACCGGCGAATCCGATGGGCCGCCGGTCATATGCCATGCCACAGCGCCCGTCGGCGATCCCGCGGCCGTGACCAAGGATTCGGCCAATCCAGTCTTTCGCGGGACCGGGAGGAGCTGGGACAGCCAAGGCGTACGGGAGGCGGAACTGTTCCGGGAAGGGAAGTTCTTCCACATTTTGTACGGCGGTTGTGACGGGCAGGTCTGGCGGATCGGCCATGTCCGCACGCGGGACTTCCGCATGTTCGAACCGAACCCGGCCAATCCCGTCTTCGAATCCTCTGCCGATCGGAAAGCCTGGGACTGCGACGGGATCCTGACCCCACAGATATTCACCAGTGACGGCTGTCACTACCTGCTCTACGCCGGCCTAAAGGGGGGTGAATGGCAGTCCGGCCTTGCCCGCGCAACGGTCGGCTGGGACTGAAGCGACGAATTCGGGGCCAGGTCCCACACAACCGGACTAGATTATCGGGGGTACCGGTGACACGTTCATATCGGACGGCTGCCACCACTCCAGGAAGGGCAGGGTGCGCCGCCCGTACAGCATGGACAAACCCAACGCCGTTGGCCAGGAGCGCCCAACGGCAGTCGACCGAATCGACTCCGCGTGCAGTGCCGCTTCGCGCCGCAATACCAGCTGTCAGACGGTGACACGGAAGTCCCGGCAACCCATCCGGGATCGTGCCTTGGCAGTATGGAACGATCAGGAAGCCGAATCGCCCTCCGATTCCACCCACCTGCCGTGCAGGATCTCGAAGGAGCCGAAGAGAGTCAGGCCCGAGATGACCACGCGCCGCGCCTTGGGGCCGTTGCCGTGGTTCTGGCCTTCGACCGACCCCAACAAGGTCAGCCCCGACCAGTTGACATCCCAGGCCTCGGGCACCCGCAGCACCGTGGAACCGAAGATCGTGAAGACCTCGAGCAGGACCTCGTCCCCCTGCATCACCGACTGGGTCAGGTCAATCTCGGTGGAGCCAAAGACGGTCACCGCGTTGCCGCCGTCAAACGACCGCGTCCGCTCCTTGTGTTCAGTGGATCCGAAAATCGTAAAGAATTTCATGTCAGTCCCGTTGCTGGGAAGCGGGCCATCATGGCCCGCTCCGTTTCACCTGTTCCGGCAACCACCGTCACCCGGCGATCGGCCGGGACGCCAATCCCTTTATCCATTAACGCAGCGTTCCCCCCTTGAGTTGCAAATCCCGCGGCTCGGTGGCCGGATTTCGGGCATCTCCACAGGGTTTCCGGCCAATCCGCCTGCTAGAATTCGCGGATCGGCCCGGAGACCCACCTTTCTCCGCCTCAACCAACCGGCAGGACACAAGCAATGGCACGCATGGACATTCCCTCTCCGCCCAGGGGCACTCGCAGGGCCGGCACCTTTCTGCTGGTACTGATCGTAGTCGGACTTGTGGTCTGGCTTCTGGGGTCGCGGTTCTACTACATCCTGGCCCGGGTGGAGGAACAGGAGGTCGGCATCAAGTTCCGTGGCGGCCGCATCGTTGATGTAGTCGGCCCCGGCGTCTACTCCGATGTCGGTCTCTTCGTGGAACTGAAGCGGGTTTCGTCGGCAGCCGTGCCGTTCCTGGTCGCCGATCCGGAAATCATCACCAGCGACAAGCAGCGTATCGGCCTGGCCGCGGCCGGCGACATTTTCCGTCCCCGCCTCGAAAGTGCCGACCAACTGCGGACTCTTTGGGCCCAGTACAACACGCTTTATCTCAACGACCAAGCCGCACGGGCCCATATCGAACAGCGTGCACAACAAGCCATGAAGGTCTGCGTGGGAGACCGTACCTTCGACGACGCCGTGATCGGCACGGCACGCGATGCCCTGCGGGCCTGCATCGACTCCGAACTCAACAAGCTGGCGCAGAATGTCGGCTTGGTGGTCGAGAACGTGGCCGTGCCGGAAGTGACCATCGCACCGGAAGCCCAGGCGCGCCTCGACGAAATTGTCCAGAGCCGCCTGCAGACGGAGAAGGCCGCCCAGGATGAACTGCGGGCCAAGGCCCAGGCGGCGGCCGAACAGGCTCTGCAAGAAGGGCAGATTCGGGTCGAGCAGAGCCGGCTTCAGGAAGAAACCCGGCAGAAGGTCCTCCTGGCACAGCTGGACGAGGAACGGCTGGCCGCCCAGCAGAAGGTCATCCAGGCCGAACGGGCCAACGAACTGGCCCGGGTCGAGGCCAATCGCGCCGTGATCGAGGCTCAGAAGTCCAACGAACTGCTGGAGGCCCAACTGGATCTGGAAGTCCAGACCGTCCGGGCCCTGGCCTCCGCCGAGCAGGCGCGGGCTTCGACCGCGGTCGAAGCGGCGCTGGGCCTGCTCTACACCGCAAACCCGGGACTACTGAACTTCCACATTGCCCGCGAGAACGCAAACGCCCTGGCCAACACGGAAAAGCTGCTGATCACGCCGGAAGGCACCACGCCGACCCTGGTGATCCCCGGCGAGCAGATCCAGCCCGTGGCGGACGTCACCCCACCGCAGTAGAGCCGTCGTCCATGACCCGGTTCCCGGACCGGACGATGCAAAGGGGGCGGATCCCCAAGATCCGCCTCCTTTTTTGTTGCCGAAATGCGTGACGCAGCCCTGTGCCACAATGCTGCCGGTGCCGAACGCGGCGCACACCTTCCCGCAACTGAATTGAGAGGCTTGTCGTCATGGCACGTTTGAGGGCAGCAGTCATCGGCCTTGGCCGCATGGGCAACACGTTCGACGACGAGATCCGCTACGAGGTGGCTAGGGGTGGAGTCTTCTTTCTCCCCTACTGTCACGGCCCCAGCTATGCAGCCTCCCACCAGACTGACCTGGTCGCAGGCGCCGATCCTCATGAGGGGCAGCGTGCGGAGTTCGGATCGCGGTTCGGGTTGGCCGACAGCCAGCTGTATGCCGACCACCGCGACATGCTGGCCGCCGAACGCATCGACATTGTCAGCGTCTGCACCTCGGCCCGTTACCGGGCACAAATCGTCCAGGATTGCGCCGAGGCCAGCGTCAAGGCCATCTGGGCGGAGAAGCCCATCGCCTTCACGCTGGAGGAGGCGGATGCCATGGTGCAGAGTTGTGCCGACCATGGCGTGGTAATGGCCGTGAACTGTTCCCGGCGCTGGCACCCGCTGTTCCACGAAGCCCACAAATTGATGAAGGCCGGCGATCTGGGCGAGATGCTGCAGGTGACCGGCTACGGGACCTGTCCGCTCTCATCCAACGGCAGCCACCTGATCGACACCATGTGCTTCTTGGCGGACAGCAGGGTGGACTGGCTGTTCGGCGAACTCAACGAGACGGATGGGGCCACCGCCGACGAAGACCTGCAGGGCAATGCCTATCTGGCCTTTGCCAACGGCCTGCGCGGCTACATGCGGGGAATGAACTGCGGCGCGGCCAGCTGGGACTTCGAGGCCATCGGCACCGAAGGCCGGATTCGCTCCTCTACCCACGGACTGGACTTTGAGCTGTACCGTCTGGTGCCCGGCGGGATCCGCGGAGCAGGCCTGCCGGTCAAGTACCCCTACCCCTGGCCGGTCAGCATTGATGGCATGGGCGAAATCATCATTTCCGACCTGATTCACTGCATTGAGACCGGCGACAGCCCGCGCTGTTCGGGCGATGATGCACGCCACGCCCTGGAGGTTGCGTTCGGCATCCATGCCTCCCACCGCTCCGGCGGCCAGCGGATCAATCTGCCCTTGGACCAACGCAGCCAGCGCATTCTGGCATCGGAATCGGTGCATGACCACACCCCGGCCCGCTTCCGACGCAAGGCCATGTTTCCACAAGCCAGCCGCTGACCCGTCCAACCCATCCCTTCCCTGCATCCCGGTGCAGGTCCTTGGGGATGGGTCCGAGTACAGCCAACCGACCCAGGGTCCAATCTCCGCCGGTGGGCCTTGCTCTGTTCGTTATCCCAACAGCCAGGAACCCACCATGCACATCGCGGCTACCCGGACAGCACCCATTCCGGACTGGGCCCTGCGTCAGCGCCACCTGATCTCCGTCATGAACAAGACCGCGCGCATGTACCAGGCGCGCTACACGCGCGCCGACGGCACCTTCGTCTGGCGTGATCGATGGCCGGGCATGGACGGCTCGGACGACGGGTACGAGAGCTATCACAACTGGCCCCTGTTCTACGCCTTGGGCGGGGCGGCGGATCTGCATGAGCGGAGCCGCATGCTGTGGGATGCAGTGACCCGGCAGTTCACGGCCTACGGCCAAATCCACCGCGAATTCGACGGCTACTACGACTGGATGCACCACGGGGAGTCGTCCATCTACTTCTACTACTTCGGCCTGGCGGATCCGCAGCGTCAGCCGGATCGTGCCCGGGCCCTGCGCTTCGCCCACATGTACACGGGCGAGGACCCGGAGGCCCAAAACTGGGATCCCGAACTCCGGCAGATGCGTTCCCCGATCAACGGCAGCCGCGGCCCGCGGTTCAAAAACTCGGTCGAGGACTGGGAAACCCATCGCTGGGTTCTGTCCGACTATCCCCTGCCCTACGAGGACCTGGACGTGCCGAGCCGACAGGAGGCCTGGCACAGCGGGGAGATGGTGGAGAAGGCGGACTGGTGCGACAACGACGCCTTTGCGGTCATCCTGGATGCCCTGAACCGGCGCATGATGCGTGGCGACGTACCACTCAACCTGACCGCCACCAGCCTGGTGACCCATGCCTATGCACTGACAGGGGACGACAAATACCGAAGCTGGGTCCTGGACTACCTGGAATCCTGGGCGGACCGCATTCGGTGCAACAACGGCATCTGTCCGGACAATGTCGGCCCCTCCGGCACCATCGGCGAGTGCATGGACGGCAAGTGGTGGGGCGGCTACTACGGCTGGTCGTGGCCGCACGGTTTCCCCACGATCATCGAACCCCTGACCGTGGCGGCCATGAATGCGGTTCTGCTAACCGGCGACATGGGCTATCTGGACATCCCGCGCGGCCAGCTGGACTTCGTGCAGTCGCAGGGTCGGGAAGACAACGGCCGGTGGCTGGTGCCCCACCGCCGCACCGATTCGGGCTGGCAGTCATTTCGACCGTTTCGGCCCCAGCACCTGCTCCAGCTCTACTTCATGTCCTTTGCCGAGGAGGATCTGGCTCGCCTTGAGCGCGTGCCGGAGATGAGGAACGAATGGAGCCGGCTGGCGCCGGGCCGCGGCAAGGGCGACGATCAGCATGCCGGCCCCTGGTTCCTCTACCTGCAAGGGAAGCTCCCGGACTATCCGTCCTTAATCCTGCAGAACCAGTACAGCGAGGTGCTGCGCCGCATGGATCTGATCCGGAACGACGACGGGGATCCGGAGACCTGGGACGTCCATCACTGGCAGGACCGCAATCCGGTCCACACCGAAAGTCTGCTGCAGCTAACCTGCGGTGGGCCGCAGATCGTGTACCACGGGGGGCTCCTGCACACCCGGCTCAGGTACTTCGACGCGACGGAACGGCGGCCGGGCCTGCCGCAGGACACGGCAGCCCTAGTAACCGCGATGGACGCCGACACAGTCTCGGTCAGCCTGGTGAATATCCACCCCGGGGAATGTCGCTCCCTGCTCATCCAGGGCGGAGCGTTCGGGGAACACCGCATCAAGGCCGTGGAAGCGGATGGAACCCGGGAGGATATACAGGAAGCCGATTCCGGGGGCAGGGCACAGGTCGACTTGCCGGCCGGCCGCGCGGTGGACCTAACCCTCCACCTCGAGCGGTATGCCTTTCAGCCGTCCTACGCGCAGCTGTTCTGAAACCTGCGTCGTCCTGTTGACGAGTCCGCGTATGGTGCTGCACCGCGGGGGTGGCGTGGTCGACCGATGGCAGGTTGGATACGGGGGATGCGACTCTTTCCTGAAGTTCCGCCATGCGGCCTCAGGTTCCAATCTCCCAGTGCCGACCTTCCGACGCATTGGGAGGCGGGGCGAAAGCTGCAATCACCGGGAGGGAACTCCGATGGTACACTGGGCAAGTAAGACCCAGTAACAACCATGGTACTTATGGCACGCACAACCAAGACAATCACTTTCTCCCTACCACCGGAAATGGCGGAAAGGGTGAACGAGGTGGCAGCACAGCAGGGAAGCTCCAGAAGTGAGTTTTTGCGCACTGCAGTGGTCCGCTACATTGAAGAGCACGAGTGGCGGCAGCTCCTCCAATATGGAGAGCAGAAGGCAAGGGAAGAGGGTATCGGACCGGAGGACGTGGCCCGCCTAGTGGAAGAATATCGATCCGAGACCAACCCGGCCCGGACATGAGGGTTGTTCTGGATACCAACGTCATCATTTCCGGATTGAACTTTCCAGGCAACGAACGCATGGTGCTCGATCTGGCTCGCAGGGCGCGGTTCGAACTATATCTGTCCTTATTCATATTGGAAGAAGTGGCCGAAGTCCTTGAGCGCAAGTTCAACTGGTCCGATGATCGCTCGTCCACGGCCCTCGAAGCACTGCATCGAGTCGCCACCTTAGTTGAACCCCGTCAACATCTGGACGTGATCAAGCCGGACCATGCCGACAACCGTATTCTGGAATGTGCATTGGAAGCTTCTGCCGACTACCTGGTCACCGGTGATCGGCGGCATCTGTTGCCTCTTGAGGAACACCGCGGCACAAGGATCGTCAATGCCCCACAGTTCCTGTCCGCACTGGCACAGTAGACTCTCCGAAACGGATAGGCTTCCTCGTTTCGGGGATTCCGACCCCGAACCCGAGCATCTGACCCGCTTCCCGCGATGCCGCCCCCCTCAGGTTTCCCCGAACCCAAACTCCCAGGCGACAACGCAAGACAGCAGAGTGGCTCCAGGCGCGCCACAACAGGCCCCACTCAGTCACTCCGCGTCCTTTGCCTCCGAACCGAGCTTTTTGTATGACCACCACCTCGCCAACCGCAACCTGTAGCTTCGTGATCTTGGCCGCCGGTGGCGGAAGTCGCTTCGGTGGGGCCAAGCAGGTCGCGGTTCTTGGCGGCCGCACCTTGTTGGAACACGCCATCGCTCTCGCCGCGCAGGCCAGACGGCCGTCCTCACCCATTGTCGTGGTGACAGGTGCTCATCAGGCCGAGGTGGAACGGACGGTTGTTCCCCATCTCGGGAACTACGACGGCTTGAGCTTATGCCACAACGCAGGTTGGTCGCGTGGCATGTCCACCAGCCTGCAGATGGGCATCGATCATCTTGAAAGAACCGCATCGAATGTGGAAGCTGTGTTGTTCATGTTGAGCGACCAACCCCTTGTTTCCCCCGACCTCCTACGCAGTCTGCAACAACGGTGGCATCAAGGTTGGACGATGTCGGCTCCGGTCCACAAAGGAAAACTGCTGGGAGCTCCCGCTCTTTTTGGGCGAGTCTGGTGGTCCAGCATCAGGAGCTTGAAGGGGGACCGGGGAGCGCGGGGCATCCTTGAGACACATAGGAGCGAAGTAGGCGAGGTGGAAACGGCTCCCGGCCAACTTGCCGATATTGATACACATCAGGATCTCCGGCGCCACGCAGGCACATTCCTCCCAACAGACTGTGTGCCCTGATGACAACGGCCGGTCGTCGCCACCGTGGCATCACCGCCCCGACATGGCTTTGCCCGCCCGCATGTGACCGCATGAACAGACAGGGGGGAGGCACCGCACCATGCAGGAAGCATTGCCAACAATGGGAAAGTTGTTGATTGGTCTGGGTGTCGTACTGATTCTCGCTGGTGGCCTGCTGCTGATATTGCCGCGCCTTCCCATCGACAACATCCCAGGCAACCTGCGTTGGAACCGTCCGGGCATGAGTGTGCACGTTCCTCTGGGCACCATGGTGGCCGTTAGCATCGTGTTGACCGTAATCCTGAACGCGGTTCTGTATTTGTTCAGGCGCTGGGGATGACGGCTTCTCCCAGGCTCGACCGAAACCCGCCTGTCCCGGGCTGGCGGTCGGAAGGCGGCCTCTGGCAGGTCAACACACAACT
The DNA here is from genome assembly GCA_009841145.1 of Caldilineaceae bacterium SB0661_bin_34. Taxonomy (GTDB): domain Bacteria; phylum Chloroflexota; class Anaerolineae; order Caldilineales; family Caldilineaceae; genus Bin34. The sequence goes on along the minus strand of VXMJ01000083.1, from coordinate 60,764 downwards.
GCTGTCTTGACACCAAGTCGTGTGAAATGCTTAGCCGGTCCGAGACCGGCACGGCGAGGCGGAACGAATTTCCCTGTACACTGTAATTGTTTCGGTCTGCAAGGCTACACCCGGCACAGGACACATCCTAGGAAGGAGGTGCCATGGCGAAATTCATCAATCTGGAAGACGGTGCCGTTTTTCACATGGGACAGGGCTATTCGCGGCGTCTGATCAGCCCCGACAGCGGAGGCCGCAACATCACGCTGAACTATTCCGTGTTCCAGGGCGGACAGGAGTTCCCCCAGCACTTCCACGAAGTGTCGGCCGACATTTTTATTGTGCTGGACGGCAGCGTGTCCGTGCGCCAGGGCGAACGCTACACCCCCATCGTGAAAGGTGACTTCGCCTATATTCCCCCCGGCGAGGTCCACGGCACTGTCAACCACACCGACGACCAGGCCACGCTGATCAGCTTTCAGTCGCCGCCCGATCCCGAACTGTATTCGGGCGACCGGGATCCGGCCAAGACGGGTGTGATGCCGCAACCCGCCGCGGACGCGGCATCCACTGTGCGCATCGAGTCCATGTGGGATGCGGAAGCCGCCGCCGTGCAGGGGGCTCAGGCCCGCGTGCCGGCCAGTCCCGCGCGCGGCATGGCCGAAATGACTTTGACTTGCCTGGAACTTGCTCCAGGCGGTCGCATGGAGCGCGAGGAACAGGGGGGCGGCGAGACGGTGATCTTCATCTGGGAAGGCACAGCACTGATTACCAGCGGCGGTGAGACGGGCCGTCTGGCTCACGGCGGCGCCGTGTTGCTGGAGACGGACGAAGCCTATGCCGTCGAGAACGTCGGCACCGATGAGCTCAAGCTGATTCGATGCCGGGCCAGTGCCTAGAGGTCTCGCCAGTCGATTTGCGGCGAGGTCGGGCCGCACGCGGCCGGCAGCCATTCTGTTCCAGCACGAATACAGCCAAGCTGTCTTGGTCGCGTGCGGCAAGCCTCAGACGCGCATTCAACAGGCGGATGTCCTCGTGTTTCGTCCGGAACAGGGCAGATGATGCGGAAGTTTCGACATCGCTGAAACGGTCAAGCGTATCGGGTGGGCGGTATCGGTATGGGAACCATAGGACCCTGTTGCCCTGAGGACACCGCCATGGGCTGCCCGGTCGAAACCAAATCCAGTCCACAAGACAATGGGCGGATGCCAAGTCTGTGGACCGAGGGTCAACTAAGCGGCCGCTACCCATTCCGCCACAGGGTGTTTGTACCCACACCACCGCCAGGGCTCCAAGCGCCGTGGCCAGGTTCCGGTAGCTGACATCCAGGACATACAGTCGGGCCACCAGTGCCTACAAGGCATGCGTACGCTGCCGAGTGGTCATATCCGACGGTGATTGGGAGACACTGCGGCATGTCTTGCACGACCAGTACCGGACCCGGGTGCCCCTTGCCCCCGAGACCCTTCAAGATGTAGGAGTAGGTGCTGTTGAGGAGCCAAGCGTGGCCGCCACAGTGGGAGCAGGTCTCGGACGGACCGAGATAGACGGCCAGTCCGGTCCGGCATGGACTGCGACTGAAATCCACGACAAGGGATCCTATTGGGGTTTTGACTCATCAAAATCAAGGGTGCAGTGCTCCTTGGCCTTTTTGAATACAGAGTAAAATTTATTTATGTTAAACAGTGTCAAGAAAGGTATATGAAGATGTAGTTACATTAACGTTATACTGTCTTTCAGGCAAGGTGACCAAATGGGTAGACGCGGTAAGAAACTCATCGCCGCTTGCGTGCACAGTGTCCAGCAGCCGGGGCAGTACTGAGTACTGGTACGAACATGAACTCGTACTCCGGATCAAGTCGAATCTCTTCATCCAAAACCTCGCTGTTGGTTTGGGTCGCGCGGAATCGGAGCTCCTCATTCGTTCATCTTCTTGCCCGATCGTCCAAGGACAGAGAAGTGGTCAGTGTCGGAGGGATCTCGCCGAGACGTGGGCATCCAGCCTCCGCGTCGCGGCCGAATAGGGCACGCAGGATGACGGAAATCCTTTCCATCCAGCAGGGATGCACAACCGCGTTCCGCCCGTTCCATCTGTTCGGACACACGCGGGTACGCACCTCGGCCACCGGATGGAGCCAACGATGCTGAGGTTTGCCGAGGAAATCCTGGTTCTCGCCCTGGACGAAGGGCGGGGGGATCTGGCCGCCAGTCTGTCCCCGCGCTCACTCCACTTGGCACTCGCCGGAGCGGTGCTGATGGATCTCGCGCTCGAGGACCGCATCGACACGGATCTCGAGAGTCTGGTGCTCGTGGACGCCACGCCTTTCGGCGACGACATTCTCGATCCAACACTGACCGAGATTGCAAGCGAAGGCCAGTCGCGCGACACGGGCTATTGGCTGGGACGGATCGCCGAGCGGGGAGACCAAGTTCGACATGCCGCGCTGGCCCGTCTAATTGAGCGCGGAATCCTGAGATCCGAGGCACAGGGGCTTCTGTCCCTGGTTCCCGCGGTGTCCCGGTCGCGGCGCTACCCCACCGCGGACGGGCGACAGGTCGAAGAAGCCAAGTTGCGCGTCATGCGTGTGCTATTCGGCGACGATATCCCGGATCCGCGCGACATCGTGTTGATCACGCTGGCAGACGCCTGCGGGGTGTTCCGTACCATTCTGTCGTCGGAGGAGCGGGAGCAGATCCAGGATCGCGTCGACCTGCTCAAGAATCTCGACCTGATCGGCCGGACGATGAGCTTGGCCATCGAGGGATTGGAGGTGCCCGACGAATCATCTCCGGGGCCTCCGCACCCGAGAGAGATCCCGGTCGTACCGGGCCTTCCGCTGATGGGCAACGGCTTGGCCATGCGAAAGGGAGTTGTGTCGTTCCTTGCCCGCCAGTACCGCGACCTGGGCCCAATCTTCAGGATACGCGTTCCCGGACGCCGGTTCGTGTGCATCGCGGGACCGGAAGCGGTCAACTTCCTGATGTCGCACGGGCAAGCCGTCTTTCGATCACTCGAGCCCATGGCGAACTTCCATAGGCAGATGGACGCGTCGCGTTCGATCCTGACCATGGACGGCATCGACCATGTCACCACGCGGAAGGCCCAAGCCAAGGGGTACGCGGCCCGCGTCCTGAGGGAGCGGGCGAGGGAGGTCGTCGACATCACCCGCGACGAGATTGCCAAGTGGCCGATTGGCAAGTCATTCGAGGTGTTGCCGGCGTTCCAGAGCGTTATTGCCGAGCAGATGGGCTACCTGATGGCGGACCATTCGCCCCAAGGCTACACCCAGGACCTGGCCACGCTCCTCGGCGGATTGCTCCTGAGCGCGGCTACGTTGCCGCATGTCATGAAGCTCCCGCGCTTCCGGCGTGCCCGCACGCGAGCCTTTGAATTGGCCAAGAAGGTCCTCGCGCACAAGCAGACGGTGGGTCCCCGCGGGACGAACCGGGACTTCATCGACCTCATGCTCGATTTGCGTGAGGCCGATCCTCAGCTCCTGCCCGAGACCAACCTGAACCTGACCGTGCTGGCACCCTACATGGTCGGACTGGACACCACGGCGAGCACCTGCTCGTTCATGCTCTACAACATGCTGAAGCGTCCGCAGCTCATGGAAGGCATGACCGCCGAAGCGGACGCCCTCCTCGAGCAGGGCCCTGTGTCCGATGAGGGTCTGCGGCGGCTCGACGTTTCGCGCCGCGTGGCGATGGAGACCCTTCGGCTCCATCCGGTATCGCCGGCCGTGCTTCGGATGACCTCCAACTCCTTCGAGTTCGCGGGACACACGGTACCCGCGGGGACCCAGGTCATGATCGGCACGGCCGTGGGACACACGCTCGAGGAATACTTTCCGGAACCGGAGCACTTCGATATCGACCGCTACACCCAGGCCCGCGGCGAACATCGGCAGCCCGGCGCCTACGCTCCCTTCGGGGCCGGCCACCACCGGTGTCTCGGCAGCGGTCTCGTCCCAATCCAGCTCTGCCTCACAATGGCGACGATTCTGCGGGAACTCGTTCTGGAGCCGCTTGCTCCGGATCATGCCCTGCGGGTGAGATCGTTCCCGACCATGCAGCCCGTCGGCTTCAGAATCCGCGTTCTGGGCCGCCGGACGCACAACGCTCCGATGACCAACTGAACCAGGCATCAGGGCGCGTGGACGGCACTCGGTCCCGGGTCACGATCCCACGATATCACTCACTCGACCGGCTGCGTGCGGTCTTGATGCTCCTTGGGGTGGTTCGGCACGCCGCGATGAGCTACGAACCCACCGTTTTTGAGGCCTGGCCATACAAAGATGCCCAGGCCGACATCCTCGCTCACTGGGTGATCGTCTTCATCCGTGTGTTCCAGCTGCCGGTCTTTTTTGCGATTGCGGGGTTCTTCGCGGCGTACCTGGTGCAGACACGGGGCATCCCGGCATTCCTGCGGAATCGATGGAGCCGGATCGGGGTGCCGTTCCTGGTAGCCTGGCCCATGCTGGCGGCCACGATGTACTTCGTCGTGACGTATGCCTCCCGGTTCAGTTCGGTCCCGCCAACCCATACCTATGGCAGGGACGAGCTGATGTCAGCGGATGCGGTGCGCTACATCTTCCTGCATCTGTGGTTCCTCTACCATCTGATGATCCTTTGCGTGGTCGCGAGCGGGGTACGGCCGCTCGCCGTTCGCATCCCGGAGCGGGTGCGTACCTGGACGCTGGACCTCTTTGAACGTCTGCTGCACCGAGGAGGCATCGTGGTGCTGGTCCTGGTCACCGGCACCATTCTGTACCGGATGCAGTCGTGGGCCATCGACTACTACGCCGGTCCGATCCCAACCCTGCGCCAACTGGCACTGTGGTGCCTGTTCTTCACAGTCGGATGGCTGCTGTTCTGCCGCCGAGAGACGCTGGAAGGCTTCAAGCGTCCCGCATGGCTCCATCTCGCTGCGGGAATCGTGTGCTTCTTCGTGTACCGGTACTTCGCCGACGCCGGCTGCCACGCCGGTCCGGACAGGATCTGCGCGGGGACTTCGACGGTCCACCATGTGGGGGCGGTCGCCTTCCTCTCGCTTTCCATGTGGTTCCTGGCCTATGGCCTGATTGGACTGTTCCTCCGCTACATGGACAAACCAAGCCAGCGCTGGCGGTACATGGCGGACGCCTCGTACTGGATCTACCTCGTCCATGTGCCGTTCGTCATATTGCTGCCCCTCCCCTTAAGGAACATGCCCCTTCCGGGAATCGTGAAGCTCGCTCTCGTCGTGGTCGCGGCAACCTGTTTGATCCTGGTGCTCTATCAGTATCTGGTGCGGCCGACGTTCATCGGAAAGCAACTGAACGGTCGCCGCTATCCACGGGCCGCGGCTTGAGAGCGGCATCCAGCGAGGGCGGCGAGGCGGGGTGCAATCCCCGGAGGCCTGGTAGACCCATGTGTCCGACACACCGGACCGTGCCCGGCGTCAAGCCGGCTGGGCACTCGGTGACATGGAGGTCTTGGATTTGCGACCCTTGAGCTGTTGGGGTCTGTCAATCCTTGGGACGGGTCGTCATGTGCAATGCCTGCGGATCAAATCCCGCAGGATGATGGTTTCGGACACGTTGTCGCATTCGTTGCAGTGCTCCCAGTCACTCCACACGTACTCCACGGCGTGCCAGCCCGGGTAGCCGACCTCCTCCATGCGCGTCAGGACCCGTTCGTAGTCGATCGTGTTTTCCGCCATGGACGCCTGCAGGCGGTTTTGGCGCGCGCCGCGGAAGTGGAAGTGGCTGGCATGTTCCACGAGGGGCTCGATCTCCTCGTCGGTCACGCCCTGCCGGGTGAAATGGGTGTAGTCCAGGGTCAGGGTCAGGCCGTCCACGCCCCGGGCCAGGGCCCGGGCCTTGCGCGGTGTGTCGACTATCGAACCCACGTGCGCCTCGACACTGAACTCCAGCCTTAGCCGCTGTGCCCGTTCCACACGCCAGGCCAACTCTTCCTTGACCCGGTCCAGGGAGTCCCGGTGCGATTCCTCCGGGAATCGCACACCTGGCAGCGTGGTGACGTGCCGACTGCCGCAGGCGGCGGCATAGTCCAGGGCCCTCAGGAACTGCTCGCGGGCATGCCGCCGACGGGTGTCATCCGGCTGGTTGATGGCAAACGACACGAAGTCCGTATCCAACTGCAGGAAAATGTCCGCCACTTCCAGGCCCAGGTTCGACAAGCGGTGCTCCAGGCGCTGGCCCGAACGCACCGGATCCGCAAACTCCCCGGACGGCTGAATGTGGGATCGACCCTCGAAGAGTCCGATATCCACGCCCTGGAAGCCCATCAACTGGATCAATTGCAGGGATGCATGGTGCTCCAGCAAGGGGAAGGTGAAGTCGGCACAGGCAAGTCGGGCACGCATTTCAGGCCTCCTGGTTGTCCATGAATCGGGTGATGTCAGTCTCCCACTCCGCCGGTGCGATGTAGCCGCCGTCCACGACCAGGGAGGTGCCGGTAATCCCGGCCGAGTCCTCGCAACTCAGGTACAACACGGCTCGGGCGATCTGTTCCGGAGTGATCACCACGCCGGTCGGCACCCGCTTGAGGCGCATGGCCAGCGTTTCTTCCGGATCCGGGGTGGTGCTCAAGTGGTAGCGGAGCATGGGGGTGTCGGTGATGCCCGGACAGACACAGTTGCAGCGCAGACCGTCCCGGGCGTAGTCCACGGCGATGTTGTTGCTCAGGCCCAGGACCGCGTACTTTGACGCGATGTAGGCCGGTGTGTCCCCTTGGGCGATGAAACTGCCCACGGAGGCGATGTTGACCATGTAGCTGCGTTCGTGTTGCCGCAGGTATTGCATGCCGTGCCGCACGGACAGGTAGACCGACTTGAGGTTGACACCCATCAACTGGTCCCAGTCCGACTCGGGATACTCGTCCAGCTTGGCCACATGGACGATGCCGGCGCAGTTCACAATGATCGAGGGCGGTCCCAGGGATGCCGCGGCCTTGTCCAGGCTGGCCTTGACCGCGTTGCTGTCGGTGATGTCGCAGTCGTGGAACTCGGCCGTGCCGCCCGACTCGGTGATTTGGGTCGCGACCCGCGCGCCCGGTTCGGCCTGAATGTCCACCGCAGCCACAGCGGCGCCTTCGTCAACGAACAGACGCGCCACAGCGGCTCCCATGCCGGACGCCGCCCCCGTCACCCAGGCCGTCTGTCCGGCCAGTTTGCCGTTGTCTGTCATAAAGCCGCTGCTTCCTCGGCCGAAGCCATGAAGGAACTCAGTGCAGGGGGGCCATTGTTGCGATGGCTGCCTTGACCTCCGCCTGCAGGGCGCTGTCGGCAGGCGGGTTGAAGAACCCGCCTTCGCCGCCGGTCACGTCGCCGCCAATCTGGTTCAGGGCCTCGATCACGGCGGTGTAGTTGAAGGCGCGGCCATTGCGAAACCGGATGTCCTCCAGCGCCTGGATGTACGCCTCCCACTCCAAGGCGCGGTCCCAGTCGCCCGCCCGCTGGGCGTTGTTGATTTCGTCCGCCGTGCGGGTCACCACCACGGCCGTGCCGGAGGTATGGCCCTGAGTGCCCTTTTGGGCGGCGGCCGTGCTGCGGTCGCCGATGCCCCAGATCACAATCGTGTCGTCCGGGGCGCGCTCCGCCATGTAGGCGGCATCCGCCACGTCCGTGCCGACCTTGACGCCCACAAAGTGCGGAGAGGCCGCCATCAGTTGCAATACGGCATCCCGATCCCGGGAGGCTCTCAGGTAGTAGAGGAACCGGGCACCCTCGCCGCTGAACTCCTCCGCGAGTTCGCCTAGGCCCTGGCAGAGACCGTCCGGGCTGAAGACCCCGGTGAGGGGCATGATCAAAATCACGTCCGGCCGGCGCGCCAGATCCAGGTGGGCGCGGATCTGGCAGCGCGCGTCCGCCAGTGGGTTCGGCACCACCGCGCTCATGAGAATGCCCTCGTCCCCCATGACCTCCCCGGTGGCCGCAAAGAGTCCGTTCTGGTCCTCGAGGCTCAGGTGGTGCAGCAGGCTGGTGCCGGCCACGGAAACGACCCGTTTGCGGTCGTTGTCCAGATGGTTGTTCTCCATCAGGTAGCGGATGTTCAGCTGGTGGCCGTCGAAGTCCACGGCCCCGCCCCTGAGGGGCACGATGGGAATGGCGATGACGCTGTTCAGGCTGTCCAGAAGGGTTGCCAGGTCCATAGCGGATGTGTTTTCTCCCGAATTAGTGATGCCAGGTTTGCTGCAGGACGCGGATCCAGTTGCCGTGGGCCAGCTTGCGCAGGTCCGACGCGTCGAAGCCGGTTTCCTCCAGCGATGCCATGAGTGCCGGCAGCTTGCTGCAGTCCGACAGATCGCCGGGCATGGTGGCGCCGTCGAAGTCCGAGCCCAGAGCCACATGGTCGATGCCGATGCGATCCGTCACATAGGCCGCGTGCTTGACGATTTCGGTGAAAGAGGTGGAGGTGTCGGTGGCACCGTCCGGCCGCAGGAAGCCCGTGTTGAAGTTGATGCCCACAAGTCCATTGGTCTCGGCAATGGCATCGAGCTGCAGGTCGGTCAGGTTGCGAGCCGAATTGGACAGAATGTGCACGCAGGAGTGGGTGGCCACCAGCGGATCCTCCGACAGTTCGGCCACGTCCCAGAAGCCCTTTTCGTTCAGATGGGACAGGTCGATCATGATCCCCAGGTCGTTGCAGGCCTTGACGAGGGCCTTGCCGGGTTCCGTGAGGCCCGGCCCCTGGTCCGGGGAGCCGGGGAAGTCGAAGGACACACCGTGGCCAAAGGCATTGGTGCGGCTCCAGACCGGCCCAATCGAACGCAGGCCGAGGTCGTACAGCAAGGGCAGGAGCGTCAACTCCGGATCCAGCGGAGACGCATCCTCAATGTGGGCAATCGCCAGGCAGCGATCGTTGGCCAGGGCATCCAGCATTTCCGGCACGGTCCTGACCAGCGAGAACTCGGGGGACAGGGTCCGGTCCAGATCCAACAGGAGGGCGAACATGCGGAGCACGAAGTCCAGGGCGAAGTCCTGGGGCACTTCCTGTCCCCGCGACGGCAGGGGTGCATCGCCCCGGTAGTCCTTGTCCGGGGTGTACATGGCGAAGAAGCCGCCGGCCATGCCGCCCTTGCGCATGCGCGGCAGGTCGACGTGTCCCTCCGTGCCTTCTTCGTGAAACGCCGTTTGCCGTTGGTCGCGTCCGGGCACCAGCCGCAGCAAGGTGTCGTTGTGGCCGTCCACAATGGCGGGGTAAGTCGTATCGGCCGTCACGGTGCAGTCCTGTGGTTGAGGATGGTCGGCGATGGGTCAAGCAGATCAGTATATAGCCCCGCCCCGACTGGATGCACAGGTCGGGAAGCCGTCCGCTCCGGCGTACGCGCAGGCAACCGTCGATGTTTCGGCACCAACGGGCATGTGCCAGGATTCAGGCTGTCATGAACGCAGCACGGCCGGGCCCCCAGGATCCCGGGCATGCTGCCGCTCCTCCGGCAAGGCATTCGACAAACGAACCCGCATGGCCGATACGCTGAGTCCCGAAGAACGCTCGCGCCTCATGGCCCGCATACGCAGCCGGGACACCAAGCCCGAGATGTACGTAAGGAAGGCGGTTTGGCGCGCGGGTTTCCGGTACCGGCTGCACTCGCGCACACTGCCGGGAAAGCCCGATCTGGCCTTGGCCCAATACAAGGTGGCTGTCTTCGTCCACGGCTGCTTCTGGCACCAGCACGGCTGCGCCAAGACCAGCCGGCCCTCGTCGAATCGCGAGTTCTGGGACCGCAAGCTGGACAGCAACGTGGCCAGGGACGAGCGGAACCGAGCCGCGCTGCAGGCACTGGGCTGGACGGTCCTGACCGTCTGGGAGTGTGGTCTTGAGGAGGGTACCGCCGATGTGCTGGGTGTCCTGAGGCGGTTGAGGGCCATGCGGGCGCTTGAGAATGACCGGTCAGATGGTTGCCCAGAGACGATCACGGCCATTCCTTGAGCTACTCCCACCCACGCCCATTGGGATCCGGTTGCCGGGCACAGGCCGGACCTGCCGGCAAGGTTGGACTGTGCGGAGCCAATGCCTTGACTGTGCTTGCATCAGCAGTCTGATTGCCCGAAGGGCCCCAAGCCGGGGTTGGGATCTCAAACGTGCCGGCCGGTCCCTATTTCAGTTCCGGGAAGATGCCCACAGCATGGAAATAGCGAATGCGGACCCTTTTGCCCTTCTCAGGTGCCCAAATAAGCGGAGAACCACTCCAACGACTGTTGCCAGGCATCCTGGGCCGCTTCGGCATGGTAGGAAGAGCGGGTATCGTTGAAGAACGAGTGCCCGGCCCCTTCATACACCAGACGTCGGTTGGGTACACCGGCCGCCGTCAAAGCCTGTTCCAGTTGTTCGGTGCGCGGCAGTGGATAGGCCTGATCCGCTGCGCCCCAGATCGCCAGCAGGGCCCCATGGACCTGTGCGGCCTCCTCGTCCGACAGGGGTGTCCCGTAGAAGGAAACGGCTGCGGCATTCAGCGGGTTGTTGGCCGCGAAGGCCTGAGCGATTCTCCCGCCTAGGCAGAAGCCAATGATTCCCACCCGATCCCCCTGGGTGGATTCCAGATCCAAAAGGTATCGGGCGGCCACATCAAGCTCGGCCAAGGCCGTGGCCTGATCCATCGCCATGGCCAGCTTGCGGGCCTCCGTAGGCTCCGTAGCCACCTCCCCGTGATACAGGTCCGGTGCAAGCGCGACATAACCTTCCTGGGCTACGCGGTTGGCGACATCCTTGATGTGCGGATTGAGGCCCCACCACTCCTGAATCACCAGCACAGCCGGGGCCGGACCGGATGCGGGCAGCGCCAGATGGCCCTGCAAAGTCTGTTGATCATGCTCACCGTATTCCACCATGGAGGTGGTCAAGCCTGTGGCGGAGGCTTCTTCATCACCTTCGGACCCTACGCCTTCGGGAGCAGCCGGAGGTTCGGGGATGGTTACGGTACAGGCCGCCAGTAGGGCCAAGGCAGCGCCGGCACCCACGAGCGAACTGGCCCTCTGCACGAAGCTGCGTCGGGTAATGCGGCCGTATTCAAACTGATCAACGGCCGCCAACAACTCTTGACGCTTCCTTACCCCCAGGGCCTGGGGTGCAACAGCGGAGGTGAAAACCCGGGATTCCGGGAGGAGAGAACGGCACATAACCATCTTCTTCTGGGTTGGTTGTCCCGTGACTGGAATAGTCACCGGGACATAATTGCGGGAAATGCGTTCCGAGTATAGTCCGTACGGAAAGCCGGCAAGTGGAAAACGGCCTCCAGTCATCCATTTGTCAACCCTGTTCCAAGGCATTGACAAAGTCGCCACAGGACGATGAGCGGTGCCAGTCGGGTGGGATTCCGGGGCACCGGCGGCAGCGGTCCTCCCGGGTGTGTCGTCCAGCACCCAGTGCTGGCGGTTCCCGATGTCCCGGTGACCACGGGCAGGTTGGCAACGTAGTAGCGTACGGCCTTGGAGGTGCAGTGCCGTCGGTCCGGGATGGTTGCCGAGGCGACTATGAAGTCGTCCCCAGCCGCCAGCGGACTGTAATTTCGGGATGGGTGTTGAATCGTGGGACAAGGGCGGTCCTGGCTTACAAGCCAGGACCGCCGGTTGGGATCATGTGTCCCGGCTTGTGGCAATCGACAGGCATGGTGGAACTCCCGGGCCTCCGACAGCCAGTCCGGAACGAGCGGCCGTCCACCTTTGGGCCAACGGACCGCGCCTATAATTCGTCTCGGAAGAGAACATACGGAGGGCAGACATGGCCCAGCAGGTAACAGTGCGGCCGGTGGAGACACCGGAGGCGACCACAGGAGAGTCGCCGTCCGCCACCGGCAATGGGACATCTCCGGACCTGGTTGTCCCGAAAGGCTTCAGCGCGGAAAGGTGGGGTGCCATCACGCGCCTGTGGCACTTCCTGCCCGACTACCCTTACGAACCACAGCATCAATACTTTGACGACCGAACAACCGATCCCGACTACCCCATCGAAGATTTCTCCGTCTTGACCAGCCCGGAACACCAAAGTCTGGCCCACAGCATCTATACCACCTTGCGCGCTTGGATGCCCGACCATGTCCGGAAGGAACAAGATCTCCGACACATCGGCCTAGACTCGCAGGTGCAACCGGACATCGTGGTGGCTGCGGACCCCATACCGGCCGGGGGCCTCCTGGATCTCGATGCGTCTTCGCCCGGCCTGCTGCTGGTCGTTGAAGTCCTCTCCGACACCACGCAGGCAAAGGACCGCGGGTTCAAAATGGCCTTCTACGCTGCTCTCGGTGTCCAGGAATACTGGCTCTGCAACCCCAACGCACTGGCCCCCTCCCGTGCGGAGGCGGAACGCCGGCGTACCCGATCCGACTATGCATCCGGCGTCCCGGATGAGGCCCGGATCGAAATCTACACGCTCAATCCTGACGGCATCTACGATCCGGAACCGGTTCAGCCGGAGGTGGACACGGCGCGCTACGGGGACTGGCCGGCCTATCGCAGCCCCGTGCTGGGCCGCGTGGTCCGCACATGGGCCCTGTCCCCACCCGACCACGTCCTGCAATGGTGGGATGAGACCCTCGGCTGGAGGGACTTGGAAACCCAAACCAAGGAATTGGCTCGGAGTGACGGCCACACGGACGGCCTGCAGCAAGGCCGGCTGGAGGGACTGGAGCAAGCTCGACTGGAGAGCTTGGAAATTTCCATCGCCGAACGACTGAAGTTGCTTGCGGCACTGGATCCACCGGAGCGGGATCGCCTAGCTGCAAACTGGCGGCGGTTTGGGCGCGTTCCCGACATCATGGACGTGCTTGCGGCCCATACGGACTTGGCCGCCACTGTGAGGCCGGAAGTGCCAACGCAGATCCGGCGACGCCTGGAATTCACGGATCCCTGACCTTTCCTGCAATCTCGCCTTGTCTGTACCGTAAGTCCCGGATGTCGTGTCCTGTCTCGTTCAGAGATGGGAGTCGGCACAGACTCTGACGGACAAGCCTGGTGCCAATTCAAGTCGGTCACCGTCCGTGTCTCCTTCAGGCGGCCCGCGCGGCCTTGGACCGGCCCGCGTACAATTCGGAACCTGATTTCACCCTTCGCCCCAGCCCGTCATGTCCGGCTCCGCCAGTGCCGGCGCGGGTACCGCTGCATGGAGTTCGTCATGACATTCGGATTCGGACAGTACACCTACGAAGTTGCCGAAGGCTGGTTCAAGCCGCCCAACGGCTGGACCTTCGGCTGGATTGCCGCAGTTGCATGCGATTCTCAGGATCGGGTGCACGTGTACTCGCGCTCGGAACACCCCATGGTGGTGTTCGACCGCGAAGGCAATTTCCTCGCCAGTTGGGGTGAGGACGTGCTCCAGGACGCCCACGGCATCTGGATCGACGGCGAGGACCAGGTGTGGTGCACGGAACGGAACACCCACTGCGTCCGCAAGTTCTCCCCCGCGGGCGAACTCCTGATGACAATCGGCACGCCCGGCCAGGCCGGTGCCGAGGACGGCGTGCCATTCAATTTGCCAACGGATCTGGATCTGGCCCCCAACGGCGACATCTATATCTCGGACGGCTACGGCAACGCCCGCGTCCACCACTACTCCCCTGCGGGCGAGCTGCTCAACAGCTGGGGCGACTGGGGCAAGGGTCCGGGCCAGTTTGCCCTCTCCCACTGCGTGCGCATTGACCGATACAGCCGGGTCTGGATCTGCGACCGGGAGAATAGCCGCATCCAGATCTTCGACCTGCAGGGCAAGTTCCTGACGGAGTGGACGGACCTGGCCAAGCCGGACACCATCTACTTCCATCCGGAGGAGGACGTGGTCTACATCGCGGAGCTGGACCAGCAGATCAGCATCTACAACTTCGACAAGGAACTGCTCTCGCAGTGGGGCGGGCGGCAGCGCAGCGCCCGGCCGGGCGAGTTCGTCGCCTGTCCCCACGGCATCTGGGTCGACTCCCACGGCGACATATACGTGGGCGAGGTGCAGGCGGATTCAAGGCTGCAGAAGTTCTTACGCCAGAACTGAATCACTGCCCCATGGCAACCGACCCCATCGAACTCATCGTCAACGGCAAGCACCATCTGGTCTCATCGCGCTCCGACACCCCTTTGTTGGAGGTGCTGCGTAGCGAACTCGGATTGCTGGGGGCCAAGCACGCCTGTGGCGCCGAACAGTGCGGTGCCTGCAAGGTATTGGTGAACGACCAGGACCACCCATCCTGCTGTCAGCCGGTAGGAGAGGTCACCGGCTGTTCAATACAGACGGTGGAGGGGTTGGCTGAGGACGGGCGGCTTGATCCGCTGCAGGAGGCCTTTATCGCGGAAACCGCCACCCAGTGCGGATATTGCGTACCCGGCTTCCTGATGACGGCCAAGGGTCTTCTGCACCGCAACCCCAATCCCTCGGAGGAGGAGATCCGGGAGGCGATCAACCGCAACCTGTGCCGATGCGGGATCCACAACCGGGTGGTAAGGGCCATTCAACGGGTTGCATTCGGAACCGAGGCGGAACCCATCTACAGGATGGTTTCCCCGGATGACGGTTTGGAACCGCCTTCCCAGGAGCCCGGCGCGCCGTTGCCCGGTTCGCTTGCGCACCACCCCAACCTCGACGACTGGATCCGCCTGCGCCCGGACCGCGGCGTGGACGTGTACACCGGCAAGGTGGAGCTGGGACAGGGAATCACCACATCCCTGTCCCAAGTGGTGGCGGAGGAACTGGACGTGGACATCGCCCGCATCCACATCCACACGGCGGACACGGAAACCTCCCTTGACGAAGGGTCCACCGCCGGCAGCATGTCCATGGAGATGTCCGGAGGTGCGCTGCGACAGGCTGCGGCCGAGTTCAGGTACCAGTTGCTGGCCATTGCGGCCGAAGAGTTCGAATGCCGCCAGGAGGACCTTGAGGTCTCCAACGGCATGGTGCAGCACCCGGCGAGCGGTGCCGGGAAGGACTACTGGGATCTGCTGCCCGAAGGACGGCTCGGCATGGCGGCAACAGGAGTGGCCGTGCCCAAGCCGCCTGTCGCCTATAGTGTGGTCGGCCAGCCGGTGACCCGCGTGGACATGGAAAGCAAGGTCCGGGGCGAACCCGCGTTCCTGCAGGACATGGTGCTGCCGGACATGCTGCATGCAAGGGTGGTGCGGGGACCTGTTGCGCAAGCGAGCTTGGACCGGATCGATACCGCCGGCCTCAACCTGCCGGATGGTGTGCGTCTGGTCAGGGACGGCTCCTTCCTGGCGGTCATGGGCGAGGACGAGATTGAAGTCCTGCGCATCAGGGAACAGGTGGCGGCCCGATGCTCTTGGCACACGCCGGATCGCCTGCCGGACCAGCAGAACCTGTACCAGTGGATGAACGCGCAGGCAAGCCAGGACTTTCTGCTCCGTGACGGACAGCCCACCTCGGATCCCATCCCCGAACCTCCGAAGAGGGACGGGGTCATCCACCGCACGTTCCATCGTCCCTACCAGATGCATGCAGCCCCGGGACCATCCTGTGCCATTGCCCAACTGGACGAAGCAGGGAAACTGACGGTCTGGTCCCACAGCCAGGGAGTGTTCAGCCTGCGGGCGGCATTGGCACACGTGCTTGACAAGCCGGAGGAAGAAATCCGGGTAACCCATGTGCCGGGACCCGGCTGCTACGGGCACAACGGCGCGGATGACGTGGCCTTGGATGCCTGCCTACTGGCCTTGGAAACACCCGGCCGGCCGGTCAGGGTGCAGTGGATGCGAGAGGACGAATTCGTGCAGGAACCGCTCGGTACGCCCATGGTGGTGGACATCCGGGCCACCCTCAATGCCGAGAAGCGACTGGATGTATGGCACCAATCCAGCCTTGGGCACACGCATTCAAGTCGTCCGAGGGTGGCTCCACCCGGTGAAACCATGCTACTGGCAGCCTGGGAGCGCGCCCATCCCATGGGCAGGCCGCTGCCACAGCCCATGATGGGCCGGAACGTGGGCCTGCACCGCAATGCGGAGCCGGGTTATCGCATTGCAAGGCCTGCCATCGTCAAGCGGTTCCTGGCGAAGAGTGGTCTGCGAACCTCGTCCATGCGCTCCCTGGGGGCGCTGGTCAACGTATGGGCCATCGAATCCATGATGGACGAATTGGCCCGGGAGGCCGGGGTGGACCCGCTGGAGTTCCGCCTGCAGCATCTGGAGGATCCACGAGGCCGGAAGGTGCTGGAAGTCCTGGGCGAAGCCATGAACTGGAATGCCTCCAGCCGCGAAGATGCTGCCGACGGCAAGGGCCGGGGCATCGGCTACGGCCGTTACAAGGGAGACAAGTCTCTGGTAGCCGTTGGAGTGGATCTGGCCGTGGACATCGCCTCCGGGGCGATCACCCTTGAAGAAGCCCATATCGTGGCCGACACGGGCCAGGTGATCAATCCGGACGGTTTGAGCGCCCAGTTGGAAGGTGCCTTCGTCCAGGCTGCCAGCCTGACGCTGTTGGAAGAGGTGAAGTTCACCCGACCGGGGGTTGCGTCAACGGACTGGGACACCTATCCCATTCTCCGGACGGTTCAGGTTCCGGCGATCCACACACATCTGATACGGAGGGATGGATTCCCGGTGCTTGGTGCCGGCGAGGCCGCCATTGGACCCGTGCCGGCGGCCATTGGCAACGCACTCGCGCGAGCCAGAGGCAAACACCCTAATTCGCTGCCGCTGCAACCAAACGCGTAACGGTTCAGCGACTGTATTGGAAGTCAAGCCACAATGGGTATTGACACAAGATTCTGCGGCCACGGGCAAGGAACTCGCCCGTTACCTGTACTACAAGGATGTGGGATGCGATCCGCCGGAGGACTCGCCGTGAGTGGAAACATCCCCATCAACGCCGAGCGCTTGCTCGGCGAGATCGAACACATCAGTCAGTTCAGCGATGTGCCTGCGCCGGCAGTGACCCGTATCCTGTATACCCCTGCCGACATGGCCGCCCGGCGCTACGTCAAACAGCTTGCGGACGCGGCCGGCCTGCCCTGGCGGGAAGACGCGCTGGGCAATTGGTTTGTTCGCCTGCAAGGCACCGAACCGGACCTGCCGGCGGTGGCCACCGGCTCCCATATCGACGCGATCCCCTATGCCGGAAAGTATGACGGCGTCGTGGGTGTGCTGGGTGGGCTTGAAACCCTGCGTGCCATTCAGGAAGCGGGGATCACGCCGCGCCGCAGCCTGGAATTGATCATGTTCACGGCGGAAGAACCCACCCGCTTTGGCGTGGGCTGTCTGGGAAGCCGCGGCATGGCAGGGCTCATGGCATGGGATGCCATGCGGGCACTGCAGGACGCGAACGGCGTGTCCCTGGAGCAGGCCCGCTCCGACGCCGGCTATACGGAAGAACTGGAATCGGTGGAACTGTCCCCTGATGCGTACGCCTATTTCGTGGAACTCCATATTGAGCAGGGACCATTCCTGGAGGCAGCAGACAGGGAGATAGGCATCGTCACCGATATTGTGGCCTCGACCACAGTGCGGGTGACTCTCACGGGGGAGGGAGGCCATGCCGGCACCGTTCCCATGCCGGAACGCAATGACGCGCTGGCCGCGGCGGCCGAACTTGCCCTGTTGGCCGAAAAGGCAGCCAGTTTCCGGTCCCGGGGTTTGGCCGTGGCAACCGTGGGCATGCTGGATGTGCACCCGGGAGCCAGCAACAGCATTCCCAGCCGGGTGGATCTGACCCTTGATGTCCGGGCCCGGGAGATGCGGGTGCGCGACGCGATGCTGGAGGAGATACACACGGGACTGAAGGCCTTGGCTCGGTCCCGCCGGGTCCAGCACGAATGGCAAGTGCTCAACCACGACCCCGCGTGCCAATCCGATCCCCGAATCCTGGCCGCCATCGCCAGGAGCGCCGAAGCCCGGGGCTATACCCATCTGTCCCTTGTCAGCCGTGCTTATCACGACACGGTTTTCATGGCCCGGCACTTTCCAGCGGCAATGATTTTCATCCCGTGTTACGAAGGCTACAGCCACCGACCGGAGGAGTTCACAGCACCGGAGCACATTGTGGCCGGGACTGAAACCCTGGCATCTACCCTGGTGGCACTGGCCGCGCTGTAGGCAATACAGCCATGAGGCCGGAGACGACAGCAAAAGCCCCGAGATGTCCAGGCTTCAAGTCCTGGACCTGTGTCTGCCAACCCCAATGCCCCTGCGTCCGGGAAACTCGGATGACGCTTCCGTTCAGCCTTGGAAGACCTGTTCGCGATGCCAATGCAGGAACAATGGATCAGGCCTTAGCTCGTCACGCCTCGGGGCACGGATGGGCTTGTGCTTGTGGTCGAGGAACCACAGGTCGAACGCCCGGTTTTGACCGTGCAGATCGTCCGACACGACCAGTCTCAAGTCGTCAAGCAGGCTGATGCCCCCCAAGTCGAATGCCTTGTGATGGAGGGTACAAAGTGCTAAGCCGTTGGGGACCTCGTCCGGTCCGTCGTACGCATGCCATTGGATATGAGCCGCTTCCAAACCCATCAGGTTGTTGTCAAGACGAATGTCGTAGTCGCAAACGGCACAGCGATGTTCGTAGGCCCTGATCACCTCCCGTCTGAACTCCGGATTCCGCTTCCTGGAGGACCTCGGCGCAGGCTGCATGGCCCGGTGTATACCTACTTCCGAGACCAAGTCCTCATGGAGACTTTCGGCAAAGTAACTGTCCAGCAGAAACTGCGCTCCCATCCACAACACTTCGGGATGCGCCACTAGCAAACTATGCACCGCCTCGGGGAACCCGGCAGACACATCGCTTCTCATTAGCCCCCCGTGGCTCGGCACCCCATCATTTCCCGCTGCCGGAATGTGCCCTCGGAGTTCCCAAAGGCCGTCCTTCGGCAATCTGCAAATCGGATCCTGAGGACGCCGGCTGCGTCTATAGGTGTAGGGACCGAATCTTGCCAGCAAATCAATCAACCGCACCGCGATGTTCCCATAGGGCAATAGGCGAGGTTCTCCTCGGCACAGGTTGCCCATGGCCAGCAGGAGCAGGAGTGGCTTGTGCGGTGCTCGCTTCCCCGCCCGGGACTGAACCCGCAAGCGCGTGAGCAGGTATAGGAAACACTCGCTGGTCATCGAAAAGGACTCGTGATGGGCTTTGCGCCAGTTTCCTGTTCTGCCTGGAAAACGGGTTTTGCAGCGGATCGAAGAAGGCAGTTATATGGTCGGTGCGCAGCCGGTGCCAAGGGCCGCCCCGAACTGTCCTGCCGCAACCTGATCAGCAGAAATTCTGCCATACCCGGGGATGCCGTGGCCCGGCGGGTTGTTCCGACCGGGCCTGTTTCAGTTTCGTTGACTTTGGTTCGGGGTCTGAAACGGACGAGGAAGCCCTTGACAATGGGCTGGGCTCAATAAAGCAACGGGGTACGAAGATGTGGGATTAACTGTGACACAATGTTTCCAAGGAGAGATCCACAGAAAACGGATCATGAATTTTATTTAGCATCTCAATCGTTTCCTGGCCACAACCCCATGTATTGCATTCCCCTAAATACCTCCCGTGTTTCTTTGGCACGCGTTGGCGGAAAAGGACTTAACTTAACCAAGTTGACCCAAGCCGGATTTCCTGTGCCCGGTGGTTTTATCATTACTACCGACAGTTATGAAGCTTTTGTCAAAAGCGCTGGCATTGCGGGTTGGATGGCCACGGAAGCCGACCGGATCGATATGTCGGATCCGGACGCGGTGGTGGCACTCTCCGAACGTGTCCGGGCCCGATTCCGGACCGGCACCATGCCCCGGGAGTTGACAGCACAGATCCGTGCCGCCTACGATGATCTGGGCCGGCCGAAAGTGGCGGTACGCTCCTCCGCCACGGCCGAAGACCTGCCCGGCATGTCGTTTGCCGGACAGCAGGACACCTTCCTGAACGTACTGGGTGAAGACGCGCTGTTGACGGCAGTCATCGATTGCTTCAGCAGCCTCTGGTCCGCACGCGCCATCAGCTATCGGGCCCGGAACGGCATCGAACAGGCCGAGGTCTCCCTGGCGGTGATCGTGCAGGAGATGGTGCAGAGCGAAGCCTCGGGCGTCCTGTTCACCGCCAATCCTGTAACGGGGCGGCGCACTGAATCCGTAATCGACGCCACGTTCGGGCTTGGTGAAGCCTTGGTCGGCGGACAAGTGGAACCGGACCACTACGTTGTGGAAACAGGTACCGGCCGCGTGCTTGAAGAACATGTAGGGGCCAAAGCCACGATCATTCGCGGACTGGCAGAGGGCGGTACCGAGACTCTCCAAGAGGAGAATGAACGGATACGGGCCCTTGCCGATGCGCAGATTGGCATGCTGGTGGACTTGGGCAGACGGGTGGCAGCCCTGTACGAATTTCCCCAGGACATTGAGTGGGCCTTCGCCGATGAAGAATTGCTCCTGCTCCAGGCCCGTCCCATTACCACACTGTATCCTTTGCCGCGCATGGCAAAAGCCGACCACCTGCGGGTTTTCGTCTCCCTCGGCACGGTGCAAGGAGTGCTCGATCCATTCACCCCGCTGGGACAGGACATGCTGAAAGGCCTGTTTGCAGGCCTCTGTCGTGTCTTTGGGCGGCAGGCAACGATCTTCGACCAGCCGATTGTCCACGTAGCCGGCGCACGGCCTTGGATCGAAGCCACCAGTGCATTGCGCAACCCGCTTGGACGGCGCATGTTCCTGAATGCGTTTCCTCTGCTGGATCCGGGGATTGCCGAAGCCGTACGTGCCTTGGCCGACGATCCCCGCCTACCGGTGGGAACGATGCGGCTGTCATCGCTTGCCCGTGTCGCTCCGGTTATGTCCGGATTTCTGAGGTCGGTACTCTTTGCATTGCTACAACCCGAGGCGGCACTACGCCACGCTCAGGCCTCTGTCGAGGATCTCGTCACCTTGATCGAAAAGCAAGTCCGGCTGTCCGGCACCCTCCAGCAACGGCTTACGCTGTTCGAATGGCTCGGTCACCAAGTATTGTTTCCGCGTGTATTTCTCCGGCTCGCACCCTTGATTGCAGCAGGTTACGCATCCTTGAGCGTGCTGGGTCGGTTGACCGCCAGATTGGAAGCAAACAATCCGGACTTGCCTCCGCGGCTGTATATGGAACTGACCAAGAGCCTAGACAACAATGTAACCACCGACATGGATCTGGAACTGTGGCAGACCGCCAGGCGAATACGGGAGGATGCCCAAGCCTGTGCCGAATTCGAGACCGCGAGCCCTGAAGATCTGGCCCGGGATTTCCACAGCGGGCAGCTGCCCGCCCTCGTCCAGCAGGCACTGACGGATTTCCTGGACCGCTATGGCATGCGGGGGCTGGCGGAGATCGATTTCGGCCGACCCCGCTGGCGGGAACAGCCGCTCCCCATCATCCGCGCCTTGCAAAGCTATCTCGCAATTGCAGACGCAAACTTGATGCCGGACCAGGTTTTTCAGCGGGGTCAACTGGCGGCCCAAGAAACCGCGGCGTGCTTGGCGGAAGCGGCTGCCAAGGCTTGGCGTACGCCTGCAGCGGACAGTCTGGTGCGTTGGCTGGTCCGACGTGTGCGGACTCTGGCCGGTGTCCGTGAAAGTCCCAAGTTCCTGTTCATTCGATTGATGGACATGATACGGACTGCCCTGCTGGACAGCGGACGGGAGTTGGCGACCGCTGGCGTGATTCAACGGGCGGACGATCTCTTCTTCCTGCGGCTCGACGAGCTGAAGGTGCTGGCCATGTGTACGGCCGGCGATTGGAAGAAATTGATTGCCTCCCGCCGGGCTGCACATGCAAGCGAAATGCGCCGCAGCCCCGTACCGCGGCTGCTCCTCAGCGATGGCACAGCCATCTACGCGGGGCTTGTCAGCTCGTCCGAAACCGACGACAGGACCATTGTCGGATCCGGCGTTTCTTCCGGCACCGTGGAAGGCACCGTTCACGTGGTCTTCGATCCCAACCATGCCCAGCTGCAGCCCGGCGAAATCCTCGTCTGTCCCGGCACCGATCCATCCTGGACCCCACTGTTTCTGGCTGCCGGTGGACTGGTGATGGAAGTGGGCGGCATGATGACCCACGGCTCCGTTGTGGCCCGGGAATACGGAATTCCTGCCGTTGTCGGTGTCGACCGAGCAACGGAGCGCCTCCAAACCGGCCAACAGGTTCGGGTGGATGGGAGCAGTGGTCACATCCAACTACTTGGATAGCTCCTTGTCCAACACCCAACGTTGGACTGCGCATCAGACATTGCAGTTGCAGGGAAACGGCTATCTCAATCCGGTTGTCCAGGCGCCATAGCCCCAGGATGAATCGGGTTGGGGACACAGACACAGGCCCTGGAGACTGCCAACTGCCACCGGCCGACGGTCCCGGGCCCATACAACGACACTGAGACCGTGCCGCACCGACAGTCTTCCTTCAGACCGGCCGGGAACGTGCCGCCTCCAAGACGGGACTGTAAACCCGTCGGCTGTTAGGCTTACAGACCAAGGTCGAACACCATTTGATCGGCAAATCCGCCAAATGCCTCTCTATTCCTGAACCACCAATGGAGACCCCCGCCATGTCTGCAACCTCCCTGCCAACCGCGGTACTCGGACGTACCGGTCTTGAAGTCACCCGTTTGGGGTACGGAGCCGCACACCGGCGCGCGCTCACCGACGACGAAATCGGCAACATGCTCAACCGCGTCCTGGATGCCGGCATCAACTTCATCGACACCGCCAACGACTACGGCAACAGTGAGGAGATGATCGGGCGCTACATCCGATCCCGGCGCGACGAGTACGTCCTGGCCACCAAGTGCGGCTGCCACCCCAGGGATGGCCATGTCTGGACCCGGGAGAACCTGGAACGCGGCCTGCACGAAAGTCTGGCGCGCCTGCGCGTGGACAGCGTTGACATCATGCAGCTGCACAACCCCAGCGTGGCTGCCTGCGAAGAGGGCGAACTGGTGCAGTGCCTTGAGGACATGCGCAGCCAAGGCTACGTCCGCTGGATCGGCGTCTCCTCGACACTGCCTCACCTGCCCACGTTCCTGGAATGGGGAGTGTTTGATGTGTTCCAAATCCCCTACTCCCTGCTGGAGACTGAGCACGAGGAATCAATCTCTCAGGTGGCCCAAGCAAACGCAGGCACCATCATCCGCGGCGGCGTGGCACTCGGGGAGCCCGGCCACGGGACCGGAACCAGCGGAACCTGGGAATCGGTGGAGAACGGCCTGCTGGATGACCTGACGGCCCCCGGGGAAAGTCGAACTGCACTCATGCTGCGGCTGACACTGGTCCATCCGGGTCTCCACACCACCATCGTGGGCACCACCAATCCCGACCATCTGGACGAGAACGTGAAGGCGGCCTTGGCCGAGCCGCTGTCGGAGGACGTGGTGACCGAGGCGCGCAACCGTCTGGGACTGGGTGCGGGCCCCGCCTGATGCCCGACTCGCCGGCCATGCAGGGCAGACCCCTGCCGGGGATTCCCGGCTGGGCGCGCCGCCAGCGGCAGTTGATCGACCTGCTGCAGGACTCCGTGGAACCCTTTCTGGAACGTTATGTCAGAAACGATCGGCTGATCTGGCGCGATACCTACCCCGACACGCGCGACGGTGCCGACGACTTCTACGAAGCGGCCCAGAACTGGCCGCTGCTCTATCTGCTGACCGGCAACCCGCAGCTTCTACAACACAGCCAGCGGCTGTGGGACGGCATCACGCAGCAGCTCACGGACCTAGGCGTGGTCCACAAGGAGTACGAGCAGGGCTACGACCAGTTCCACCAGAGCGAAAGCTACATCTACTTCTACTTCCTGTGCCTGGCGGATCCCTCCCTTGAACGCAACCGGGAACGTGCCCGGCGCTTCGCCGGCTTCTACCTCAACGAGGATCCGGAAGCTCCCAACTACGATCCCACGCGGCGGCTGATTAGGGCCGCCCACAATGGCAGTCGCGGGCCGCGCTACGGGTACACCGATGTGGAGCCCCCGACCTACGGCTATGCGCCGGGCATGGCGACCTATGGCCTGCCCTTCGCGGACCTGCCGGACATCGACACCTACGAGGATCTGCGCGATCAGGGGAAGGCTCTGCGCATGGGCCGGGCCATGCAGGAACGAATGGGCCGCGGCGACGTGGCCGGCAACCTTGGGGTGGCCTCCCTCATTGCCAACGCGTTCCTGCTCACCGGAGAAGACCGGTATCGCGCCTGGATCACCGAATACCTGTCCGCCTGGCAGGAACGGGCGGACGCCAACGGCGGCCTGATCCCGGACAACGTGGGCCTATCCGGCGAGGTCGGTGAATACCTGGACGGCCGCTGGTACGGCGGCCTCTACGGCTGGACCTGGCCGCACGGCTACTACAACATCGGCCAGGCGGCGGCCGTGGCCGGACAGGCCGCCGCCCTGCTGACGGGTGACACCGCTTGGCTGAACCTGGCCCGCGACCTCTACGACTCCATCATGGACCTGGGGGAATACCGGGATCCGGGCCGCGAACATATGAGCCTACGCGACCACTGGGTGGACCAGCTCGATTCACCAGGCCACAAGGAGAAAGAATTCCTCGTCCCCTACCGCCATGGCGACGGCGGCTGGTTCGATTGGCAGCCCATGGGCCCAATGCATCCCTTCGCCCTCTGGAATATCTCCGGCTCGGAGGAGGACCTCGCGCGTATCCGCAGGCTGCAGCAGGCGGAAAAAGGAGATTGGTACGGCGTTGCCTCCTACCGCCTCAAGGAAGACTCCGGCCATGAGAAGCCGTGGCTGACCTTCCTGGACGGCCTCAACCCGGACTACCCCGACCGGATCCTAGACGCGGCCCTGGAACAGGTTCGCATCCGGTTGCGAATGATCGAAGAGGACAATGCCGATCTGACCCAGGTCAACATCCACCACTGGCAGCAACACAATCCGATAACGACCGAAGCCCTGGTCCAGCTAACCCTTGGTGCGCCGCAACCCCTGTACAACGGGGGCCTGCTCCATGCTCCCGTACGCCACTTCGATGGGGCATCGGGACTGCCGGGGCTGCCGCCGGACGTGGCGGTGCTGGTTACGGGCCGCGACGAGAACTCCGTCTCATTGATGGCGGTCAACACGGGGGAGCACCGTGTCCAAAGCCTACGAATACAGGCGGGAGCCTACGGCGAACACGCCTTCACCGGCGCAACGGTCCATGGCACGGAAAGCCGGCCCTGGTCGGACACGAACATTGCGGGCGACTGGCCCGGGCGCTGCGTGGCCGTGGCATTGGAACCCGGCCACGCCATAAGGCTGACACTCGGGTTGGAGCGGTTCAGGCACACCCCCGCCTGTTGATCGGAACGCGGTCCGCCACCGAACCGGGAGCATGTGCGACCAGGCAGCCGCGTTCAGCACAATATCCGGAAACGCCCTCCGCCCCTACCGGCCAGCCCAACGGAAAGGCCGGAGGCCCGGATGCCGCGTGGACATCTGGGACTCCGGCCACACTAGCGGATTGCTCAGACCGCCCTACTGCTACTGTTCCGCCAGTTGCTCGGCCAGGAATGCGTTGGCTTCCGCGTTCAGTTCCGCCAAGGTTGTCGCGGCATCCGCGCCATCCACGATGGAGACCATGGCTTCCCTGACTATGTCGCGCACAAATTCAAAGCCGGGCACCGACGGTTCCGCCTTGCCGTAGGGCAGAAGGGAGAAGGCCGTTTCGAAGTTGGGGTTCTCTTCGAAGTACTCGTCCAGGTCGGCTGCAACACTCTGGCGCACCGGGAAATAGTTGCTGGCCCGCGCCCACTTGGCCTGCGCCTCGGGCGAAGTGAAGTACTTCACGAAAATCCAGGTGGCCAGCTCCTGTTCCGGGGAGGACCTGGGAATGCTGATACTGGCCCCGTAGAGATTCGTCACGGGGTCGTCGACACGGCGCGGTGGGGCCGCAATGCCCCAGTTGAATCCGGCACCGCCGTCCACATTGGACGCCGCGAACGGCATGCCCGACGTGGTGCTGAAGAAGAAGAGCAGCTTGCCGCGGCCAAAGGCCGCGTAGTGACCGCCGCGCTCAACCACATCGCCGGCGCAGCCCGCGTCGTACACACTCCGGATGAATTCCAGAGCCGCGACGGCAGCCGGATCGTCATAGGTAAACTGCCCCGTTTCATAGTCGAAGATGTCACCACCGAAGCTGAACGTCAGGGCGGCCAGGGACGCAGGACTGTGGCCCCACTGCAGGCCTAGGCTCGATTCATCGCTCACCCCACCACTGAAGGGCTCGTCAACGGCACGGCAGGCCATTTCCAGGAACTCCTCCGGAGTCGTTGGGGGATTGCTATAACCCAGCTCCTCCAGCCAGTCAATGTTGTAGTACATCACCTCGATCGAGCGGTTGGGCGGGAAACCGAGCCGGGCACCGTCAAAGTTCGGGAAGACATCCGACGCGTAGAACCCGGGAAAGAAGTCGGCCTGCTCCTCTTCGCTCAGGCCCCACACCGGATCGTTGACCAGGCTGTTGAGGTCCACCAGCCCGTCGGCCAGCTGGTAGCTGGCAGCCTGATATTGATATGCGATGACCAAGCTGGGCACGTCGGGCGTTCCCAGCAGCGTCAGCATCTTGCTGAAAATCTGGCTGTAGTCGCCCTGGTGCGACGCCTCCATCGTGATGCCGTACTCGTTGGTGGCATTGAACTCCGCGACAAGCGCATCAAGGGCCTCTGCGCGATCGCCGCGGTGCTGGTGCCAGAACGTGAGGGATTGACCCGAGGGGTCAACACCGGCCCACCCGGCCTCCGTCTCCTGATCGGTTAAGACATTCACATCTTCCACCGGCATGGTGGGCGTTGGCACGGCAGTGCAGCCGGCAACGAACATCAGCAGGCAGAACAAAACAAAAACCCAGGCCAAACGGTACGCCTTCATCTTGGGATACTCCTGATGATGGAAAACAACGGCGATCGCCGAATGGAACCGGGGATCACGGCAAGCGACGGGGCCGCGAACGGCGTACTGGTGCCGGTCTGGACAGTCAGTGACTGCAAACCCTGTCTGTAGTTGGCATGGGCAACCAAGCCCTCAGGGCGACCTTTGTAAGCCCGCACTCGGCCGGGATCGATTCAAGCTCAACGACGCACCGCCTATCCTGCCCCGCGGGAGCCCGATTTCGAAAACTCCGAATCAGGTTCGTTTCAAGGTGTCGATCGGACAATGTTTGCCATCGGTCCGCAGAATCCGAGGCCCGCGAGCACGGTGCCGGACCGCAGTTCGTTCCCCTGCGGCCATGTAGCCGGGACCATCCTGGAATGGGCTTCGCGCCACGGAAGGCTGTACTTTCTCCGAATCGATAGCGGATCGGTTGACTTCCCGGGCAACAAGGCTACTGCCGCGCGCCGCTACTTCTCCAGCAGGAACGCACGCGCCGCAGCCATGGCGGCCTGCCGATGGCTAATCCCCGACTTGTACGACGGCTCCATCTGCGCGTAGGTCCGTGCATGGCCCTCGGGAGTGAAGACCGGGTCGTAGCCAAAGCCGTATTCGCCTTTCATGCATTCGGCGATGCAACCCATCCGTTCGCCGCGGAACAGCTCCGTCTCCCCGGTGGGCAGGGCCACGGCCACCACGCACACAAACCGGGCACGTCGGGCGGCATCGCCCGTGTCCGCCAAGTTGCGCAGGAGCAACTCACAGCGATCTCGATCGGACAGTCCCGACCCGCCGTAACGGGCACTGTAAACCCCCGGCGCCTGGCCCAAGGCCTCCACTTCCAGGCCACTGTCATCCGCCAGCGTCTGCAGGCCGCTGGCCTGGGCGTAGCCCTTGGCCTTGAGTACGGCGTTCTCCTCGAACGTAGTGCCCGTCTCGGCCACCTCGGGGATGTCGGGAAAGTCGGTCAGGAACCGCAACTCGCGCGGCAAGCCGTCCAGGTAACCCCTAAGCACCTTGACCTTGCCCGGATTGCCACTGGCCACCAGCAGGGGGCTTGGTGCCAACGGACCGGAACCATCACTCACGTTGCGCACCTTGGCCCCGCATCACACCTCGGGACGCCGCAAGTCAATCGTCAAGGCCGGCAAGAACGTCCCGCAGGAACGCAACCGAGGTTTTCAGTGCAGAGACCGAAATGCCATCCCCTGACAACCCGCACTCGTAGGCCAGCCAGCCCTCAAACTCGATGTCGCGCAGGGCCTGAAGACCTGCCTGCCAGTCGATGTCACCCGTGCCGGGTTCCAGCCGGGTGTTGTCGGCCACGTGGATGTGACCAATATAACGGCCCGCGGCGCGTATGGTGGCCGGAGTGTCCGTTTCCTCGATGTGCATATGGAAGAAGTCGGTCAGCAGGAGGACACCTTCCGGATCCCCGGCCATTTGGATGACGTCCACCCCGTCCTGCTGCGTCTGCAGCAGGTGTTGTTCGTACCGGTTAAGGGGTTCCAGCAGCAGATTGGTGCCGTGTCGGTGAGCGAATTCTGCCAGTTCGGCCACCTGGATGGCCAGCAGCTCCCGTTCCAGTTCCTCGGCAGTCTTCCAAGGGGAAAGATCGGGTATCAGGGCTGGCCCGAAGATCGGAGGCACGATGTGCCCCGCGGCACCGAAATGGCCACAGAACTCCAGGTTGCGCCTGGTCTCCTCCAGTGCGACTTCCCTGCATGCGGGATCCGGATGCAGCCAGTCGTGATGGGGTTGGGTGCAGACCGACGACACCACGAGTCCGGCCCCGGCGAAGTCCCGCTCAATCTGCGGAATCATCTCCATCAGCGGTTCCCGGCCGGAGAGCTCCACACCTTCCACGCCGAGTTCCGCGGCTACGGCCAGACGTTCGGCCAGGGTGTCCCCCGGCAACATTCGATCCTGAATCGCAATCCTCATGCTCTTACCCCGGCCTTCCGGCCCTTAAACTGTGTGCTTCTCAATGTAGGCACGGTTCAGTTCCAGACCCAGACCCGGCTGGGATGAAACCTCCACAAACCCCTTGTCGTCCATCGGATCAACAGGGGCATTCAGCCACGGCGGTACTTCATCGAAATCGATGAAGGGATGCAGCAGGCCCCGCTCGTAGTACTGGCCCGGGATGCCCATGGCACACAGCACGTGGAGGTTGCCCACGCCGCCACCGTGTACCTCCATGCGCATGCCGTAGGCTTCGCTCAGGTGGGCGATTTTCATCAGGGGAGTGATCCCGCCCACGTCGCTGATGCCCCCGCGCACCAGGTCGCAGGCACCGGCCTTGATCCACTCGGCCCGCACCTGAAGCTTGCCTTCGGCCGTTTCCGGTCCGCAGATCGGAAGGGAGGTCTGCTCGCACAGCCAGACGTAGGAGGACATGCTGTTCTCGTCCATCGGTTCCTCCATCCAATAGTAGTCCAGCTCCTCCAAGCCGCGGGCCAGGGCCAGAGCCTCCAGGCGCGTGTAGTAGTGGAAGGGATCCAGCATCAGATCGGCCTCGGGTCCGTACACCTCCCGCACCGCGGCGCAGGCCTCCAGATCCCGCTTGACACTGGGCGCGCCCTCATAGGGCGGCTGCCAGGTGTGCAACTTAAAGGCCGGGTAGCCCCGCTCGATGCACCACTCGGCGAACTTGGCGTAGGCGGCCGGGGTGTCCAGACCCCCTTCGAGATCGTCGCCGCACATGGTGCTGGCATAGGCGGGCAGACGTTCGCGGGTGGCGCCCAGAAGATGGTGCACCGGCAGGTTGGTGTACTTGCCGGCAAGGTCCCAGAGAGCAAGGTCGATGGCAGCCAGGATGCGATCGGAGAGCACACCCAGATGCAGGCGCTGGCGTTCCTTCAGGCTCTGCCAGATCTTCTCCCGGTAGAGCGGATTCTCCCCGAGAATATGGGGCTTGACATGGGCTTCCACGACCGCCTGCGACACTCCGCCCACGTAGATGCCCTCCACATCCGTGTCGGTCTGGATGGTCATGAGGGTCTGGCGCGCCTCATGGGGCGGTCCGGGATGGCCGTGACCCTCCGAATCCCGCACGGTATTGGACATGTAGGTGAAGTGCTGGAAGGTGATGTCGGTGATCTGCATGGAAAAGCCTCTGGAGCGGCCGCGGCGATGGGCGGGCCGGTTGGTTCACGGCGGAATGTTCATTGTATGGGACTTATAGGCCGGACTGGACAGCCGGCCCATCTCGTTCACGGGTCGTCGGGGACCCCCACGGGATCGCCCCTCGCCGTGCAGCCGCCCCTGTCCCACGGGCCGAAACGGGCACGCACGGAAGTCCCGCCCGCACCAAAATGTTGATTGCCGCATTGTGGTCGGCGTTCGCACGGAACCCGCAGGCCCCGCACGCAAACACCGCCTGCGACGGCCGGTTTGACTTGTCAACATGGCCGCACCGGCTGCACGTCTGCGACGTGTAGGCCGGATTCACCTTCCGCAGTTCGCCCGCCTTGTACGCCAGCTTGCGCTCCCAGGAGCCCCAGCCGCTGGCCAGGATGCTGCGGTTGAGCCCCGACTTCTGCTTGACCTGCTTGCCGGGTTTCTCCACCGTGCCCTTGGCCGACTGGGTCATGCCCTTCGTGTTCAGATCCTCCACCACCACGGTGTGCGCCGTGTCCGCCAGCTTGCGACTGGCCTGGTGCGTGGCATCGTCGCGCTTGCGCGCCCCCTTGCGCTGCAGCTTGTTCAACTGCCCGTTCACGCGCCGGCCCCGGTTCGACTTGGGCCTTCGGTCCTTGGGACCCCAGCCTTGCTTGCGGCTCAGTTCCCGCTGCTTGCGGGCGATCTGCGCATCCAGCCGGTCCGTGTCGGGCATCGCGTACACCGTGCCCTCGCTGTCCGTGGCCTGCCCCACGTTGCGGTCCAGACCCAGCGCGCCGTCCGCGGCGGGTTGCTTCACCTGCTCCGCGGGCACTTCGTAGGCCACGTAGGCGTACCACTTGGGGTACTGCTCCGTGCCTTCCATCCGCACGCGCACGGTCAGCGGCTTGCAGCCCGCGTACGGGTTCGACCCCGCCAGCCGCAGCCAACCGACCTTGGGCACGTGCAAGCGGTCCCCGTCCAGCCGGACGGCCTCGGGAATGGTGAACGCTGGCACGGTGCAGTGCCGGGCCTTGAACCGGGGCTTGCCTTCGTTCACAGGGTCCGCAAGGAACCGCTTGTACGCGTCGGCCAGGTACTTCAGGCTGTAGCGGACCACCTTGTACGGGTACTCCTTCAGCCAGGCATGGTCCGGGTCGTTGCGCAGCTCCGTGAACCGCTGGCCCAGGGTGAAGAAGCTCGTTGAGGGACCGGGTCCCATCTTCTTGCGGCAGGCCTTGGCCCACGCCGTCCTGCCCTCCCGGACCTCCGGCCAGTTGAGAGCGGGCACGTGCATCTCCTTCCAGCGTGCGTACCGCCACTCGCAGTCGGCCAGCATGTGGTTCCAGACGTAACGGCAGGCACCGGCGATGGCCGTCAATAGGATGCCGGTGGCGGCGTCGCCCGGATACAAGCGCAGACGCACCGTGCGGTGCACGGTGTCCGGGGCCTGCGTTGTAGAATCGGGGCTGTTGGGCATGGAAGTTCCTGTTCCGTGTCCGATGGAGAGTCCGGCTGGCACCGGACTCTCACATTTATGGACGCCATTATGCCACAGGACCCATCGTCAAGCCAGGAATATAAATTCCCTATTCGCAGGAAATCCGTAAATGGCAAGACCTCAGGCGCGCCGCCGCGGGTCTCGGGAAGTTTCCCGGTTCACCGCGCGGCGCGCCGGCAACCTTGGACATGCTCAAGGTGATCCCGCAGCCTCGGATTCTTGCGCGAACGCGAATCAGCCTGAGGAAACCGCCAGGGATTGTGTCTTGTGGCGAACCGCCAGACACCCGGCCCAATCCTAGAACTCCCAGTTGCGGCCGCTCCGGGCCGAGCCGTAGATGCCTTCCAGCATCTCGTTGAGGTTTAGGCCGTCCTCCACCGTGATGGTCATGGGGGAATCCGTTTCAATGGCGGATGCCCACTGATCCATCGGCATGGGCTGGGCGTTCGGCAGCCGATCGAGCGTGATGGTTCCGGTAATGCCGTCGGCCGCAAGCTTGCGGCTTTGGATTTGCACGGTACCGGGCCTGTGGTCCCAGCCCAGGTAGCCTTCCGTGCCGTAGATCTCGATGTGGTTCGGACCGGCGCGATGCAGCCAGGAGACATCGAGGATGCCCATGGCACCACTCTTGAACTCCGCGACCGCGATCGCCTGATCGTCGATGTCGTAGGCACCGCTGTAGTTCTGAATCTTGGCTACCATCGAGGCCGGAGGCCCCAGGAGCCAGCGCATGATGTCCACGGTGTGACAGCCCAGGTCGAAGAGGGAGCCGCCACCGGCCAGCTCCTCGTCGCCAAACCAGAGGCTGCCGCCCTTGAACCACTTGTCCAGTGCCGCGCTGTGGGCGACGCGGGCACGCATCAGAGTGATGTCGCCCAGCCAGCCCTTGTCGATCGCCTCGCGGGCGAAGAGGGTTTCCGACCGGATGCGGGACGGCAGGGAGATCATGAACTTGATGTCGGAGGCCTGCACCGCCGCCGTGATTTCCCGTGCCTCGGCCAGGTTGACGGCCAGTGCCTTCTCCGTGAAGACGTGCTTGCCGTGGTTGACGGCAGCCAGGATTACGTCCCGGTGAATGTTGGTCGTGGCATTGACGACCACTGCGTCCACATCGTCGCGGTTCAGCGTTGCCTCCAGATCGCTTTCGAACGGCACGTCGAACTGGGTGGCTGCGGTTTGGCCGCGATCCGGGTCGTCGTCCCAGACGCAGGTCATCTCCAGGTTGGGATGGCCCACGACATGGCGGGCGTAGCCCATCGCGTGGACATGGGCAAAGCTGAGCATTGCAATTCGCTGCATGGAGAAATCTCCGGTGGTATATGGAAAGTGTCGGAAATGCCGGGGCCGCAACAAGGATGGGGGGGCCAAGGCTGCCAGACTGTCATTCTAGCGACTGCCGTCGCCTGTCGTCTGATCGGACAACGGCATGGCACGGTCCGGTGACGCGAGATTCAGTGGCTGCCGGGGACCGGTTCCATCCCCATTTCGCCCCTTGTGAATCAAGCGCGCAGCCGGAAGGCAGTTGGCTGCGCGTCTCGGAACCCTGGCGTGGTCGTCGTGTCAGCTATTGTTGGATGCGGAAGGTGATTCCGTTGGCAGAAGGAAGGTCCAAGATTGAGTTCCATCCCTAACCGCCAAGACGGCATCAAGATTCGGGAACCAACCCGACTGCCGCCAAGCCCTCGCCAAACTTGCCAACTGATCCTGTTCCAACACTGTTCCTAGAATCTTGAGGGCATCCTCCTGCCTGCCCTCCCGGAGAGCTTCCTCCCGTACTTCCTCGCGCAGGCCTTCCCGTACTTCTTCCCGCACTTCCTCGCGCAGGTCTTGACGCAGACGGCTGAATGCGTCGGAATACACGCTTGTCGCCATCAGATAGTCCTCCGCTGTTTGCACACGGTCCCACTTGACTTCCACCAACTGTAGCGTACCGTCCGGCTGGCTGATGTGCCGCGGCCAATGATCACTGAATTCCGCCAGGAAGCGGGCCAGTACGTCCCGGCTTTCCGGATCCTCGAGCAATTGCAGTTCCCGTGCCAGCTTGTGGCCGTACAGGGTGTGATGCTGCAGCTCGCGTTCGCCTTCCATCATGATACGCAGTTCGGCTGTATCCGGCAGGTCCTGCGGTTCACAATGGCGCACATCGTAGTACAGGATGGGAAAGTCCAGCATGGTCATGTGCCAACGCGCGGTCTCGATCCAAAGCTCGTTGCCGTCCGACAGGGTCCACTGCCGTTCGCCAGTGTAGGTCACCGCCATAACGAAGATTAGGATGCCCGACCCCATGTCAAGGTTCGAGGTATACCAATGAGCTTCGCGTTCGAAGAGCATCTCCAGCGCAAGTCCGATTGCCGCCATCTCCTTCTGAAGTACTTGGGCCAAGTGTTGCCCGTTGATCAGCACTATCGGATAGCCGTCCTGCGCTGGCTCGGTAGTGACGAACACGCCGAGCCAGCCATGTTGCAGACGCGCTGTAACTCGGGCTAGATCTGTTCCGGATACAGTGCCACTCTCTGGGGGCAAGACTGTCGCTTGGCCCAGGACAACCAAAGAGGCGGTTGAAAAACCGGTTCCTGCCGGCCAGCGGCTCACAAAGTCTATCCCGCCATCGCCCGACCGTTTGGTAACCCATCCACGGGTGCAATCCGGTCCCGAGAGACGCCGAGCAACTAGTGAAGTGAGGCCCTCAAAGTGGTGAGGAGAGGAGGAATAGTGGGCATGCACTCGTTCCAGAATTTGCACAGTCGTCCACTGTCATGTCTCGCTGGTCGGCCGAGCTCACTATCCGTGTGCGAAGTACATTACGGCGTACTCTATCCAGTTCATAGCCGCCGCCTTGCACTCACGTCTGCCGTGTTTTCGGTGCAGGGCAAACGCAAAGTCGGATTCAGGGCAGTGCTGCGGCCAGGATCCAGGGTTGTCGTCCGATGCGGTCGCGCAGCAGTCCGATGGACACATCCGTTTCAAGCTTCCGCTGAATCGTCCGTATCATGTTCAGGGCGGTCCGTCTGAGGATGCCCATGACGGTGGGCGCGTTTCCGGTGCGCATGCGACAGTCGTCCTCCCAGAACTGCATATCCAGGGTGCGGTGCAGGCCGTTTTCCACCCCCCAGTGGCCGCGCACCAGGGCCAGCAGGGCCTCCGCCTGCGGGGGGCGGCTCGAGATGTAGTAGCGCACGGAGCGCTGCCGGCGACCCCGGGGTCCGGTGCGCTCCACCTGTACCCGGACCAGGCTGTGCAGGCCGGGCCAGGCCTGGGCGTCCGCCACCCACTCGCAGAGGCCGGGGCCGCCCAAGACCGTGCAGGTACGCCGCTCACGGCGACCGCCGTTGCGCTCGACGGTCTCGCAGCGGTCCTCCACTTCGGGTGTGAAGGCGCTGCGGTCGGCCTCGTCGAAGGCCGCCTTGACCTCCCGGTGGAGGGTGCCCTGGTTGCGCTTGAGGGCCAGGACGTAGTCGGCGTCGTCGGCCTGCAGGGCCTGCACGATGGCCGTCTGGCAGCCGGCGGCGCCGATCGTGACCACGGCCCCCTGCAGGTGGATGCGGTCAAGCAGACGGGGGAGGGCCGCAATCTCGTTGCTCTTGGCGTCGCACGGTTCCTGGGCCAGGGTCAATCCCTCCCGCACCAGGAAGGCGCTCACCATGTGCAGGGGCCGAAGGCCCGCGGCCCGGTCGCCCGAGCGGCGCGCCACCTTGCCGTCCAGGGCCAGGACCAGTTCCTCCAGGCCGGGCAGGCGGGTGCCGTCGAGCAGCCACAGGGCCGCCTTCACGGCCGTCTCCGGGTCCAGCCGGCGGACCAGGCGCAGGTAGGTGTCGCGGGAGGGCGTGGTGTTGCCCAGGGGCAGCCACAGCCGGAACCAGGCCCGGTGGTCGTGCGTGAAGGCGGCCACGGCCGCCATGCTGTTGGCGCCCCCGGCCAGGGCCACCAGCAGCGTGGCCAGGAGCACGGGCAGGGGGTGGCGCACCCCCCCGCCGGTCGCGCGGATCGGGCAGCGTGGCCAGGTGGTCGGCGAAGGCGCACAGGGCGGCCAGGAGTTCCGGGTCGGGGCATGCGACAATATAGGCCATGGGGGTTGCCGTGGGGACTGTAAGGTTTCAATCACCCCCGCAGGATGCACGGCAGCCCTCTTTTTTGATGCTTTCGGCGGCCCCGCTCCGGCCGTTGTTACGGATTGTCTGTGCCGAATTACCCCCAATGCCCGGCGGATTTGTTTTGCGCTAAACAGTCGCGGTCCCAGCCCGGTACAGGCCCTTCACCGCTCCGATTCACCCGACCCGCGCGACTTTGCGTTTGCCCTGGTTTTCGGTGCTCGTCGGTTGGCATTAGCAACCCATCTCACCGATCGTCAATCCAGGACCAATCGAACAGGCCTTGCTCTGCCTCAAGGCCAAAAAGGGCCAACTCGATAGCCAGATTGGCGAAGTGTCCCTTCTGTGAGGCTTGTGCTGCACATGGACGTTGGTCGGTACGCTAAACCCAGAGAATCGGCGATACCCTTTGGTCCGGTTGTCAACTACATGGTTTTCAAAGGGACTTACCAAGCAACCTTGACAAATCGGACCGGTTCGCTTTTTGCAAGGTCGGCTTGCAAGGTCGGCACGTCTGTAGCATAATGGCGTCCATAAATGCGAGAGTCCGGTGCCAGCCGGACTCTCCATCGGACACGGAACAGGAACTTCCATGCCCAACAGCCCCGATTCTACAACGCAGGCCCCGGACACCGTGCACCGCACGGTGCGTCTGCGCTTGTATCCGGGCGACGCCGCCACCGGCATCCTATTGACGGCCATCGCCGGTGCCTGCCGTTACGTCTGGAACCACATGCTGGCCGACTGCGAGTGGCGGTACGCACGCTGGAAGGAGATGCACGTGCCCGCTCTCAACTGGCCGGAGGTCCGGGAGGGCAGGACGGCGTGGGCCAAGGCCTGCCGCAAGAAGATGGGACCCGGTCCCTCAACGAGCTTCTTCACCCTGGGCCAGCGGTTCACGGAGCTGCGCAACGACCCGGACCATGCCTGGCTGAAGGAGTACCCGTACAAGGTGGTCCGCTACAGCCTGAAGTACCTGGCCGACGCGTACAAGCGGTTCCTTGCGGACCCTGTGAACGAAGGCAAGCCCCGGTTCAAGGCCCGGCACTGCACCGTGCCAGCGTTCACCATTCCCGAGGCCGTCCGGCTGGACGGGGACCGCTTGCACGTGCCCAAGGTCGGTTGGCTGCGGCTGGCGGGGTCGAACCCGTACGCGGGCTGCAAGCCGCTGACCGTGCGCGTGCGGATGGAAGGCACGGAGCAGTACCCCAAGTGGTACGCCTACGTGGCCTACGAAGTGCCCGCGGAGCAGGTGAAGCAACCCGCCGCGGACGGCGCGCTGGGTCTGGACCGCAACGTGGGGCAGGCCACGGACAGCGAGGGCACGGTGTACGCGATGCCCGACACGGACCGGCTGGATGCGCAGATCGCCCGCAAGCAGCGGGAACTGAGCCGCAAGCAAGGCTGGGGTCCCAAGGACCGAAGGCCCAAGTCGAACCGGGGCCGGCGCGTGAACGGGCAGTTGAACAAGCTGCAGCGCAAGGGGGCGCGCAAGCGCGACGATGCCACGCACCAGGCCAGTCGCAAGCTGGCGGACACGGCGCACACCGTGGTGGTGGAGGATCTGAACACGAAGGGCATGACCCAGTCGGCCAAGGGCACGGTGGAGAAACCCGGCAAGCAGGTCAAGCAGAAGTCGGGGCTCAACCGCAGCATCCTGGCCAGCGGCTGGGGCTCCTGGGAGCGCAAGCTGGCGTACAAGGCGGGCGAACTGCGGAAGGTGAATCCGGCCTACACGTCGCAGACGTGCAGCCGGTGCGGCCATGTTGACAAGTCAAACCGGCCGTCGCAGGCGGTGTTTGCGTGCGGGGCCTGCGGGTTCCGTGCGAACGCCGACCACAATGCGGCAATCAACATTTTGGTGCGGGCGGGACTTCCGTGCGTGCCCGTTTCGGCCCGTGGGACAGGGGCGGCTGCACGGCGAGGGGCGATCCCGTGGGGGTCCCCGACGACCCGTGAACGAGATGGGCCGGCTGTCCAGTCCGGCCTATAAGTCCCAAACTTTCGACGCGTTGAACCTGGCGGTGACCCAAGGCAAGGCGCTGCGCGTGGGCGTCTGCAACTTCGATCTGCCATTACTGCAGCAGGCCCGGATGCTTTGCGCGACACCGATTGCCACCAACCAAGTGCGCTTCAATCTTCACACTCGCGACCCTGAGCAGAGCGGTCTCCTGAGCTACTGCCAGCGACACCGCATCGCCGTGACGGCGTGCTCCCCGCTGAAGGATGATGTTCTGAGCCTTCCCGCCGTGCAGACGTCGCTCGAAAGCATGACGCCTCGCCCGCGCAAGTGGCACTGCACTGGCTAACTCGGAAGCCTTGGGTCGCGGCCATTCCCATGTCGACCAACCGCTTGCACCTGCGCCAGAATCTCGACGCGGGCCGCCTTGAGCTGGATGAAGAGGACCTAAGCCGACTGAACGCCGACGCTTAGGCATCCGTCCAGTCCCGGCACCGTTTTCCGGCCTACCATGTGACCCATGGGGCGGCCGGACCGCCTGGCAGGCACACAACATTCGAAACGCCGCAGACTGTCGGTGCGCAACACCAAGGCCTGCAAATTCGGGAATCCGCCGCTTCGGTCCAAGCGCGGCTCCTAAACCCTCACTGTCGGAAAATCCACCGCTTCGGCGAAGGTTTCCAGAGCTTCGCCGTGGTCTCCGATACCCAGCGCGATGTGGTGGGACGGTCCCTGCTGGCACCAGGCATCAATGAATTCGTGGAGGGGGCGCTCCATCCGCGCCCTCGCGTTGGGATTGCCGATGCCGAGAATGGTGCCGGGAACGATCTCGCCGACGGAATAGATCAACTTGAACGTGTCGCCGGCATCGTGCTGGGACAGGTTGAGCAGGGTCACAGGGCCTTGCTGCATGTCGAAATCGATGCCCAGGCCATGCCCGGACTTGCCGTGATGGGTGTCCAGGTGCATCAGTCGGGCATGGCCGGCGGCGACATTGATGTTGGCCGGACCATCATGTCCCATGAGGATGGAGTTCTCGTTGAAGTCCATGGCAAAGAACTCAACGAACATTCCGCCGCCGCCCAGCAGGTCCAGAATCTTCATGGCCATCGCCGTCTTGACGTCGCCTTCGGTGACGCCGGGCCGTCCCATGGCCGCGAGTCGGGACACGGCCAGGCCGGACTGGGCACGCAACTGGGTCATCAATTCGCGCTCGCCCCACCAGTAGTAGCCAAAGGCGGAAATGTCATGTTTGCGGATGACGGCATCGTAGGCCACCGCGACCTGGGCTGAGAACCGCATGTGGTCACGGGTCACGGTGGAATCCACTTCATAGGTCGTTTCGAAGTGGGTCAGCATTTCTTCCAGCTGATCATCGGTGACCGCCTGGAAGGCATTCTCAAATTCCTCAACCTCGGGCCGCACCAGCATGCGGCCGGTGGCCCGCAACAACCTCGATTCGTCGATGGGCATGTCGGTCATGCCGGGATACACCTGCCCGATCAACCCCACATTCAGGCCTAGAAACTCGCGGGCGGCCGCGGCGCCGGTGAAGTCGGACCGGAGCTCATGTTGCAGCCGCGGGTCGTCAAAGGGACCGGTGCGAACCCGGAAACGGCGCCCTTGGCCGACCAGAGCCCCGGCCAGTTCCGGTACACAGCAAACGGCTTCGTGGTGCAGGTAGTCCGTCGTATCCGCCGTGGCGTAATCGTAGGCGCGGTCCTCATGGGCATTGAGAATGCGGATCGGCACGCGCAATCCCTGCAGGGCCGGCAGCATGTCCATGCTGGGCGTGTAGCCAAAGGGAAAAACCAGTATCAAGTCCACCTTTTCCCGGGCAAAGAGCAGACCGGCCTCGCGCGACTTTTCCGGAGTGTCCACCAACTCCGGTGCCACGATGTCGGCCATGGGCTCCAGCATGTTCCGGAGCCGGTCGTACATGCGCAGTCCCATCTGCTTCAACCGCGGATACTGGTCCCAGTAATAGTGATGACCGGCGGGTAGCAGACCGATCCGGGCACGGACGTTGGGTTGCATGGCCATTCTGGTTCTCGACGTGTCGCGTGAATTCCGGGAGTACTGCAGGGAGAGCGACCCGGGCCGGCCGCCTTGGCCGGGATCCGGCCTACCAGGCCATCAGGGGCCTTTCACCGGCCCGGGTCCGGTCATTGAGGATGTGTCCAAGGAGATGGCCGCAGTGTGCCATCTCCATGTTTCGCCGGGCATGCTCCAGCAACAGCGCAATCTGCCCGGCGTTCCGGTCAATCCTGTAGATGGACCAGGGATGGAAGATGGGCAGATAGTAGGGGAAGTCCGTCCGCAGGCAGTAGTCGATACCCGGAGCGTACGCGTCGTACACCCCTCGGGCATCGCCCGGCACGGTAGCCGGCAGCGACCAGGGCAGGACGGGAGGCCAGTGGGTGCTGGCGGGTTGCCCCGTCAAGATATTGTCATGCCAGGCGTGGGAGGGTGTCTCGAGCAAATCCGGAAAGCCGTCCTCCGTATACCAGAAAGGTTTGTTGAACGGAGCCGGCACGGTGCGCGCGGGTCCGGCCCCCACGCTGCGGACATATCGGTAACCCGCCTCCTGCATGATGCCGAGGATGCGGGGATGGCCCGCAAACCCCCGTGTGTAGCCTCCCGGAGCCGTGAGGCCGGTTACCGGTGTGCCGAACGTGTCCTCTATCAATTCCTTGGAGTCGGCTAGCTCGTGGCGCAGAGCCTTGGTGTCGCCTCGGTCGTCCAGTGCAATCAAGTCCGGGTGGGTGAAACTGTGACACTGAATGTCAAACAGGGAGTGGTCCAGGATTTCGCGCAGTTCCCTTCCGGTCAACTCCAGCATTTTGGCAACCAGGAAGAAGGTGGCCGGAACATCCTGTTCCAGATGCACATCGACAACTGCGCGCACGCCGGCCAGAAACTCCCTGATCCGGCTCGGGGTGTAGTCGAACCCGCAGAAGTCTCGCTCCCACCAGGGGTACACCGCTTCGGTGTCATAGGCCGATACGTACAGCGGCATCTTGTACCTTCGTTTGGTCAGGACCACGATCACGCGGCCAGGCCGCGTCGGGGACGCGACTCCGGGCCGGCATCAATGAAAGGGTTTTGCCTTCGAACTTTCCGGGGGTTGGAGGCGCGTGCGTCTTCGGAGGGATCAGCCCCGGCCCAGATAAGCCTGGGTGGTGGGCAGGACGATGGTCTCCAGGACGTTGACATGGAGCGGCAGCATCACCATGACCAAGGCCGTCTCCGCCAGTTCGTCCACGGTCATCATGGGCTCCTGGTCCGTCGGGGTGTCGCTGACGGCCCGGCGCTCGGTCAGGATGTTGCCGGGGTGCAGCACGCTGCAGACGATGTCGTGGTCCCGGCCCTCCAGGGCAATGGACTTGGTCAGGCCGGTCAGGGCGTGCTTGGTTGAGTTGTAGGGAGAAGCGTTGGGACGGCACATCTGGGCCGAGATGCTTGCCACGTTGACAATGCGGCCGCCACCGCTCTTCAGCATGCTGCGGAAAGCGGACCGGGCACACAGGAACGGACCGGTCAGGTTGACGTCGACCACCTTCTGCCAGGTGGCCAGGGATAGTTCGTGGAACGGGCCGTTGTCGAAGACACCGGAGTTGTTGATCAGGATGTCCACGCGCCCGTAGGCCTGTTCGGTTGCCTCGAACAGGGACAGGACACTGTCCTCCGAGGTCACATCGGTCTGGTGAACCATAACCTCGGCGCCGATGCCGCGGCATTCCTCGGCGGTCTCGTCCAGGTTGGCAACCTTGCGCGATGCCAGGACAAGGGTGGCCCCGGCCTTGGCGAAGCGCCGGGCGATGCCCTTGCCGATGCCGGTGCCGGCACCAGTGATGATGCAGATCTTGTCCTTCAGTTCACTCATCGAACTTCTCCTTGCAATGGGCCGGCCGCTGAGGGCAGGTGTGGAAGTTCCCATTCTAGATTGCCGGGCCTTCCGGCCGGCAGTGGGCGACTCCCTTCAGTTGGCAAACCGCGGCTGCATGGCCGGGCGCGCGCGGATGGCCAGCAGGAACACGGAGCCAGCCACGGCAGCCACGGCCCCAATGAGGAAGAGGGAAGGGTAGCCCCAGGCTTCAATGATGTAGCCCCCAAAGAGGCTGATCAGACCGTAATTGGCCCCCAGGGCCACGGACACCAGGGCAAACGCGATCGGGCGGTACTCCGCCTGCACCATCTCCATTTGGTACATCTGGATGACCGGCATCCAGATCGCCGACATCGACATGACACCCATGCGGGTGATCCCCGCCAGAACCCAGGACTCGCCCGCGATGATCGGCGCCACCAGCAGCGCAGATACCAGTGAGGCCAAGATCAGGACCGAACTGTTGTCCATCCGGTTGCGCAGTCTGGGCACGGCGAAGGGAATGAACACCGCAAACACCTGGCCGATGGCGCTCAGCCAACCGATGAAGTCGGCACTTAGGCGCAGCTCAGTGTCCATGTAGGCGTTGCAGAAGGAATGGCAAACCGCAATCGCGCTCTGACTCAGCACGATGTAGACCAGCACCAAGCCCAGGGACAGCGCCGGGAACAGGCCTTCCCGAGCCGCCGGTTCCTTGGCGGTGATGGAAGCATCCTCTTCCTGGTAGCGCAGTACAACGAACAGCGCGGACAGGGCCAGCAACCCGGACCCCAGCAGGGCAACCCGGTACGGATCGGTGGTGTCCAGGGACCAATTCATCAAGGCTGCGATGCGGGTAGGCAGCATGCCGCCGGCCACCAGGCCCACAAACACACCCAGGTTGCGGGTGGTGCTCAACAGGCTGTAGGTCTTGGAACGGTTGTCCGGCCGCGTGGTGGCCATGATGGCCGGCGAGGCATTGACGGACAGGATCGAGTATCCCGCCGCCGAAATAAACTGGGCGGCCAGTGACCAGGGCACCCACAGTGTGTGCGGGGTGTATTCCACCAGCGGTCCGAGCAGATAGCCCACGAGGAAGGTGACAACGCCGAACACCATCGTGGGCTTCAGGCCAAAGCGGCGCCCCAGCAAGCCGGCAGGTATGGCCATGCCCGTGTAG
This sequence comes from Caldilineaceae bacterium SB0661_bin_34, assembly GCA_009841145.1. Taxonomy (GTDB): domain Bacteria; phylum Chloroflexota; class Anaerolineae; order Caldilineales; family Caldilineaceae; genus Bin34. The sequence goes on along the minus strand of VXMJ01000083.1, from coordinate 18,300 downwards.
CCGAAGGCCGCGAATGCGTTGTAGACGCCAAAGAACTCCGTGCCCAAATCCAAGCGCAGGATGAACAATGTGCGCGTCACGGCGGCAATGCCCATCATGAGGATCGAGAGGATCATGGTAGTGACCATGAGCCTCAAGGCGTTCGGGCTCACTCCCTCCCAGAAGCGCAGACGTGCTGTGACCATGGCGCAGGGGCGACGTTCAAGCGGAGAAGGGTGCAGGGCCGCTCGGCAACGGCACAGGAGCCGATCCGGCAACCAAAAGCAGGCTCTTGGTTGCGGAGAGGGAAGCGATCCGGGCAGGCCTCCGGATGCCTATGGGGAAACGACAGGCACCGGCCTTGCCCATTGTGATCATGCACACATTATCCGTGCATTGATCCCCGCAATTCAACTCATGCGAACGCGGTTGGGGGTGTCCAACCTCCCTGATGCACAGGCACAGCTGTCAGAGGGGGAATCGCCAGTCTCAAGGTGTGGTGGATCCGGTCCGCATTCAATTTGGAGGCGTCCACCGTTCCGGCCCCTCCATGCCACCGGAACCACCAGGCAGAACGGTGGAACGACGGTTCCAGTCGCAGGTATCCCTACGGTGTCCAGTCCACATTCCTGCTTGAGGAGGTGTCTTCCAAAGGCCCCGTGTCGGTACAGGCGGACCGCAAATCCGCAAGGGTGAAGTCCAAACCGCAGTTGCGACGGAGCGCGGACCGTGCAGCATGCCAACCGCAAAGACCGTGGACACCACCGCCGGGGGGTGTGGAAGACGAGCACAGGTACAGGTCCGGAGCCCGGAGACAGTAGGGATCCAACCAACCGGCCGGCCGACGCCACAGCTGGCCCAGGTCCTGCACGCCGCCGTTGATGTCCCCTCCAACCCAGTTGGGGTTGTAGGCCTCCCACTGGCTGGCCCGCGTGACCCGACGTGCCAGGACCGTATCCCGGAAACCGGGCGCAAACCTCTCAATCTGGCTTTCGATGGCCGGACTTGCGTCCCCGTTCCATCCCAATGGCACATGGCAATAGACCCAAAGCACATGACGTCCGGCCGGAGCCCGCGAGGAATCCGCAATGGAGGGCTGACCCACCAGCACGAACGGTGCCGGTGCGGGAATCCCCGACCAGACCTGATCCAATGCGGTGGAAATTTCCATCCGCGAGCCCCCGAGGTGCAGTGTGCCGGCCTTTCTGGCGGCATCGGCACACCAGGGCGCGGGCTCACTCAGCGCGTAGTCCACCTTGCAGACCCCTGGGCCGTATCGATACCGTGCAAGGTTGCGTGCAACCAAGGTTTTCAGTTCCGAACCGACCAGCTGCACAACCTGTCGGGGTCCGGTATCCAGCATGCGTATGTCATACGGCTCCAGTTGCGACCCGTGTTCAACCGCCGTCCCTGTGCGGATCTTCACACCCATGCCGGAAGCCAAGGAAGCCAAGGATTGCGTGATGGACTCCGCACCGCCGCGGGCAAACGGCCATCCGGTCGCCTCCGCCAGACCGGCCAGAACCAGACCGGCCGCGGCCGTGGCTGGTCGGTGCAGCGACACCGCGGTATGGGCTGCCACACCCGAGAACAGGGCCCGCGCCCGTTCTGTTCGAAACAGGTTTCGGCACAGCCCGTGGCTGGAACGGAGCGCGTGCAGTCCAAACCTCATTACCCGGGCATCCGGCCTGGGTACGCGCAGGGGACCCAACAGGTTGGCGGCGATGCACTCCCAGTGGTTGGACACGGTACCAACGGCAGCCTGCCAGGCGGCCGTGTCCTCCCCCACACCATCCGGGGAGTCTTGATCGGCATCAGGAACCACCGCCGACCCGTCGTCCAAGGGATGGGCAAAGGGAATGGGTGGAGCCACCCACTTCAGACCGAACCGACCCAGATCCATGGCTCTGAAGACCGGCGAGGCCGCCCCCAACGGGTAGACGCTGCTGCAGACATCGCGACGGAATCCGGCCAGGGGGCCTATCTCGGAACGGGCACCGCCGCCCAGCGTCCTCCGAGCTTCAAAGAGGGTGACGTCAACGCCAGCTGCACGCAGGACAATGGCCGCCGACAGTCCGTTGGGACCGGAACCCACGACGGCCGCGGACAGATCCCCGGATTGATGCAAGCGGGACAGATTCCGGATCCTCCTACCGGGGCGCGGCCCCGGTCCACAGCTCCTCGTTGAACACCGGTATGCCTGCCTCCGGGTCAGCCGAAAGCCAGTCACCATGGAGATTCTGCGGATGCCGCCCGGTACCGGTGCCCCGGGCCGTCACGTCGCGAAACCAATGTAGGGACTTGGATGGCACATTCACAAGCCTTTCAGGCTACTACCATCCAACTCCGATCGGAGGCTGGACCTCGTCGCGATGGCATCTTGAGAATCCGGGTGTCGGTCATCGATGTGAGCCCCGGGCAGGACAACCACCAATGCCGGAATGATCACACATACGGCCTGACCGCCAGGCATCCGCCACCGTGCATAGCCGGTGCCAAAACCGCCAAGTCCCCGGTCAATTGTCGAGACAATATGCTATGATCACCGAAACGTTGAGCATTCGTCAAAGTTCACAGGCGCAGCAGGCAACAGGGGACAGCTGGCATGTTGACTGCGACTTCAGACACTTCGAACCACCTTTCCTTCGTGGGAATTTACGACATCCCGGAAGCCGCTCGCTACCTGAATGCCGCCGGTACCCCTGAGCTCCCGGCAGCTTTCGGGGCTCCCAAGCTCATTCGGTGGATTCGCAGTGGGTTGATTGCACCGGAGCAGGCGGAAACTCCGGGCAACGAGCTGTTGATCAACTTCTACGAGTTGATTTCGGTGCGCGTGATCGCCGCACTCCGACAGGCCAGGGTGTCGGTCAAGGAAATAAAAGCAACCGAGCGCTGGCTCCAAGAGCGTTTGGGCATGGAATATCCCTTTGCCACCCAAAATATCTTGACGGGCCAGGGCCAACTGTTTGTGGAATGGCAGGAAGTTCTTGTATCAGGCAGCCGGCACGGCCAAATGGCGCTTGAGTTTCTGCGTGGATATTTAATTTCTGTTCGCGATCTTGCATTTGACGAACACTCAGACCTTGTTGCGCTTTGGGAACCCAGCGAACATGTTACATTGGATCCGTTGGTGCAATTTGGCGCACCTTGCGTCAAAGGCACAAGGATTCCGACGCGGAGCATCGCCGGCATGGTCTTTGCGGGCGAGCCGGAGGATGCGGTTGCAAGGGACTTTGCATTGACCATCGACGAAGTCCGGGCGGCCATGGCATGGGAACGGAAACTAAGCCGCACATGACATGAAGTACCTCATCGACGAGTCGCTCTCGCCAAAAGTGGCCAAGTCATTGGCGATCGTCGGCCATGTCGCTGAATCCGTACAGGGGCAGTTCGGGAAGGGAGTGAAGGATGCCGAGATTATCCGGTGGTGTCGTGACAATGAATATGTCTTTGTGCATGCCGACGATCGTTTGCGCAGAACCCATCGGGCGCAACTGCTGCAACTTGACGTTACAACCCTTTTGGTGCATCGAAGCGGTGGCCGTATGAGCGTGAAAGATCAATTGAGATACATCAGCTACGCCATCCCCAAGTTGGAGTTGACGAAGTCCAAACCAAGTCGTCACTATCGCGTCTCAATGCACACTGCAGTTGCCGACCCAAAGTTCAAACCGGTTTAGACACAACCGTTGTCAAGCGGTAGATAGCGAGAAGACGACTTTCACCCCAAGGTTTCGTTTACCAGAGACAGACCGTCTTCCAACTTGTCCAGCCAACCCTGTTGGGGATGCCGAATAAAGTTTGTGCACATCCTGAACAGACAAGCTGCTTCACGGAAAGCAAGTTCTCGTTCACTCCATCGAAAACGTTCCAGCGCGGCGTCCCGAAACACATGATAAAACGCCCCTCTGGCATCGTTCTCCCTCTTGCGTCCAAAGTGAGACGCCCCTTGCAGATGTGCCAGGAAGTTGCCCACGTCCAGCATCGGGTCGCCTGGACCCACTTCCTCCAAATCCACCAGTGCGATTCTGCCGTCAGGCAAGAGCAGCATCTGATCATCGTAGAAGTCGTTATGGGCAAGGCCGGAGGGGTGCCAGGATCGAATGAATGGGTCCAGCGCCTTGGCAGCATCGTTGAGGTTTCGCAGAGCGGCACAGCTGTCTTGTATGTTGTGCATAAAGCTGCGCCGCGCCCGCCGATAAGCTCCCGGCAGGTTGAATGGGCGGTTGGTGCCTCTCGTGGGCGGCACATTCCATAGCGTCTCCAGCCCGTCAAGAATCAGTGTGGCATCCGGTGTTTTGCCTTGACGCAAGCCCCGACGGAGGTTTCTGCCGGGTATTTCCGACATCCACACGACACCGCCTTCCGCCCAGTTTCCGGCAAGCCGCGGTACAACGAAACTTGACTGCCCTGCCAGCTCCTGGGCCTTGAGAAATGGCGCGACTGCATTTGGCCGCATGACACGTGCATAAAACCTGGCCCGGTTCACGATGTGACGCAGTACGGCCCGGCTGGCGGGCCGGTAACGAATCAATTCGACACGCACACGCCGCGGCGGCATTGTCAAGACATGCCTGCTGAGAGGCCCACGGGCCGTTTCGGGATCGGCTACTGTCCGCAGGCCCGGGAGACGGCTGTCCTCAGGGTATCGAAACAGCTCGACCGGCTTGCCGCGCTCAATCTTGACCGTAAAGTGGCGCGGTGGAATGAATTCGTCAAGGTGCCATTCCAACTCATAGCTGACGACAGCGATCCTGGAGAGGCTGTGGCTGAACTGACGAATGCGCATCCGGCAGGGGCTGGTCTCCGGCTTCCCGAACTGCCCACAATACGCTCGCCAAAGCCAATCTGCATCGAAGAGTTGGGGCAACTCCCGTAAGCCAGGGTCGTCCGGGAAGTCGACCTGCGGGTACAGGGACACAGTCGTTGGCAAAGCGTCATCGCCCTTAACAGCCTGTTGAAGAAGCGAGGAGTTACGCAAGATGTGGAAACCGGGCGTTCAGCCCAGCCCGCATTGGCTGGGCATCGAGTGAACAGGCAAGGATTGGGAACTCCATGCCCCCTCTGGACAATAAGACTCCATGTTCACAAAGGCCACCATCGATGGCAGGGAAGAGGATGTGCCCGCGTGCGTTGGGAATCTGTCCAGCCTTTGTCGGGATCGATACTCGGGATGCCACCGGGCCACACTCAGGCCCAATGGCACAGACTGGACGGCGCAACCTCGCCCCGGCCCCGTGGCATCGACGCCCAAGAACAGTATGGAGCAGGGCATCCCCACTGCTTCAACAACCTGTTAGCTGCTGAAGTTGTCACTGTCGGTGTCGGTGACACTGACGCTTTGGTTGTTGCCTGTCGTGTCGAAGCCGTCGCGATCGGTGTTGTTCGTCGTATCGAAGCCGTCGTTGTCCGTGTTGTCTGTCGTGTCGAAGCCGTCGCGATCGGTGTTGTTTGTCGTGTCGAAGCCGTCGTTGTCCGTATTGTTCGTTGTGTCGAAGCCGTCGCGATCGGTGTTGCCTGTCGTGTCGAAGTCGTCGTTGTCGGTGTTGGCCGTCGTGTCGTAGCCGTCATGATCGGTGTTGTTCGTCGTATCGAAACCGTCGTTGTCGGTGAAATCGTCGTCGTCATCGCTCTCCCCTTCCACGGTGGAACGCCTCGCTAGTACGAGCGCGGCTTGCCCCACCGGCACGGGTTGAGGGTTGGGATTCGACGTGGAACTGGTCCCCTGTTCCTGATGCCATTGCCACCAGCAGTCCTCGCGCTCCTGCTGGGTAGGGAGGCCATCGCAGGTCTGGAAGGGGTTGGTATTGGTAGAGGAACGGCTCCCCGGTACCGGTGTGGGTTGTGGGGTGGGAGTCGGCGTGGGTTGCGGGGTAGGAGTCGGCGTGGGGGTACTGGAGATCGTAAGAGTTGTGCCTGCGTGTATGAGATCGGGATCGGTAATGCTTGGATTGTTGGCCAGTAGCTGGGCCACCGTGACGCCATGATCCCTCGCGATCTGGGACAAGGTGTCTCCGGGCTGGACCACGTAGGTTGAACCGTCTTGAGACAGGACAGGCCTCGATATCACGCCCAGGAGCAAGACCAACTGGCCCAAGCCGAGACTCAGCATCCGGACACGGTATCGCCATGCTTCAACGGTATGAACAGTTTTTGGCATGGTTTCAACCCCGTTGATATAGGTTCCGGGCGCGCAGATACCGGATCACGGATGGATTCGGCGCGGATTCAGTCGGGTGGCGGCTCGATTTGGCCCAGTGCGAACAGAGCCCTGCAGGGCAACCGCGTATTTTGGCGGGGAGCAGCCCGGCCCGTCCGTTGCAAAAAGCCTGGCGTGCACCACCCGCACCAATTCCCTGCCCTGGCTCCTCGTCAGTGCCACGATATGGTGCTTGGTGGGCATAGTCGGCCCACATGGCGAAGGCATGCAACACCGCCATTATAGGACTCTGTTTCAATCCCGTTGATATTGGTTCCAGGCTTGGCAAGGGGAGAAGGGCCCTTGATAATTGGTTTGCTTCAAAAACCAAAAAGTTTCCCTCGCTGTGGACTTCGTCCTTGCCACTGCCCATCCCGAACGCCAATCAGGGGGTGTGGACATTAGCCAACGGATTGCACAGCCGTTGGTGAGTCGAGGCGAACAGGACAAAGCCCGAATAGCTGGCCGCGGTCTTCTCATAACGCGTGACCATGCGGCGGCCCTGCTTCAGCCAGCCGATGGACCGTTCCACGATGTTGCGCTCCCGGTACAGCACCCGGTCGTAGTCGATTGGCTGCCGCCGGTTGCGCTGTCCCCGGAATCACCGGTTCGGTCCCCTGCGCCACGATGTACAGTCGCAGATCGTCATCGTCGTAGCTCCAGTCCGCCAGCACATAATCGGGACAGATCCCCTCCAGCAGGCCGTCCTGGGCATCGACCAGGACATGCTGCTTGGTGCCGAAGCCACCCCGGCTGCGGCCCTGGGCCTGCGCCGATAGCGGCGAAAGAGGCTGTTCCCGTGTCCGAAGCGGCGGGGCAGGTCGCGCTACGGGAGCCCCGTGCGCAGGAGGTAGTGGACCCCGTGTCCGAAGCGGCGGAGCTCCCGGTGCGAACCCACGTGCACCGCCGAGTCCTGGTGCAGCAGGACCGCGAATTCGTGGGTGCACAATGCGTGACGGGCCATGGCGGAGGGGCTGTGAAGGGGAATGCGACGTGGACAGGATGATAGTCTCACAACCAACGACCTTATTCATGCCTTATATCCACAGGCCCTGGCAGGCAACGGTGTGCCATGACACAAGCCTTCAATACTCGTTGGACAGCCGACAGGGCGTGGGACTGGTACCGGTCTCAATCCTGGCTCTGTGGTTTCAACTATGTGACCAGCACGGCGATCAACAGCACCGAAATGTGGCAGAGCGACACATTCGATCCGGGCACGATGGATCGCGAACTCGGATGGGCAAACAAAGCGGGGTTCAACACCTGTCGTGTCTTTCTCCAATATTTGGTATGGCAGCACGACCCCGAGGGATTGACAGACCGAATTGACCATTTCCTGCAGATAGCCAGCAGGCACGGCATTTCCACCATGTTCTGTCTGTTCGACGACTGTGCGTTTGCCGGAAGACAACCTTACTTGGGCAAACAGGACGAACCGGTTCCCGGTGTCCACAACAGCGGTTGGACGCCAAGTCCGGGCCACGAACGGGTAGTTGACCGGACCGTTTGGGCCAGGTTGGAGGACTATGTCACATCGGTTGTCTCTCGTTTTTCCCAGGATGCGCGGGTTGTTGCCTGGGATCTCTACAACGAGCCAGGAGCCGCAGACATGGGCGATCAGAGCCTCCCGCTGCTATGCGAGGTTTTCCAATGGGCGCGCGGAGTCAAGCCCCAGCAACCCCTCACCGCAGGAATCTGGCACCCTGACCTCAAGGCACTGAACGAAACCATCACCGAGCAATCCGATATCCTGACATTCCACAACTACGATGACTTGGAAACGCTGAGACAACAGGTCGATGACCTAAAGGCGTATGGATATCCCCTTGTCTGCACGGAATGGATGGCTCGCACACGCGACAGCCTCTTCGAAACGCACCTGCCCTTCCTGAAACAAGAGAGTATTGGGTGTTACAGCTGGGGACTGGTAAACGGAAAATCTCAGACGCACTTCCCATGGGGATGGCCTCGCGGAGCATCTGAACCTGAGCTGTGGTTCCACGACATCTTTCACCCGGATGGCACACTGTACAACGAGACAGAGGTCGAAGCCATTCGGCACTTTGGTCAGACAGATTGAGAAAAGAAAGGATCTGGCAAGCGATGCGCTTTGGCAAGTGTCCGAGGGACACACCTGTCCGCGGTACGCAGCCAAGGCACAGCAACGAATCAGCGAGTGACTTGCCAGATCTGGTCGGCGACCACACCGGAATGGGTCTCAACGGAGCCGTCCGGCCAAGCAATGGTCACGGTGGCCTGCGCGGAGGAACCCAGCCCGAAATGCAGGGACAGGTCGTTGCCGGCACCCAGACTGGAGCCGCTCTTGACTTCCTGCATCTGCACCGGTCCACCTTCCGTTGCCACCGTGACACGGGCCCCAATCGCGTCCCGGTTCACCCCTTGGCCACCGATTAAGCGCACGGTCAGCCAGTGATGGCCGACGCCTTCCGCGCCCTGGTTGCGATAGAGCGTAAAGCCTTCATTCCACTCCGTGACGACGAAATCCAGCCAGCCGTCCCGATCGTAGTCGGCGTAGGCCGCCCCCATGGTGGGACGGGGTTGCTCCTTCCAGGTTTCGGGCGTCACATCCTGGAAGGAACCGTCCTGCTGATTGTGATAGAGGTAGTTCTGTCGCTCAAACAACATGTCCATTAGGGCCCCCGGTTCCAAGGCTCGCGGCTTCACCGTGGTCGCCGCCAGGAACAGGTCGCGCCAGCCATCGTTGTCGTAGTCGAAAAACAGGGCGCCCCAACCCGTCACACCGTTTTCGTGTACCCCGACGCCGGCCTTGTCTTCGGTATTCGCGAAGCCGCCGGTGCCGTCGTTGGTCAACAGGGTCATGGGGCGGACCATGTTGGAGAAGTACATGTCCAAATCGCCGTCGTTGTCGTAGTCGTTGACGGCCAGGCCCATGCCACTGGTGACAATCCCGGCACCGGTCTCGGGACCGGCATCGTGCCAGCACCAACCTTCACAACCAGGCCCGTCGTTGCGCCACAGGACATTGCCGATCGGATTGGCGTACTCGTCGTTGACCACATAGACATCCAGATCGCCGTCGTTGTCGTAATCCAGGAAACTGCCGGCAAATCCAGCCCCCAGCAACCGATCGCGCGCCATTGTGTTGGACAAGTCCGTGAACGTGCCATCCCCGTTGTTCCGGTACAGGCGGTCTTGATGCGTCTCGAAATCCACGGGCTTGCAGTCCGGCAGGCAGGTCCAGTTGACAACATAGAGGTCCAACCAGCCGTCATTGTCGAAATCGCCCCAGGCAGCCGACTGCCCCTTGGCGGTATCGCCCACGCCTGCCTCCGCCGTAACATCAACGAAGCCCTGCCCCGCCAGATTGCGCATGAGGGTGTTGGCCTCCTTGTTCAGGATGTACAGGTCCAGCCAGCCGTCGTTGTCGTAGTCGGCCCACACGGCCCCGCCGCTCACCTGTTCCGGCAACGCCAACTGGTCGGACCACGGGGACACGGCGAAGCGGCCGTCCTGCAGGTTGCGGTACAGCACGTTGGGGGCCAGGTTGCCGGTCACGAACAGGTCGACCCAGCCGTCGTTGTCATAGTCGCCCCAGGCCTGTCCCACGCCCAGGTAGCCCTCTACTCCGTCCATGGCGAATTCACCCCGGTGGACAGCCTCGATTCCCGCACTGTGGGTGGCATCCACAAAAGCACGGGAGGGAGGGCCGTGGACAATGCCAAACTCCGGCTCCGGCACGGGCGGAATCACGCAGGCTGCCAGTACCAGCAGGGCGACTCCCCCTGTCAGCAAATGCAGGAAACCTTTCATGCTATCTGTCCTTCCTTCGGGTCTTGGGGGCGGTACATGCGCGGGTGCGCCGGCACCGAGCCCTCGTAATGGGCCATCACCGCCTGCACGGCACGGCGCAGTTCGGGATTCCAGCTTGCAGGCAGCATCTGCGACTTCTCCACCATCTGCCGCCGGGTGGCTTCGGGCAGCGAAGGGAAGTCCGGCTGATACCACAGGGTAATGACGGTGCGCTCCTCGTCACTCTGGTTCCCGTGCGCCGCATGCAGCAAACGCGCATCCCCCAGCACCAGGTCTCCGGCCCGTACCGGCACGTCAATCTCGTCCGGCCGCGGTCGGAACTCCGGCCGATTGGCATCCTCCATGCGGTGCAATTCCTCGGAGTGGGGCTGTCCTATCACCTCGTGCAAGGGATTGTGTTGGTAGTGCGAACCGGGAATCACGCGCAGGCAGCCGTTGTAGCGGGAGGTGTCCGTCAGATAGTACATGGCAAACACCTGCTGCGGCGCCGGCTGAAAATCCTCCGGCTCCACCCAGGTGAACCAGTCGTAATGCCAAAACAACTGCGGACTCCGCGGTGGCTTGCTGATTACGTATCCGTCGGTGAAAGTCACATCCGTGTATCCCAACTGCCGCAGGCAGTCGAACAGGCCGGGATGCAACACCAACTCGCCCCAAATTTCGTCCTCCACCCCCCCAAAGCCAAACATGCTGCCGGTGGACCGGTGCCGGGCCCGGTCGGCCGCGGTCCTCGGCGCTATCAACCTGGCGGTGGCCGAACGCAGGTCCTGGAGTGTTTCCGCATCCAGGACATCGGGAAAGATACAGTAACCCTCTCGGTGCAGTTGGTCCCGCTTGTTCGGTGCCTGGATGTCCATGGGCAGTTGTCCTCTGTGTTGGTGGGAGTCGTGTACTGGTCCCGAAGACGGTTACCCCTTGACCCCGCTGATGACCACACCCTGGATGAAGTAACGCTGAGCGAAGAAGAAGAGCAGGAGACACGGGGCCATGGTCAACAGGGACACGACCATCAGATGGGCCCAGGTACGCACAGGACCCCAGCCGGCACCCGATGCGGATTGCCGGTAGAACTGGATGGCAATGGCCAGGGTGTGTTTGTCGGGGGAATTCAGGTAGATGATCGGCGCCAGGAAATCGTTCCACTGCTCAAGGAAGGTGAAGATGGTCACGGTGGCCAGGGCGGGAATGGACAGGGGCAGGATCACCCGGGCAAAGATGCCGAAGTGGCTGCAGCCGTCAATGCGGGCAGCATCGTTCATTTCCGACGGGACCGTCATGAAAAACTGGCGCAGCAAAAATATGTAAAAAGCACCCAAACCCAGCCAGTTGGGCACGATCAAAGGCAAAAATGTGTCAATCCAGCCCAACCTTGTAAAAAGTATGTAGGTGGGAATTAGGGTCACATGGTAGGGAATCATCAGCGTGGACAGGACCAGCACAAACAAAGGCGTGCGCAGGCGAAAGCGCATACGGGCAAAGGCATAGGCCGCCAGCGAAGTACTCAGCAGCCGGCCGACGATTACGGATACGGTGATGAACAGCGTATTCAACAGCGAGCGGAAGAAGGGAAAGCTCTCCAAGGCATGCGTGTAGTTCTCCCAGCGAATGCGCTCGGGTATCCAGGTCGTGGGAATGCTGAAAATTTCGTGTTCGGCCTTCACCGAACTCACCACCATCCACAGGAAGGGGACCATCAACATGGTTCCCACCGTCGCCAGAATCAGATAATACAGCGTATGGGTCATTACCATGTGCACGCTGCGCCGCTGCCGCCAAGCGGGCAAGGATTGCAATTGAGTACTCACGCAGCACCTGGATCAATTCTGGTCGGGAGGCAAGGAAATCAGTTGAGGATTGGCCGGATGACGTCTCCCACCCTTGGGTGGCATCATTTGGATTGATCTGCCTGATCCGATTCGTAATAGACCCAACCCGATGTCTTGAAGACAACAATAGTGAAAATCAGGATGATGAAAAAGAGCACCCAGGCCAAGGCAGATGCATACCCCATTTTGTGGTACTTCCAGCCTTGGCGGTACAGAAACAGGACGTAAAACAGGGTGGCGTTGGCTGGCCCGCCGTTGGTGATTACAAAGGCGTTTGTGAACACCTGCCACGAACCAATGATCCCAATGAGCAGATTGAAGAAGATCACCGGGGTAGTCATGGGCAACGTTACATGCCGGAAACGGTTCCAGGTGCCGCCTCCATCCAATTCACAGGCTTCGTACAGGTGCGTAGGCACTCCCTGCATGCCAGCCAGATAGACGACCATGCCGCCACCGATTCCCCACAGGCTGGTGAGAATCAGGGTAGTCAGAGCCCAGTCGGGGTCCGTGAACCAAGCAGGACCTTCAATGCCTACCAGGCGCAACAGATTGTTGACAATTCCACCGTCTGGATCGAACACCCAAACCCACATCACGGCCACGGCCACGCCCGACACGACGGCCGGAAGGTAGAAGATGGTGCGCCAAACAGCCAGCCCGCGCACTTTCTGGTTCAGCAACAGGGCGACCAGATACCCCAGGGTTACGATCAGCGGTACGCTGGCAAAGGTGTAGATTGCCGTAATGCGCAGAGACTTCAGGAACAGCGGATCGTCCGCGAACATCGTCTGGTAGTTGGCCAAGCCCACCAGTTTGGGTGGCTGGAGAATGTTGTAGTCGGCCAACGAGAAATACAGGGAGGCCGCCAACGGCCCCACCAGGAAAATCAGGAAGCCAAGGATCCAGGGCAGGAGGAAGAGGTAGGCCTCCAGTTCCTCGCGCAAACGCATGCTCATGAGTTGCGCCTATGGGTACAAAAACAGACTCGCCACCGTCACCCGTAGACTTCCGGGCAACGGTGGCGGGAAATTGGCTTATCCCCTATTCAGGGACCTAGCCCAACAATGGATCCGCCTGTGCCTTGACGTTGGCCAGCGCTTCTTCCACAGACCGGTCACCATTGAAAATCAAGGCGATTTCCGCATTGAGAATGTCCTCGATTTCGGTGCCGTGGGGCCCCAAGGAATAGGCACGTGCCACGCCATCCTCAATGGCCGCCTCCTGACGGGCGATGATCAACTTCCACACATTGGACTGTGCTTCGCTTTCGGCTTCCGGAATAATTCCATGGGGGTTGTAGGCGGGAACCGTACCCACCGCCACGAACTGTTTCTGGCCTTCCAGTTTGGTAGCAGCCCAACTGATGAATTCGTAGCCTGCATCCTGGTGATCGGATGCCGAGTTGACAACCCAACTGTTGCCCCCGTATTTGTTGGCCCGGCCTTGCTGGAAGGGTGGTGTGATGATGCCCCAGTCGAAGTTCGCCTGTTTCATCACACCATAGATGTTCCAGTTCCAGGTAATGGCAACCTTGCCGCTGAGGTAGGAACCATCGGGTCCGATCACAGCTTCGTCGTCCGGGCGGGTGCCGACGTTGTGCTTCAGTTCGAAGTCCACCAGGTATTGGAATGCCTCAACGACCTCGGGATCGGTAAAGAGGCTCTCTGTGGGTCTTTCGTGGGTGGTATCGTCGAAGAATTCACCCCCATTGGTCCAGACCATGTCCCGATAGGCACTGGAATGGAGGCGGCCCAACGCTATTCCCCACTGCTCGAACGAACCGTCGTCCATGCGCTTGGTGGTGGCCACCGTGGCTTCCACGAGATCGTTCCAGTTCCAGGTCATGAAGTCATCATGGCCCCATTCGGGCGTTTCGATGCCCGCTTCGCTCATCAAATCCTTGTTGACCCAAAGGTTGGCGCTGTCCGGGTGCCACTGCGGCAAACCATAGGCCACTCCTTCCCAGCCGGTGTCGAGGGCCGGATCGATTGCCCACAAATTGGCATCAAGGGCCGGATCGCCATTGAGGTGCTCGGTCAGATCAGCGCCCACGCCCTGGGGCAACAATTCCATGAACTGACCGGCATTCATGAACATGACATCAGCAGCCGTGCCGGCAGCCACCGTGGTGGGAATCTTGGTGTGGTAGCCATCCCACGGAGCCGGTTCGTTGGCGACATCATATTGCGGGTGCTGTTCGGCGAAGGCAGCCATTGCATTGTCGAAGGCTTCACCCCACCAATGGGTAATGCGCAGCGGTTCCGGGGCCATGGCGGCATCATCGGCAGCCGGGGCCATCGGTGCGACACAGGCAGCCAGGGCACTTCCTGCCACGGTCAACCCGGTCACCGACAGAAACCGGCGACGCGACATTGGGAACTTGCCAATCATGCAGTTCTCCTTACAAGCTCGGCTTGTGTGGAATTGAGGCTGAATTGCCTACAGAAACCACGTATCCTACCACCGCATGCCACTGCCTGCGTTAAATTGCAGCGACGGGGCACTGTTTCACTTTCGTTGATATTGGCCCGAGTCCACAGGCGACGGACATGTAATGCTCAGTGTCGCCAAAACACTCGGTGTCGAACACGGTGGAACACAGGAATCCAGCCCGTCTACAGTGGGTGAATATCCGTAGCAATGAGAATAAAACTGTCTCCGGGTGATCTCCAAGGCAAGTCAGGGGAACTATAGCCCCTGTTACCCTGCGGGCATCGGCTTGAGGGAGACCACCGATGGGCGGCTCGCCACTATTCGAAAGTTGAGCCTGAGCTCCCGGATTCTCTGATAACGTCGCCAAGAGATAATCGTGGCCGGTGCGGTTGGCGTTGGAGATTCCGGGAGGCTGTTTAAAGTTCGTCTCCAGCCCAAATGAACAGCTGAGCGGCCGGAAATGCCTCCATCTGGCAGGCCGGGACGAAATTCGGCAAGTCTCCGAATTCCATTCCATCGCGCTCCTTGAGGGGACAGGTCTGTCCTTCACAGTCGCCGCCACGAACGCAGTTGCCGTTGGCGAAGGAGGCTCGCTTCAGGTGCCACCGGCACCCTCTGTGGAACGGGGTGTCGGTTCTTCTCTTCACTCCTTGGCCGCCCGCCGGAAGCGCGGCCTCTCTTACGCGTTCGCCGCAAGGTCCAAAGCGACCAGGGTCTCGTAGCAGGCCGACAGGGGGTGATAATCGGTCTTGGCTGCGGGGCTCTTCAAGTCGTCGTATTTATTGTTGTCCGCGTCCAGAATGCGGTACCAGCCGCCATGTTCATGGTCGATGAAGTGCGCTTCACTGTATCTCCACGCCTCGTCGTACCAAGTCCAATAACGCTCCTCTCCCGTGCGCAAACCCAGCAGAGCCGCCGCGGCAAACACCTCGGACAGGACCCAGTAGTAGCGATCCGAGTCCAGAATGCGGCCGTCCGGTGCGAATGTGTAGTGCATGCCTCCGCCTTCGTGATCCCAGCACCTGTCCACGGCTGCGTCAAATAGCAGTCGGGCTCTTTCCAGCATCCAGTCTTCGGGCCGATATCGCTCCAGAATCAGCAGCAGCTTGGCCCATTCCGCGAAGTGGCCGGACAGATAGCCGTAGGGCCGGAACATGTCGCTGGAATTGTCCCGGTTGTAATCCCAGTCGTGCGTCCAGTCCGTTCGGTAGTGCTCCCAAATCAGACCATCGGCTCTATCCGCCAAGTCCAGGCAGATGCGCTTGGCCAGCAAATGGCTTCGCGCGAGGAAGCGGTCCTGACCGGTCGCCTCGAATGCCGCCAACATGGCTTCGCACATGTGCATATTGGCGTTCTGGCCCCGGTAGGGAGCGATGGAGTTCCAGTCATTCGCATCGATTTCGTCCACATAAAGCCTGGCCTCAGCCTCCCAGAATCGGTTCTCCAACAGATTGAAAACCTCATCGATCAGACTGGAGGCACCTTGCAGGCCAGCCTTGGTCGCGCCGGCGGCGGCCAACAGAACGAAAGCATGCCCATAGCATTGGCGGGTGCCGTCCGCCACTTCGAGGCCCTTCAGCTCCCAGGCGAAACCGCCATCGGGCTGACGGTGGCGCTCCTGCAGGAAACGCAGTCCGTGGACCGCGGCCTCCCGATGTTCAGCCTGATTCCAGACCAGGGCCGCGAGCGAGTAGATGTAGATGAAACGGCACGTGCCGACCAGGTGCTTGGTCCAGCGGTCGAAAACCGTCCCGTCATCCCGCAGCTGGTTGATGTAGCCGCCCAGTTCGCGGTCGAGGCACACGGGATGATAGAAGGAGATGATGCTGCGCATCTGCAGGCGCAAGAACTCTGGATCTCTGTAGGACATGGGTTCCTCCTGGCGTCCTGTCGACACTCGCCGCACGAATTCAGACTGCGGAATTGGGAAACTCCAGCTAACGGTCGGGAATCCAGGCTCCCCACGGATTCCGTAGGGCGAGGCGGGGTCCCAAGGCCGCATACACCTCCGGCAGATCGAATTCTGCCAGACAGCCTTCGATGAAGCTGGACAGGGGCCAGTTGTGCAAGGGGTTGTCGATCAGCAGCTGGTAACTGGGCAGGTAGTCGGCAATCATGCAGCGCGGGAGGCTGCCGTGCAGCAGCGCGGCCAAGGCTGCGACGACCGACCCGACGCCCCGACCGGCCAACGAGATGTCAGCCCCGTTTCCGATCAACAGGTTCATCGCGCCGAGCAGGTCGTAGACGCGCCGGCCAAGATAACTCTGGCCTGTCATGCTGCCGTAACTCGCGTACATGTAGTCCGCGCCATAGGGCTCCAGCAGCGACCGGGACCCGCAAGTGGCCGGCATGCTCTGGCCCATGCCCCTCACGTCGACAGCCAGGATGCGCTCGCCGGCTTTCAGCTTGCTGCGCAGCCAGGGCTGATCGATGCAGTCCTGTTCGCTGTCGACATGGCCGGCGTAGAGAGTGAGTTCGCCTCGAGGCAGGCGGCAAGGGTTTTCCAGATCCCCGAACATAGTCAGGATGACCTGAATCCCGGGTTCCGTTTCCGCTGCGAACTGGTATCCCTTGCCGGTCTCGGGATCCTGACCTCCGCTGCTGCGCAAAAAGCGATGCGGAGGCTGACCTTCCGGAATCTCCAGATGCAGTCGCCGCTGAACTGAGGCGCGCAGCGTTTCCATGGTCAAACTGGGTCGTCTGGCGGCCTGGTCCCGCACCCGCGTTCGCATGAAATCGAATACCTTGCGGCTGCCAAAGGGAATGGTGGCTCCGCACGCGGCATGCAGCTGCGCTTCCGGAATTTCCTCCATTTCCGGCTCCTGCCAATCGTCATGATCCCCGCCGTGGCGCAGGAAGAAGCGGTACATGGCCTCACGCGCGTGCTTGTGATAACCGTGATCCAGGGGCCCCACGCTGATCTCGGCGGACTGCGGACTGCCCAGCAGGCTGTGCACGCGTTTCATGTCCGCATGGGCCTGTCGGGCGCCTCTGAGGTCGAAGAAGCAGTTTTCCTCCGCCATGATCAGTGTGGGGCGGGGCGCGAAGGCCAGCAGCAGATCGGCCTCGTCCAGTCCCAGTTCCAGACAGCGGGGAGGGTTCTGCTCCGCATCGGTGGGCAGTTCGTTTTCCAGATTGGAGAGCCAGCTCGTGATGTAGCAGTTCGGCGCCGCCATCGTGATTCTTGGATCTATGGCTGTCAGGTGCGTGGTCTGCGTGCCGCCGCCTGAACATCCTGTCACACCGACTCTGGAGACATCGGTTTCCGGCCTCTGGAGCAGGTAGTCCAGCCCGCGCGTGGCATCCCACAGCATCCAGCTGCCGAGATAGTCCCCGGCCAGCAGCATCGGGTTGCCCATCAGGTTGTGGGCCGTGGTGGAACTTGGCTCCGGATCGCCGGCGGGCACGCCTTCCTCATCGTAGAACTGTCGGCGTTCGCCTTGGGAAACGGGATCTATGATGAGGACCACGAATCCCTTGCGCACAAGGCCTTGGGCGAACAGCTGATAAGGACCGTAGGCTTTGGCTTCGTCTGTATGGCCACACAGGCCCAGCACGCAAGGCGCCTCGCCCTTCAGCACGTAGAGATTGGCGGTCACCAGGAAATCGGGCCGACTCTCGTACACCACTTTCTCGACCTTGAATTCCTTGAAGTCCAGCATGCCAGTGGTGCGCGGGCGCAGGTCCGTTTTCTCTGGAAGCGCGGGAAAGCAGAGGGCCGCCTTTTCCCTTATGTCATTTACATAAGCTTCGGCATCAGATGCATTGTGCAGGCCGGCGAGGCGCCGGACCCTGTCCTGGAGTAATCCCCGCACACGACGCACCGCGTGTTCATGCACCATGTGTCCATAACGCTGTCGGTACATTTGCTATTCCCCCTGGCCGCAGCCTCCGGGCCGCCGGTTTCCGCCGCGACCTTGAGGTCTCCGCCTTCTCAATCCCATGGTCTCAAATTAGCCTTGTTCCTCTGCCAGCCATGTACTTCCTAATTATGGGACTTATAGGCCGGACTTGACAGCCGGCCCATCTCGTTCACGGGTCGTCGGGGACCCCCACGGGATCGCC
>VXMJ01000009.1 GCA_009841145.1 Caldilineaceae bacterium SB0661_bin_34 | reverse complement strand
CAACCTGGGCAGGCGACCGGAGAAGCTGTCGACCACGGCCATCAGGTCCTCGACCCACTCCGCCTGCGGGGACAGACCGGGCTGGTAGACCACCCGGATCTCGCAGCCGTGGCTCCCGGCGAAGTACGCGAACCCGTCAAACCCGAACTGGCAGAGACGGTCCTCGTGGGCCAGCAGCAGGAGGCCCGGTTCGCGCTTCCCGATCCGTTCCCTCAACGCACGGAACACCTCGCGCTGGAAGTCCAGGCCGCTCCCGATTTTCGACCGCCATTCATCCACGGCCACGCCCCCCATGCAGTACGCCTCCATCGCGGAAACCTAGCGTTCCAGGTCGGCCTGCTGCCCTCGGCGGGACACCCGACAGTAGACCACGGTCAGCCCCTTCGGGGCCGCGTCGCCCTCGCCCAGGAACTGCAGGGCGTCGGCCTCGGTGTAGTACCGGCGCCCGATCGCGGTCCAGCGGGTCGGGAACGTGCCGTTGCGGTCCATGACGCGCCGGATGCGCCGAACAACCCACGCGGGCTCCGAACTGCAAGATGCGGCAGATCCTATCCATAACCACATGATGCCGCACAAGGCATCACATTATTGAGGGCTTATTCGTGCTCCCTAGCCAAGACCTCGTCGGCATCCAGTTTTGTGAACAGAACCCGCGGCTTGCGCATCGGTTGGCCGGCCGGCAAATCGGTTGCGGCCCATTCACCGCGCGCACCGGCATGATCGTAGCGCAGAACAAGGTGCTCTCCACGGGCATCCTGCACATTTTCAGTGTACTGCCGGCCAAACAACCGGCCTTCGTGTCCCAGATCCTCGTGCAACACCTGGGACGAAAACGGCAGTATTGGCGCCCACATGATCTTGAGCCAATCCACTGCTTGCAATGCGGTATAGATGATGGTATGGGCCTGTTGCCGGTCGGACTTGATGACCTGCCACGGTTCGCGGGCGTTCAGGTACTGGTTGACCTTCTGGCTAAGCCGGCGGCAGGCCTCCAGGGCAGCCTTGAGGTGCACCCCCTCGTACAAAGTACCAACCTCCATGAATCCCTTGCGGACTTCCGCCAACAGGGTGGCATCGGCCGGTTCCAGTTCGCCCGGTGTCGGCACCATTCCGTCGCAGGCCCGATAGGCGAACCCCGTTACGCGGTTGACCAGGTTGCCCCAATTGGCAACCAGTTCGTTGTTTACCCTTTCGATGAAGTCATCCCATGTGAAATCGACATCGGAGGTTTCCGGCGCCATGGCCGTCAGGGCATAGCGCCAGGCGTCGGGCTGATACCGTTCCATCATGTCGTTGATGGAGATGCTAATCCCTCGGCTCTTGCTGAACTTCCGGCCCTTCATGTTGAGGTACTCGTTGGCCGGCACGTCGTACGGGAGACAGAAGCCGTCGCGGCCCAACAACATGGCCGGCCAAATGATGGCATGGAACACGATGTTGTCCTTGCCAATGAAGTTGTACACCCGACTGCCTTGACCGGCACCGGTTTTCCACCAAGTCTGCCAGCCATCCGGATCACCACTCAGGAGCGCATGCTCCACGACTGCGCTCAGGTACCCGATTACGGCGTCGTACCAAACGTATATCCGCTTGTCCTCCCAGCCTTCAACGGGGACATCGATTCCCCAGTCAATGTCCCGTGTAATGGGTCGGCCGCGCAGTTCACCGCGCTCCAGTTCCGACATGGTGAAGCGATAGACCTGAGGACGCCAGTACTCCTTGCCGTCCTTCAACCAAGCCAGCAGGTCCGCGTTCAGCTTGTCCAGAGCCAGAAAGAAGTGCTCGGTTTCCCGCACTTCCAGTTCGGTGGAATCCGAAATGGTCGACCTTGGTTTGCGCAACTCGGTGGCGTTGTACAACTTCCCACAGTTGTCGCATTGGTCGCCCCGCGCCTCGGGGCTACTGCAATAGGGACAGATGCCGACAACGTACCGGTCGGGCAGAAACTGCCCGGCAACGGGGTCGTAGAGTTGTTCCTGGGTGTCGGCGTAGATATAGCCCTTCTCACGATGCACCAGGAACATCTCCTGGGTCACGTCCCAATGGACCTGGGTATCCGTGTGGGTGAAGAGATCGAACGTCAAGCCCAGCTTCATATAGGCATCAATGAACATCGGGTGGTAGCGTTCAACCACCGCGTTGGGTTCGATGCCCTCCTGCTGGGCCAGGACGGTAATCGGCGTGCCATGCGTGTCCGACCCGCTGACCATCAACACGTCGTTGCCCCGCATGCGGTTGAAGCGCGAGAACACATCCGGGGGCAAATATGCTCCGGCGATGTGTCCGATGTGCTGCTGGCCATTGGAGTATGGCCAGGCCACACCGACAAGAACCCTGTTCTTAGCCATGTCCTGTCCTGTCTTGCAACGACTTCCGGAGTACGCCGCGGGCCGGGCCCGTACCTGTGCCTGACGTGCCGTCCGGCGGCCCCGCCCGGCCCGCTTCCTGACCGGCACCTGCCTGCATTCTAGCCTGTCCATTCGGGGCAGGGCATATAATCCGCAGCGACCGGCCATTCCCCGGCTACACAACGCGACCCGAAACAGGTCCCGGTCACCCTCTTTCCGTCAGGCTTGACCCCATGAGCTTCCTGCAAGGCATCAACGATTCGATCGTCCGCTCCGGGACGGTATTGTGGAAGACGATCAAATCGGTCTATGGGGACCTGTTCCCGTATGTGTGGATGAGTGTGCTGTGGTGGGTGGGGACGTTGACGGTCATCCTGGCACCCCTCGCGCACACAGCGATGCACCGAGTGGCCCACCGTACGGCAACCTACCGACGCATCGACAGCGACTTCTTCTACGAAGGCCTGCGCATGCACAAGGGTCTGGCCTATCTGATGTACTGGGGCAACTTCCTCGGCTCGGTGGTGATACTGGTCAGCATTTGGTTCTACGGCAGTATCGAGTCCCCGTTCGTGCAGCTTTTGGTGATCCCGCTGATTTGGGTCGCATTCCTCTTCCTCCTGGTCACCCAGTTCGTGTTTCCCCTCCTTTGGGAACAGGACGAAGTCTCCCTGGCATTGATCTACAAGAACGCTCTGATTCTGGTACTGCAGCACCCCCTGTTCTGCGTCCTGGTCACCTTGTTCAAGATCACGATTCTCTTCCTTTTCTCACTGCCGGCCTTCATTCCCCTGTTTCTGTTCGGGCCCGCATTCTCAACCGTGTTGTCGAACTACGCGCTGAACTACCTGTTGATCAAGGTGGAACTGGCACCACCCCCGCCAAGCTGGGCGGACTGACTCGAACACGGCTGCACCATCTGCGAATCCAAGTTGGGTTCGGGCATCCGATACCCGCCTCCGGCCGAGGCAATTGGGTCAAAACGTGCCGGGTTTGAACACCCGGCCGGTGTTGCGGATTGGGGCCGTTTTCCGTGTCTGCGACCGGTTTCAAGCAGTAGGAACTGCGCACCGAATCCTGGTTCCGAACCTGCAACCTCACAACCGAGGTTGTGAATGCGGATGGCCATCCTGCGCCCACACGTCGCATGGACCGGAGGGGAGACAGTCCAAGTCGGGAATGACTCCACCCACCCCCTGGTACCAAGCGCGCAAGAGGTCCGCGGGCGCGACCTCCCGATAGCGTGTGACTACCGCTAACCTGCGCGTTTCGCAGTCCTGGCGGAGCCTTTCCCGGATCTGGTTCCGGACTTGGAGCGGGACGTGCCTTTGGACCGTCGGCGCTTGGGTGCGTTGCGCCTCTTCTCAATCAGATCCAACGCCAGCTGCATGTCCACGGACTCGACCGGGGTGTCCTTGGGCAGGGACGCGTTGACTTTCTGGTACTTGATGTAGGGTCCGTACCGGCCGTCAAGGATTTGAACCGGTTCGTCATCATCGCTGTCCGGAACCGGGCCCAAATCCGCCAGAACACGAGCTTGGGTTGCCCGGCCCGGTCGTGCCGCGGCCAGCAGTGCCTCGGCCCGGGCCAGTGAAATGTTGAAGATGGTGTCGCTCCCCTTGAGCGACGCCGACTTCCCATTCCACGACACGTACGGACCATAGCGCCCCATATGCTTCGTGACCTCCATGCCGTTCTCCGAATGGGAACCAAGCACGGAGGGCAGTGCCAGCAGTTCCCGCGCCTGTTCGAGCGTGACCTGTTCGGGGGCTAACCCGTCGGGCAGGGACACGCGCTTGAGCCGTCCGTCCGCTCCATCCGGCAGGCCAAGTTGAAGATAGGGACCGAATCTCCCATGCAGCAACTGAATGTCCGCCGAATCCGTGGCATCGCGGCCCAGCACCGCCGGTCCGGCTTCCTTGCGGCGAAACAGTTCGTCCGCCAGTTCCGTGGTCACATCGGCAGGGGCCAGGTCTTCAGGCACGGAGACAATCACGCGCTGCTCCGACCTGCCGACGCTGGCATCCGAGGACACATCGTCGCCTCCAGCCGGTTTTTCGATGAACGGGCCGTATCGTCCGATGACCACCGGATAGCGGCACCGGGGCAACTCCACGGTCCGGTAGATTCCCGGATCGATATTGGCCTCGTACTCGGCGATCTGCACTTCCAACCCCTGGTCGCCTAGGTAATAGTCCTCCATATAGGTGAGCCAGGCCGCGTCCCCGGCAGCAATGTTGTCCAGGTTGGTCTCCATGTCGGCCGTGAACTTGAAGTTCACCAGATCGCTGAGCGAGTCCTCCAGCAGTTTGACCACGGCGAATGCCATGAAGGTGGGCACCATCTGCTGTCCCCGCTTGATGCAGTAGCCCCTGCTCTGCACCGTCTCGATAATGGTGGCGTACGTGCTGGGCCGGCCAATTCCGTTGTCCGTCAAGGTCTTGATCAGGGAGGCGTCCGTATATCGGGCCGGCGGCCGGGTCTCGCGTCCCTGGGGTTCAAGATGTCGCACTGCCAAGAGATCCCCTTCTGCCAGTTCAGGCAGGGACTTCGCGGCTGCCATGTCCGGATTCGCGAGCAGGAACCCGGGGATCAACACAGTTACGCCCGTGGCCCGAAACCCGGCTGACTGGACAGCCAAGGCATCGGTGGCAGATTCCGGCCGGTCAGGGGCTTGGCGGGGTGCAACCTCAACATCCAACGTCACATTGCGGATTTGGGCGTCAATCATCTGGGTCGCGACCGTGCGCCTCCAGATCAGATCGTACAGATCCCGCTCGCGGCCGGACAGTCCCTTCTCCGCGGCCGGCACCATGCGTTCGCCCGCGGGCCTGATGGCTTCGTGGGCTTCCTGGGCATTCTGCTGGCGGGCCCTGAACACGCGCGGCTTGGCGGTCAGCTGATCCGCTCCGAACTGGGCTGCCACGCGCATGCGGGCCGCCCGAACCGCTTCGGGCGCCAGGCTGACGGAATCGGTCCGCATGTAGGTGATGTGACCGTTTTCGTACAGGCTTTGTGCCGTCCGCATGGTGTGTTCGGCAGACATGCCCAAGCGCCGGTTCGCCTCGATCTGCAATGTACTCGTGGTGAAGGGCGGACTGGGCTTCCGACTCCCCACCTGGGCCGCAACCCGCTGAACCCTCCAATCCATCTCCGCCAGTTGCCGGACCGCTTGACGGGCCTGGTCCTCACCCAGGACCAACCGGTCCAAACCCTCCTTGATTTGCCCCGTGTTGTCGTCGAAGTCGCCCGAGGCGGCCAGACGGAGGCCGTTCAGCTTTCTCAGTTGGACCCTGAATTCATCATCGGCACCCGAACCCACTGCGCGCGCCAGGGTTGCCACCAAAGTCCAATAGCTGCCCTGCATGAACTTGGCGCGCTCGCGTTCCCGGTCCACCAGAATGCGGACGGCCACGCTTTGGACGCGGCCCGCCGACAGCCTGCCGGCAATCTTCTTCCACAACAGAGGGGAAACCGTGTAGCCGATCAACCGATCCAGGATCTGCCGGGCCTTTTGGGCATCAACCAGGTTCGCATCCAATTCGCGCGGATGGGCCAACGCCTCCTGAACCGCCGTGCGGGTGATTTCATGAAAGACAACTCGCCGCACCGGGACCGCGGGTTTCAATTCGTCGCACAGGTGCCACCCTATGCTCTCTCCTTCGCGGTCCTCATCGGTTGCGATCAGCAATTCGTCCGCGGTCCGGAGCGCCTGCTTCAACTCGCGCACAGTGTCACGGCTTTCCGGAAACACGATGTAGATGGGTTCAAAGTCCTGGTTGACGTTGATAGCCAGGTTGGACCAGGGCTCCTTCTTGTACTTGGCCGGGATCTCGCTGGCCGACCGCGGCATGCCCCGGATATGGCCGCGGCTGTCGAGGACGGTGTACCCGCTGGGCAGAAACCGCTGGATCGTTCGGGCCTTGGTGGGGGATTCAACAATGATGAGTTTGGTCATTGACTCTCGTGCTGACAGACCGGGTGTGCGACCCGTACTCGGACAGGCGGTTCGCGGCGCTGAGCCGCGTTGAACCTACAATGCGGCCCGGGCAGAGTCCACTTGGTCGGACACAGGCCGCTGTCCTTTCATATTACAGACATCAGGGTGCTAACGACCATGTCTGCCGAAAATCGTAACCGTTTCAGAGCCGGATTGACATTCCTGATCGCCCTTGCTGTGGCAGGTTGCGTCCTGCCACAGGTCCCGCCAAGCCCGGAGACGCCACTAATCGAAACGTCGGTTCCGGTCGAGGTTCAGGTCGCGACCGGGCGCAGCGAGACCGCCTGTGACAATTCGTTCCACCGGCACACGCTGATCCACGAGACAACGGCGCCGGAATGGACCGTGGCCGGGTTCGATGCCAACGGCTCGGGCATCGCGGCCGGGGACCTGGACCGCGACGGTTGGCTCGATCTCGTATTGGGGGGCTATGCGCAGTCCAACACCATTCTTTGGAATGACGGCAACCTATCCTTCGAACCGCAACAACTAGGTGAGGGCCTAACCCGCGAAGTCCAGCTGGTTGACGTGGATGG
Organism: Caldilineaceae bacterium SB0661_bin_34; assembly: GCA_009841145.1. Lineage (GTDB taxonomy): Bacteria > Chloroflexota > Anaerolineae > Caldilineales > Caldilineaceae > Bin34. The sequence goes on along the minus strand of VXMJ01000009.1, from coordinate 7,225 downwards.
AGACGGCCTTCTTGACATCGCTACCACGCGCAGGGGATCCGGTTTGGCGGTCTGGCGCAATACGGGCGCGAACGAACGGGCCGCCATGTTCGAACGCGTGGTATTGCCCGGAATCGATCGGCCTCTTTACTCCATGGATTGGCTGGACGTGGATGCCGACGGGGACCTTGACTTGGGTGCAGCAACGTACGATGCGGAACTCAAGGATCTGTTTGGCAGCGAGTTCCTGATGAACAATGCGGGGGGCGTCTACCTCTTCAGCATGGAGAACGGCCGATTTCGCCTGCAGCAGCTGACATTGCAGGCGCAGGGCTTGGCAACCCTGTTTCTCGACGTGACCGGTGACGGTAAGGCGGAACTACTGGTCGGCAACGACTTCGCCACGCCGGACTTCATTTTCCAGCAGGAGGCCAACGGCTGGAACTCCATCGAGCCGTTCGACGTGACCACCCATTCCACGATGAGTCTGTCGGCCGGGGACATCAACAACGACGGCCGGCTCGATCTCTTTGCCACCGACATGAAACCTGCACCCGACGACCAGGCTGCGCTTGCAGCCTGGCAGCCGGTCATGGAGGCCATGATGGCAGCAGGGATGGAGGAGCACGATGAGCGGCAGCTGATGCAGAACGTGTTGCAGATCGCCACGGGTGACGACGGCGGCTGGGTCGACGCCGCGGACTCGGATCCATTGGCAGCCACCGGCTGGAGCTGGTCCGGACGCTTCGGCGATCTGGACAACGACGGATGGCTGGACCTGTACGTGGTCAACGGCATGATCGAGGCAACACTCTTTGCCCATCTGCCCGATCACGAACTGGCGGAGCAAAACCGCGCGTTCCGCGGCGGCGCGGATGGTTCCTTGATCCCCGCGCCGGAATGGAACCTCGGCGATCAAGCCAGCGGTCGGGGCATGATAATGGCCGATCTGGACCTGGACGGCGATCTCGACATCGCGGTCAACAACCTGCGCAGTTCAGCGGCCCTGTTCGAAAACCGTTTGTGCGGAGGTGTCGGGCTACAGCTGGATTTGAGGCAGGAAACAGGCGGCAACAGCCATGCGATCGGAGCCAAGGCCATTGTGGCTGTAGGCTCCCACAACTGGATGCGGGCCGTGCATGTGGCCGACAGCTACCTGTCCGGCGACGCGCCCCGGCTTCACTTCGGTTTGGGCGACCAGGATCAGGATGTGCAAGTGACCGTCGAGTGGCCGGACGGCGAGCATACAACCATCGGCGGAGTGGCTCCGGGCAGCCTGGTCACGGTGATCCGCGAGTGATCCCGGCCCGGCCCGGGGTGGAGATCTGGCCTGTTTTATAATTTGCGCATCCTTGGACACCGTTCCGTTTGATTGTTATTGCCCGTCCCTGCAAGGAGGCCCTGATGCGAACCCGATTCCTTACCGTTCTGGCGTTGCTGGGCGTGCTGGCAATTGCCGTGACCGGGTGCGCCGCCGCACCACCGGATGCGGCCGCGCCTGGTGAAACCGTTGTCACGTGGGCCATGTGGGGCAGTCCGGCCGAACTTGCCACCCACCAGTCGGTGGCCGACGCCTACATGGCCGAAAACCCCGATGTGACCATCGAGATTTTGTCCGAGCCGTGGGGTGACTACTTCACCAAGATGCAGGCCCTGTGGGCCGGCGGCGACGGTTCGGTCATTCCGGACATCCTGTTCCTATGGCCGACTCCCTCCTATGCGGCCGAAGGCGTGCTGGAGAATCTCCAGCCCTACATCGACCGGGACGGCTACAACCTGGACGACTACTGGCCCGACCTCCTTGAGTCCGCGAAGTACGACGGCGACGTGTACGGCTTCCCGCGCGACATCGGCCTTGAGGTCCTGTACTACAACAAGGACATCTTCGACGAGGTCGGTGTTCCCTATCCGGACGAAACCTGGACCTGGGCGGATCTCGAATCCGCGGCCAACCAGCTCAAGGTGGTGGACGATACGGGCCGGGTTTCCCGATACGGCCTCGGCATGGAGGGCGGCAAGTACATGCTGTGGGTACTCCAGAACCACGGCGCCCTTCTGGACGACTACCGCAATCCGTCCTCCTGCACCCTGGATCAGGCCGAGGCGGTGCAGGGGCTTGAGTTCTTCGCCAACCTGATGGCCACCAACGCCGCCATGACCAGCGACAACCTGAACCAGGCCGGAGGCGACGCAGCCGTGTTCCAGGCCGGCCAGGTTGCCATGATCATCCAGAATGCCAGCCGCGTCAGCGCCTTCAACGCGGCCGAGATGAACTACGACGTTTCCGTGGTCCCGATTCCGGACGGAGGCCGCCGTGCGGCCAGTGCCGGCGGTGCGGCCTGGACCATGAGCGCGGGCAGCGACAACAAGGAGGATGCCTGGCACTTCCTGCAGTGGCTGCAGAGTACCAACGGCGGCCAGCGGATTTACACTGCGTCCGGGGAAATTTTCCCGGCGCTGCAATCCACCGCCATGTCCGATGCCTTCCTCAATCCGGACAACCCGCCGGCCAACCGCCAGGCGTTCCTGACGGAAGGCCTCAACGCCACCGTGGGCCGTTTCGGCTACTTCCCGGAGTGGGGCTACCTGAGCGGCAACTTCGTGTCGCCCCACATCAACCAGATCTGGACCGGCGACCTGACTCCCGCCGATGCGGCGGCAGCGGTTTGCGAGGGTGTCAACCAGTATCTGCAGGATGAGGGCTTCCCGAAGTAGGCAAACCCGAACCTGACATTTCGGCGGGTGTCGCTGTCCTCAGCGGCGCCCGCCTTTTGTTTTCCGTCCATGGCTTCCGACGCGTCCCCGTTGCGTCCACCTCCCCGGTGGCGGCGCTGGCGCGCCGATCAGCAGTCCGAAGGCTATCTGTTCCTCCTGCCCAGTCTGGCGGGATTCCTCCTGTTCGTCCTGATTCCGGTCGTAGCAGCGCTCGTGCTGAGCCTGTACGAGTGGAGCCTGCTGTCGCCCGGAGAGTACGTCGGCCTCACCAACTACCTGAACCTCTTCCGCCGCGATCCCACCTTCTTCAAGGCGCTTGGCAACACGCTCTACTTCACCGTGACCATTGTGCCGCTGCAGTTGGCGGCAGGCCTGGCTGTGGCCCTGGCCCTCAACCAGGCAATCAAGGGTCTGGCGATCTACCGGTTGATTTATTTCATGCCGGTCGTGACCACCATCGTGGCTGGAGCCTTGGTGTTCCAGTGGATCTTCAACAAGGACTTCGGCATCCTAAGTGCCGTCATCTGGCGTATCAACGAACTGACCGGCATTCCCGTCCAGCCGCCGGATTGGTTGACCGATCCCGCCTGGGCGCGCCCGGCCGTCGTGATTCTCACGCTATGGAAAAACGTCGGCTTCACGATGGTGATCTACCTGGCAGGTTTGCAAGCCATCCCGGTGGAGCTGTACGACGCGGCGGAGGTGGACGGTGCCACCAGCTGGCGTCGGCTGCTGTACATCACGCTGCCCATGATCTCGCCGACCACATTCTTCCTGATGGTCATTCAAATGATCGGGGCGTTCCAGCTGTTCGACGAGGCGTTCGTCATGACCCGCGGTGGTCCTGCCCAGGCCACCACCACGATCGTGTACTACGTTTATGTCAACGCGTTCGAGTACCGTCGCTTTGGCATGGCCAGTACGGTGGCCTGGGTTCTGTTCGCGTTCATCTTCGCCTTCACCTTCCTACAAAACCGCCTGCAGCACCGTTGGGTGCACTACGAAACCGACGATGGCCGCTGAACCGTCGCCCGCAGGCAACACCGGCCTGACGCGCCAGGCGCGCACGCGCCTGGGCCACACCGTCCTGCATGCCGCGCTGCTGGTCGGCACTTTCTTCATGGTCATGCCGTTTCTGTGGATGCTGTCCACCTCGCTCAAGATGCCCAAGGAGATTTTTCGGTACCCGCCACTCTGGATTCCCACGGAGTTCGCCTGGTCCAACTACAGGGACACCCTGACCGCCCTGCCGTTTGATCGCTTCTACTTGAACAGCGCCATTGTCAGCGTGTCGTCGACCCTCATCCAGGTGCTGGCCGCAGCCTTGGCGGCCTTCGCCTTTGCCAGGCTGCGCTTCAAGGGCCGCAATCCCCTCTTCCTGCTGTATCTGGCCACGTTGATGATTCCATTCCAGGTCACGATGATTCCGAACTTCATCCTGATCTCCCGGGTGCTCGACTGGTACAACACCTATCAGGCCCTGATTTTTCCGACCTCCTTTTCCGCCTTCAGCGTGTTCCTGCTTCGCCAGTTTTTCGCCGGCCTGCCCATGGAACTGGACGAGGCCGCACGCATGGACGGCGCCTCCACCCTCCGCATCTGGTGGCAGGTCATCCTGCCGCTGAGCGGCCCGGCCCTGGCTGCCCTGTCCATCTTTTCCTTTCTGGGTTCCTGGAATTCCTTCCTTTGGCCGCTGGTGGTGACCGCCTCCAACGAAATGCGGACGATCCCGGTGGGCCTGAGTGCCTTCCAGGGCGAACACAACACCGCCTGGAATTTGCTGATGGCCGGATCAGTGATCGCGCTCGTACCCGTGTTGGCGGTGTACATGGTGGGACAGAACTGGTTCCAGCGCGGGATTACGCTCTCCGGCATGGGTGGGCGGTAACATGAACCCGGCTGCCAATCCTTCGGGGACCGTCCGTTGTCCGACAACATCGGCTCAGCCAACGCCATCGGCTGCATCGTAAAGACCAACTCCCACGTGGAGTACCTGTGCCGCATCTACCGCCACAGGGAAGTTGACCACACACCCCACGCCGAAGACTTTCGGTTTGGCCGTTTCGTTACGGTTGAGTCGGGAGACAACCTCGGGGGAGCCCTGGGCCGCATTGTGGGCCTGATCTGCAACACGCATGTGGTCAATCCAGACTTCGGGTCGCCCTTCAACCCGCAGATGGTGTCCGACGACTTCGACATCACGCTGCCGCCCTACCTACAGGCCGACTTCACCGCGGTGGAGGTTGTGGGGATTGGCTGGGAGTCTCCGGACAGCAATTACCTGCAATTGGTTCCGCCCCACGCCCCGATGATGAATGCACCGGTCCATCCCATGCCCGAAGCCGATGTCGCGCGGTTTCACCAGCAAGGGGACCGCGGGCTGCGGGTGGACTACCTGCCGTTCCTAATCAACTGGAACCATCCCTTGGCCCAGGATCTTCTATTGCATCAGTTGCGGTTCCTGCGTGCCAGCTTTTCCGAACACGCCGATGCCCTGACCGTGGTGGAGAACATGGTCAAGTGGAAATCCATCGTGGGAGGCCTGCGATGAGCCGGACCGGCGGCCCCCTGGGCCTGGTGCGGGGCCCAGGGGAGTCTGTATCCGAATTCGTGTTTGTCTCGCCGGACCCGAACCAGACGGCGCGCATCGGTGAGTTCGTCTACTTTGAGGATCCCGCCATCGAAGGAGGCGTGCGCATCTACGGACGCGTTACCCAGCGGGAAGCGGTGCGACTGTGGCCGGACGAGTTCATGGCGGATCCCGACATCGCCCCCGCCAGAGTGGCCGGACTGCTCGGGTTCAATCAGGAACCGGCTCGGTCGAACACGGACCTGTTTGCCCTGACCGTCTCCATTCTGGGTCACTTCGACAGTCAGGTTAGAGACTTCATCAATCCCCGCATCACGCCCAGCAGCGGACTGCCGATTCACCTGACTTCCAGTACCGAACTGACCAGGATCCTGAATGCGGTGGAACCGACGGCGGCAGGCAGCGCCTTGGTGGGGGACCTCATCACCCGCGCACCGTCGGAGGTCCCGATCGCTCTCAACGTGGCCGCCTTCACCAGCACCCATCTCGCTATCATTGCCACCACTGGCAGCGGCAAGAGCTATTTGGCCGGGGTGTTGTTGGAAGAGATGATGCGGGAAAAGAACCGGGCCGCCGTCCTGGTCGTGGACCCGCACGGCGAGTACGACACCCTCAGCCAAATGGCGGAGGAACACCGAACCCGTTTCGCGTCCAACGGATACCTCCCAGCCATCCGCGTCCTCCAGCCCGAGCAGGTCAAGGTTCGCATAGACAGCCTGTCCGAAGCCGACTTGAACGCCTATCTGCCGGACATGTCGGAACTCATGAAGCACAGGTTGCGGGAAGCCCTGAAACAGGTCCGTGCCAACAAGGACCGCTACACACTGGACAACTTGCTGCAAGCGGTCGAGGGGGCCGGCAGAGACTCCGAGAACGGTTCGGCCAGCGGCTCCAGGGAGGACAACACGACACAGGCTCTGCGTTGGCGTCTGGAAAGTCGCCTTGCCAACAGCAGCCTGTTCACCGACAGCGAGGAACTGGAACTGACGCAGTTGTATCAGCCGGGCCAGTTGACGGCCCTGCAACTGAACGAAATCGACACGGCCGAACAGCGGATGATTGTCACCACCATCCTTCGGCGGGTCATGAAGTCCCGCACCGACTCCATTAAGAACCGGGGCCACGGTGACGCCAACGACCTGGGATTTCCGGTGTTCACGCTGCTGGAAGAAGCGCACAACTTCAGCCCTGCCCACGAACACGCGGTCTCATCGCCCATCCTCAAGCGCATCCTGAGCGAGGGACGGAAGTTCGGGGTCAGCATTGGCCTGGTCAGCCAACGGCCGGGACGCCTGGATGCGGATGTCCTAAGCCAGTGCATGACGCAATGCCTGATGCGCATCGTAAACCCGGTGGACCAGGCGAAGATCGCGGAATCCATCGAGAGCGTGGGCCGCGATCTCATCAATGAGCTGCCCAGCCTATCCCGCGGCCAAGCCATTCTGGCGGGAGCCAGTGTGAACACGCCCGTGCTCGTGAAGGTCCGGCCCCGCATCACGGCACACGGCGGGCAGGACATCAATGCCCCGCAAGAATGGCGCAGCTACGAACCCAGGCGCAGGCGGACTGCCATTCCCAGGGACATGGGGAACGGGCGCAGACCCGACGGCACCGTCCGCTGAAACCGCAGGCTGCAAACCCGCCCAAACCCGGAACACTCCACGGGAACCGTCTCCAACGGGTAATCGAATCGTGTCCCGCCGGACACCGCGGGCCCGGCCCCAAGGAATCCCCTTTCGACCCTTCATGTGGAGTCGGAGGCAATGCAGTCAAGTCCGGACATGCCACCGTGCACAGCGTCCTCAATGCCAACGCATTCGCCAGCCAACTGTCCGCCCGCCGGCACTGTTTCAATCTCGTTGATATTGGTGGCGGGCGGTCAGGGACATCCTCTCCACAAGTGGGGTTCTGCGCATTGGTTCAGGCCATGCTGCGGGCCAT
>VXMJ01000072.1 GCA_009841145.1 Caldilineaceae bacterium SB0661_bin_34 | reverse complement strand
CCACAACCCCGCCCCCCCACCCCCTACCCAACCCCCCCCCCCTCCCCCCTGGCCCACCGCCTTGGGGGGGGGGCCCCGGGTGTGGGGGGCCCCCCCCCGGGGGGGCCGGTTCAATGTGCGCTACTCGCTGGTTTTCTGCGCGGCCAGACGCAGGGCGAGGATATCGTCCAACTTCGAGCCGGCAGTGGCGTAGGCCGCCTGGGCATCGGCACCCTCGCCGACCACGGCAAACTGCGCTTCACCCCAAACCTTCCACACCTCGGGCATCTCCGGAATTGTGGGCACCGCCCGCCCTTGGGCGGCAATGCGACCCATTTGCGCCATCATGGGATCGTCAAGGCCATCCAGGATGGGAAGCCACGCCGGAATCCCCGGTGCCGCCGCCTGCAACGCCTCCATGCCGGCATCTGTCAACACTTGGCTCTGCAGGAAGTGCCAGGCAAACAACGGGTCCGGGCCGCGCGCGTTCAGCATGTAGCCCAGGACGTTCACGAAAGAACTGCCACCGTCCGGGAAGGCAGCCACCGACCAGTTGACCGGCGACTGACGAACCCGGTCCAGGTTCCATGGACCGGACACCATGAACGGTACGCGGCCCTCGTTGACAAGCCGTTCAAGTTCGGCTCCTGCCAGAGTGGGGTTGGTGACCCCGGCGCCTCCCAAACTCTGCAGGAACAGAATTGCATCCACGGTGGCCTGACTGCCCAGCAAGGGTGACTCCACGTCGAAACCAGTGTCCGCATTCCAGGCAAACAGGTCCCCGCCGCGGCCGGTCACCACCGGATAAATGTCAAAGGGGCTGTAGGAGTTGACTGCAATGCCCAGTTCGACACTCCCCTCCTGCATCAGACCGTAGGCCACGTCAGCCGTGCCTCCCCAGGTAGCGGGAACTTCGGCCACAAGATCGGTGTTGTAGAACAGGGCCAGGCTATCGGCTGTGACCGGGACGCCGTACTGAACTCCTTCGTAGCTCATGGAGCGCAGGACACCGGCTCCAAAGTGGTCCTGCCAAGGAGTCAGGTCGATTGGGGCGATCACCTCGTTGCTGGCCAGGAGGCCCAGCCAGTCCGAACCGCCAAACAGGATGTCGGGCTCGGTGGAACCGGCTCCCAAGGCAACTTTGTAATCCGCAAGGATGTCGGACAGGGGCTTGCCCACCACGTCGACCTCCACGCCAAAGTCCTCGGCGAACCGATCTCCCATGGCCTGCAAGGCGGGAACCCTAGCTTCATCCGACCAAATGACAAGGGCTGGAACCTCGACATCGGCCATGTCGGTGGCAGGCGCTTCCTCGGCGGCCTCGACCGGCTCAGGTTCGACCACCTCGGGCTGTATCGGCGGGGGAATGATGGGGCCGCAAGCGGCCAGGACGAACAGAACCACTGCCATGAGAACGGGCAGCAGACAACGAATGTGATGGCGATGGAACATGGCAGTTGGTTGGATGGAATTGGACAAGGCTTCAAGCAACCGCCGCACCAGGGTTTTCGAAATAGTACCCCTGGCCGCGGACATTGATGATGTACTGCGGATTGGACGAATCCGACTCGATTTTGTTGCGCAGATAATTTATGTAAACCCTAACTTGACTCTCGTCATAGCCCGGACCCCAGACCAGATCCAGCAGTTGCTGATTGGACAGCACGGCCCCGTTGGCGTTGATCAGGGTTTGCAGCAAACGGCACTCGGTGGGGCGCAAGGACACCTGTTGGCCGCCAACGAGCAGGTACTGCCGGTCGGGATGAAACTGCAGCCGGTCATCCACGCGCATCACGCCGACGCCCGGCAGAAAACGTTCCGTCCGGCGTAACACGGCCTGGACGCGCAACAGGACCTCCTCGGTCCGAAAGGGTTTGGTGATGTAGTCGTCCGCCCCCAACTGCAAGCCGCGATCCTTGTCCTCGTCTTCGTTGCGGACCGTCAGCAGGATCACCGGCACTTCGCTGTCCCGGCGCAGCCGACGCAAGGTCTCGAAACCGTCCAACCGGGGCATTTCGACGTCCAGAAGAACCAGACGCGGGTCCAGTTTCTCGACCTGCCGGAGGGCCGCTTCGCCGTCCTCCGCTTCAATTACGGGATAGCCGGAGGCCCTGAACAGTAGTTCCAGTGCCTTGCGAATGTTGCGCTCGTCGTCGACCACCAGAATCGGCCGGCCCGATGCTGTATTCACATCCATGGACATGTTGCAGATTGAGTCGCCGCCCGGTCAAATGTGCCGGGTCTCCCGGTTGGGTACAGATTCGGCATGCGTCCGGTGAATTCCGTTATTGGACCAGCCCGCGGGCGGCGACAGACCAAATCTGTTCCACTTCGTTTCCCCGGCAGCCATACACCTGATTGTGCAGGTTGACTGTCACGCAAACGTGATTAGGAATGACACGGATGCGATCGCCGATGGATGGCCTGGGATCGCAGTTGCCGATGTCCAGGTAGCCGTGCTCCTCGTTGGTCTGGTATATCTCGGCACCCGGAAAACCCAACACGAGGCCCCGAGGCATGGCCCCGTCCGCCGAGAACGTCTTGGTTCCACCGTCGATGACGGCCCGTTCCCGCACCGGATTGCTGACCACGGTGGTCAGAACCTGCAGCGCGCAATCCGCTTCCGTTGCCACGCCACGATCGATGCATTGCCGATCCATGAAAATGTAGGTCCCGGCCCGGTGTTCGGTCAGACCGTTCACCGCCTCCGCCTCAAACGCCGTAGGTGTGCCGCCGCCGCTCACAATCTCCCGGTTCAGGCCGGCTTGGTCGAAGGCCCGGATGGCTTCGGCGATCCGATCCGCGCTTTGGCGACCGGTCGGATAGGTTGCCATGCCCCGCAGGTTCAAACCGGGTGTCCGATCAATGTGCTTGGCCAGATCCACAAGCCCCGACACCGACGGCACGCCGGTTCGGTCGATGAACGAATTCAGTTCCGCGAGAACGTTGACCACCACACCCCGCCTGACGGCCACGGCACCGATGGCATCCGTGACGATTGGGGAATCGGCCGTGACGGTCAGATCGCACGCCTGCGACAACCGGCACAGGCGCTCCAGCTTCGGCTCGCCCACAATGTTGAAGTAGAGGAGGATGTTGTCCAGGCCGGCGTTGGACATCACCTCAACTTCACCCAGTTTTTGGCAGGTGATGCCGATGGCCCCGGCATCCATTTGCCAACGGGCAAGTTCGGGAATCTTGTGGGTCTTGATGTGCGGCCGAAAGCCGACACCATACTCATCAAACAAACGCTGGAACCTCCGGATGTTGCGTTCGCACACATCCAGGTCCAACACCAGTGCCGGAGTGTCGATGTCGTCGATGTGCATTTAGCTGCTCACAGAGTAGTAAGAGTCCCAAGTCTATTTTATAGGAGGGGCACCGACTTTGCCCGGACCGGGCCTGTTTCATGTCCGGTCCACACAGGTTCGCCGACCCAATCTCCAGTTTCCAACCGTTCCGGCGCCGCTCTTTCGTTTGAGTGCAGGTTGGCAAAACCGGCCACATGACCGGTGCACCAGGTATGGCTCGTCATCCCAGGGCAATCGCATTCTGATTGGGGCGTGGCACCTGGGCACGGGTAGGTCTTCAAAAAGCCGGAACTCGTCCTCGGAGATGGAAGCACACGTCCACGGACGCATCGCGGTCAAGCACGCCCGGGTCCGTGAGTGTAGAGGTCGACCTGCCGGCCGGCAATCCAGTCTCCATGGCACGCGGTGGTCCGGATCCGGGCCTGCGGCCACTGTCGCGGCATGGGGTTCGCGCCTGGGAAGGGGAGGACTCCCGCGTAGTTTCATCTCGCCTACCGCCGGCCAAGCACACGACAAGGGCCTGCATCCGATTCCCATCGATCCCGATGCCTCACTCGCCACACCCGGCTCTGGGAGTTCCGATCTGTTATCTCTGTGAGCTCCAAGCACCGTTATCTATGCTTATTGCACTACAGGGTGTCGATTGATCGGCTTATTTCGTTGTCGAATTCGGTGGTTGACTGTTGCATCCACAATTATTTGAGTTGTATTAATGTGTTTTTGCGTTGGCTTCGCTCCAAAACAGAATGCGATTGTCCTGCTCGTCATCCAAGCCGGATTTGGTAATGATTCGCACATGCTCATGCTGCCGGCCCTTCTATATGTTCGTCATCGGTCCACACTGATTTCCACGGACATGCCAAAACCCAACAGCCACTTCACAGTCACCCGCGATTTCGATGCCACGCCCATCGCGAGCCCCGCGATATCCCAGGATGTGTGGGATGGAATGGCACCTGCCGGATCCGAGCCATCCTCGCACCTGGCCGAGGTCCTGAACCAGATGCACGACGCACGGTCCCTGCTGGACATTTCCGATTTGGAAATGGAGATCCTCAGCCATGCCCGCAGGGAGACCACGGCCCAGTTGATTGTGCAGCGGGACGACGGCAACCACATCGTGTTCGTGGGACACCGCGTGCAGTGGAACGATGCACGCGGCCCCTTCAAGGGCGGTATCCGATTCCATCCCTCGGAGACCTTGGACATGACCAGGGCACTGGCCGCCCTGATGATGCTCAAGACTGCGGTACTGGACCTACCCCTGGGAGGAGGGAAGGGAGGTGTGCAATGCGATCCGGCGACGCTGTCCCGTCCGGAACGCGAACGCCTGAGCCGGTCCTACATTCGGGCCATGCATCCGGTCCTGGGGCCTGAACTGGACATCCCGGCTCCTGACATGAACACCAACGCCGAAGTGATGGGCTGGATGGTGGACGAGTTCGAATCCATCCGGGGCCGCCACGCGCCAGGCACCATTACCGGCAAACCGCCTGCTCTGGGAGGAAGTCGCGGCCGGCCGGAAGCCACCGCCCTCGGTGGCCTGTCCGTCCTGCACCGGATCGCAGGCCACATGGGAAAGCCCCTGGCCGGAAACTCCCTCGTCATCCACGGTTACGGCAACGTGGGCAGTTACGCCCACCAGCTGGCCACCGACATCACGGGTGCACGCGTTACCGGAGTCTGCGACAGTCGCAGCGGCCTGTTCAACCCCGAAGGCCTGCCGTACGCGGAAGTCTCGGCCTGGAAGCAAAGACACGGCAGCTTCATCGGTTGCCCGGTCGGGTCGGCCGTGAGTCCCGACGAATTGCTGGTGCAACCTGCCTCGGCGCTGTTGCTGGCTTCGATGGAAGGCGTGATCGGCAGCCACAACGCCAACGACGTACAGGCGGAGATGGTAGTGGAGCTGGCCAATCAACCCACGTCCCAGGAAGGAAGCCAACACCTTCTTGACCGCGGCATCCTGGTCATCCCGGACATTCTGGCCAACGCCGGTGGAGTCACCGTCTCCTATTTCGAACAGGTTCAGAATGCGTCATGGCAGCGGTGGTCCCGCGCACAGGTCGTGGAACGCCTCCAACAGGAAATGGCATCCGCCACCGACGCAGTCGCGAACATGGCCGACCGGCACGATACCGACCTGAGAACGACCGCAATTGCATTAGCCATGGAACGGGTCGTTGCAGCCCAAAGGACCCGCGGATGGAGTTCCCGGTCGTCGATGTAGACAGTTCCGGGGCCGTGGTTCTGCAACCGGTGTCACAGGGAAAGATTCCTCACTCCACAGCAACCTTGATCAACAGCCTGCAATGGTCGCTCGGTCCCCATTCGTCGATGCCATTGAGTGCGCGAACCCTTATCTTCTCGTGGAATCCGCGGGAAGCAAACGTGTAGTCGAGTTGACCCACTGCATCGGAGGCAGACTGGCCGAAGTGATAGTAGGTGGGAACATTTCGCGTGTCCGGTGGCACATCGGGCGGTGGTGTCGAGGCCTGACGTCCATTTGGCACTTGCGGTCCGAGAAACTCCAAGCCGAGTGATTTGAAGCGGTGCCAGACCGTGCGCTCGCGCTCGGGCAGCGACAGCGATCGCCCTGTTGCACCGTAGAACATGTTCAGATCGCCTGCCGCGAGGATGCGGTGCCTGGATGGATCGCGATGACCGACCAAGGCCGAGAGGTCCGAGAGGATCCGGTGGGCCGAAACATCGGAAGCACCGACCTTCCACGGACTGCAGGTCGTCGGGTGAGGTTTCATCCACCGCGCATACATGGACGCCACCACGAACGCTTCCTCCGGTCGGCCTACCGGGATCACCCTTGCAGTGGCCATGGTTCCGATTCCACTCACGCCGATATCGCGCTCGCCCAATTCGCTGATTGGCGGAACCTGATGGAAGCCCTCGACTGCGACCCGGTCGGACAGACGCACAACGAGCGGCCAGCGGTCGTAGAGATGCCGGTCCCAGAATACGTCGTTGTCGAATTCAAGTGTATCCACCAAGTCGCCGGGTGGATTTCCGGCTTCCTGCAACAGGGCAACATCGAACTCCCCTCGGCGCGCCATCTCCACCAGCACACGCCAAGGTTTCCGTCTCTTGGCGATATTCCAGCTTACGAGTCTGATCATTCTGCAATACCTTCTTCTGTCAGATGGCGGATGAGTCTGGGAGCCTGTGCACAGAAAGGTTCCACTTTAGGGAATCCGGTGGCCGGGGCTGCCCTTGCGTGCGTTTTCGGTCGTTTCCTGCACCGGGATCGAGCCGATGCCCAACCGCTGCCGCTCCGGTCCCACGACCTGAACCAGCGGGCTTCAGCCGGCCTGGAACTGCTCGAACCGAACCGCCAGCAAATCCCGGTTGGGATGGAGCTCCGGTGTCCGGGGCATGGAAATCCTGCGCCCTGCCAGAGATGTTAGTTGGCGGGAGAACGAGTCCCCGGCCTCGCGAGCATCCAGTTGCTCGGAGACATGAATGCGTCCATCCGGATCGACACCCAGCAGATTGACATTGAAGGCTGCATGGTGCAGTCGGGACATGCACAATCCTTCCGTCACGTCAACGTTGCCTCCGTTCGCACCCGGCACAATGGACACGGCATCCACCAGCTGAGGTTGGGACAAGCCGGAGAAGGTGCAGGTTTCCCGATAGGCCTCCAGGACGTCAATCCGAAACCGGGCCTTGGACACCCGGTCCTCCATACGGCGATGGGTGTAGGCTGAAAGCGCTCCGCCGAACGCGTCGGCCTGTAGCAAGATCCTGTGATGTCCTGCACTCAAGGCCCAGTACCAACCGGACTTGCCCGACACCGGCATCCCAATCCATGACATGGACCGGAAACTGTGGCAGATACATGGCGGGGGCCAGTCCGCGCAGGTAAATCAACGGTAAGCCTTCCATCCAGGCGGTCTTCAGCCATTGGTTCTGATGGTGGCCGGGATCGAGGTCGCTCGTGTCGTACACCCACATGCCATTCGCGCCGCCGTCCGTCTCCTGGTCCGAATACTGCACTCCCCTACCGGCCCTTGGCACCACAGTCCTAATACTGAGAATCCGGTCCATCTGTCTTGGCTTGAATATGCCGACTGCCCGGTTGGCAAACAGGATGCGGTCGCCCCGGAAGGGAAACCCTTGACCACTTCACCCCAGGGAACCGCATCGCGATAGATATGCGCCAACCGTGCGAGCGGCCAGGCGCATTTCAAGGTCGCTTGGGTTACGCGTCGAAGTCAACATGCGTCAGTTTTGACAGGAATACCCGTCACACGGTCCAACCGATCCTCTCGGCAGTCGCCCCGCAGGCGAGTTCGCCGTCCGGAACGCAGGTTGGCGCTGTGGCCGAAACCCCTGTTCCCCTACAACCATCCGACACCGAGTACGGGCCGGAGTCACGCGTGTCACGCGTGGACAAACACAAGGGTCCCCGAGCCGGGTCCGTGACCCAATACCCAGCCGTCGCCGGCCTTGACACCACCGGAGGTGTTGGGGGTAGTCCACTCGTACAACCAGGCTGCTTCTTCCTCGGACAGCAACACATTGCCGTTGTCCGATCCCGCTTCCGGCGGGACATCCCAGAAGGCACCGTGTATCGCGAAGTCCTGGTAGAAGTACTGCACCCAGGGAACGCTGTCCACATGGGCGAGACCGATGTCGGACGGCAAATGACGGCTCATGTCCTGCCGGGCGGTCTTGGCCCAGATGCGGAACAACCCCGTCGCGGTGGTCGCTTCGGTCCCGCCGTTGAGGACCGTCAGGCGGCGAACCGGTGTCATGCCCTCGTAGGCGATGATCCTGCGGGCGCTTAAGTCGACTTCCAGCCATCGTTCCTTGACGCGCACGATTTGGCCCAGGCTTGAGGGCGAGATCGGATCGACACCGAACGCGGGAGCCAACGGACGGGCCGGAATGGTCAACTGGGTGCCTGCCTGGGGAAAGTCCGCAGGTTCCAGGGCATTGAACATCCTCAGGGACTCCGCGGACACCTGGTACAGCGACGCAACACTGTCCAGCGTGTCCGTTTCCTGCATCCGGTACGTCTCGAACTGTGCCATGTAACCGGCTTCCTGAAGACGGGCCCACACCCCGACGCTGGGAACGCGGATCTGTTGTCCGGTATAGAGCATCGCGTTGGGCGACATCCGATTGAGGTGGGCCAGTTCCACGGGATGCAAACCGTACTGGTTGGCAATTTGGTGCAGGGTTTCACCCAGCAGCACGCGGTGGTACTGGTTCACACTGACCAGCGAGGCTCCAGTCGGCTCCGGAGCCGGAAGCTGCAGCGGCCGGCCGACCCACAAGTCGTGATCGTGCGCCAACCCGTTCAGTTCCCGCAACGCATCCACCGGGAACTCCCCCTGCGCCGCGATGGAGGCGAAGTCATCGCCGCTGGCAACAATGTGCAGGCGGCTGCCGGGATCGAAAGGGAGGCCGGTCAGGGCTGCGGCCGGACGGAACAATGTGGCCGGCAACACAATACCGGCAAACAGCACCAGCAGGACGCTCGCCATCTGCCAGCTCAGAAGGCGTTTCCGCATCGCCACTTGATGCAACCCTTGGTTTCGATGATTGGTTAACGTCGGCGGGCCGTTCCGGCGGAACAACGGATTTTAGCATCCTGCGTCCCTGCCGCATCCCGGTGCCGGGCCTGATACAGGCCCACTATATAAGACGCATAACTTGATGTTAAGTTACGGAAATCGACGCGGTCGGAGTGGGACCGCGGAACTGAAGTGCACACAGGTGGGAATAGAGGCCTTGGTCCCGGACAAGATCGTCGTGGCTCCCAATTTCGACCAGCCGCCCCTTGTCCAGAACCAGAATCGTGTCCGCGTTGCGCACGGTCGACAGGCGATGGGCAATTACCAGACTTGTGCTGTCGACAAACAAGGGTTCCAGTGCATGCTGAAGCAGGTATTCGCTATGGGAGTCCAGATGGGAGGTCGCTTCGTCGAAGATTAGGAGGGACGGTTGCTTCAGCAGCACGCGCGCGATCGAGACCCGCTGCTGTTCGCCCCCGCTGAGGCGGTAACCTCGTTCGCCCACCACCGTGTCCAGCCCGTCCGGCAGCCCGTCGATGAATTCCTTCAACTGAGCCCGTTCGCAGACGTCCTGCACCTGCGCGTCCGAGGCTTCGGGCCGAGCGTACAGCAGATTGGCCCGCAGGGAGTCGTGAAACAGATAGGCGTGCTGTGTGACCATGCCGATGCACCGCGACAGCGATTGCAGGGACAGATCCCGGAGATCGTGTCCGTCCAGCAGGATGCATCCCCGGGTCGGATCGTACAGGCGCATGACCAGATTGATCACTGTTGACTTGCCGGCCCCGCTCAACCCCACCAGCGCCACCATTTGGCCGGGCTCCACCGTAAAGGACAAATTCTGAAGAGCCGGTGGCGCCTGTCCGGCGGATGGCTCCCGGTGGCGATTCGGGGTCGTCCCCTGCAATTCTCCAAGCCCCAGGCGGCCGCGTCCCATGGTTCTGACCGGCGCATCCTGCTCCGGGTTGGCCTCCTGCCAAATCCGGATCTCCTCGGGCAGGGCGTGGTAATCGAATGTGACATCCCTGAACTCCAACCTGCCCGAGGCACCGGGCAGGTCCACGGCCTCCGGCCGATCCTTGATCTCGACCGGCTGGTCCATGTAGGCAAAGACCCGCTCGAAACTCACGACCCCCTGGATCGTCTCTGTCGGAACATGGCTGATCATCGAAATGGGCTGGTACAGCCGCGGCAGGTACGCCACAAACGCCACAATCGTGCCCTCGGTCATGCGTCCCTCGAACACCAGCCAGCCACCAAACCCATAGAAGAGGGCAGTGCCCAAGCCAGACAAAATGCCCATGCTGGACGTCAGCCAGTAGGACAACACACCGAGCCGAATCCGAAACTCCCGTACCAGGTCCGCCAGACTGCGAAACTGCCGACCGGCACCCACCTGTTGCCCGAACAGCTTCATCAGGGAAGCGCCGTTCACGCTCAGGGTCTCGTTCACCATGCTGCTGAGATTGGCGTTGTGCTCCATGGTCTTGTGGTGAATGGGCCGGAGGAGCCGAGCTATCCACCAGGCAAACGGCCACAAGGCCGGAAACAGCAACAGGCCGGGCAAGGTCAACCGCCATTCCAGCTGCATCATGACAACCAAGGTGGAGACAAGGGTGACAAACGCGGTCATCAGTTGCGGCAGGGTGCCCGTCAGCATGCGCCGGGCCCCCTCCACATCCTGCGTGAAGCGGGCCACGATTTCCCCGGCGCGCGTACTAGTGAAAAACCGCATCGACAGCTGTTGGACATGGTCGAACATCGCGTTGCGCAGGTCGTAGACCAGTGTTTCGCCAATGCGGACAATGAGGAGCTGCTGGACCAAGCCCAGCAGCACGGTGGCCACTGGCAAGGCGAGCAGGTAGGCGGAGAACGTCACCAGCAATCGCAGATCCTTGTCGGGCAGGATCGTGTCAATGAAATGACGGTAGAACAGGGGAGGCAAAAGCCCCACCAGCGCCTGGGCCGTCACCACTAGGAGCACCAGTGCGATGCCAGCCCCGTGAGGCCTGGCGAAACTCCAAACCCGGCTGACGGTGGCCCTATCCACGCTGCGCAGCGAACGAGTGGTTGTGTTGCCAACTACGGCGCGCCAGCCGCGGCGGATATGCATGGGCGAACAGATTGTTGAAACAGTGGCAGCACCGAGACCGATCCCTGCAACCCGAAAGCAGGGCGGCCGGTCCGACGCCGGCCAGGACCGTGGAGGTCCTACGGCGCATAATAGCAGGCGGGATGCCCGTTCCCTGTCGCCCCGACCCGCGTCGGGCCCGTCCGGATCCGGATTCCGTTGATTCCGCTATACTGGCCGCGACTGAGGCTTCCCGGCGGACTTGGATTGTGCCCGAAACCACTAAATTGACACAGGCAACTTCCATCAACGCCGGCGTCCGACTGCTACTGGACGAACTCGCGGCGTGGCTCGACGACGCACGGGACCGCCACCTGGCCTTGGATTGGCAGGGCATCCACGACGAAGCCACGTTTGTCACCGCCTGGGCCGGCTACCATGCCTATACGGGCGACGAGCGCGTCAAGCAGTTGGCGCTCGACCTCTTTGCCAAGTGGCGGCACTGGGCCGAATCCAACCTGGTGCACGGGTATTTCCCACGTCAGGAAGTGCACCACGGCACGGAGCACTACATCATCTTCCTCGACTGGCTGTGCCGGATTGCCCCGGAACGCGATGAGGTCGCGGCCGCGTTGGAAGACGGAGCCCATCACGTCGGCAACTGGGGCGAGGGCACCCCCGACTGGTACGACCCGGAACGAAACCGCTTTCTGAGCTACGACCTGGGCACGGTACGGACCGGCTGCGAGGGATTCAACTTCGTGGATCACATGCGCATGGTGCACTTGGCCATGGCAGCCTGGCACGCCACGCGCGGCGATCGCTACCTGGACCTAGCGCAGGCCTACGCGCGGACCTGGGCCGATGCCATCGTCGAGTCGACCGACATTCCGCTCTTCCTTGATCCGAACCTGCACTCGCAGACGGAACTTGAACAGCTCCTCCATAGCTTCCTAAAAGCCGCACCCCAGCAGATCAACTGCCATGCCAGGGTGGAGAACCATGTGGCCAGCGGCACACCCAAGGCACTGCTTGACGTTTGGCGGGCAACCGACGATGACGGCTGCCACCGAGCGGCTCTGAGGCTAGCACGAGCCTGCGTTCCCTACCTTGCCAGTCCCGTGGCCAACCCGGCCGGCCACATCCTGTCCCTAATGCTGCGAGCCGAAGCCAACCCCGGAACACTGGGTCTGGACGACAATCCCTTTCCCGATGCGGATGAATGGCATCCGTTGGACGGATGCTCAATGACCATCCAGACCGATCCAGGTTCCCCTTGGCAAGACAGCCTGGGCTACCGCTTCGACCTTCCCGCCTGGCAGTTGCGAGACGGTGCCGGCAATGCCATGGAGGAGCGCCCGGCCCCCGGCAACCTTGTGCTGGCCTGGGAGCTGTCCGGCCGGGAGCAATACGCCCTGGACGCCTGTACGATTGCGCTTGGCCACCTCCGATTGGCGCGGAACACATTCCGGGATGGTCGGCATCATGGATGCACCGCGCAAAGCATCGCCGCGACAGTGCGGGGCCACGGGCGGTGTTGGGGCATCGGAGACGTGTCCGCCGTCTTGGCAAATCCCGCCGTCCAGGCTGCATTCGGCCTCCCGCCGGGCACCCTGTCCGGCCCAACCCCGGTCACCAATTGAACCGCTCCTGACGGAAACCCTGCGCGCCCGGACCTGTGTGCGGAAACTCATGACCCTGCCCCTGGTTGTCCACGTCACTCACGAGGCCGGCCTGAAGATCGGCGGCATCGGCGCGGTTTTGGAGGGCCTGTTGACCTCCCGCGCCTACACCGACCAGGTTCAACGCACCATCCTGGCCGGTCCGTTTCCCGCCTGGGATCCGGCCCAAATGGATCGCGTCGTGTCGCAGCAGTCCCGGCTCCGGGTTCGTTACGCCAGTCGCTACGGCATCTACGGACTGGTCCCACCGGACCTGGGCAGGCGATTCCATGACCTGGAACGGGAATTGAACATCAACATCTTCTATGGCCTGGCACCGTACGGAGCACACTGCCATGAGGTGCTACTGGTTGACCCGACCAACCTAATTCCGGATGTGGCCAACCTTTTTGCATACGACCTTTACACGAACTACCACCTGCAGCCGGACCGCTACGCATACGATGCCGAGTGGACCGGCTTTGTTCAACTCGCAACCGTATTGGCGCAAGCCATCGAAGCCCTGGCAGCGGATGCGATGCCGGGCCGGGAAAACCGGTTCGCGATTGCCCACGACTGGATGGGCCTGCTGCCAGTGTTGGCACTCCAGTTGCAAGGGGCCGACCGCTGGAGCACGGTCTATTATGCGCACGAGGTCGCACCGGTGCGACGCCTGGTGGAGGAACACGAGGGACACGACACCCGGTACTACAACATAATGCGCAAGGCTGAAGGAAGCGGGGTGTTTTTGGACAACGTCTTCGGTTCCCAGAACGATTGGTTCAAGGTTCCGCTGCTGCATCAGGCCACCCGGTGCGATGCCGTCCTGGCCGTCAGCGACCTCGTCCGCGACGAACTCCGGTTTCTGGGGACCGGATTCGCCGACGCGCCGATTGAGATCGTGTACAACGGCATTCCGTCACAAGCCACCACCCTGGACGCGAAAAACACGTCCCGAGACAGGCTGCGGTCCTACTGCCGGGAGTTGCACGGCTTCGTGCCGGACTTTGTATTCACCCACGTGACCCGCATGGTGCCCTCCAAGGGCATGTGGCGAGATGCGAAGGTGCTGTCGCATCTGGCCCGGCACCTGGCGGGCGAGGGTGGCCAAACCGCAGTCCTGTTCGTACTCAGCACCAGCACGGGCACCGGAAGGGGTCCCGACCAGGTGCATGCATGGGAGGAAGCCTATGGCTGGCCCGTGGGCCACAGGGCGGACAACGGGGATCTCGTCGGGATGGAGGCTGCCTATTTCTTCGACGTGGTTGAGCCGTTCAACCGCGACCACGCCAACGCCAAAATCGTATTCGTCAACCAGTTTGGCTGGGACCGGATGCACTGCGGGCGACGCATGCCCGACGCCATGTCCTTCGCCGACATCCGCCGCGGCTCGGACCTGGAGTTCGGCCTTAGCATTTACGAACCGTTCGGCATCGCCCAACTTGAAGCATTGACGCACGGTGCAGTCTGCTGCATCAGTTCGGCGTGCGGCTGCCGGGGATTCGTCGCGCGGGTGGCCGCCAGCAATACGTCCACCGCGCTGGTGGTCGAAGCAGACTACGTTTCGCTGCCCGACGATCGCTGGATCCACTCTCCCTGGGACGCGCTCCACATCTCACGGTGGCAACGGGACCGGCTCGAGGAATACCAAAGCGAGCAGACGGCCCGGGAGATTCTGAAGGTGCTTGCCCGAAACGACGACGAACGAAGCCGCAACCTGGAGTGGGGACAGGCGGCCAGTGCGGCCATGGGCTGGGATACGGTCGCGCGGGACCTCCTGCTGCCCGCCCTGCACCGCCTGAAGGCACAGACATAGCGTGGCCTGCACACCGGTATCCGGTCCAACACCCCGGAGTTGGCTTGCCAGGGCCGACATCGATGCCATTGTGGCCGGTGCCCACAGCCGTCCCGCCGATGTTCTCGGGCCACACGGCCGCACCGTCGATGGAGAGCCATGGCTGGCGGTGCGCGCCTTTCGCCCGCTCGACCTGGATGTCCGGGTCAACGTTAACGGCCGGAAGCATCAGGCGGTCTGTTTGGATCCAGCCGGGTTCTTCGAATGTCTGTTGCCCGGAGACGGGGAGGTGGCCAACGGCGCCTATCGGCTCGACCTGCGGGGTCGCGACGGAACCGCCAGCACCATCGAGGATCCCTACCGCTTTCCAACCCACATTTCCGACCACGACTTCCATCTTTGGGGCGAGGGTCGGCTGTATCGCGCCTGGCGCGCGCTGGGCGCCCACCCGACGGTCCAGCTTGGCGTACCCGGTGTGCGGTTCGCGGCATGGGCCCCCAATGCACAGCGCATGAGCGTGATGGGTTCCTTCAACGGCTGGGACGAACGCACGCACGCGATGCAGCAGACGCAGAGCGGTCTGTGGGAGTTGTTTATTCCCCACCTCGTCGAGGGTGAGCAGTACAAGTACGCAGTCCTCTCCAGACAGAAGGCCTACGCCATCGACAAGATGGATCCATTCGGCTTCCACGCCGAATTGCGCCCGGGCACCTCGTCCAGGGTCTGGTCGCTCGACCGGTTCGCCTGGAACGACCAGGAGTGGCTGGACCAACGGGCCGAACAGAACTTCCGGAATCGGCCCTTGAACATCTACGAAGTCCACCTGGGCAGCTGGGCACGGGACGCGGACACCGGCGGCTGGCTCAACTACCGGGAACTGGGCCGGCGGCTGGCGGACTACTGCCTGGCTATGGGCTACACGCATGTCCAGCTGCTGCCCGTCATGGAACATCCGCTGGATCGCTCCTGGGGATATCAGACCACGGGTTATTTTGCGCCCACCAGCCGGTTCGGCACACCCGACGACTTCCGGGCCATGGTCGACCACTGCCATCGGGCGGGAATTGGCGTGATCCTCGATTGGGTGCCGGCCCATTTCCCCAAGGACGGGCACGGTCTTGCGTTCTTTGACGGCACTCACCTGTTCGAGCACGAGGATCCGCGCCAGGGGGAACATCGGGTCTGGACCACGCGCATCTTCAACTTCGGCCGGCCGCAGGTGCGCAACTTCCTGATCAGCAACGCCCTGTTTTGGCTGGAGGAATACCACATCGACGGCTTTCGGGTGGATGCCGTGGCCGCGATGCTCTACCTCGACTTCGAGCGGGAGGAGGGAGACTGGCTGCCCAACGAGTTCGGCGGCCGCGAGAACCTGGAGGCCATCGCATTCCTCAAGGAATTCAACCGGGCCGTCCACACGCAGCATCCGGGCTGCATCACCATCGCCGAGGAGAGCACGGCCTGGCCCTTGGTGACCTATCCGGACTATCTCGGCGGCCTGGGCTTCGACTTCAAGTGGAACATGGGCTGGATGCACGACACGCTCGACTACTTCGAGCTGGATCCGATCTACCGCAAGTTCAACCAGAACCTCATCACATTCGGCATCACCTATGCCCATTCCGAGAACTACATCCTGGCCTTCAGCCATGACGAAGTAGTCCACCTGAAGAAATCGATGCTGTCCAAGATGCCGGGGGACGCCTGGCGGCGGTTCGCTAACCTGCGCCTGCTGACCTTGTACCAGTACTGTCATCCTGGCAAGATTCACAGCTTCATGGGCAGCGAAATCGGTCAGTGGAACGAGTGGGACGAAGCCCGTTCCATCGAATGGGACCTGCTGGCATTCGAACCGCATCGCCAGTTGCAACGGTTCTGCGGTGACATGGGCCGCCTCTACCATCGCCTGCCGGCTCTATGGGAAAGGGATTCCGAGCAGGACGGCTTCCAGTGGATCGAATTCCGCGACATCGAAAACACCACGGTTTGCTTTGTTCGGCGCGGCGAAAACAAGGACGACATCCTAGTTGTGGTCCTGAACATGACGCCGGTGGTCCGACATGGGTATCGCGTCGGGGTGCCTGAACCCGGGCCGTGGCACGAAATCATGAACACGGACCAGGCCGACTACGGTGGTAGCGGCATTCTCAACACCGATCCGCTCGGAACCGAACCGGGGATCTGGCACGACTTTCCCCAGTCCCTGGCCCTGGCCCTGCCACCGTTGGGTGGCATGGTACTGGCCCTGAAACCCGCGTCCCCAACCAGTCAATCAACAGGTGCGAGACATGACTGAATCAAAGGCATGGGACGATGCCCAACTCCACGCCATTGCCGGCGGCTCCGTCTACGGGACGGCAATCCCGAACGATCCGACAACCATAAGCCGCGACCCGGTTTTCATTGTCGGGAACCGCATCGCCACCGAAGGGAATACGCGGTCGCATACAGGGGAATGGGTCCAGTTCGAAGCGGACGGGCTACACGTGCTGCCCGGATTCGTCGACGTCCACGTTCACGGTGGCGACGGTCACGATGCCATGTCGAGCGATCCGGACGACATTCAAGGCATGGGACGGTTCCACGCCCGGCATGGCACCACCGCCCTGGCACCCACCACCGGCACAGCCCCCAAGACCGCGATCTTGAATGCCGCCCGCACCGTAGGAGAGGCCATGACCCGACCGACCAGGGGAGCTCGCATTGTGGGGGCCCACATCGAAGGTCCGTTCATCAATCCGGCTTGGGCGGGTGCCCAAAATCCTGCCCATATTGTTGACATTGACCTTCAGTTTGTGAGGAAGTTGGCTGCCACCGAGGCCGTGAAGTTGATGACGTTCGCACCGGAACTTCCAGGGGGAGGCAAGCTCACCAAGGATCTGATCCGCCATGGCATCGTGCCGGTCATGGGGCACACCGGCGCCACATGGTCACAAACGGCCGAAGCCGCCAACCTGGGTGTTGTCCAAGCCACCCACACCTACAACGCCATGCTGGGGCTTCATCACCGGGAACCAGGCGCGTTGGGCCGTATCCTGCTGGACGACCGCATCCAAGGCCAATTGATTGCGGACAACATTCATGTCCATCCCGGGGCCATGGACCTCCTGTGGCGCTGCAAGGGCCCCTTGGGAGTCATGCTTATCACCGATGCGATTCGGGCCGTGGGCCTGCCGGAGGGCGAGTACGAATTTGGCAGGCTGCCGGTGACCGTGAAGGACGGAGCCTGCCGACTGCCCGACGGCACGCTGGCCGGCAGCATCGCCACCATGGATGTTTGCCTGCGCAACCTGATGGGTGCGACGGGCCTGGACCTGGCGGAGGTGTGGCAGGCCTCCAGCCTGGTTCCCGCCAATTCACTGAAGCTCGACTACACCATCGGCCACTTCGTAACCGGGTGCATGGCGGACATCGCAATCGTGGACGATGCCATCAACGTGGCCGCCACGATCGTTGGCGGCAGGGTCCAATACCTGGCTGCGGCCTACGCGGACCGAATTTCGGGAACCCCACGCCCTTGACCGCGCCGATGATTGAGGTCAGGGAAGTTCAACCTCTACCGTGTCCACGGCCCCCGCCTGTTCAAGGCGAGAGGCAAGTTCGGCCTGCCGGTCGCGTTCGCACAGAACCAGCACCAGTCCCCCCAGGCCGGCGCCCGACACCTTGGCCGCGGATGCGCCGCCGGCCAAGGCAGCTTCGACAAGCCGTTCGCAGACCGGATGGCTGACCCCAATCCTGCGCAGGTACTCCTGGTTGCGATTGAGCAAGTCAGGCAAAACATCCATGTTGCCTGCCACCAGGGCATCCTTCACCACAAGACTGATAGAGCCCATTTCCCCCAGCCATCGGTCATAGTCGCGCACATTGGCACGCCGGCGGGCAGCCACCCCGGCCACGGCTTCGGCGGTTGACGCCCGAACACCGGTGTCGGCGAGCAGAAAGGTCACCTCCGCCTTGGGCTGCATCCGACTTGGACCCGCCACTCGTTCAAACCAGACCGGTTGTTCCCAAACCACGACCGCGTTGTCCACGCCACTGGGATTGCCATGTTGCACCACCTCACTGCCAAGGACGATCCGGTCGACTTCGTCTTTCGGCATTGACAATGACAACGCATCGCCGGAGGCGCGCACCAAGGCGCAAGCGGCGGCGGCACTGCTGCCCATCCCACCGGCAACGGGAATATTGCCCCTCAAATAAATCATCCAGTCCGGAATCTCTGCCTGCCCGGCCAAGTCCAACACGGACTGCAACGCCAGGGTTAGAGCCGGGAGTGAATCCGGTGTATGTCCCAAGCGCGCCACCACCTGCATCTGTTCCGAGGCAATTACGGTGCCATACCCCGGCGATGCCGCATGGATATAGGTATGCAACCTGCGCTGCGCAACCGGAACAGCAATCGCGCCGTAGCCATAGACCACCGAATGTTCACCCGTGAGGATGGCTTTGCCAGGTGCACTGGCATGACCTAGCAGGGACACAACTCTCCGGTCCTGGCACCGACTATTCCTGCAGTTTCCTGTCCATCAGCTTTTGGCAGCCCCATGGTTTCCACGTTGCCGAACCGCGAGTATTGTTGCAAACCAAGCCCATTGCACAGACTGGCTGCAACCGACACCATGGCATTGGAATGCTGGTCAACCTGCTTGGCCAAAACCTCGGATGTGTTGATTCAAGACCGATGGCTGTCTGGCCCTCGAACACGAAGTCAGCCTTTGCAACCTGACCTGCCGATGGTGCGTCGGAAATCCAGAATCCCGGTCCGAAACCATCCAGGAGAACCCAACCGCCAGCACCGGCCAAGAAACTATTCCCATTCGCCCGAGGGCGGCAGTTCAAACAATTGCCAAGGAAACGCGACCATCGTTGGGAACACTGCTCAATCCAGTTGGAGCAACTCGATCATCACCCCGTGGGCGGCTTTGGGATGAATGAACACCACCGGTCCAAACAGGCCTTGCACCGGTTGCGTACCGGTAAGGTGCACACCGGATTCGACCAGTTCTGAGATCGCAGCCTCCAGGTCCGCGACCGCATAGCAAAGATGATGCATGCCGGGTCCCCGCTTTGCCAGAAACCTGCCGACCGCACTGTCCTCGGACCGGGGAATCAACACCTCAATGAGTTCGGCCCCCTTGCCGAAGACGAGTGCCTCCAACTGCTGGGAAGGCACGTCGTCCACATGGGACAGCTCGTACCCGAGCAGGTCCCGGTACAGGGACACCACCGCCACCCTGTCATTGGCGGCCAGACCGACGTGGTGCAAGGCACCCAGTCCAGACACCGTTTTGAACTCTGAAGCTTCAGCCATGAAGCACCCTAAATCCAGCTTTGGGCCTGATATTCCCCCCAGACCGAACGCAGTTCATCACAAATCTCGCCCACGGTCCCTCCAGCCTGCACAGCCGACAAAATCGGCGGCATCAGGTTCCCGTCTGGGAACCCGGCTGCCGCCCGGACTCGCTTCAGGGCCTCGACGACAGCGGACCGGTCGCGCTGCGCCCGGTGATCCCGAACCTGTGAGCGCCGATCCGCCTGCACCTGCTCGTTGACGCGCAGCAGGTTCAAGTCCTCGACCTCGCCTGTCTGATCATCGCGATACGCGTTGACGCCCACAATCACTTCCTCGCCGGCCTCCACGGCCCGTTGGGTTCGGACGGCGGCCTCCTGGATCTCAAGCTGCATGAAGCCGCTCTCCACGGCCGCCAGCGTTCCGCCGAGTTCGTCGATGCGGTCCAGGTAGGCGGATGCTATTTGCTCCATCTCGTCGGTCAGGTGCTCCACGTACCACGACCCTCCCAGCGGATCCACGGTGTCCGCGACACCGCTTTCGTGAGCCAGGATTTGTTGCGTGCGCAGGGCGGTGGAGGCACTTTCGGCATTGGGTAGGGCCAGAGCTTCATCCTTGGAATTGGTATGCAGACTCTGCGTGCCCCCCAGAACTGCCGCCAGGGCCTGGACGGTCACCCGCACGATGTTGTTGGCTGGCTGCTGGGCCGTCAGGGTACTGCCCCCGGTCTGGGTGTGGAAGCGCAACCGCCAGCTGCGGGGATTCTCGGCCCCGTAGCCGTACCGCATGATGCGGGCCCACAACCGGCGCGCCGCCCTGAACTTTGCCACCTCCTCCAACAGGTTGTTGTGGGCATTGAAAAAGAAGCTCAGGCGGCCCGCAAAGGCATCCACGGGCAGACCCGACCGAAGGACGGAATCCACGTAGGCCTTGGCATGGGCAAAGGTGAACGCAATCTCCTGGGCCGCTGTGCTACCGGCCTCCCGGATGTGATAGCCACTGATGGAAATTGGGTTGAAGCGCGGCATTTCGCCCTGGCACCACCGAATCAAGTCGGTGGCCAGACGCAGGGACGGAGCCGGTGGGAATATGTAGGTGCCGCGCGCCACGTACTCCTTGAGAATATCGTTCTGGACCGTTCCGGTCAGGCTGGCGGGGGGAAGGTTCCGGTCCAGGGCAACCGCTGCCAGCATGGCCAGCAGGATCGCCGCTGGCGCATTGATGGTCATGCTGAGACTAATTCGATCCAGCGGGATGTCCCTCAACAGAACATCCATGTCCTGCCACGAACAAATCGACACACCCGACTTGCCGACTTCGCCCTCGGCCCATTCACTGTCGGCATCGAAGCCCATCTGCGTAGGCAGGTCAAAGGCAGTGGACAGGCCCGACTGCCCCTGATCCAACAGGTCCCGGAAGCGCCGGTTGCTGTCCTCGGCCGTGCCGAAACCGGCATATTGGCGCATCGTCCACAGGCGTCCCCGGTACATGTCCGGGTGAATGCCGCGGGTAAAGGGGTATGCGCCGGGCTGGCCCAGCCTGCCTGCATATGGCTCCTGGGCCTGCTCGGCTTCGGGAGGACCGTACAGACGTGCAACAGGGCGATGGTCCGATGTCGTGGATTCGCGCTTCGATTTCTTGCGCGCCGGGTTTCCGGGACCGGGATTGGTACTCACATGCATTGCCTCCGCGCCACGGCACGGGTCCCCGTCGCCGACAGTGCCGGCCTACCGATCACAGTACGCGACGCCCTTCCAGCGCAAACCGAAACGACACGTCGTCGGCGTACTCCAGGTCGCTGCCGGCGGCTAGGCCGCGGGCCAGCTGGGAAACCTTGATCGGATGGTGCCGGAGTTCGTCCGCAATCCACTGGGCCGTTGCCTGGCCCGGCAGATCCGGACTGGTGGCCACAATCACTTCCCGGACCTCGGCCTCCCCGCCAACATCCAGGCGCCGCCACAGTTCCCTGAGGCGGATGTCCTCGGGTCCGCGACCGTCAAGGGGGGAAAGCGTTCCGTGCAGCACATGATAGAGACCATTGAACTGTCCCATCCGGTCAATCACCGACACGATCTGGGGCTCTTCGACCACGCAGATGACACTGCGGTCCCGATCCCGGGACGAACACAAGCCGCATGGCTGGGTGTCGCAGATGTTGCAGCAGATGCGGCACAGTTCGGTCTCCGCCTGAAGCCGCATCAGAAGATCCCCCAGTTCCCGCGGCAGGTGCTCCGGTGCCTGAAGCAGGAAATAGGCCAGGCGCTGTGCACTCCGGGGGCCGATCCCCGGAAGCCGGGACAGGCTGGCAATGGTGTCCGTAACGATGCCGGGAAGAAGGTCCGAGGACATGGCCGAATACAGGACTACCCCAAAAGACCGGGCGGCAGGTTGAGACCCTTGGACATCTTGTCGACCATGGCATTCCGCGCCGTCTCAAGCTGGTTGTACAGGTCGTTGAAGGCGGCCATGATCAGATCCTGCACGAATTCCGGATCGTCCGGATCCAGGATCTCCGGCTTGATCTCAATGGACTTCAGTTGGAAGTTGCCATTGGCCACCACGGTCACCATGCCGCCCCCGGACGTGGCCGTGAACTCCTGGTCCGAAATGTCGTTCTCGGCCATCTCCTCCTGGTACTGCTGCATTTGACGCATCAGGTCCTGCTGGCTAACGCCTCCGAAGTTGCCGCCCATGCCGCCCCCGGGAATTCCCTGTCGGCGCTGGCTGCGACTTCGCTTGGTCTTGCGCGGCATGGTGTTCTTACTCCGAGTTGTGTGATTGCTGCATGCGGGCCAGCAAGGCAATGACCTCCTGCTGGTCCAGTTCGGTTGCGCCGATTTTGTCCTTCATGAATGCACCCAATTCCTCAATCATGGATTTTGACAGAGCACCGGTGTCGGGTGCGGTCGGCGCTTCCGATCCGTCCCAACCGGTGCGCGGTCTGCGGATCATGACATCATCACCGTGCTGGCACTCCAAGGTGGTGTCGTCGCCGGCATAGTCGCGCATCTTCTCGTGAAACCATTCACTGGCGCGCGCCAGATTGCTGTCCGCTTCCGAAGCAAACAGCACATGGACGCAGTTGTCGACTACGCGCAATCCCTTAATGTGGCGCAGGGCGTTGCGCAGCCGATCGCTCCCATGCTTCTTGGCAAGCTCCCAGATCCTTTCCTCCGCCCACCGCTTGCGCATCCTGGCCAGTACCTTGCGCTCGCGCTCCGTCTCGGGCACGCGGCTGCCGGGTCGTGTCCGATCCGGGTCCGTTCTGGCCGGCGCGGCCTGGGTTCGGGCACCGTTCGCCCGCGGGGCCGGTGTTGGTGCCGGTGCCGTCCTCTTCGGTTGCGGTGCCGGAGCCTGTGCGGGAACCGCCTCACGCGCGGGCGGCGGCATGGGCTTGACCGGACCGTCGATGGCCTGCACCAGGGCAATTTCGATCAGGATTTGCGGATGCTGGGTCTGGCCCAGCGGCTGCTGCGACGCCCCCATGCGGGACAAGGTGTCCAGAAACAGGGACAATGCGTGCAGCGTGTGCGCCTCGGGCCAGCGTTCCGCCCAGCCCCGAATCACCTCTGCCTGGTCGCGCGACACCTCATCGAGAGATGAGCCAAGCCGATCCATCTGCATCCGGAAGACCCAGCGCAACTGCGTCACCAACTGCTTGAGAAACTCGGGCAGGCTGCGACCCTGCTCGACCACGGATTCGAGCACCTCCAGTCCCTGCTGCTTGTCTCCCGCCACCAAGCTGTCGATGAAGGAGTTGATGGCCTGGATGTCCGACAGTCCCAGCATGGACTGCACCAGTTCCAGGGACACGGTGTCGTGACCGAAACTCACGACCTGATCCAGCAGGCCAATGGCATCCCGCATGCCTCCCTGCGCGCTGTCGGCAATCATCGACAGGGCCGCCTCCTCGACGTCACAACCCTCCTCCTTGGCAATGGTCGCCAGATGGGACTCGATCTCGGCGGACCCAATCCGCCTGAAGTCGAAGCGCTGGCACCGGCTGATCACGGTCGCCGGAATCTTATGCACCTCGGTCGTGGCCAACATGAAGTACGCGTGCGGCGGAGGTTCCTCCAGCGTCTTGAGCAACGCGTTGAACGCACTCGTGCTCAGCATGTGAACTTCGTCGATGATGAAGATCTTGACCTGTCCCTCGGTCGGGGCGGACTGCACCTGATGCCGCAGTTCGCGCACGTCCTCAACGCCGTTGTTGCTGGCGGCGTCGATTTCATTCAGGTCGAGGTAGCTGGAATCGTCAATCGCCCTGCAGGCCGGACACGCCCCGCAGGGCCGCGCGTCTCCCTCGCCCACACAGCAAAGAGCCTTGGCCAACAGACGCGCGGTGCTGGTCTTGCCGGTACCCCGGGGGCCGTTGAACAGGTAGGCTTGGGCGACGCGCCCGGTCTCGAGCGCGTTCTCCAGCGTCCGCACGATGTGCGGCTGGCCCACGAGCTCGGCGAAACTACGGCTCCGCCACTTGCGATACAATGCCTGCGCCACTGTGGTTGCCTTCAGTCCTGAATGCGATGCAGGCTCCGGCCCACATCCCTGGTTGGGCGGAAAGTACTTTTATTGTAGATTTTTTGTTTCAAACAAACAACCGGCAGATTGCCGAACCACCAGGTAAAACCCATGACGCGCAAGAAGGGCATCGTGCTTGGCGGAGGCCTTCTGATTCTGGCGGCACTAATGGCCGTCATGGTGGTCTCCACCAATATAAATCAGGTGAGTGCAGAGGAAAACGTGCCGGCGGACACCGCCGGCGAGCAAACCACACTGTCCGGCGGCAACGATTGTCTCTGCAACATTACGCAATACGCCGGCGACAACGAGCAGGAATCCCCCAACCGGGAGTAGCCGCCGGGCACCCGAATGACACGGCGGGATGTTGGGAGCGCCCCTCTCAGCTAGCCGTACACCTTGACCGCCGCCGGGTCGCCGGCGGGACCGGCCTCCAGGGCCGCCCCAATCTCGGAGACAACCCGTTCGACATCCCCTGCGTCCACGTCGCAGTGCAGAACAGCGCGCATGGTGGTCTGGTTGATGGGATTCATCAGAATTCCCCTCTCCTGCAGGCTGGCCGCCAGCTGCACCGGATTCATGTCGGAAGCCGTGACCCTGAAATACACAATGTTGGTGACTACATCGGCGGGATCAATGCCGATGCCGTCCGTGGCCTGAAGGTCCCGGGCCAGCCGCTGCGCGTTGGCGTGGTCGTCCGCCAACCGTTCCACCATCTCCGACAGACTCACCACGCCGGCCGCCGCAATGATTCCGGCCTGGCGCATCCCACCGCCCACCACCTTGCGCATGCGCCGGGCCCGTTGGATGAACTCGGCCGATCCGGCCACCACGGAACCGACCGGCGCAGCCAGCCCCTTGCTCAAACAGCAACTGACGCTGTCGGCCCTGGCCGCCAGGTCCGCCGGCGACAGGTTCAGGGCCACGGCGGCATTCCACAGGCGGGCACCGTCCATGTGCACGGCCAGACCCCGGGTGTGCGCAAGTTCGTTCACCTCGTCCAGCCAGGCCACCGGCAGCGGCCGGCCGTTGCAGCGATTGTGGGTGTTCTCCACGCAAATCAGGCGCGTAACCGGAAAGTGCTCATCGTCGCCCCGGATGGCGCCTTCGATATCGGCCAGGTCCAGCGTACCGTCCGACTGGCTCGGAAGGGCATGCGGATGAATGCCGCCCAAAGCCGCCGAACCGCCCTGCTCGTACAGGAAGATGTGGTTCATGCTGCCGACGATCAACTCGTCGCCGCGGCCGCAATGGGCCAGGACGCTGATCAGGTTGCCCATGGTCCCGCTGGACACAAAAACGGCCGCCTCCTTGCCCAGGATTTGGGCCGCCATCTCCTCCAGGCGGTTGACAGTCGGATCCTCGCCATAGACATCGTCGCCCAGTGCGGCGTTCGCCATCGCTTCGCGCATGGCGGCGGTGGGCATCGTCACTGTGTCCGACCGCATATCGATTACGGGTTGCCCATTGACCTCGGCCATCTGTCTGTCCTCGTTGGGTTTAATTTGGTTCAGTTGTTGAGAGTGCCCTTGGTGCTGGGCACGCCCGACCGCCTGTCGTCCTTGCGCGTTGCCTGATCCAGGGCTCGGGCCAGGGCCTTGAACACTGCCTCCACCCGATGGTGGTCGTTGTGTCCGTACAGGATTTCGGCGTGCAGGTTCATGCCGGCGTGGAACGCCAGCGATTCGAGCAGGTGCGGCACCAGGTCCGTACTCAGGGCCCCAATCCGGGAACCGGTGAATTCTCCCCGGAACACGCAGTAGGGCCGTCCCGACAGGTCCACCGCCACGCGAGCCAGGGTTTCGTCCATGGGCACGTAGCTGTGGGCCGTGCGCACAATGCCCGCCTTGTCGCCCAGGGCCTGGGCCAGTGCCTGACCCAGGCAAATCATTGTGTCTTCGGCAGAGTGGTGTTCGTCGATTTCGAGGTCCCCGTCGCACTTGGCGGACAGGTCGAACAGGCCATGGTGCGCAAACAGGGTCAGCATGTGGTCGAGCATGCCAATGCCAGTCGCCACATCGGAGACACCGGACCCGTCCAGTTCCAGGGACAGTTCGATACGGGTCTCGGAGGTGTGTCGTTTGATGGATGCCCGCCGTGATTCGCCTCGCATGCTCTACTCCATCTCCTGCAGGGCCGTCAACACCCGATCAATCTGGTCTTCGCGACCGACGGAAATCCGTATGCAGCCGGACAGCAGCGGCGTGTCGTAATAGCGAACCAGTATGCCCTGTCGACGCAGGCCGTCCCTGACCTCCAGGGCGGAGCGGCCCCGGACCCGGCACAGAACGAAGTTGGCCGCGGACGGCACGGGGTCCAGGAAGGATATTCCCGCCAATCCCGTCCACAGTTGCCTTTGCCCGGCGCGGATGCGATCCACCACCATCCGCACTTCGGACCAGTGCTCCAACCCGGTCAGGCCGGCCACCAGGGCGGCCTGGTTGACGTTGTAGGGCTGCTTGAACTTCCAGAACTGTTCCATGAGCCAGTCCGGAAACACCCCCCATCCCAGCCGCAGGCCGGCCATGCCGACCGCCTTGCTAAAGGTACGCAACACGACCAGGTTGTCGTGTTCGGCGACACGCGCGACGCGGGACGGCTCGCCAGCGAACTCGATGTAGGCTTCATCCAAGACCACCAGGGCCGGCAGATCCAACAACCTTTCGCATTCGCCGTCCGTCAACCAGGTACCAGTCGGATTGTTGGGCGTGGCGGCATACACAATCTTGACCGGCCCCCCATCCCCCACCCGGCCATCCAGCACTGCCGCCTCAACAGCTTCCACGTTCAGGCTGTAGTCGTCCGGACGGCGTGGCACCTCCACGACTTCCGCCCCGTACAGATGGGCATTGCTGGAATACATGAGGAAGGTGGGGGGCATGTCCAGGATCCTGTCGCCAGGCAACAGGAACATCTGGCTCAGGTTGTTCAACAACTCATCGGAACCGCTGCCGACCGCGATCATGCTCTCCGGCACGCCGTGCAACGCCGCCAGCCGTTCCCGCAGGCGGGTCTGGGCTGAATCCGGATAGATGTGGTACCAGTCGTAGGAGGCCAGGGCCTCGAGGACGGAGCGCGGCGGGCCATAGGGATTCTCATTGGCGTCCAGCTTTACCAGATCCTCAACCCGAAAGCCGAGTTCCGTACTCAGTGAGTCCAGAGGCTCCACGGGCTTGTAGGCCGAAAGGGACTTGATAACGGGATTGAGCAGTGTAGAGGGATCGAACGCCGTCATGACCGGGACCTCCTTGCAGTGACTGCCCTGGCGTGCGCCTGCAAACCCTCGGTCTCTGCCAGTCGCGCCGCAGCCGGTCCGATGCGCTGGGCCCCGGCTTCGTTCAGGCCGAACAGGGAGACCACGCGCACGAAATCCAGAACACTGAGCGGACTGCTGAAACGGGCACTTCCATTGGTGGGCATGATGTGACTGGGACCGGCCACATAGTCCCCAAGGACCTCGGAACTGTGGTGTCCCATAAACACGCCGCCTGCATGCTGCACCCGGTCCAGCCACTGATCGGGGTCCGCCACCAGCAGGCACAGGTGCTCCGCGGCATATTGATTGGCTACGCCAATCCCTGCCTCCAGCGAATCCACGAGCACGATCCCACTGCCGCGTTCCAGGGAGCCTGCGATGATCTCGGCCCGGGGCAGGTCCTCGAGCATTTGGCCGACAGCCGCCTGAACCGACTCGGCCAGGCGGACACTGGGTGTGACCAGGATGGCGCTGGCCAGA
Organism: Caldilineaceae bacterium SB0661_bin_34; assembly: GCA_009841145.1. Taxonomy (GTDB): domain Bacteria; phylum Chloroflexota; class Anaerolineae; order Caldilineales; family Caldilineaceae; genus Bin34. Next base: position 63,812 of record VXMJ01000072.1, on the reverse strand, counting down.
ACATCGTGTTCCGCCTGGGCCAACAGATCTGCCGCCACCACCTCAGGGTCAGCCGACTCGTCGGCCACAATCATGGTTTCGGTGGGCCCATACAGTCCGTCAAGACCAACCTGCCCGTACACCTGCCGCTTGGCTTCGGTCGTCATCAGGCCGCCGGGACCGGCGATTTTGTCCACCGCCGGCACGGACTCCGTACCATAGGCCAAGGCGGCGATGGCCTGGGCACCGCCACTGACATACAAACGCGGCACACCGGCCAACCAAGCCGCGGCCAAGAGGATCGGCGCGGGTTCCCCCGCCGGGCTTGCCGGCGGTGTGATGATCGATATCTCGGGCACGCCGGCCACCCGCGCCGGTATTGCGCTCATCAACAACGCGCTCGGCAGCGGCGCGGTGCCCCCAGGCACATAAATTCCTACCTTCTCAATGGGTCGCACAAGCTGTCCCAACGTGCCGTCCGCCGATTCGTACACCCAGTCGGACACAGGCTGCCGTTCGTGGAAGGCGTGCACGCGATCGGCCGCCAACTGCATGGCAGCGGCCGTCTCGTTGTCCAGGGCCAGCCAAGCCGCTTCCAAGCGATCCTGTTCCAGACACAGGCTCGCGGGGGCGACACCGTCAAGGCGGTTTCCAAATTCATACAGCGCGGCATCCCCTCGGGTGCGCACCGCATCGATGATGGCTGCCACGGCTTCCTCGACGCCCAAGGCCTGGCCGAACATATCCTTCCAGGTTGCCAGCCAGCTGTCGGGCACCTGGGCATCCGCCAGTGGGGCGCGTTCAAGAATGGAAGCGGCAGCCTCGGCTGCGTTGAAGATGCGGATCATGTCAAGCAAGTGAAATGGGCAGCGACGTGCAACCGACAGGCTGGCTGCCGACCGGCGGTCGGCTTCCTAGCCATACCCGCTAGAGTAAAACACGACGTCGTGATTCTTCAGAACCCCGTTGGCATAGACGAACGTGCCGGAGAAAAACCGATCCTGGTCCAGCCAGGGCAAAAAGATCCGGTCTCCCTCCCACAGATTGAGATCCAGCAGCCTTGCATCCTCGATCCAATGGAGCTCCCCTTCCGGGGAGTCAATGAGGCTGCCGGAGAAGCGTTCGGCCGAGAAGACGAACACGTACCAGTCGTTCTCGCCGTCGAAACCCGGAAACGTGAGCATGCCATGCAGGCGGGGCGCCTCCACCTCCAGACCGCTTTCTTCCCTGACCTCTCGGATGGCGCAGGCCTCCGGGGATTCGCCGGGTTCGAACTTCCCGCCCAGACCATTCCACTTGCCTTCATGGAAGTCGTTGGCCTTGCGGTTCCGGTACAGCATCAGCGTCTTGCCATCCCGCTTCAGATAGCAGAGGGTGCCAAGAATGGTTGCCATTCGCGTTGCCGGTCGTGCCTGTCCCTACCAGGCGTCCAAGTCCCGCGCGGCCGCCGCGATCCGGTCGGCATCGGGCCGATAGGCCTGCTCCAGGGGCGGACTGAAGGGCACAGGCGTGTCCAAACCGCCCAGACGCCTGACGGGGGCGTCCAGATATTCGAAACACTCCTCCGCAATGAGAGCCGCCACTTCGGCGCCGCATCCCATCATGCGGTTGGCGGCATGCACAATGAGCGCCTTGCCAGTAGCCTTGACGGACTCCAGGATTTGGTCCGTATCCAGCGGCTTCACCGTGCGCAGATCCAGAACCGCGGCCTCAATGTCTTCCCCGGCCAACTCCTCGGCTGCCGCCAGTGCCGATTGCAGCATTGCCCCGTAGGTGATGATGGTCAGGTCGGCACCCGGTCGCGCCTGCCGAGCCTTGCCGATGGGCACCAGATGCTCGCCGGGGGGCACCGGACCACGCAGGGAGCGGTACAGGGTCTTGCTTTCAAAGAAGATGACCGGATTGTTGTCGCGGATCGCGGAGGTCAGCAGGCCCTTGACGTCGGCCGGCGTCCCGGGACAGATGACTTTCAACCCGGGGACGTGGGCAAACCACGCCTCCGGGTTCTGGCTGTGGAACGGCCCGGAACTGGTGCCTCCGTCCGCCGGGGCCCGTATGGTCCAGGGCACCGCCCCCTGCCAGATGTAGTGGGTGGAGGCTGCGTACTGGACAATGGCATCGAAGGCCGTCGAGATGAAATCGGCAAACTGCATCTCGATCACCGGGCGCAGACCGGCCAGGGCCATACCCGTCGCCATGCCGGTGAAGCCCAGTTCCGCCATGGGGGTGTTGATCACCCGGTCTTCCCCGTACTTCTGCCACAACCCCTTGGTGGCCTTGAAGGCTCCCCCGAACTCGCCACCGATGTCCTCGCCCAGAACCAGCACGTCCGGGTCCCTGGCCATTTCCTGATCCAGCGCTTCGGCCAACGCCTCCAGGTAAGTGATCCGGCGATTGTTGCCGGCACGGCTGTCAGTCGGCATACACGCCTGCCTCGACGGTATCCGGATCCGGGAAGGGACTGGCCTCGGCCGCGGCGAAGGCCTGATCGATCAGATCCGTCTCGGTGCGCTCCAACTCCTGCAACACGTCAGGGCCGACCCCATCGTTGTCCTGCAGCCACCGTCGGAACCGGACCACCGGATCCCTGGCCTCCCAATGGGCCAGGAGTTCACCCGGAACGTACTCGGCACCGTCATGGATGGCATGACCCAGCATGCGCATGGTGCGCGCTTCGACCAGGGACGGCCCTTCGCCGGCACGGGCCCGTGCCAGGGCCGCGGACACGGCCTCGAACACCTCCAGGACATCGTTGCCGTCGACCACCTGGCTGGGCATATCGTAGGCCCGTGCCTTGAGATGCAGTTCGGAGACGGCCGTGTGCTCTGCGACCGGTGTGGAATAGGCGTACTGGTTGTTCTCAAGCACCACTACCAACGGCGCCATGTAAAGAACCGCCATGTTCAGGGTTTCGTGGAAAACCCCGGCCGTTGATCCCCCGTCGCCGCAGACCGTGAGGGCGGCCTGCGGCTGCCGACGATAGCGGAAACTCATGGCTGTGCCCAGCGCCACCGGCAGGGATTGGGGAATATGGCTGATGAACCCAATCAAATTGTGCGAAAGGTCCCCGTTGCCATGCAGGTTGGCGTCGCGTCCCCGGGTCGTGCCGTTGGCCCGGCCAAGGTAGTTGGAATACAGCTGGTCAGGCGGCAGGCCCCGTAACATGAACATGCCGACATTACGGTGCATGGGGGCCGCGAAATCCTCGGGCTGGAGCCCCCAACCGGCACCGATGCTGACGGCTTCGTGGCCGCGCGCGCTGAAGCAGGTGCCCAGGCCGCGTCCCTGCTTGAACATGGAGACCATCACCTCGTCGAAGCGCCGGGTACGGTACATCCAGCGGTAGATGTCCAGACGCTCGACGGCGGACAGACTAGTCATGAGGCCCCTATTCCATGGCCCAGGATTTGCCGACAGACCGACTCCAGTTGGGCCAACACTTCGTCAACGCCGGCACTGGTTGTGTCTATCAGAAAGGCATCGGTGGCCCGGGCCGCCGGTGAATTGGTGCGACTGCTGTCCAGTCGATCCCGCTCCACAAGATCCCGGTGCACCTGGACCAGCGGAACCGCAAGTCCTCGGGCTTGGAGATCCCGCCACCTGCGATGGGCTCTGACATCGGAGGCAGCGTCGAGGTAGAACTTCACGCGCGCCTCCGGAAACACGGTCGTGCCGATGTCCCTGCCCACCACAACCACACCCGCCTGCTCGGCCAAGCGACGGCCCATGCTGCGCATCATCCGGGTCAGGGACCGTCTCACCGGATCCAGGCCGGACAGAACCGGCAGCAGGCGATCCACCGCCTCCCGGCGCAGCGCGGCAGTGACATCGCATCCGTCCAGCAGCACCTGCGTCTCAAGACTCTCATCCCGGTCGGAGCGGGAATCGCTCCTAATGTCCAAGTCCCTTTCCATTTGCTCCAACAAGGTTGCCAGCAGGTCCTCGCCGTAGGGCGGCTGACCATGGGACAGTGCCAGGTGACACGCAACCCGGAACAATATACCGGTATCGAAAAACGTCCATCCCAACCTTTGCGCCAACAGGGCGCCAGCCGTGGACTTTCCGGCACCGGCCACGCCGTCTATGGCTACCAAACGGGTCTTGGTGACTTGCACTGAAAGTGGTCGGAAACCTCGGTTAAGTCCCCGGCGGCAGGGAACATGCCCGATTACCGGGGAGCGGCAGTACCAACATTATGATCGACGCCGCCTGCACGCGGCGCCAAACCCAGGATAATCCCCGACCGGGAACGAACGTGAACCCGTCTCAGGCGGCCGGAACCGGAACCGGATCGGCCACATCCGCCTTGACCAGGAAACGGCGTTCTTCCCAGGCGACCAGAATAGGGGTCGCGTTGCACAGCGAACTGTAGGTTCCGGACACCAAGCCGACAATCAACGTGGCCATGAACTGCTGTAGCGTGGCTCCACCCAGAATCAGGATGGCCACTAGCACCAATAGGGCGGTCACCTGCGTGGCGAGCGAACGCTGCAGGGTTTCCACCAGGCTGCGGTTGGCGATGCGGGCAAAGGGTTCCCCCTGGTAGCGCCGCTGGTTCTCGCGGATCCGGTCGAACACCACAATAGTGTCGTTGACACTGAAGCCGATCACGGTGAGTACGGCCGTCAGGAAGAGGGCATCCACCTCCCAGGCCGACACCAGGCTCATGATGGAAATGAAGGACAGTGTCACCAGGACGTCGTGTGCGAGCGCAAACACGGCGCAGGCACCATAACGGGTTGCGTGATTGAGGTGGCGGAACGCGGCCGTGATGTAAATCAGAATGCCAACGACCGCAACCAGGATGGCCAGGCCGGCCGCCCGGCTCACCTCGGAGCCGATCGCCGGCCCGATGTTGCGGAAGAACTGTTCGTCGAAGGGCCCGATCTCGGCTTCGATCTCGCCTTCCAGCCGCTCCTTGACCTGATTGTCAATCGCCTTCAGCTTCAGCTGCACGGTCCGATCGTCCTGCACCTGGAAGGCGGTCGTGTCCGCCAGACCGGCTCGTAGCAGGATGGCCCGCACCGCTTCCGGGCTGGCCGGTTCGTCAAATCGGATTTCCCACTGAACGCCGCCCGTGTAGTCGATGCTCAGGGGCAGCAACGAATTGCCCGTAACGCCGCGCCAGGCCATGAGCAGGATGCCGGGCAGAATCAGCAAGAGTGACAGAAGGAACCACAGGTTGCGCCGCTCCACGATGGCGGCGGTCCCCATGCGACTGGTCAGCAGGCCCATGAACTCATCTCCCGAAATGCGGACACTGGGGCTAGTGGCCGACGAGCAACCGGCGCGAATCGTCTTCGACGCCGGCGGTCAAGGTGAGAAAGGTCTGGAGGAAGGTGCGCGTCACCAGGACCGCCGTAAACATCGACAGCACCACGCCGATGGCCAGCGTCAGGGCAAAGCCCTTGACCACGCTGGCGCCGAAATTGCTTCCGAACCAGAACAGCACGGCACACGAGATCAAGGTCGAGAGGTTGCCGTCGCGGATGGCGGGCCAGGCCCGATTGAAGCCGGTGCGGATCGCCAGACGCAGGGAGCGGCCGGCGCGCAGTTCCTCGCGCAGACGCTCGAAAATGAGGATGTTGGCATCGACCGCCATCCCAATGGACAGGAGGAATCCCGCGATGCCCGGCAGTGTCAGGGTCACCGGCACCAGCTTGAACACGGCCACGTTCAGGGCAACGTAAATGACCAGGGCCAGGCAGGCCAGCAGGCCCGGCAGACGGTAGATGACCAGCATGAACAGCAGGACCATCAACAGGCCGACCTGTCCGGCAATCAGGCTGCGGGAGACCGATTCCTGTCCCAGCGTCGCGCCGATGGTGCGGACATCGACCACCTGGAGTGGCACCGGCAGGGCACCGTAGCGCATCTGGATGGCCAGGCTGCGCGCCTCCTCCTCAGTGAAATCGCCCGAGATCACTCCGATGTCCCGGATGGCGGCGTTGATGATCGGCGCCGACAGGACCACCCCGTCCAGGACAATCGGCATGGGCCGGCCCACGTTAGCCTGGGTGTAGTTGAAGAACTGGTCCGATCCGTCACCCGCGAGCTCGAAGTTGATTTGCCAGAGGCCGGTGGTGTCGTCCAGGCCCGGCACGGCGTCGTTCAGCACGTCGCCGGTCATGGCCGTTTCGAACACCCTGTCCGGGAACGGCACCGGGGCCGGATCCATGACGCCGGCCGCCATGGCGGTCATGGCGTCCGCCGAGGCCGTGGGACGATTGGTTGTATTGATGATGTACCCGGACAGGAGTTGCGCGTCGCCTGGATCAATGAACTCCAGCTGCCCGGTGGACCGCAGCGTCTCGATGGCTTGTTCCGGATTGTCGATACCAGGCAGCTCCACGATAATCCGGCGCGTACCCTGGCCCTGGACCGCGGGCTCCGTCACACCGAGGCTGTTGACCCGGTTCTCGACGATGATGCGGGCCGTGGCCATCGAGCCTTCGGGGATCTCTGTGTCGGCGGGCAAATCCGCCTCCAACAGGATTTGGGTGCCACCCTGCAGATCCAGGCCCCTGACCAAATCACGCAGGTCCCTGGGTTCCTCTGGCGTGCCCAGAGCCGACTCCAAACCCGGCAGGTGATCGAGAGGCAGGGCCACGTAAAGGGCTGCCGCCGCCAGCAGAACGGTCAACAGCAGGGACAAGGGATTAGAACGCATGGAATACTGCCGGACATCGGCCTGGGCCGGCTTCCGCAACCGGCAATGAACTGGAGGCTAATCCTGACCGCAGCGCGCAGTATAGAGTAGGGATCGGAACTCGACCAAAAAGGCGGCCACATAACCGTTTGGCAGTGATCGTCCCAAGCACCGCGGCACCCCGCAGGCAATCTTCTGACCATGTCGGACACCGGCCACGGCCACATCTCCAGTACCCGCAATCCCAGGATTCGTCATGCCCTGCGCCTGCGCCAGAGCGCATACCGCCGCGCCCATCGGCAAACCCTGGCCGAAGGCTACCGGGAAATCGAAGCGGTTCTGCGCAACGGCGTTCCCATCCAGACCGTGTTCGTGTGCGAGGAACTCCTGCTCAGCCCGGAGGGAACGGAACTCGCGGCGCGCCTGCAGTCCCGGACGCAAACCGGTGGCGGCCGCTTCCATACCGTGTCGCGCCACGTCTACGGACGTCTGGCCATGCGCGCTTCCGTGGGCGGCCTGCTGGTCGAAATCAAACCTCCGGTCCACTCCCTGCGCGGCCTGGTTCCCCATCCGAACGAGCGGCTGGTGGTATTGGAGGATGTGGACAAGCCCGGCAACATCGGCGCCGTCCTCCGAACCATGCGGGCCGCCGGGAGCGGCACCCTGATTCTGGCTACGCACGGCAGGGGTGGTACCGACCTGATGAACCCGAATGTGATTCGCGCCAGCGTCGGTCTGTGCTTCGACCTACGGTGCGTGGAGGCCCCGGTGGAGGAAGTTGTCGGCTGGCTCAACCGCCAGCAGTGCACCGTCCTAGCCGTGTCCCCCGAGGGACGCAGCCTGTACAGCACAGACGGTTTGCCGGGAACGGTCGCCTGCGTCTTCGGCAGCGAAGCGACCGGTCTGTCCCCGATCTGGCGCGATGTCGCCCACGCGGTGGCCGCCATCCCCATGACCCCGGGCATGGACAGCCTGAATCTGTCCGTCAGCGTCGCGGTCGTGCTGTACGAACTGCTGCGCCGCGGCCTGTCCGAACCGAATTGACCGTCCGCCAAGCCTGTGGATGTCCGTGTTGATTCAGGCCGGAGGCTGGAAAGCCGCACGCCTTTCTGGGGTAAAATGCATCTACAAGTAACGCCTGAAGGCGAGCGCATCCCCCTGTGAAGAAAATCATCGTCCTGACGCCGCGCACGTTGGCATTGGCGGCCGCGGGTCTTGTTGTTGCCAGCATCCTGATCTACGTGGTCGTACGTCAGTTCCGGCCCGGCCCGGAATTCGTGTCCCTGGATACGATTGCCGCCGCGCTGCAGGCGGGCGACGTGACCAACATGCTGGTGGGCGTGGATCGGGTCGAAGTGCAGCTTAAGGACGGAACATCCACCACCGCGCTCAAGGAGACCCGCATCAGTTTCCTGGAGACGCTGGCCGATCTGGGTCTGTCGGCCGAGACGCTGGCCGGCGTGGACATCCGCATTGCGCAGCCTGGCTTCTGGTCGCGGACCGGGCCGGTCCTGCTCGGCCTGCTGCCGCTGTTTTTGATCGGCGCCTTCTTCTTCTTCATGTTGCGCCAGGCCCAGGCGTTCGGCAGCCAAACGTTTAATTTCGGGCGCAACAAGGCCCGCATGCTGGAAGGCGAAAGCGTATCCGTCGCCTTTTCCGACGTGGCCGGCAACGAGGAGGCCAAGTTCGAACTGGAGGAAGTGGTCGAGTTTCTCCAGACACCGGAACGCTTCCTGGCACTCGGCGCCCGCATTCCCAAGGGCGTGCTGCTGGTCGGCCCTCCGGGCACGGGCAAGACCCTGATGGCAAAGGCTGTCGCCGGCGAGGCCGAGGTCCCGTTCTTCAACATCTCCGGATCGGAGTTCGTGGAGATGTTCGTGGGGGTTGGTGCCCGGCGGGTGCGCGACCTGTTTTCGCAGGCCGTGAAGAACGCGCCGTGCATCATCTTCGTGGACGAAATCGATGCCGTCGGCCGGCGCCGCGGCGCCGGAATGGGCGGCTCCCACGACGAACGGGAACAGACCCTGAATCAAATCCTGGTGGAAATGGACGGGTTCGACACGAGTACCGAAGTAATCGTGATGGCGGCCACCAACCGGCCCGACATTCTGGATCCCGCCCTGCTCCGGCCGGGCCGTTTCGATCGCCGGGTGACCATGGACACGCCCGATATGAAGGGCCGGCGCGCCATCCTGGACGTGCATGTAAAGGGCAAGCCTCTGGACGAGGACGTGAAGTTGGACACGGTGGCCCGGCACAGTGCCGGATTCGTGGGCGCCGACATCGAGAACCTGGTCAACGAAGCCGCGATTTACGCGGCCCGCAACAACCGGCGCACGATTGTGATGGAGGACTTCGAGGAGGCGATTGAACGGGTTCGGGTGGGACCGGAGCGCAAGTCCCGACAGGTCAGCGATCGGGAACGGAAAATTCTGGCCTACCACCATGCCGGCCACGCCCTGGCCATGCACTACCTGCCCGAACACGATCCGGTACACCGTATCACCATTGTGCCGCGCGGGCGCAAGGGCGGCTATTCACACAGCCTGCCGGAGAACGAGATGCACCTCTACAACACGGAACGCATCAACGCCATGCTGTCCGCCACGCTCGCCGGCCGGCTGGCCGAACAGCAGCACTTTGGCGAAGTGACTACCGAAGCCACCGACGACCTGGATCGGGTCACGCGCCTCGCCCGCACGATGATCACCCAATGGGGCATGAGTCCGGAACTGGGTCCGATCCAGTACGGCCAAAGGGAAGAGATGGTCTTCCTCGGTTCGGAAATCACCGAGTACCGCAACTACGGCGAGAAGACGGCCGAGGAAATCGACAACGCCGTCCAAAAAGTGGTAACCGAAGCGTCGGACAGGGCACAGGCCCTGCTGGCCGAACACGGCGAGGAGCTCGATCGGCTGGCGGTGTTCCTGCTTGAAAGAGAAACTGTTGAGGCGGCCGACCTGGAAGCCATCCTGAGCGGTGAACTCACGGCCGACATGGTCAGTGACGAACCGTCCGCCATGGGTCAGGCAGAACCCGAAACACCGCCGGACCAGGCACACGTGACGGACAGCGGCGATACCGAGGACAAGGGCGCCAACATCGGCGGGACGGTGCCCAATCCTATTTAGGGGCGGTGGCCGGCACCACCGCGTTCCGCCAGTCCGGGTCCGCAACGTCAGACCTGCCAACCAGGTTCATGCGCTCACCTGCCATCATGCGCGTCATGCACGGGTTGGCCCACCACCATGTGGGATCCCCCAGCCTGTTGCAGTGGCTCTGCGTGCTGTTGTTGGCATCGGCCGTCCTCCTGGCCCTCAACGCCACTGCCCTGCCGAATTGGTCAGCGGCTTTTCCGGTTGCCGGTTTGGCACTGCTGGCCTATGTCTGGTGGACCGCGCACACCCATGACTATGTGATGTTCCAGCCCGAGCGCGGCACCCCTCCGAAACCTGTGCCGTTGCCGCCGGGACAGGCGATTCAGGTTTCGGTCACGGGATTGTTCGCGGTGGAGGAGCGCTGCCGCCGCCATGTCTGGCTGTCAGGCGAGTACCGGACCTTTCCCACCCGGGAACACGCGGTCATCACAAGGCTTGAACCAACCCGGTATTGCGGCATTGGACGTAGCCGCGAGCAGTTGGAAGGCATGTGGTATATCTTCTGCCAGCCCGGAGACATCGTAGACATAGCCGTCGGCGAGCTGTACTTTGGTTCGTTCAGGAAGCCCTGTGTGCGCCTGACACACCGTCAGGAACGGCCCAGCCGGTTGCGCAGGCGGCACGTCAAGCGGATAATGGGCACCACCTATCTGGCCTGTGACAGCGAACAGGATCGACGGCGGCTGGCCGCCGACCTGGACACGCAACCCGCCGCCATCGAACCGAACCATCCTTGAACCAGACTCCTCCCGGCCAGGCCGCCCCGGACCACCGCCCAACCTGGGATCAATATTTCATGCAGCTCGCGCGTGTGGCGGCCACCCGCAGCACCTGCGACCGGGCGGCGGTCGGGTGCCTGATCGTGCGGCATCACCGGGTTCTGGTGACCGGCTACAACGGCGCCCCCAGCGGCCTGCCCCATTGCAACGAGGTGGGCCACCTCTTTGCGGACCCCAACCGTCCCGACCACTGCCTCCGGACCCTGCATGCCGAGCAGAACGCGCTGATCCAGGCGGCCCTGCACGGCGTCTCGACCAACGGCGGCACGGTCTACGTCACGCACGCTCCCTGCCTGACCTGCGCGAAAATGATCATCAACGCAGGGATCCGACGCGTGGTCTACAACCGCGTGCATGGCGATGTCGCCACCTCCCTTGAGATGATGAGCCAGGCCGGGATTGAAATCAGCCAAATGGTATTGGCCGACTGATCATGACCGACATCCGCCGGCACCGGGACGGCATGTCCGGGCGCATGCCTTTGAAGCCGCGAGGATGCCGGACCGGACCCGTTGCCCCATCGACGGCAAGCCGGGCCCCGTGACCGCCGCGGACTCCTCTCTGGCCGCCACCCTGGTGCGCCGCCTGGCCCTCGACAGGATGTCGTGGGTTGACGTCGTCCTGTTGCTAATTCGCATCGGATTCATCAGCGCGGTGATAATCGGGTCGACGCGGACCTTCATGGAAGGCCGGTTCTCGGCGGCGCAGTGGGGCACGCTGATTTCCGCCGGCGTGGCCCAGGGCAGCATCTACTCCCTGATTGCACTGGGCTACACGCTGGTATACGGCATCCTGCGCCTGATCAATTTCGCCCACGGCGACGTCTTCATGTTCGGGGCGTTCTGCACAGTGTTTCTGGCCATATGGACGTCTCAGCAAGGCATTCTGGAACGCGCCCCCGCGATCACGGTCCTGAGCTGGATTCTGTTCGCAGCCTTGGTTTCGATGTCGGTCGCCGTGCTGGTGGAACGGGTGGCCTACAAGCCCCTGCGCAACAAACCGCGGCTGGTGATGCTGATTTCCGCGATCGGCGCATCGTTTTTCCTCCAGTACACGGCCCGCGGCTTCTTCAGCACCGCGTTCCGCTCCTATCCGACGGTGCCGGGACTCGACGGGCGCCTGGAACTGGGACAAATCACGGTGCCGCATGTGCAAATCACCGTTTTCACGGTCGCCCTGGCACTGATGGCGGGTCTGTACATCCTTGTGGAAAAGACCCGGATCGGACGGGCCATGCGGGCCGTATCCGAGAACATGGAAACTGCCCGCCTGATGGGGGTAAACATCGAACGCGTCATCATGTTCACGTTCGGCATCGGCGGCGCGCTGGCCGGCGCCGCAGGTGTCATCAACGGTCTCTACAAGCCGCAGGGCGTCAGCTTCATCATGGGCTTCTTCCCCGGCGTCAAGGCCTTCACGGCCGCGGTACTGGGGGGCATCGGCAGTGTGCCGGGCGCCTTGATCGGCGGCCTCCTGCTTGGCATCTTCGAAGCGCTGGGCCCCAATCTGGTGCTGACCGGCTTGGGCATTCCCGGCTCCAATCAACTCAAGGACGTCATCGCCTTCCTGATGCTGGTCCTGATCCTGATTTTCCGGCCGCAGGGCATCATGGGCGAGGTCATCGAGGAGGAGAAGGCCTGATGCAGCGCCTGCTCAAACAATTGGCCAAACCCCTCTCACAGGGAGCCGTGGCCGGCGTCCTGTGCATCTACATCGCGCTGACGGGCATGATGGAGGCCTTCGGCGAGCGCGAGATTGTCATGGGCGTCCTGGACCTGGGCAAGTTGGTACTGTTCGGCCCCTTTGTGGGCCTGGGCCTGTTGCTGCAGCAACAGGCTCCAAACAGGAGGGTCGGCTGGATTCGGGTGCTCGTCGCCTGTCTTGCAGGCATGGTCGCGACGGGCCTGTTCATCCTGTTCATCGATGCCGTATCCATCCGACACATGTTCACGCATGCCTCGCCGGCCCTGGTTGCGTACATGACCATGGGACAGGATGTGCTGGCGGCCGGCCTGGGGCTGTTTGCGGTGACAGCCCTAGGGGCCGGTGCCGTCGGTTCCGGCCTAGCCTTGATGCCGGCCTACTTGCGCAACACGATCTTCATAGCCGCCCTGATAGTAGTCGGTATGGCTCTGCTGAGCGAGCTGATCAGCCAGGTCCTGCGGCAAATCCTGAACGGACGACCCGATCGGCTGCTGTTTAGCCAGGGAGCGCTCCGACCCGCGGTGGCGGCCATCGCGGTTGCGTCCGTGTTCGCCTGGCGCGGTCTGGTGCCGCGCATCCGGCTGCGGATGCAGGACCGCCTGCCGCAGCTCGAACCGGAACGTCAGCGGCAGGTGTCGCTGGCGGTCCGCGGTGCCGGCGTCCTAGTGCTGCTGGTGCTGCCTTGGCTGGTGGGCAGTTACCTCAGCGAAGTGCTGGCCAACGTCGGCCTCTACCTGCTGATGGCCCTGGGACTGAACATTGCCGTGGGCCTGGCCGGCCTGTTCGACCTCGGCTACGTGACCAACTTTGCGGTGGGCGCCTACCTGATGGGCGTGCTCACCAATTCGGGCCCGCAGGCCACCGGGGAATTCAACTTCTGGCTCATCCTGCCCGTGAGCATCCTGGCGGCCATGTTCACCGGCCTCCTGTTGGCGCTGCCGGTGATTCGCATGCGCGGGGACTATCTGGCCATTGCCACCATGGGATTCGGCGAAATCATCCGCCTGTTGGCCCTGTCCGACTGGCTGGCACCGCTGATCGGTGGCTCGCAGGGTGTCCTGTTCATTCCCAAGCCGAACATCGGTGCGTTCACCTTCCAGACGCCCCAGCATCTCTTCTACATCATCCTGGCAGCCAGCCTCGTGATGCTGGTGGTGATCAACCGCCTGGACCTTTCGCTGACCGGTCGTCGCTGGATGGCCATCCGCGACGACGAAACCGTAGCCAACGCCATTGGAATCGACACCACCTGGATCAAAACCCTGGCCTTCACGCTCAGCGCCGCCAGCGGCGGGCTGGCCGGCGCCATCTTCGCCTCGAAGCTGGGCACCATCTTCCCCCACTCCTTCTCGCTCCTGATTTCGATGAATGTCCTGTGCATCATCATCGTGGGTGGCATGGGCAGCATACGCGGCATGGTGCTTGGCACCCTGATGCTGATCGGCGTACCGGAACTCCTGCGCGAATTCTCCGAGTTTCGCTTCCTCCTGTACGGGATCCTCCTCATGGCAGTGGCCATCTACCGGCCCGGCGGCCTGATGCCGGCCCGGGCGCGCCACTACCGCACCGAACCGGCCCCGCAGCCGGCCGGCGGGACTCCGGCAGCCAGTTCCTCCGCAGCCTCCGGCTGACACGGCCATGTCCGAATCCCTGCTGTCCGTTTCCGGGCTGACCATGCAGTTTGGCGGCCTGCGCGCAGTCGACAACGTGGACTTCCACCAGGAAACCGGCACGATTGTGTCCATCATCGGCCCCAACGGCGCCGGCAAGACCACCCTGTTCAATTGCATCAGCGGATTCTACGAACCCACCGAGGGTGAAATCCACCTGGGAGAACGGCGCATCACCGGACTGCCGCCCAACGAGATCGCGCGCGCCGGCATCGCACGTACCTACCAGAACATTCGGCTCTTCCGGAACATGACCGTCCTGGAAAACGTGATGCTGGGCCAGGAACGCCTGTTGCGCACGACCTGGCTCGGATCCATCTTCGGCACGCGCGCCGCGCGGCGGGAAACCGACGAGGTTGTGGAGCGGTCCCATGCCATCCTGGCCTTCGTGGACCTCGACGCGAGCGCCGACCGCCAAGCGGACGAACTGCCCTACGGGGACCAGCGACGCCTGGAAATCGCCCGGGCCTTGGCCAGCGAACCGCGGCTGATGATGTTGGACGAGCCGACCGCGGGCATGAATCCCCGCGAGACCGCGGACACGGAACGGCTGCTGCAGCGCCTGCGGGATGAACGCAATGTTTCACTGCTGCTGATTGAGCACGACATGCGTTTCGTGATGGGCATTTCGGAGCACATCATGGTCCTCAACTACGGGCGCACGATTGCCTCCGGCACGCCGCAGGAAATCCGGGCCAATCCCGAGGTCATCGAAGCCTATCTGGGCAGTTCGGCCCAGGACTAGCCGCCCCCGGGTTGAAATGCCATGCATCTGCTTGAGTTGCGGGACGTCCGCGCCGCCTACGGCAATCTGGAGGCCCTGCACGGCATCTCCCTGTTCGTGGACGAAGGCGAGATCGTCTCACTGATCGGAGCCAACGGTGCCGGCAAGACCACCACCCTGCGCACCATTTGCAACCTGATGTCGCCCACTACCGGCGCGGTACTGTTCGACGGGCGGGACACCCGTGGTGCCGAAGTGCACGAACTGGTCGGGCGCGGCATGGTGATGGTGCCGGAAAACCGCGGTGTCTTTGCCCGGATGTCGGTATACGAGAACCTGTTGATGGGTGCCTATCAGCGCAACGACAAGGACGGTGTACGCGCCGACATGGACATGGTGACAGGTCTGTTCCCGCGCCTGGGCGAGCGCATGAAACAACCTGCGGGGTTGCTCAGCGGCGGTGAACAGCAGATGCTGGCCATGGGGCGCGCCCTGATGACCCGGCCGCGTCTCCTGTTGATGGACGAACCGTCCATGGGACTGGCTCCGGTCCTGGTGGACCAGATCTTCGAGAAGGTGGCGGACATCAGCCACCAGGGCACCACTATCCTGCTGGTGGAACAGAACGCGCGGCGGGCACTAACGCTGGCCAACCGCGCCTACGTGATGGAGACGGGCCGCTTGACGCTTGAGGGCTTCGCCGCCGACTTGGCCAATGACCCCGCGGTCATCGAGGCGTATCTGGGGGGTTGACGTCCGGGACAGCCCCGCCAGGGCCGGTACGCCGCCCGCAGCATTCTGTAAATGACTACAATGACCTTGCCGTCGGGCCGCATCTGCCACGCGGCGCCTCCGAGCGCATGACAGCAATGACCAGCGAAAACCAAACCACCGGCATCCAGCGCATCGTGCGCGCGATGGGCGGTTGGATCAACGGAACCGGAGCACTTCGGGAACAACCCGGAACGGAACTGATCCTGGGATCCGACACCTGGTTCAGCGGCCACCTGCGGTGCCGGAACACCGTGATCATCGAAGGCATGGTTGAAAATGCGCTCATCGAAACATCCGCCAATATAATCATTGCCGAGGATGCCCGCGTGGGTGCCGACCTGACTGCCCAGATTGTCTCAATCCGCGGCGTATACAGTGGCACCCTGACCGCCGATCGGGCCGAGATCCTGCAGGGCGCCGAAGTCCACGGCCATGTTCATGTCAACACCATCTACATCGATGAGAATGCGGTCATGAAGGCGGAGATGTTCCTGTTGGGTTCAGCCGACCACCGGCACCAGGCATCACCCACCGAGATCACGTCGGACGTCATCACCCGAACCACAGATGTGCAAACGCGGCCGCCGCCCGAAATTGGTGCCTGACAGCCAGCCTGGTGTGCGCACCCCCTTACTCTATTCCCCGATTTGTCATCACGAGGACGATCAATCATGAGCTGGAGAACCGTAACCTTCCTGAGAGACACCGAGCTGCACTTGGAGGGCAGGCAGGTATCCGTGGGCGACGAGGCTCCCGATGTGGAGCTCGCCGCCACCCTAGCCGACACCTACAACCTGCTCGGCGACAGTGTGGGCAAGATTCGCCTCGTCAGCGTCGTACCCAGCATCGACACTCCCGTCTGCCAGACGCAAACCAGGAACTTCAACGAAGAGGCTGCGGCCTTGGACGATGCCCAAGTGGTCGTACTGACCGTCAGTGCCGACCTGCCGGTGGCCCAGGAACGCTGGTGTGCGGCCGACGGCATCGAGAACCTGAAGATGCTGTCTGATCACAAGGCCATGGCGTTCGGCCAAGCCTATGGCACCGAGGTCAAGGAATTGCGCCTGAACCACCGTTCCGTGTTCGTCATTGACAAGAAGGACAAGGTCACCTACGTCGAGTACCTCGACGAACTGACGGACGAACCCGACTACGCGGCAGCCTTGGAGGCGGTCAAGGCCCTGCTGTAACCGGCCAGCCGGCGACTCGCAGGGAGACCCCTACGGCTCCGGCGATGGACAGCCCATACCTGTATGTCCCGGCTGCAATCCTCATCGGCTACCTGCTGGGGGCCGTCCCGGTCGGGTTCCTTGCCTGCCGGGTCTGGGGCGTGGACATCCGGACCGTCGGGTCCGGACGGACCGGTGCCACCAACGCCTGGCGCGCCGCCGGCCTCAAGGCAGCCCTGCCGACGGCCCTGGGCGATGCCCTGAAAGGCGTCGCAGCCGTGGTCCTGGTCCGATGGCTGCTGGCACAACTGGCTCCCGCGGCGACGGAGGACCTCAGCGTCCTGGCCGCGGCCGCGGCCGGCGGCGGCGCCGTTCTGGGTCACAACTGGTCGGTCTTCCTGGGCTTCAGGGGAGGGGCCGGCGGCATGACGTGCGCGTTGACCTGCCTGGCCCTCAACCCAATCGTCGGCCTGATTGTGGTCCTGGTCGGGGCCACCATGATTTGGTGGGGCCGCATTGCCGCGATCGCGACCTTGTCCACCGGTGTGGTCTCCTTGACCGGCTTTCTGGCCCTGTCCGCAAACGGAGTGCTGTCCTGGTCCTACCTGGCCTTCGCCATCCCCGCCTGTCTGGCCATCATCGTCTCACTCCGGTCCAACCGGGAAAAGCTACGACAGCAGGACGAACGGATCATCACCCTTTGGTAGGGCCCGGTTCCGTTGAGCCGTCACGGGTTGAAGTCGACTTTCCGCCACCCATTGCCATCTGTGTTGCAACAGTAGCAACCGGGTCGCGTGGGCCCCTCGTTGCTGTCTCACAAGCCAGGAATGATGACATCCCGGACCGTTGACGCCAGACTGCCGAATCCGAACGGCGACACCATGCGCAAAGAAACTGCTCGCCGTTTGCTGGCCGAGTTCCTCGGCACATTTTTGCTCATCTTTGCCGGTACCGGCGCTGTCGTGTTGGCGGATCTGGGGATCGGCTCCCTGGTCTCGATCATGTTCGCCCATGCCTTAGTCATCATGGTCATGGCCTATGCCCACGGCGACATCAGCGGCAGCATCATCAATCCCGCGGCTACCCTTGGCCTGTTCGTGGCCGGTGCCATCGAGCGAGTCCGGGTCCTGCCGTTCATCGTGGTCCAGTTGGCCGGCGGCGTTGCGGGAGGCCTGTTTGTGCAATTTGCCTTCAAAGGTATGGTGGACTTGTCCGGCGCGACGTCAGCCTACGGCGCCACGGTCATTGCCGACGGCGTTTCTGTTCCGGCCGCGTTCGCGCTTGAGGTGCTCGGCACGTTCCTGATGGTCAACGCTATCCTGCACTGCGCCGTCAAGGGCAAGGCCGGCAACCTGGCACCCATCGCCATCGCCTTCACCGTAGGTGCCCTAATCGTGGCATTCGGTCCACTGACCGGTGCGTCCTTCAACCCCGCCCGCACCTTGGGACCCGCCGTGGCCACGGGCAACTACGCGGGCATTTGGCTCTATATGGTGGCTACGTTTGGCGGCGCAGCCCTGGCCGGCCTTTACAACAGGTTCTTCATGCTGTCCAACAAGGGCAACGGGAACCGCGCGCATTGGCCATCGGATGGTGAACCTGAAGGCTGCCGTTCCCGCAGGTCCGGCAGGCGGCACCGCGGCCGTCACCCTCTCCAAAATGGAGCGCCGCCGTCCTAGTCGGCAGGCACTCCCGAGCAACTTCCGTCCCCCTTTTCTCCGCAAGCCCCATGTCGACACGTTACATCGGTGCCTTGGACGCCGGCACCACCAGTGTGCGCTTCATGGTGTTCAACCACGAAGCCAAGGTGGTGGCACAGGCCCAAAAGGAACACCGTCAAATCTTCCCGCAGCAGGGATGGGTCGAACACGACCCTCTGGAAATCTGGGCCAACTGCGCCGAGGTGATACGCACGGCCCTGTCCTCCGTCGGACTGACCGGCAACGACATCGGGGCTTTGGGCATCACCAACCAGCGGGAGACCACTGTCATCTGGGAACGCGCGACGGGACGTCCGGTCCACAACGCTCTGGTCTGGCAGGACACACGTACCGACCGACTGTGCAACCAATGGCTGGCGGACGGATTGGAACCGGAAATAGCCCATCGCAGCGGCCTGCCTATCTCCCCCTACTTCGCCTCGTCCAAAATCCGCTGGATCCTGGACCACATCGACAACGGCATGGCCAGGGCCCGACGCGGGGACCTCTGTTTCGGAACAATCGACACCTGGCTGTTGCTCCAGCTCAGCGCCGACCGCCGACACGTCACGGACGTGACCAATGCCAGCCGCACCATGTGCATGAACCTGGAGACACTGGACTGGGATGAAAACCTGCTCGCAGCCCTGGACATTCCGGCCGCCATTCTCCCGATGATCGCACCCAGTAGCAGCACCGATGCCCTAGGTGCAACCGCGGCCGATGGGCCGCTCGGCGCCCAGGTCCCCATCTGCGGCATTCTGGGCGACCAACAGGCCGCCACCGTTGGCCAGGCCTGTCTGGCACCGGGAGAGGCCAAGAACACCTACGGCACCGGCTGCTTCCTCCTGCTCAACACGGGGCAGGAAATCCGGCGGAGTACCAAGGGTTTGATTTCCACGGTGGCCTACCGGTTCGACAACCGGCCGGCCATCTATGCGCTGGAAGGGTCGGTGGCCATGGGCGGCGCCACGGTGCAGTGGCTCCGCGACGAGATGCAGATGATTGATGATGCCGCCGACACCGAGGAACTGGCCTCCAGCGTGCCCGACAACGGGGGCTGCTACCTGGTGCCGGCCTTCAGCGGCCTCTTTTCCCCCTGGTGGCGCAGCGATGCCCGCGGTGTGCTGGCCGGCTTGACCCGTTATGTAACCAAGGCGCACGTGGTGCGGGCCGCGTTGGAAGCCATTTGCTTCCAGTCGCGGGACGTGCTCAACGTGATGATCGAGGAAGGCGGCATTGCCATGCCACGCCTCAACGTGGACGGCGGCGCCACGGCCAACGACTTCCTGATGCAGTTGCAGGCCGACATTCTGGGCATTCCCGTAGTCCGGCCCGTGATCACGGAAACCACCAGCCTGGGCGCGGCCTATGCCGCCGGTCTGGCCATCGGCTACTGGGAATCCGAGGAGACAATCCGGACCGGATTCCGGGTGGACCGGGTTTGGGAGCCCACCCTTGGCGTCGAGGAGCGCGACGCACTGCATGCCAACTGGCTCAAGGCGGTGGACAGGACCCTGAACTGGGTGGCCTGAATCGGAACCCCTACGGACCAGTTCCCGGAACTGATTGCGGTCACAGCCCGAATAGGTGTGTTACCGGGCCGCATTCTGGTTGGGTTCTGCACGCGAGTCGGCACCAAGGACAACAGGCAAGACGCCTCAGCAAGGCCGGTTGCTCCGGGACACTCGATGCCCATGGCTGCCATCGCCGAACCGCGATACCAACCACCTGTTCAGGAACTGCAACATCCCCGCCGCGGCTGTTGGAGGACTACTCGGGCGGCAATGTTTCAGTTTCGTTGATTACGGCCCAGGGCAATAGACGGTCATGGTCACACCGTGCTGACATACCGTCGACTACAGTCGGCGTCGGACGCGATGGAACGGGTAACTGACCTGTCTACTGCCAGCAGTACCTGTTATCAACGAAACTGAAACAGTGCCATTCTTCTTTGGGCCATTGTGCATTCCACTGATCGGCCCGTTGACGGAATACTCCCGGATCGGCCCGCCACTCCGCATAGCCGATGTTTCGGTTGTCAGTCAGCCAATCAATCTTTTCGTTGATGCAGGCAATCAAGCTTGCATTTTCCACCGGCAACGTAAAGCCGCCGAATTCAACTTCACTGTCGAGTCCGGTGACCGTGAAGTCAGGCCCCAGTGCGTGGACCGCATCGCGGTTGCCAATCTCTCCTCGGGCCACGGCATCGACTTGTCCCAGACGCAACGCTTCGGCAATATTCACCTCCTCGCCCAGGTCGTCTCCCAAATAGACGACCTGGGGCATGTCATCGCGCGGAGGATATAGGTGCATGCGCCCCTTTAGGGCAGGCGAGGCACCGGCAGCTGTGACAGCGTAATCCGCGCTCCCGTCCGACACCACTGACCCCTGTGGAGTGTCGATACGCGTGCCTGCGCGCAGCATCCCCGCGTCATCGGCCAGGCCCGTCAGTTGCAGCAACCGAGCCTCGCCCGTCGTTCCCGCCAGCACACCCACGCGCACGTCGCTTGTCAAGAGATCGTGGCTTGCCAGACGGTCAGCGTCCGCCACCCGCACCAAGAGCGACTGTCGAAACGCGATATGCCCGGAGGTAAAGGCCACCACGCGTTCGCTGCTGGCGTTGTAGGTACGGGAGTCAAGAATGGTGATACCGCCTCCGACCATATCGAACTGCGGTTGGGCAGACAGCAACCAGATTCGATCCCAAGCCGCGATCCCGCTTCGGGCAAAGGACAGGCCTGTGTACTCCATTGCTTCCAGGGCCGATAAGAGATCCGCTTCATAGCCCAGGTGGGTATTGAAGTCAGGCACCGCAGGATTGTCATCGGCACTGTAGCTCACAGGTTCAAAATAGGCGTAGAAGCCAAAGTCAAGGGCCGTTTCACGATCCGTGCAAGGTTGCGGCGGGGATGGCGGCGGAGGAACAACCATCTCACAGGCAACCAGATTCCACACCAACAGAACCGGAATCAACAGGTGGATCAATTTGACAAAGATTTTCATGGATATTTATTTGGAGTACTTTGTACAATTTTTCAATCAGGCAGGTCGGAAGCCAAACACATTGCGTGCACAGTAACACGGCACAGAATGTCGTCTCCCTTGTTGGACCACTTAGCACCAATGTTACGAGCACCGTCCACCACAGACGTGGAGAGAGGTTGGGCTCCTGTGAGCAATGCCCTTGAACACACACGCAGAAGGAGCGGACACTACTCGAAGTGATGGTCCTGCTTCTGCCATGCACATACTGCCCGATTCTCCGGACCACCATCAGGGAGCCGGATTTGCCATACGGAAACCAATGTCAGTGCAACTGACTGGTTGCAGATGATGCACGCCGACTCCACGGAAACAGTGACTAAGCGCGCCAAATGCAGTCCCCAGTACCGGATTGTCTGCGAACCAAGCGTTGGGATGGTTGCCGATGCCGCTGGTCTTGCCCGCGCCACAAGGCAGGATCAGCTGGCCCCGGTTTACTGGTGACAAAACCCTCACACACCTTGTCCACGGCTTCCTGCTGGCAGGGGATGTGTAGGGTCCGCGTGTGCGAAACCCCAAGTTTTCCGGGTTGTCCACATAGCGCAGCCAGTCCATGTCCCAGCCGTTCAGTTCCGCGGTATCCGGCTTGGGCGAAGCCTGCAGAGTGCCCAAGGCCTTGTGCTGGATGGCCCCATCCGTGTTGATGCTCAGGCGCGAGATGTGCTGAGTTGGCACTGACCTCGCCCGAAACGAGTCAATGGCCCGTTTAGGATGGGCCGGTGGGGCTCAAAGAACTTGCACTGAATGGCACAGGGATTCCCTTCCCGCTCTTCGGCCATCAAAGCAATGCCGGTATCCGGTCCGTCACGGTCCGGCCATTCACGCCGCAGCCGCACGCGCTCGATGCAAGTCGCCCTGATCAGGGCGACTTGCATCAGGCGTTCAAAGGAGCAGCCCATACCAAACAAACCGGTGATACGGTCGCGGACAAGGGTCAGGGCCTCGTCAAATTGAGGCATATGCTCAGTGGTTTCCCGGTAACCGTTCAGTCGTCATCCATGCCATGTTGAGGCTTGATTTACGAGACGGTTTTTCGGCGGAGTTCCAATATATGAACCCTTGTCTCTCACGCTTGTGAACCAAATCCTCAGAACGTCCCTTCGCGCACCTGACCATTCGACAGCTTGACTATCCGGTCGGATTGAATTGCTTCGTTGTCTTCCCATTCGCCCTCCCCCTTCTTGATCTTCTTGGCCGCGATACTGTCAAGGCCCGCCAAGCTGGCCGCCCCAGACAGGGCCGCCAAGTCACTGGCGTAGTACTCGAACCAGGGCAGGCCGGCCTCGGCATAGTCCGCGGCGGAGGGAGGTGCCGAAGGCGGGTAGTTCCCCGTCACAGTCCGGTACTGGACACTGTTCAGGATGTGCACGAAGCAGCGGGAACTGACGGATGTATCCCATGCTTCAAAACCGTGGTTGTCCTCGTAGACCTCCTGCCGCATAAGGCCGCCCGGTGCCAATCCCATTTCGGGAGGCGCATATGCAGCCTCCGCCATCATTGGTGAATACAGCCGTTGCAGTTTGGGTTGTTCAAACCGGGCCTTATAAACATCCGCCTTCATGGGGTAGGCCAGGATCTGCAGACCGCCGTACCGCGCCTCTCCGGTCAACTGCTCCTCAGCGGAGTAGCCTTCGCCCAGGGGCATCGCCACAAACTGGCGGATCAGGTCCTGGCCGACGCAGAACCCGTCCAACCAGGGTTGATCCGGTACCACCAGATAGTTCTGTGGTTCAGGTACCAGTTCCGGTGCCCAGGTCTCGCCTGTCAAGGCACACACCTTGCCGGCCGCGATCTTCAGGGCCATGGGATAGTGGCAGCTGAAATTGATCCACATTGCTTCGGCCTGGTACATGGGCAGGAACACGCCGCCGTGCTGCATCCAGGCCGACGGCACCGTGGCACCAAAGTCATCGACATGATGAAGCGGGAAGTGTCCCAAGCCGGGCGGCAGCGGATAACTCCGGTTGTCGTCGGGCAGGCGCAGCGTACGCATGAAGCTGATCGAACACCGGGCCTTCGCGTGCACCTCCGGAAACCGGAACTCAAGGCGGTCGTCTTGCAGGACAATCATGTGGTTTTTCTCCTTTCCTGAACCGTACGGTTTCGAATCACCAATCCCCATCGCGCACTTCGCGCACGACGGTCAATATCGCGTGGTCGGGTGCATCCTTCAGCTGGCGCAACAGGTCCGCAAAGAGTTGGGGCCGCTGCAGGATGATGGCCTGGAGGTCACCGGACACCTTGCCGGCCATGGCCAGCAGCAGATCGGGATCCTCTTCCAAGTCGCGGGCCAACCGCCGGATGGTGCCTTCCGAGGGTGGAGGCACGACATCCCGTTCGATCTTGCTTAGATAGGCGGGTTCCACCCCAATACGCAGGGCCACCTGACGCAAGGAGTAGGTCCGATCCCGCTCCCGGTGCCGTTCTCTTACGTTCCGAAGGTAGCTTCCTAGTGTCATGTGTACTACATAGTACACACTTTCGTGTTGTGTTGCAAGATTTCACAACCGAACAATGCCGCGCCGCCTCGGCATCTTCCGACACGGTGCCCACCATGCTGGAGTCAGGAAACCTCGCGTCCAACGAGGTTGTGCAACCCCATCAGCCAGTAGGTACGAACAACATGAAGGTATCCCGTCGCAGGTTTTTGCAGGTAGCAGGCATGGCTACGGTCACCGGTGCCATCGCCGCCTGTGCCGTGGCACCGTCCCCTGAAGGCGCAGGTGCCGCCGAGGTCGCGGAACTCGTGGCCAATTGGGGCGGATGGACACCGACCCAGTCACAGGAACGCAGCGAGGACAATCCCATCCCGCACGACAACATCCTGCAGGTGCTGGAGGCCTACCAGGACGTGGCTCCCAACACGAACGTGGAATGGATCCGGGTTCCGTCCGCCATGGGCGGCCGGGAATGGACCATCGCCCAGCAGAACGCCGGCACGATTCCCCACATCACGCCCCAAGCCCACTGGCATGTCAAGGACGACCTGGACAAGAACTGGTGGCAGGAACTTACGCCCTTCATGAACGCGCCCAATCCCCACATCCCGTCGGGCGAACCGGGCAGCAGCGCGTGGGTGGACCAGTTCTTCCCCATCCCCACCAAGGAAATCCTGATGCGGGACGGGTACTACAACATGGTGTTCGGCCTGATTACCACGTTCTTCTACTACAACGTAGACTGGTTCAACGAACTGGGCCTCAGCGGACCATCCAACTACGCCGAGTTCCTGGAGGTCTGCCAGGCCTTCCTGGACGAGGGCGTCCGCGCCTACGGCGGCTGGACCGGATCCATCTCGGACACCGACCACTGGTATCGCCTGCAGCTCGGCGGCATGGTGTTTGCCCGCGACGTGGAGCCGCAGGTGAATCCGGACCGGGACAACGCCAGCTACGAGGAGGTCGCCTGCGCGATCGAGAACGGCATCTACCAGCCGGATTCGGAACAGTACCGGGAATGGCTGCGCCTCTGGAAGCTCAACGTGCCCTACCGTCCGGAGGACTGGACCGTGCGGGCCACCGACTCCCATGCCAAGTTCCTGACCAAGCACGAACCGATCATGGAGAACGGTACCTGGTCGTTCCCCCGCCTGCTGACGGATCCCCTGGTCGACTTCGAATGGGATACCTTCTTCGCGCCCCTGCTGACGGCGGAATCGTCCGCGTACGTGACCGAGCCGCCCACCCCCGCCTGGCCCATCGGCGGCCCGGTCGGCGACCAGATGGCCATCGCCACCCGCGCCGAGAAGGACGGAGTCCTGGCCAATGCCGTCGATCTGATGCAGTTCATCTCGGTTCCGGACAACCTCTACCAGATCCAGTCCGAAATCGGCACCACCATGCCCAATGTAAAGGGTGTGCCCGTCGATCCCAGGTTCCAGGAACCCTTCGAGCTGTTGACCACCCAGATTGGCGAAACCCAGATGTTCATCTATGAAGAGGTGAAGATGGATGCCGAGGCGGCTGAGCCAATCGGTCAGGCCTGGCGCGCCTATCTGCTGGATCAGATGTCTCAGGATGACGCCGTGGCGACCATTTCCGAGGCCTTTGATTCCTACGCCGACAGGTTTATCGAACGGGAAGGCCTCACCTGCTGAGCCGACCCTAGGCCAGGCCGCATTCTGCGGCCTGGCCCGTATTCTTGCTTTCAGACAGTTCCCGACAACGCGGGCCCATGACTGCGCGTCCTGCTCCAGGCAATTCCAGGGACCCGCTGCTGCTGCAGGTGTGGAAGGGACGCACGGGCTACCTGATGCTGGTGCCCACCATGGTGCTGCTCGGGGTGTTCATGTACTATCCGGCGTTCCTGGGGCTCTATCGCTCCCTGTTCGACTGGGCACCGGGTCTGGACGCGGACTTCGTCGGACTGGGCAACTTTGTCAAGCTGTTCACCAAGGACAAGGTGTTCCAGCAGTCCATGGGCAACATGCTCCAGCTGTCCCTCTGGTACGTCCTTTCCACTGTATTCGTGTCGCTGTTCGTGGCCATCCTGCTGCACCGGATGATCAGCCAGCGTCTCAAATACCTCTATCGCTTTCTGGCCATCCTACCCGTCATCATTCCCGGCATCGTGCTGTTGATGCTGTGGAAATTCATCTACGACGCCACGGTCGGGCCCCTCAACATGCTGCTGATCGCCATCGGCCTGGAGGAATGGACGCGGGCCTGGCTGGCCAATCCCAACACGGCGCTCTACGCCGTGATGCTGCGCAATTTCCCCTGGGTGGACGGCGTGGCCATCCTCATCCTGCTGGCCGGCCTCCAAGTGATTCCCCAGGAGATCATCGAGAGCGCCCGCATCGATGGTGCCACCAACTGGCGCATCCTGCGGTCCGTGGAGTTTCCCTTGATCACGGGTCAAATCAAGCTGCTGACAGTCCTAACCATCATGTGGGGAGTCCAGGAATTCACGGCGGTCTTCGCCATGACCCAGGGCGGTCCCATCAACAAGACGATGGTGCCCGGGATGTGGATGTTCTGGAACGCCTTCCGCATCAACAAGATGGGCTATGCGGCGGCCATCGGGGTGATCCTTTTCGTATTGACGTTGATCCTGACCCTGATCAACATGAAGTACATCACGACCCAGGAATACTAGAGTCCGGGCCATGGCCGCTGCGACGGTGACATCCGAACGACAGTTCCGGAGACACGATTTCTGGCGGGCTCTTTTGCTGACCGTCCTATGCGGGTTGCAGCTGCTGCCGCTGCTCATGGCCTTCTTCATTTCGTTCAAGACCATCCCCCAGTTCTCGCGGGTTCCATTTCTGCCCACGTTCCCTCTGCACTGGGAGAACTATCTTTCAGCCTGGGAAATCGTCCGGCTGTTCCTGTTCAACACCGTGTTCGTGTCGGGCCTGACCGTTGTCGGCGTGCTGGCCCTGGGATCGCTGGCCGCCTACTCCTTCGCCATCCTCCGCTATCCGGGCCGCGAATTTCTGTTCTACCTGGTGTTGGCCCTGATGATGGTGCCGGCCACCCTGACGTTGATCCCGTCATTCGTGTTGGTCAAAAACCTGCAGCTTCTGAACACGCGCTGGTCCCTGATCCTGCCCTGGATTGCCAGCGGACAGGTCTTCGCCATCTTCATTCTCCGCACCTATCTCCAAAGCCTGCCCGGTGAACTGTTCGATGCCGCACGCATCGACGGCGCCAGCGAGTGGCAGGGCTACTTCATGATCGCCCTCCCCATGTCCAAGTCGATGCTGGGGGTCGCCGCCATCCTCAACATCCTGGGAACCTGGAACAACCTGATCTGGCCCGCCTTGACCATCTCCCATCTAGAACGCCAGACGCTGACGCCGGGGCTCTGGTCCTACCAGGTGGAAAATTTCACGCGCTACGGATTCCTGATGGCTGGCCTCCTGATAGGATCCATACCCCTGATCGTTCTGTTCTTCTTCACCAGCCGATGGTTTGTGGAGGGCCTGACCTCCGGCGCCATCAAGGTCTGAACCCGGACTGGACGGTTCGGTTCACTCATTCATCCGCGATTCCCCAAGGCACAACCATGACCCAGGCAATGGAACTGAAGAGCTTTGACACCCTCGAAGAGCGTGTCGCAAGCCTCGAACGCGACGGCTTCGCCTACTTTCCCGGCTATCTAACGGACGCCGAAGTCCAGGTCCTGCGCCAGGCCATGGACGACACGGCGGCCATGGCGGAACATTTCGACCGGGATACCCGGGCTGGGGAAAACGGCGCCGTCTTCCGGGAGAAGGTCATCAACAACGCCTTCAACCGCAACGCCCTGTTCTTCTCCTATCTGGACCGGCCGGGGATCATCGAACTGGAAGAGGCAGTCCATGGCGACGACTGCCATGTCATCGGCATGACCGGCTGGGTGACCGGTCCCGGCCGCCCGACACAAACCCTACACGTCGACTGGATGCCGGTCGAAGTTCCAGAGTACGTACTGCAGGATCCCAATGTGCGCATGCCGGTCTTCATCACGACATGCCACTTCTACTTGAACGATATCTATCCGGAACTGGGACCGACCCAGTTCATCCCCGGCAGCCATCGGTCCGGCCGGCGCCCCGCCCAAGGAGAAATCACCTGGAACGGCCGCGGGATGCAGGACTGCATTGTCAAGGCCGGGGATGCGGTGGTGTTCCGCTGCGAGGTCTGGCACCGGGGCACACCGAACACCAGCGACGAAACCCGGTACCTGCTGCAGGTCCACTACGCCCAGCGGATGATCACGCAGAAGTTCCCGCCCTACCTGAACCGGTTCCAGTTCGACCAGGAGTTGTTGGACCAGGCCTCGCCGCGGCAGCGGCGCCTGCTGGGAGACCACGTAAAAAGCAACTACGACTGACACCGGATGGACCCACTACCCGGACCAACACGGAGTCCGAGGCCAATACTCCCCGAATGTGTCCGTCACGGTCTGCGCCAGCACCCTGGAGCAGCTACGGATCGACCGACTCGCATCCTGGAGACAACAATACCCAGGATGTCCCTGTGCCACAGGGGATTGCGGTTTGAGATGAGCCGCGATATCAGGCTGCCACACGTTCCTGTCGGCTGCCGTGTCGTTGCAGGCAATTACTGACCATCAGTCTTGTCTGCACTTCCTTCAGTATTCGCAAACTCGAACAAGTCATACAATTCAGGATTGAAAGGCCGTACAGAGATTAATTCGTCATATGGAATCACGATTTTCATACTCGAATCAAGGTCATCAACAATCTCATCCTTTACGGCGATCTGCTGGATCTGGGCATAGTTGATCATGTACCTGACATCCAACCTCTCACTTGATCTGAAACCACTCAGCATGGGAACAATCCCGACCCCCGAATCTTTCCGTGTGGGTAAATTGCACTCAACAACAATTCCCGCATATACCTTTCTACTTTTTGTGGTTAGTTCCACCATGGTATGATTGTTCAGTGCATCGGCCAACAACAGCTCGATATCGCTGCCACTCCTTATCAGCTCCACGTAAGCCGCGCGGCGCTTGCTACACAGCACATTTCCAAATAATATGAACATCAGACTTGCGATTGCACAGAGAAAATGCTCTACTGGCGCAAGTTCGAAAATCGGCAAACTTCCGTATGTATTCAAATTCCACAAACGGGAATTGACATATGATTTCACCAACAACGCCGTAACAAGAAGAAGAACACCAGTGAATGCGGACCAAAATAGCAAGTGGTAGCCCGAGAGTCTTTCAAATCTGTATCGGAAGAAGTTTGAGAGGGTTAGCAACAGGTAACCGCTTAGCACAGGTATGAGCAATTGACCAAAGTCCATGGGATGAAGCTTTCGCAAACTACAGGTGTTGATTGCCTGGTTGGTCACTTGCAGATTTGTCTTGAATTCTCTTCCGCACGGTATACTCGGTCCTTATCTTCGATACCTGTTCCACAAGTTTCTGTACACTTTCCGTTGCAAAAACCTCATCCGCGCTCACACGCAACTCTCCACGCGGAGATACATGGACATGTACGCTCTCTCTGTCGTTACTTCTCACCTTGCGGTTACGGAACAACATCGGATTCTCCTTGAGAGCCACTTCCACCGTTCAAGTAGCCGGTGGGCTTTGCTCAGCATAGCCTAATGCTACCATCTGTCACCATCATCTTTTGTAGCTATGCAGATCCGCTACATCAGCAGGGCAACCGAAAAGTCGCGGGGTGAGGGTGAATCAGGGCTGAGGGAGCCCCGTGCGATGCCTTTGGACGACGGGTTGGCACGGAACAGAAAAACGCGGATTTCGGGTTAATCCGGCACAGGCTGTCCGCATCAGCGGTCGTTTCCCACCCGCCTGGGATGCAACAAAGAGGGCCGCCATGCGTCTTATGGGGTGACGTTAATACCTCACGGGACCCACGGTTGCCCTCATGGAATACATTGTCGCATGTCAAGACCCCAAGCTCTTGGAGGTCCTGTGCGCCTTCGCCGACCGCCTGGCCCTGCTGCCCGACCCGCGCGACCGGCGCGGGGTGCGCTATCCCCAAGCCGTGCTCCTGGGCACGCTGCTGGTGGGCCTGGCCGTGGCCGCCTTCACGCGCGACCACCGGGCCTGGTTCCGACAGTGGCTGCCCCTGGGGGCGAGCGTGCCGACCGACGACACCTACCGGCTGTGGGTGCGGCGGCTGGATCCGGAAACGGCCATGAAGGCGGCCCTGCTGCTCCTGGACGGCACCAGCCTACCCGGTCTGGCGGAGCTGGTCCTGGCCTTGGACGGCAAGGCGGCGCGCCGCTCGGGCGACCGGGCCGACGGCCTCCGCCCCCTGCACATGGTGAGCGCCTTCCTGGTGCGGGAGGGGCTCACCCTGGCCCAGGAGCCGTGCGACGCCAAGAGCAACGAGATTACGGCCATCCCCCGCCTGCTCGACCGCATCCACCTGGAGGGGGCCGTGGTCACGATCGACGCCGCCGGCTGCCAGACGGCCATCGTGCAGGCGTTGCGGGAGGCCGGCGCCGACCACCTGCTGGCCGTCAAGCGCAACCAGCCGACCCTCCAACGGGAGGTGAAGGCGGTCTTCGACGAGGCCGAGCGGGGCACCTTCGCACCGCAGGCGGAGGACCGCTGCGAGACCGTCGAGCGCAACGGCGGCCGCCGCGAGCGGCGCACCTGTACGGTCCTAGGCGGCCCCGGCCTCGGCGAGTGGGTCGCGGACCCCAAGACCTAGCCCGACCTGCGCAGCCTGATCCGGGTGCAGGCCGAGCGCACCGGACCCCGCGGGCGCCGGCAACGCTCGGTGCGCTACTACATCTCCAGCCGTCCCGTGGATGCGGAGGCCCTGCTGGAACTGGTCCGCGGCCACTGGGGCATTGAGAACGGTCTGCACCACACCCTGGACGTGCAGTTCCGCGAGGACGACTGCCGCCTGCGCAGGGGCCACGCCCCCGCCGTCATGGCCATCCTGCGCCGGGCCGCCCTGAACATGGTTAAGACCTTTCAGCAACCATTTGAACCGGATGTGTCCATGGGACTGCTGCGCGACCGCATCGGCCGACAACCCTGGATCCTGACTCCGATCCTGGCCTGAGCGCGACTTTTCGGTTGCCCTGCCGGTCGCCCGCAGGCCGAAATGCCGCCAATGCCGCGGCCGGCCACCACCGCATTCCGCCGGAACGCCTGTGGTTGCGCGCACCTCCTCTCGAACCGGAGCCGACCAGCCCCCAAAGGCCATCCTCCAACCGACTTGGCAATACGATTCAGGCCTCAAAAATGTCCAAACCATAGCCTAGATCAAAATGGGAGCAATGGTACACTTGGTCAAACAGTACCATCAGCGACAGCATATTGTTCAGCTTTCTCTGTTTTCTTTGATGTCGTCTAGCCCTCAAAACCATATGGTGAGCCCCAATCTTTGGACCACGAAACGGGAAAAATATGGTGGATCCGGACTGATGCGTAATGTTCTGATCGGTCACGGGTGGTACAATTGAGGAATCATAAAGCAAAAATACTTCTATCACGAGCATCTGGCAGACTACTCCATAGTGAAGGCCAAAGGACTGATGTCAAGAGACGAACTATATGGAGGTCTCGGCTTCAATGAATTCTCCTCCAAGTCCTTCCTGACCGAGACTCTTCCACGATTGAATGTGAATGCGGGAGCGCGAGTTCTGGATCTAGGGTGTGGGACTGGTCCGGGCTCTTGTTTCTTGGCTGCGTTAGGATACCGGGTGCATGGTATCGATGTGATACCTGATGCCATTGACAAAGCCAGAGAGATCGCTGCAGAGCGGGGTTTGGACATCAAGTACGACGTGATGGATGTGTGCCACCTGCCTCATGAAGGCAAGCCATACGAACTCATTATTGACGGCTACTGCTCCCAAGGCATCGTAACGGACAAAGATCGGGCTGCGATGTTTTCGGGCGTCAAGGCTCGTCTAGCTAGTCACGGGTATCTCTTGATGAGTTGCTCGGTTTTCGAACAACATCGAGAAACTCCTGAAACACAGGTTGTCGATGAAGCCACCGGAAAGGTTTTCACGGCATTCGATGGCAACGATCTTTGGGACGGCGACACTGAGACCTGCTACAACCGGTTTTACGTCGATCCTCTTCGGCCAGGCGCCGGCCCGGAGGATTTCGATGGGACGATTCTAGTTAACGGAGTTTGGTTTATCCATCGACGACGTTATCGGACTCCTGAGAATCTGCGCACAGAACTCAAGAGTCATGGATTCACAGTTCTCGAACAGAGTGGGGAAGTGATGGAGAACGCTATCTGTACCCATCAAGGGTATGGTGAGCCCCAATCGTTAGACCACGAAATGGGAGAAATAAGGTGCATTCAGGCGAATACGGCCGGCTCTGAACAGAGCACGAAGTGCTCTTCCGCCGGCGTGCGATAGTTGAGACTTTGATGCGGTCTCTCATGATTTTTGAAGTCGAAATAGGCGCTCAGGCCAACCTGCAGCTGACGTACTGTGTCATACTGGTTGAGATAGATGTTCTCGTACTTGACGCTGCGCCATAGGCGTTCACAGAAGACGTTGTCGAGGGCGCGGCCGCGGCCGTCCATGCTGACTTGAATGTTGGCTGCGAGCAAGCAAGCGGTGAAGGTATCGGCCGTGAACTGTGCGGTCCTCGGGTATCGCCACCTCAGCCTCTATCAGCTTGTTAGTCACCTGCTCCGGCCAGGGGTGACAAGGGACCTGCGGGGCCCCCGAAACCCGCGCATGGGGCCGTGGCGGCGGTTCCAGGGCCCTCTGGACTGCCTAAACTCCCCTACCGCGCACCCTCCGTCGTTACCGAGGGCATCCCAAACCCATTCTTCAGTAGCCTGCTAGTGCCGCATGTGTTCGGTGACCCACGCAACTCCATCCGCCGTGGCACGGTAGAAAGTGAGCCAGATGCTGTACGGCCGCCATGAGACGAATCACTGTACAGACAGCACTGGTCGTCCTCCCCGCACGAGACGTCCAGTATCCAGTACAAAACATGTTCGAGGCCGCAGCAGTCTCGGGCCGCTGGCAGGAACGCGGCCGAGGAGATTGGCTGGAAATGAAGTGTCGGATGGTGGTTGTGGCCTAAGCTGGACTTTATACAAAGTCCAGCTTGTATCAGGTCACCTCCACCACCACTTCTCCCGGCAGGGCACGGTTCCGTCAGATCACGCCTTGCAGTGTGATCTCTTCCGCCCGGTGGCAGCTCACGAAGTGGCTGGGTCGAACCTCGCGCAGTTCCGGTGTCTCATGCCGACACCGGTCCTCCGCATATTGACAGCGGGGATGAAAATAGCAACCGGACGGGGGATTGGCAGGGTCGGCCACCTCACCGGTCATCTCAATCTGACTGGTCTTGATCCTCGGGTCCGGTGGCAGCACCGAACTCATCAACACCTCGGTGTACGGGTGCAGGGGATTGTCAAACAAGTCGTCGCTTTCGGCCAGTTCCACCATCTTGCCCACATACATCACCGCAACCCGATCGGCAATGTGGGCCACCACATTCAGATCGTGGGCCACGAAGAGATAGGTTAGGTGGAACTCCTCCTGCAGATCCTGCAGGAGGTTCAGGGTCTGGGCCTGAATGGACACGTCCAAGGCCGACACCGGCTCGTCACAGACGATGAAGTTCGGTTCCAGGGCCAGGGAACGGGCGATGCCGATGCGCTGACGTTGTCCCCCGCTGAAGGCATGGGGATAGCGCTTCATGTACTCCGGCCGGAGGCCGACTCGACGCAGCAGGTCGGCCACCCGGTGCTCCAGCTCCTCGCCCGAGGCCAGGCGGTTGACCGTCAGGGGCTCCCCCACAATCTGCAGCAGTGTCATGCGAGGATTGAGCGACGAGAACGGATCCTGGAAGATCATCTGCGCAAACTGTCGGAATCGGCGCAGGTCTTCGCCTGCCAGTTGGTAGATGTCGGTCCAGCCGGTTTCATCCGATATCCAGTACCGTACCTGTCCCTCGGTGGCATCCACAGCGCGCAACAGGCAGCGCCCGGTCGTGCTCTTGCCGCATCCCGATTCACCCACCAGCCCCAACGTCTCGCCGCGCTGGATGGTGAAGTCAACGCCATCGACCGCCTTGACATACCCCCGCGTGCGGGACAGGAAGCCGCGCCGAATGGGGTAGTACTTGCGCAGTCCCTTGACCTCAAGGAGCGGCGTCTCCCGCACGGACCTGCCCGAATCCACGTCCGCCGGGCTATTCGTAGAGGACACAGCGCACTCCGTGGCCTGGTTCGGTTTCGATCCAAGGCGGCTCTTCGGCATCGCAACGTCCTGCGATGAAGTCCTCACAGCGAGGATGGAAGGGACAACCCGGCGGGACGTGGAAGGGATCCGGAACCATGCCGGTAACTGCCTCCAGCCGTCGTGACTTGACTCCCATGCGCGGCATCGAACGCAACAGCGCCTTGGTGTAGGGGTGCTTGGGATCGTGGAAGATGGTGTCCACGTCCGCGGACTCCACCACCTTGCCGAGGTACATCACCGTCACGTACTCGGTCATCTTGGCAACCACGCCCAGGTCGTGCGTGATGAACATGATGGCCATGCCGAAGTCGTTCTGCAGCTTCTGCATCAGCTCCAAGATCTGGCCCTGGGTCGTTACGTCCAGCGCCGTGGTGGGCTCGTCGGCGATCAGGAGAGTGGGGTTGCAGGACAGCGCGATGGCGATCATGCCCCGCTGCCGCATGCCACCGCTCATCTGATGGGGGTAGCTGTCGATGGTTTGGGAAGGCTGGGGCATGCCGACGCGCTGCAGGATCTCAAGTGTCCGCTCCCTCGCCTCCTGCTTGCCCACGTGTTGGTGCAGCTCGATGGCCTCCATGATTTGATGGCCGATCGTGTACACGGGCGCCAAGGAACTCATGGGTTCCTGGAACACCATAACAATCTCGTTGCCCCGGAGGTCGCGCATCTCGTCGCCGTTGGCCGGCAGTCCTGCCAAGTCGGTAACGTGCAGGTTGTCACCGTCGCCATTGGTCGGCCGGTAGTAGA
The DNA here is from genome assembly GCA_009841145.1 of Caldilineaceae bacterium SB0661_bin_34. GTDB lineage: Bacteria > Chloroflexota > Anaerolineae > Caldilineales > Caldilineaceae > Bin34. The sequence continues at coordinate 29,037 of VXMJ01000072.1, read as the reverse complement.
GAAGCTCCCCTTCCACAATTTCGCCCGGCTTGGGCACGATGCGCAGAAGTGCCTGGGCGGTCACGCTCTTGCCGCAGCCGCTCTCCCCGACCACGCCCACGGTCTGGCCCCGGTTGATGGCAAGGTTCATACCGTCCACGGCACGCACCGTACCCTCTTCCAAGGCGAACTGCACCTTGAGATTCCGAATCTCAAGCAGTCTCTGATCGTCCTGCGGTGTCACGCCCCGTGCATCCTTGCCTGAACCCGGTTGGCATAGCCCGAACCAATGCCGATGGGAGGCTTCATGTAATTGCCCCAAGTCAACTCGGGATAATTCCACTCGTTGACGATGTGGAAGCGAATCCGATCCCTGCCGCCATCCTTCAGTACGCGGAAGCCGGACACACTGACATATGCGGCATCGGATTCCGGGTTCTTCTCCCCCAACACCTCGATGCGAAGCGTGTGAGAACCCGGTGCAAGCCCTTCACAGCTGAACAGAATCTCGTTCTCGAACTTGAGTTCGCCGCGTGCCACGCCGTGCAGGATGCCGCAGAACAGGTCGACCACAGCGACTTCCTGGCCGTCCAACAGGACTCTGGCCATGCCGTGGATGTTATCCCGCGAACCAAGCCAGGCCACACCCGGACCTTCGAACCGGAACTCCGCAAAGTCCCCGGTCTTGTTGGACATGAGGTCCCGGTTGGAACCCGGCACCGCCTGCACCCAGTTGCCGGTCACATGGCGCAACAGGTCGTCGCCCGTACACTGGAAGTCGGGATCGGGCAGCACTTCCAGACGAACTGCGTCGTCCTTGTCGGAAACGGCACTGAAACGGGCTTCGCTGCCGGCCACCAGGGCACTGGCCTGCTGAATTGAGTGTTTCATGGCTCGGAAGTCGTTGGTCCCCCGACGGCCGAAGTCGTAACGGCCGAAGAGGGAATAGCCGCGCATGTCCTCACCCCAGGACCAGTCCGGCTCCTGTCGAAAGGTCTCGTCCCCTTCCGCACGATTTCTGGGAGCAACGCCCTCATTGCGGCCAATGTGGTCGTCGGGGTACAGGGACCAGAGCCCGTTGCGCCGCCAGGACACGCAATCCACCTCGTGGGTCAGGTCGAAGGCCACACCCACTTCCCGAAACCCGCCGACATCGCGCCCGGCGCGCAACCCGCGCCGGCGCGGGCTGGCAAACGGCTGCACCGGCAATCGGTAGGACAAGTCAAGCAGGCCGGTCCCGTCAACCCGAATGGAGTACTCCACCTGCAGTTCGCCGTGACAGCCGGCAATATCCAGAACCACCGCATCGTCCTCCTGGCGACCGGCCACCGAGGTTGCCTGCCATTCCGGCAGGGGATATCCTGTCAACACCAAGTGGGGACCACCCTCCAGAATCCGCTCACCGTCAACGGAACCGGACAGCATGCCGGTCTCGCGGGACAGACTCAGGCTGAAGCCCGCGTGCCGAACCTCCAAGGCTCCGTTCGTCTCGACCAGCCTGGGAGCCTCGGAGACGGAAGGTGCAGCTGCCACTGATTCCGACGCCGGAGACAGCATGAACTCATCCACGTCGTAGCCGTCTGTGGATTCAAGGCCGCGTTTCGAGAACATCAGATAGACAGGCCTGCCCGATGACACGGGCGCGGCCGGAATCCTCAGCAAGCCTTGGGCGCGGGGCGGAATGCTCGGGCACTCGACTTGTCCCCAGGTCTCTTCGTCCTGGTGCCAGACGATGTCCAGCTCGTTCAAGTCCGTATGGTCGAACCAGTTTGCGACCGTCACCAGGGCGGACCCATCCGCCTGCGGCGCGGGGAGCGTCCGATCCGTGATCCGAATGGGCGAGTAGGCCTTCTTGGTCAGCCAGTGTTCGGGCTTGCGCCGGCGCCAGCCGTCGATCAGACCCCACTCGCGGTTGACGGTGTACCCGTTGTTGGTAATCATCTCGTCGTCGATACCGCCCCAGATCGCCCCGCCCAAGGCACCCGGCGTCGTGAAGATGTTCTCCCACCAGCGCTTGATGCTTTCGCCCCAGAACTCCCGCACGGCCGGATCGCGGTGCTGCTCGCTCATGTTGTAGCAGGTCCCATGGGCGTATTCGTCGTGCAGAACCGGCATGGGGAACAGGCCCGGGCCATGCTGGCTCCAGGTGTCGCTCATGGCACTGGGATCACTGTCCCAGTCCGCATAGTGGGAACTCCAGATGTCGCAGGGAGGAGAGCCCTCGGGCATTGTGTTGGGATAGCTGAACAGCACCGGCCGGGACGGGTCCGCGGCCTTCACATAGTCAAAGCACTTGTGGAAGTTCGTGCCCCAGTAGCATTCGTTGGCCAGGGACCACATAATCACGCAGGGATGGCTGCGGTGGCGTTCCACCTGTTCCGCCATCTGGTCCATGAATTGGGCCGTGTAATCGGGGTCGTTCTGGACGCATTGGATGAACTGTCCGATGAAGGCGACCGCCGCCTCGTCCTCCACGTAAATCCCGTGCCGGTCGCACAGTTCCAGAAAGTCCTCGCGGGGTGGATAGTGCGAGGTGCGGATGAAATTGACGTTTGCCTCGCGGAACAGCAACACGTCCTGCTCCAGTTGTTCGGGCGTCAAAGTGCGACCCGTCAACAGGGCCACATCATGCCGGTTCACACCCCGGAGCTTGACCGGACGGCCATTGATCAGAAGTTCCTGCCCGTCAACCTCCACTTGTCGAATCCCGAAGCGCCGGCTGACCTGCTGAAGCATGCGGCCATCCCGCATCAGGGTTGCCTCAAGCCGATACAGGTGCGGATGTTCCGCATCCCACAGATAGTCCGCTCCGATGGAAAGGTCAATGGTGCTGTCCGGAGAGTCCTGCGGCAACGCCCAGGTTCCACTGCCACCCGCTACGACCTCACCCGTTGGATCAGTCAGTTCAACCTCCAGGGACAGGCCGCTCAGGTCGCTCCCGTCCACGCCCACGACAAGAGTTATGTCGGATGTGTGGTGGTCATCCGTCAGCGAAATGCCTACGTGGCAGCGGGAAAGATGCGTCGGCGGCACGGCCACCAGCGAAACCGGGCGAATGATGCCACCGAGATTGAAGACGCACAGCTCGGACTGGGCATCTGCGACCCCGACCACGATCTCCGCCGGGGTTCCGGGAACCACGCGGTCCGTGATCTCGGCAAACCAGGTTGTATAACCGCCGAAGTGGCTGCGGATCGGGTTCCCGTCGATCCAGACCCGGGCCTTGCCCGTTACACCGTCAAAGCGTAGGAACACCCTTTGGCCGACGAAGTCGTGCGGGATGTCCACCGTCCGGGCGTAGGCATATTCTTCGCCCTCTTCCAAATCGTAGCCGTGTGAAAAGGTACAGGAGGGGACCGGCAAAGCTTTCCATGCATCCTTTCTGACAGCGGCCCGCCAAAAGCCGTCCGGAGGGTGCGGGTGGAACTTCCAGTCGCCGTCCAGGGACACGACCGGAGACGCGACGTCCGCGACGCGGTCCGGCATGTGCAGGGTGGGCTGACGAGGCCACAGAGCCAGTGCCGGATCCCGATGTGGCAGGGCGTTCGAAGCGGTGTCGGACATGGCGGCAATCCTGTGCGGAAAAGGAACCAGGAACGGGCTCAGCGACCGTGCGCGTAGGGATCGGCGGCATCGCGCAGGCCATCGCCCATGAAGTTGAAGCTGAGCACCACGGCAATCACGAAGCCGGCGGGAATGAACAGCCAAGGGTACAACGCCACGGTCTGGAAACTTTGGGCCGTGCTCAACAGTACGCCCCAACTGACCACCGGGGGCCGCAATCCCAATCCCAGGAAACTAAGGGCCGTCTCTCCCAGAATCATGCCCGGCACCGAAAGGGTCAGGCTAACGATCAGATAACTGAGGAAACTCGGCAGCAGATGCCGACGGATGATCCCGAGATCCGTTTCGCCGACCAGCTTGGCGGCCATGACGAAGTCCTCCTCGCGCAGTTCCAGCAACTTGCCGCGCACCACGCGGGCCAAGCCAGTCCAGCCCAGGAAGGACAGGATGATGGTGATGCCCAGATAGACCCGAATTGTGGGCCATTCCGGAGGCAGGGCCGCAGCCAGCGCCATCCACAGGGGAATGGTCGGGATGGAGATGAAGAACTCGATGACCCTTTGGATGATGTTGTCCACTGGACCGCCATAGAAGCCGGAAATACCGCCCAGCAGATTACCGAGGACAAAACTGATGGCCACGCCGATGAAGCCGATGGACAGCGAGATGCGCCCGGCGTGCAGGGTCCGGGTAAACAGGTCCCGGCCCAGTTGGTCGGTTCCGAACAGGAACATGACACCCGGCTCCTCGACCCCGAACAGGTGCCAGTCGGTCTTGAACGTGCCCCAAATCTTGACCTGCTCGCCCCGCACGCCGAGTTTGATGGGGTATACGGCTTCGGTGTCCTTGACGAAGATATCCTCCCAGGTCACCGGATCCTCCTCCACGGACCATCCGTAGACGAATGGCCGCAGGTGGAAGCGGCCCTCCGCATCGATGAACCGGATCAGCTGGGGCGGTGCGTAGGGATAGTCGGCATGCACGCCTTCGATGGAGTAGGGCGAAAGCAGATCGCTGAACGCTACGGTGACGAGATAGATGAAGAGCAGGACGAAGCTGCCCACCATCGCCATGCGGTGCTTCTTGAAGGCACTCCACATGAGCTGCCACTGCGAGGCGGCATAAAAGGTTTCAACGTTCTCGTCGGCTGTGGGGGGTACTTGGACGGTCATGCTCATTCGAATCGGATGCGCGGGTCCATCCAAGCCAACAGGATGTCGGAGATGAAGGTGCCAATCAGAGTCAGCAGGGTCAGGAACATGGTGAAGCTACCGGCCAGGTACATGTCCTGGGAACGCAGCGACTGCAGGTACATGGGGCCGGTGGTGGGCAGGCCCAGCACAATGGAAGTGATGGTGGCACCGGACACGATGCCGGGCAGGGTCCAGCCGATGGTGCTGATGATGGGATTGATGGCCACCCGGACCGGATACTTGATCAACAACCTGAGTTCCGAAATGCCCTTGGCGCGGGCGGCAATGACATAGGGTTTGGACAGTTCGTCCAATAGCACGCCCCGCATCACGCGCACGAGCCAGGCCGTGGAGCCGGTGCCGACCACAATCACCACCGGAGGCAAATGCTTGAGCATGTCCACAAACCGGGCCCAGCTCCAGTCCGCCAGTTCATACTCCGGCGAAAACAGGCCGCCGATGTCGGTCTGGAACCCGGCGTACAGGATGTACATGATGATCAGCGCCAGCAGAAAGTTCGGGATGGCCAGGCCAATAAACCCCAACACCGTCACCACATAGTCGGTAACGGAGTACTGGCGCACCGCCGAGAAAATGCCGATGGGGATCGAGACGCCATAGGCGAACAGAGTGGTGAGGAGGGAGATGAGAATCGTCAGGGGCAAACGGGCAGCCACGATTTCGGCCACCGGCTGCTCCCGTTCGAAGGACATGCCCAGGTCCCCGTACCGAATCATGTCCCACATCCATTTGAGATACCGCAGGTACATGGGCTTGTCGAGTCCGTACCGCACCCTGAGAGCCTCAATCTCCTCTTCGTCTGCCGGCTGGCCGCTCTGCTGCAGTTCGACGATGTAGGAGGTCAGGAAATCGCCGGGCGGCAGTTGGATGATGACAAACGCAACCACGGACAGCATGACCATCAACAGAAGCATGTAGAGCAGCCGGCGTACGCCGTACTTCAGCATTGCCATGTCGATCGGAACAGGTTCGTGGGATAGCCGCCGCAACCGCGGCGTTACGGATTACGAAGGATGTGGATTGGCGGTTATAAGGATGACCGGATCCCGTCGCGGCACCGGGGCGGCATGCGGGTCCAGGAAGGTCGTTCGATGAAAGTAAGGAGGTTGGAGCGCGGCCGTGATGGCCGCGCCCCGTTACAACCGTCCTCGGGATGCGGATGCCTACGCGTTGTACTCCTGCCGCGTGTGCAGGGGCTGCTTGAGATACAGCTGCTCGCTGTGATACGGATAGAACTGATAGAGATCCCATCCAAAGAGCAGGCCCTGCTCAATGGTGGGCATGTTGCCAAGGTTGTCCTTGATGATGACCGGATGCGGAGGCAGGGCCACGGTGCCGATCACATACATGCTTTCCGCGTTGATGCGGACGATCTCCTTGCCCAGTTCGACCTGCCGGGCCTGATCGGTCGTAACCTTCATTTCCTGCCAGAGATCCCAGAGGAGCTTCAGCTCATCCGGCGGTTCCTCGCCGGTTTCGCCGTCGGTCACAATCCAGCGTGTCCACAGCGGATACATTGTGGATTCCCAGCCCAGGTTGTAGGGCACCCAGAACTGGGGGGTCAACGGGAAGAGCCAGTCGGTGCACTTGTCCGCGCCCCAGGTGCCCATGGCCACCTGGTTACCGGGATAGCGTTCCGAGATGAGCTCGCCGGTAACAGTCTTGATCGCGACATCGCATCCAATCGCCGCAAAGTAGCCCTTGCACAGTTGCCACACGGTATTGGACTGCGGATCAATGCCGGACTCGATGGTCCAGGACAGCCTTTCGCCATCCGGACGCAGCCGCCACTCGTTGTTGCTGTCCCAGGCCAAGCCCATCTCGTCGAGGAGCCCGTTGGCCTTGTCCACATCGTATTCGATGTTCAGCTTGGCATATTCCTCCTCGTAGAAGGAGCACGCCGGAATCACAGTGGCCTGCTGCGGTGTGGCCCGGCCGAAGAAGGCCAGTTCGCTGATCTCGTCGCGGTTGATGGAATGGGACAGCGCGATTCGGAAACGCACGTCGCGGAAGATGTCCCGCAGTACAGTATCCCCTTCGTACGTCTGGTTGGGCTGGAAATGCAGTACGGAACCGGTCAGGTTCTGCGCGGCGATGGCGATGTACTCGCCCTGTTCCTCGTTGCTCTTGTAGAGGGGCCAGTTGGAGGGATTGGGCATCCAGCCGAATTCGATGTCCACCTCGCCACTGATGAAGGCGGCGTCCTGAATTTCCCGATCCTGCAGCAGCTTGATGAACGAGGCATCGATGTAGGGCAGTTGGTTGCCGGCCTGATCGGTCTTCCAGTAGTAGGGGTTGCGCTCGAAGAGCCAGTGGGTTTCGGTCTTCTCGAGAAGCTTGTAGGCACCCAGCGTGGGCAGATCGGGATTACTCTGGGGCACCCCCTCGTCCAGTTGTGCCATCGCGCTGAATAAATCCATCCAGCTGTCCAGGCCCCTGTCCTTGGCCTGTGCCTCCAGCTCTTCAACATCCACGTAGGTCGCGTGGAACTGCTGGCCGTAGTGTTTCGGATGCACGACCGAACAACCGTGGATATGGCACAGATACTTCAGAATGAACGGATAGGGATCCGTAAAGATGAACTTGACCGTATGGTCGTCCACCCGTTCGAAGTCCATGAAATTACCGCTGGTCTGGAGCCAGCCCGGCTTGGTCGGGGACAGTTCGTCGTTCAGCATGTCGACGTACCAGAACTCGAAGTCGTCGGCCGTGTGTGGGTGGCCGTCCGACCACTTCGTGCCGCGCCTCAGGTTTAGGGTTAGCTCGCGGCCATCGGTGCTGATATTGAAGCTCTCGACGATGTTGGGTACCACAGAGGTGAGGTCCGTACCGATGCGGCAGATGCCGTCCTGTCCCACACCGGTCCGACCACTGTGGAACGTGCCTGCCGCCGGGTTGCCGACGGTGAACATGCCGCCATAGGTTCCCACTTCGTGCCAAGTCTGGACGATCTGCGGGTTCAGTGGCAACCGTTCCTCGACAGGCGGCAAGTCGCCGGCAGCCACCCGCTTGGCCAGCAAGGGCGATTCCTTGCCCATCGCCTCTTCGGCCATGGCCTCTTCCGCCATGGGGGCATCGGCCTCCGGCGCAGGTTCCTCCTCCGCCGGACCGCCGCAGGCGACCAACACTGCTCCGGTGGCCGCGGCACCGGAGATCCTAAATACCTCGCGGCGCGTGAACTTGCGAGTCATGAGAACAACTCCTCTTGTTTGCGGTTAGGGGAGAAAATCCTACCCTATCCCGATTCCCGCCTTCATTTCGATTCGTCAGCCGAAAGCCAGCTCCAAACTGCTGGTTCCCGGACCCTGGATCGTCAGTGCCGAAGCCGGATAGGGAGCTCGACAGAAGGGGCTGTCCAAGTGCAGGCTGCCGGCAAGATCCATGGGTTTGCCATCCACCGTGAGCGGTACCGCCAATCCACAGGACACCGTTTGGCCTTCCGTGTTTGCGATCGAGACTACATCGGAGGCAACGGCCAGCGTGCTCGTAAGACGTTCACGAAAAGCATCGAAGTCCTCGCCCGATCCTTCGCCTCCCATCAGGCAAAGCCAGGTGTTGTCCGCACCCGGCGAATGAAGTTCCCGGCCGGCACCGGGTCCGCTGGTGATCAGCTCCAGACCGTTGGCTGCGTACAGGCCCAACCAGCCCGTGCCGTGGCGGCCGAACGCCCAATGCTCCCGGATGTCCGTCTCCGCAAAGGCGTGGACCGGGAAATGTGCATGGGTGAAGCCAAGTTGGCCTGCATCAACTCCCCGGTAGAAAGCCATCAGCACGTCCTGCCACTGGACCACTCTGGGCAGACGCGCATTGCCCCGCCAGAAGTTGCGCGGGACGGCATCGTTCGTACTCATGCTCGCGGGGCCATTGACGTGCACCTTGGCGGCCACGCCCAGCACGGCCTGCCAGACCAGTTCCCGGTGTCCTTGCTCTCCGACGCGGTAGTCAGGCAGGCAACTCAGCATGCCGTCGGCCGTACGCCAGGCGACCCGGTGGACTTCCTCGTCTCCAGTGTCCTCGGTAACCGGCTCACCGGCCCGGGCGTACCGCTCCCGCGACCAAACGGCGTCCGGTACAAACAACCCCAGCTCGCGAACCACGACAGGAGCTTCATAGTCCGATCTGGCCAGGGCCACAGGGGTTTGAATGTGCCCGTTGGCCGTGCCCAGGCCCCAGGCACCGTAAGCCACTGGTGCCAAGGCACCGAGCCTTGCATCCAGGACGCTGTCCGTGTCCGCACCGGTGGACGCCAAGCCGTACACGCCGCGGTAGGAACCACAGGCAACCCCAAAGAGAACGCGATCCATCAGCATCAGGGACAGATTCGCCAAATCCTCATCACCACAACCCTCCGCAAGGCAACTGCACCCCAGCAGGATCAAGCTCAGTTCGACCTCCGATTCACATCCCCCGAACCCGCGTGCCAAGCGGTTCAGCATCCATGCCTGGGCCAAGGTGGCGCCCTCCCGGACCAGGTCCGAACCCAACCTGCCGCCAAACCCGACGAACACGGCGAGCGGGTCCTGCAAACCGGCCAACACCTGACAGACGCACGCCAGGAACCCGCGGACAGGGTTGTTTTCCACCCCGTTGATGGCAGTAGATGGAAGGTACCGGCTCCAACTGCCGTCCAGAATCGCAAGGCTTTCTTGATCTCGCCTGGCCTCCAGGTCACGGCCCATTTGCCAAAGTGCGAGGAATGCTGTTTCCGCGTCGGCGGAACCCTCCGCGAGGGTACGGATGCAGTCCTCCAGCAATCGTCGATCCGGTTCCTCGCCCGGACGTTGAAGTACCGCCAGCTCGCGGTAAGAATGCTCTTGGTGCCGAAAGGCCGCCTGCAATAGCCGCTGAACCCGGTCCTCGTCCTCCTGCTCCGGGGTTTGTTCGAACACGTGGTCGATTACGTACACATCCTGGACGCACTCAACCCGTTGGTTCTCTTCGTAGTACTCCTGGAGGTGTGGCTTGACCGTCAGCTGATAGCGGCCGTCGGGACCGGTAAAGTCCATATTGAGGGCGTGTTCGGTGCCCACCTTGACTTCCGCCTGCATCACCTCAACGTAGGTGGCTCCGTCCGGCCGACGCAAGTTGAAACCCAAAATGGCCGTCCGGTCGTAGTCCTCGGGCCAGCGCAACGTGATCGGATCGGTTCGGGAAAAGACATGGCGATCCAGGGCAAAGTCGCCGATGACGGCCTCGAGACCCAGACGACGCTCCGGATTGACGGCGGTCGGCAAGTTGATTCTGGCACTGCCCACGTGAGGTTCCAAACACGTGGACAGAAAACCGGGCCAGGCACCGCAGACAAAGGCCCGAAATTCCAGGAACAATCGCAGCGTGCCTTCATGGCGAGGCAGGGCAAACCGAAACCGCTCTGCTGAACCACCACCCTCCAGGCACTCGGCCTCAACCTCGCGACCGTTGGCCCACAAGAACACCTTGCCGGCGGCTTCCACGACCAGTGCCAACTCCGACTGGTGGCCGGGCAGGACTTCGACGTACAGCCAATACCGGCGCAAGACCGGTTCGGCGTGGGTGTCCGCCAGATCCAGTCGGTGATCGGCCAAACTGCACCGATACATCCAGCGGTGGGAATCGGACCCGACCCGCAGTGGTGGCTCCCACTCCACTGGACGTTGTTGCGTGCCAAGGCAGTCCAACACGGACAGAAAATCCGGTGCTGGTAGCCGCATCCGGCCACTTACTATCTTCGCCTCGGTATCCGCCGGCCCCGCCACCAGCCAGTGATCGAGGAAGCCGTCGGATGTCGCTCGGTACGGGATGGTGTTTACTTGCATGTTGTTGGGTTCTCAGTAGCTACACACGCGCCCATAATCAGGATACTGCCATGAGCAGGACACGCTCGCGGCGACAGACTGTGCCCCAATCTACATAGACACTCATTCCAGCGCCGTGCCTGCCGCGAAGCACACGGGGCTGGAGGTGGCCGTAGCCTACACCCGACCTAACGACATCTTGATCGTCTCCCCGCTGCTCTCTGTCAGAACTTGGTAAATGGCACAGGTCCGGGCAGGTTGCGACCAGTGATGTGGACTTTGTACAACTTGAATGCCACGGTCCTGTACGATTGAGCCAGCCACTGCCTCGGGAAAGATCCCCGCCATGCTGCAAACTTCCTTACTGTACCTGCATATTGCGGCAGGAACCATCGCCCTCTTCAGCGCCGCCACCGCGTTGGCAACCCGCAAGGGTGGCAAGGCCCACGCCAATGTGGGGCGGGTATACGCCATCGGCATGACGGTCGTATTCCTGACGGCAGTGCCGCTGGCCATATTCGGAGCCGACGTCTTCCTGCTGCTGATAGCCGTTTTCAGCTTCTACCTTGTCTTGGCCGGATGGCGGTTCGCGGTCAACCGCAGCGGTCGGCCGCAGACTGTCGACTGGGCCTCGATCGCGATCCTGGGCCTGACCGGCATCGGCATGCTGATCTACGGTGCCTTCCTGCTAGGAGAAGGCGATGGCCAATGGGTCACCATGCTGGTGTTCGCAGTAATCGCCATCGCCCTGGCGGCGGCGGACGCCATCTACTTTCGGCGACAGACGCGGAGTCGCAAGGGCGGGGGCCGTCAGCGACTGCAGCGCCATTTGACCAACATGCTGGCCGCCACCATTGCCACCGTGACTGCGGTCACGGTGGTGAACGTGGACATGGAGCCCGTGTGGTTGCCCTGGATTCTGCCCACGATTGTGATGGTTCCGGTGATAGTCTGGTGGAATCTACGCATCGTGAAATACGGCCTTCGTCCGCTCCGTTGAGTGGTGACAGTAGGCGTTGTCCGAATCTCCTTGGCCACGGCTCCGCCGTCAGCACAAGATCCGCCAAATTGCCTTGGCCGTCGCCATCATGAATAAAGCCGACCATTTCGGCCCAAGCCAGTCCCAACAAAACTGAAACAGTGCCAGGGAAAGTGTCTCGCGGCCACCGCGCGGGCGGATGCCCCTAGCCCCGGCAGTCCCACGGTGAGGGCCGGTATACAATGGCGAGCCCAACCCACATTCCAACCAAGCGGACACGGACTCCTACCTCATGACCACCGTTGAGGACTATTTGCTGAACGACGCCCAGATGCGGGCGTTCATCGTGAACGGATACCTGAAGTTCTCGCTGCCCATGGACACGGGTTTCCATGAGGCCTGTTATGCAGAGACCGAGGAGGTATTTGCGGCACAGGGCAATCCGGGCGACGACGTCTACGATGCCGTGCCCATGCTCAAGGAGGTGTTCGATCATCCACTGGTCGTCGGCACCCTGACCAGCATCCTGGGCGAGGACTACTTCATGTATCCACACCGCCACTGCCACCTGACACCGCCCCGCCGCCAGGCCCAGCACGATCACAAGGACAGCATTCCGGCCGACCATTTTGTCCGACACCACCGAGTCCGATGGGCCATGGCCTTCTACTACCCGCAGGACACGCCGATGGCTATCGGTCCGACCGGCGTGCGGCCGGGGACCCAGTACTTCATCACTCCCGACGCCGCCCGCAAACACGACGAGATCCCGCTGGTCGCCGAGGCGGGCAACATTGTCTTCGTTCACTACGATGTCTGGCACCGGGGCCTGTCCAACAACACCGACCGCAACCGGTACATGAACAAGTTCCTGTTCTGCCGGTCGTCCGAGCCGGTCGCGCCGAGTTGGTACAGCGATTCGGACATGTGGATGGGTCCGCAGCATGTTTACAACCACAATGCCGATCCAATCTGGCAATCCATCTGGAACTGGCACCTGGGCCGAACCGACGACAGTATCGGCACCAACGGGGCCGATCTGGACGCCCTGGGAGCGGAACTCGACCACCCGGACGAACACCGGGCCATGAACGCCGCCTACCGGCTGGGCGCCGCGGGCGAGGACGGCTGCAAGCGTCTCTTCGACTACTGGACCGACGAATCGGTGAACAAACTCGAGAGCAATGTCACGGGCCGCTTCCGCAATCCGAGCGAACTCCTAAGCACCCACGGCCTGACGGCCGCCAACGGTACTTCCGTGGAGCGCCTCCAAGAAAGCCTGGGCAGCGAACACTGGTGGATCCGGGCCAGCGCCGCCGATCGACTCGGCGACATCGGCTTTCCGGCCCGGGGAGCCATCCCGGCACTCGTCAATGCCATGGAGGACGACTCGGAGTGGGTGCGCCGCAACGCGGCGTTTTCCCTGGGCATCCTCGACGACGACGGAACCAGTGCCGCGGTGCTGGGGCGGCACCTGTCCGATGCCGCGCCGCGCGTTGCGCAGAATTCGTCCCTGGCCCTCTGCAAGATGGCCCGGAATGCCCAGGATGCCGCCGGAGACCTGAAACAGGCCGTGTCCTCGGACGTGAAGTACGTGAAGTCCAACTCGCAGTTGGCACTTCATATCATGGACAACTGATCCCGGCCTGTGCCGACGGGCTGCCTCGTCCAGGTTGGCCCATCGCCGTCAGCCGCACCGGGTCCGCCCGTCCTGACTACCACGGGTCCCCCCGGAAATGAACAGGGACATCGCCCTGGGTAAACTCGCTGCCCGGACGCGTTTCGATGTTCTGGTGATCGGAGCCGGAGTCAACGGCGCCGGCGTATTCCGGGATCTGGCAGCCCAGGGCCTGTCGGTCCTGCTAGTGGACAAGGGAGACTTCGGTTCCGGAACGAGTGCGGCGTCCTCCCACCTGGCCCACGGCGGCATCCGCTACCTCGAGTACGGCGAGTTCCGCCTGGTGCGCGAAGCCGTACAGGAACGCAACCGGCTACTGTCGAATGCCGGACATCTGGTCAAACCGCTCCCCACGGCCATGCCGCTGCGAACGCGCGGCTCGGGGCTGCTGAACGCCCCCCTGCGATTTCTGCGGCTGCGGGACCGGGCCAGTCCCAGGGGAGCCTGGGTGGTCCGAATCGGGCTGGCCTTCTACAGTCTGTTCTCCAACACCGTCGACAACGACCTGCCCGGGCACCAGGTGCTGAACCGAACCGATGTGGGCCGTCTTCTGCCACACCTGACCACGGAATTGAAGGCCTGTGCGTTGTACCACGATGCCCTCATCCTGCACCCGGAACGGCTAATCTGGGAACTGGTGGCGGAGGGCATGCAAAGGTCCCGGCAGTGCCTGGCCCTCAACTACGTGTCCGTTGCCGGCATGTCGGATGCGCAAGTGAAGCTCAGGGACGAAGCCACTGGGCGCGAACTTGTGGTGGAACCGCGCATCGTGGTCAATGCGGCAGGCCCTTGGATCGACCGGGTGAACGGCAATCTGGGACAGGCTTCCCGCCTGATAGGCGGCACCAAGGGCTCCCATCTGGTGCTGGACCATCCGAACCTGTTCGCCGCACTCGGGGGACATATGATCTTCTTCGAGGCCGCCGACGGCAGGATTGTGCTGATCTGTCCCTTCCACGACCGGGTGCTGCTGGGCACCACGGACATCCGCACCGACGATCCGGACGCCGATCAATGCACCCCGGAGGAGGAGGCCTATCTGCTGGCCTTGGTACCGCAGATGTTTCCCGGAATCCAGATGGACGCACGGCACGTTGTATACCGCTACTGCGGTGTGCGGCCTTTGGGGAGGGGCGAAGGGGAAGCCGGGCAAATCAGCAGGGACCACAGTCTGCACCTGCACCGGGGAGCTGGGTCGGCCCTCCCGGTTCTCTCGCTGGTGGGGGGCAAGTGGACAACCTTCCGGGCCTTCGCCGAACAGGCCTCCAACCGCGTACTTGGGGAACTGGGCCGGAAACGGACCTCCGCGACCGGGGGCACACCCATTGGGGGCGGCGCAAACCTTCCCCGCACGAAGGCGGACAAGGAACGGGCCATTCGGGACGCGACCTTGGACGGCCGGCTGAAACCGACGGACGCGGAGGCCCTGTACGACCGGTACGGCACCACGGCAGCTGTCGTTGCCAAGGCCTGCAGTCACCCGGGTATGGACGAGCGGCTGCCGGGTTCCAGGTACCTGGCCGGGGAAGTCGCCCACATCTGCCGCACAGAGATGGTGGCCTGCCTGGAGGACATCATGCAGCGGCGCACGCTGATGGCCATGCTGGGTGAGACAACACCGGAACTGCTGGAGGCCGTCGCACGCATGGCCGCGCCCATTCTGGGATGGTCCGAGAACCGGCGCCAGCGGGAAATCAAGGAGACAACGCTGCTCCTGGCCCGGCGCCACGGCGTGAACCTGCCGTAATACTCAGGCGAGGGTCAGGTGGAGGCTGCCGTTTTCGATCAGGACCGCCAACACCAGAACCAGGAGCGAAAAACAGAGGTACTCCAACAGGCGCCGGTTGCGCCAGGACTTCGGCAGTCCGTCCTGGAAGTTGCTAATCATGAGGAAGAACATCCACAGCAGCAAGATGCCCTGCGTTAGATTGGAAAGATTGGTGATGGTCATCAGTAGGGCCGCGGCCGCCATCGCCAATCCGACAATGCCCGTGGATCGCAGCAACCCAAGATTTGTGACATCCTCCCGCCGCAACAACTCCATGGCAAGGAGCACCGCCGTGGCTCCTATGAACGGCACGGCCACCAGGTGGCTGCCCTTGTTTTGGTAGACCAGCAAGAACAGCAGCAGACCGGTTATGTAGGCCAGTCCATGCAGAACAAACACAAACTGTCCGATGTGGGGAGTGGACAGATCGAGGGACTCATACAACAGAAACTGGGTCAGCATGTAGGCGCCAATGGCCACGACCATGCCCAACGCCGACAGGGCCGGTACATCCGATACCGGCTGGGCCACCACAACCACCAGGGCTTCCGCGGCCGGCAGGCTGTAGACGGGCCAGAACCGCTGCAGCCTTTGGATGGCTGAAAGTGCCTGCAGGCGAGGGTGAACCTGGATGATGCTGTCGGAGACGGCAAAGGACACCAGCAGCGCCAACAGACCCTCTATGACGTTGGGCGTCGCGGTTACGGAGAAATCGCGCCCGAAAATCTGGGGTGAGGTCCAGGTGATGTCAGGCAGTTGCCATACCAGGGTCAAGGTCATCAAAAGCGCCATGACCCAACCGACCAAGCTGATGCGTTGACGAAAATCCGGCATGGAACTTCGAGACGGACGTAGGGATCTCAGGGTGGGGTGGTGGTGCCGGTAACTCGTCCGGGGATGCGCCTCTCAGGCAGGTACATCGCGGGCATGCTGATCCGGTCACTGCCACTGTGGCTGCTGCTGGCGATTGTACCGGACGTGTGGGCAGTGAGCCTGCGCCCCCTATTGGTGGACAGACCGGTTCAGGATACATCTGTTCTGGCCGCCGAAGCCCCCGTAGCCTACCTTGATTGCAGTAGCGAAGAAACCATTGCGAAAACAAAACTGTGTCTGGAATCCGACACGGAACGCTCGGAGGCAAACCCGACAATCGTGTTTGTGTCGGCACACTGGCAATCCACGCAGGAACCCAGGACGGACTGGCAGGAGGTGCGCACCCGACTGAACCGGGTTCGGAACGAAGGTGCATTGCCGGTGCTCATCCTCGACGGTGTGCCGCCCGAACTGGCGGAGGAGCCGGATCCGGCCGCCCATTGGGGCAGGGATGATCCCGGCCTTCCCTCCACCTGGCCGAACGAATATGCGCGGTTCGCGAGGGAGGCGGTGCGCGAACTCGGACCCACTGTCACCCATATTCAGATGGGCTCCACCGCCAACGGTGCACGGGACGGCTTTCCGTTCCCGGTGCATCCGGTGCGGTACGGCCAGATGGTCAGCGCCGCGGCCGCAGCCATGAACTCCGAAAGGAACGGACTGTGCCTGTTGTCGGCGCCTCTTAGACCGGAAAGCCCCGCAGGTTCGGTCGTGTTCGACCGGTCGGACTGGATCCGGAGGTTCAGACAATCAAGGGGCATCGAAGCAATGGGAGGATTGCAACTGGCTCCCGCTCTGGTGCCGTTCGACAATGCCGAAGCCAACCTGGTTGCATTGCTGTCCGCGGCAGTCTCGGCACCCGACGCGAGCCGGCGTCCGGTGGCGTCGCTTACGCTCGTCCGGCCCAATCCCGCGGCACCGGGAACTGGTGAACTGTACGGCTACCAATTGGGGACGGCCGCAGTCGGCGCCACTCCTGGGCACTGCCTGTTTGACCGGTTCGGAATCGACTTCAGGGAGGTCGCCTTGCCTCCGCAGCGAACCACGCCGCTATTGGGGTTGATCTGGCTGATGGCGGCGGTCCTGGCCGTGCGCGGCCTTGGCACCGCCACGAAACCGGTGCACACAATTCTGGCCGGCCGGTCGGATGCCGGGGCTCACCTTCCCCGGGACATGGCGGTGCTGGCGATGTTGGCAACGATCCTGATCCTTGCGGTGGCTTCCCACAACTGGTTGTGGACAAGCTGCGGGCTGGTCCTGCTTTGCGGGCTGGCCTTTGTGTGGCCCGTGCACAACTGGTGGCTGATGTTGGTCGCCCTGCCGTTCCAACAGGTCCACGCCGACTCGGGTTCCCTGCTGGGAACATCCTTGATTTCCCTAAGTCCTGCCCATCTCCTGCTGCTGGGCCTGATGCCCCGGACACTGGCGGAGGCGGCCAAGGGCTGGCCTCGGCGGTTGGCGGATCTGCGAACGGTATCGGCGGCCCATTGGTTTGCCGCGGCTTGGTTCGGACTGGCAGTCTACGGACTGGCCCATTCGCCCGACACTTCCGGGTCGCAGGCGACCCTGCTGCTTGACTGGCTGCCATTGGGCGTGCTCGCGACAACGCTGCAACAGGCCCGGGGACAACGAGCGTGGCAGGGTGGAACCGTGGCACTGGTCATCGGCACATGCCTTTTCTCCGTGCAGGGCCTGGGCGAGTGGTTGACCGAGGTGCACCAAACAACGGGCGCGGTGCGCCTGTCCGGTCTAACGTTCTCCCCCAACCACGCCGCCATGATTGCGGAACGGGGCCTGTGGGTGGCCGCGGCGCTGTACGGGTTGGCGAAGACCAAACCCGCCAGAGCCGTGTCTGCAGCGGCAGTGGCCCTGCATGCAGCGGCCCTGTTTGCAACCATCAGCCGGAGCGCCCTGTTGTTCGGCCTTCCCGCGGGACTGTTGTGGACACTCACCGGGCGGCGGGGCCGGCAAGCTCCAAACCTTGATGCAGATTCGCATCCCAATGACCGACCAAAAATCGGATTGGTGGCGGCAAGTGCGCTGACTATCGGCCTCCTGCTCTACGGCTGGGGCTCAAACTTCGGGCCCCTGTGGGACCGCTTGACGGATGCAGAACCGATTCAGGCCCGGATTGACATCTGGCAGTACGGTGCAGAGCTGATCTCCAAATCAAACCCTCTGGGGCCCGGTCCGGACCGCTTTGCGATGCACATGGACCGGGCACCGTTCAATCCTGGGATTTCGCCCGATCTGCATCATCCGCACAACGTGCTACTGGAGTCGATACTGCGCTGGGGTGGCTGGGGCTTGCTGCCCGTCCTGATCCTGCTGCCGCTCCTGTGGACTGGCCTGCGACATCGCAGCCGTGACACCCGCGACCTGATGGGCACGGGTCTGGCCGCGGCATTGGCGGCCGGCCTGGCCCACTCGATGGTGGACACTTTCTGGATGCTGCCGGACGTGGCCGCCATGAACTTGGCACTGGCGGGGCTGCTCTGGCAACGGAACAAAACCGATCAGTCGGAGTCGGGATCGGACAAGCCTCGAACGCGCGCCTGGTATTCGATGCGGGGCGGCACCTCCGCACTGCCAGCGACGAAGTTCAGGCCGATCGCCACCACGCGCCGCCCGGAGGCAAAGTACCGACGACCATAATCGCGCGCCTCGATCTGTTCCAGGGCGGCCTCTACCGACTGGTTGTACTTGAACTCGAATATGCAGACATGCCCGGAGAAAAGCACCTCCAGGTCCGACCGGCCGCCCAACTGGTGCACCTCCGACTGGAACTCGACCCGCATCAGTTGGCACAGGGCGTGCAGGATCAAGTGACAGTCGGTCTCGCCGGTGATCTTCTCGCCCGGTATCCCCGCCATGAAGGTGTTCAGCCGCGTGCAGAAGTCTGCGTAGTCCTCGATCGCCAAGGCCCGGTGCAGTTCCGTCAGTTCGTCGGTGTTGGCATACCGGCCGAAGCTCTCCAGCAAGCTGGAAGCGAAGGTCAGCCGGACCTCGTTGTTGGGATAGTCGTACCGCAGTCTTCGCCCTTGGTCCATCCGCAGCGTGAAGTAACCGGTCTGCAGCATCAGGCTGCCGTAGTCGATGTTGTTCAGGTCGTAGGTGGTCCGCATCAGCTGATGGATCGCAGGTGGCTCCTTGGCCAGGGGGAGGTCTCCGTTCCGGGCCATCCGCACCAGAAACCGAGGGGTTCCCGACTCGGACCAGTAGTTGGGCCATCCGAACAGTTTCCACCTGGCGGCGGCCGCGCCCTGCATGTCGTCCAGGCAGTTCAGGAGCGAATAGGGGTTGTAAACGTTGTCATCAAATCCCGGAACACCGAAGCAGTACCCGTTGTAGTGATCCCGCAGTTCCTGCGTCACATCCTCGACAGGCTTGCCAAGGTTTACGGCACCGGCCTGCAGGTAAGGCAGCAGTGAATCTTGCAGGTCCTCTTCCCTGAACCCGCACAGATCCGCATAGTCGGGATCCCACGAGATGTCCTTGAGGTTGTTCAGGGCGGAAAACAGGTTCACGTGAGCAAAGCGACTGATGCCCGTGATGAACACGAAGTACAGTTGCTCTTCCAAATGCTTGAGCAGGCCGAAGAACTCCCTCAACACCGCGATGAAGGGTTCAGGATCGATGTCTCTGCCCAGCAGGTGGGTGAGCGGTGCATCATACTCGTCGATTAGAACCACGGGAGGGGCATCGAATTGCCGTTCGAGTACATGCAGCAAGCGTTCCAAGCGGGCAACAGCGGGAACCGATTCGGAACCTGTGGGCGGTGGTGGGAACTGAACAAAACCACCCACGGTTTGAGGTTCAATGCCGGTTGCCACTCCCCGGCCATGCCAACTGGTATAAACACTTTCCAAGTGCGCCAGAAGCCTGGTTTGCAACCGTTCAGGGGTGTCCGAGGTCGCCATTGCCAAGTTGAGCCGCACCACCGGATGCACTCGGGTTTGGCGAACGAGGTCCTCGACAGCGGTACCCCTGAACAGTTCGGCCCGCTCCCCGGCATTGGGATCAAAGGAAGCGTTGTCGGGACTTCCCATCCTTGGCAGATCGCCCTGGAAGAAGGCCTCCAAGGTAGAAACCAGCAACGTCTTGCCAAAACGGCGGGGTCTGGCCAGGAAGGCGTATTTCGACTGCAACTGGGAGCCAGGGCCATCGGCCGGAGCCAACAGCTTGCGCAGGTGACCGGTCTTGTCGACATACAGGCCACCGGCCCGACGAATCGGGATGAACGCCGATTGATCCGGGTGCAGAAAGGGCAGAGCCATAGTCGGTGAGTCGATGGGGGACTCTGTGTAGTCCAGCGCCTGGTTCTTCAAGCCGTCCGGATTGTACTCGGACTTATCGTCTCCTGCGGGAACCCATCCGGAACGGGCCGGCACAACGAGATTCCCGGCACGTGGTTCAGATGTCGATAGACACCAACCTGTTCCTCAAACAACAACGTCCCCTGTCAGTGGTCGGAGGGCCATGCGGTGACAACCGGCTTGGGAGGAAGGAGTTCGGCATCCACACTTGCATGCCCTGCCAACGCAACAGCCGGAAGCATATGCTTCCGGCTGCGGAATTTCCTCTTCTGGACCGGCCTGGTACCGGCCATGGACAGCTACTCCAGGTTCACCTCGATCTGTGCATCCGCCGCCACAATCTGATCCATGATCGGTCCCTCCAGAAGGGTCATGAGACCGTCGTTGGAAATGAGGTCGGCACCGGTCAGCGCCGGCACCAATTCCAGCAGCGTCAGCAAGGAGGGACCGTCATAGGCCAGTTCAAGGGCCACTTCACCATTCGTCTCGATGACGAGGCTGTTCGGTGAATTGACCACCCTGACCAACGTAACGCCATTGTCGTGCAGCAGGCTCAGGACATCGTCCGGGATGGTGACATCGCCCAGCCCCAGTGCCGCCGGATCAGGTCCGCCGATGTCCGTGATGGTGTTGCCGGTAATGGTCAGCGGCAATCGCACGGTTGCCGTCATGCCGGGCGCAAGGTCGGGAATCACCAGGGACGCATCGGCGAAGGGATCCGCCATGTCGCCGGGCATGTCGCCGGGCAGGCTCAACACCGCATGCAACGGCTGCGTTGCGGTTAGGGCCTGGATCGTATCCAGAATGCCTTCGGGCAGCGGCAACAGGGCCGCGCCGCCGGGATGGATGGTAATCGCCGGCGACAGCGCACCGTTAACCGCGGCCTGAACCGACATGCCGCTCAACCGAAGATCCAGCCTGTTTATGCCGGCTTCGGCCAGCTGGCCGATCAAGTCCGCCGGCAGCAGCGGCTCGGACAGGATGGAACCCACCGGCAAACCCAGTGCGGTACCCAAGGTCCCGTCCGGGTTAACCGTGACCACCAACTGTTCGGGCAAGGTCAGGCTGCCCGGGGCAGGGCCGCTGAGGGAAACGGTCACGGTAAGGTCAAGCCCGGGCAGGGCACCGACGAGGGATCCCGCCATGTCCAGTGTTTCGGCATCGATGTCCACCAGTGCCGGCAAGAGGCCAACCAGCGTGGTCATGGTCGCCGCATCGTAGGCCAGGCCCACGGCTTCGGAGCCGTTGGTCTCGATTACGAGACTGTTGGGCGAGTTGACAATCGTCAACGACGTGATGCCCAGGTCGCCCAGCATGTCCAGAATGCCGTCCGGCAAGGCAACATCGCCCAGTCCGAGCGCCGCCGGATCGGGACCGCCGATGCCGGTAATGGCGTTGCCGGTGATGGTGATCGGCAGGACCAGCGGACCCGCAGCCGTCGACGGCGCCTCCAGGGACATGGCGCCCAGCAGGGACACGGAGGTATCGGAAGCATCGCCGGGCAGACTGAGAACCAAGTTCAGCGGTCGGGCGCCGGTCAGTGTCTCAACCAATTCCAGGGTGCCATCGGGAAGGGGAGCCAACGAGGCCAGCAGGGGCTTGGCACCATCATGGAGGGCAATCTCGGGAATGGGTGCACCGTCCACCGCGGCCGCCACGTTGAGGCCGCTCAAGCTAACATCCAACCTCGTGACCCCTGCACCGGTAAGTTTGCCAATCATGTCGGCCGGCAGGACCGGATCGGTCAGGATCGCGCCAAGCGGAAGTCCCATGACGTCGCCCAACGTTCCGTCGGCGTTCACCGGCACCACGATACGCTCGGGCAGGGCCAGGTTGCCGGCCGCCTGGCCGGTAAAGGAAATAGTCCCGCTGATGGCAAGCGCCGGAAGCTTGGGCAGGAAAGACTCGACCAGGGACAGTGTCGCCGGGTCGTTCGCCAGCAGTGCCGAGGCGAGTTCCAGTCCGGCCGCCAGGCTGTCGCTGTCATAGGCCAGGGACGGCAGTTCCTGGCCGTTCAGGGCCAAATCGAGGGTGTTGGGCGTGAAGTTCAGCGAAATCGTCTCGGCCCCGAGATCGCTCAGAATACCGCCGATGTGTGCCGGGAGCAGGGCTCCCAGTCCAAGATCCACCCCTTCCACCGTGAGAACGCCGTTGCCATCGAAAGCCAGCCCCGACAGATCCATGGGACCGACAAGCTCGGCCGGCGCTTCCATCGGGGCATAGCTGGTCTCACCGCGCCAACGCGGGGTGCGGGTGTCCGACATCTGGATGCGGACGCCGACCCCAACTCTCCGGGCCCAGTCCAGCAACTGATCGGCGCCGATGCCCGGGGACTGTGTCTCAATGATGGAGGCTAGCATCGCTGCCGAATCCTCGTCCCAGGCGATGTAGGGCAGGTCCTGGCCGTCCAGGTAGATGTGGATGCCGTTGTATCCGATGCGGACCTCGAGAGTGTCGGCACCCGCCGCCTGCAGCGGATCGACCACGGCGGCCAAACCCGTGCTCGCCGTCGTGCCCACGGCAATCCCCATGACCCTGAGGGATCCGTCGTCGCGGACATTGACGGTGACGGACGGGAGGTTGAACCACGTGGAGCCGGTACTGGCCCCTCCGCAGGCTCCCAGCACAAGCGCGAGCACACTTGTCAACAGCAGAACCCGGACGCGCAGGCCTTTTCGATTTCGCATCAGAAGTCGTCTCCCCCAGCGCATTTGCATTCAAGCGCCAAACCGGTGGGCGTCAAGAGGGGCGCAGTACTCGGAATCCAAATCAAAAACAGGTTGTTTTCCGCCTGGAATCAACGCCTGTTGCCCTCACGCGCAATGCGCGGATTGTAGCACAGCAAACGGGTCCTGCCCGATCCGATCCGGCCGGTTCACAGGCCGATGGACGCACCTTCCATACGACTGGAAACATGGCTCACGAACCCCTGTTGGAAACCGACTCCGGCCCCTGACCGGTTGGCAATTGATAGATCGAAGCGCGGGGATCCACAGCAATACCCAACAACCGTTCCAGCGCCAGTCTGAGGGCCAGGCGGTCACTCCAGGGATACTCCGTGGTTCCAAAGCACATGCTCTGTTCATGCCCCTTGCCGCATGCCACCACAATGTCCTGGGGGCGGGCCAGCGCCACCGCGTGCTCAAGCGCCTCCGCCCGGTCCAATACCACGTCCCAGTCTGCGGACCGGGCCGTCGACGCAATCCCCTGCTCAATCTCGCGACAGATGGACCGGAGATCTTCCGTACGCGGATCCTCGGCGGTGATGACTACGTGATCGGCCCAGCGACCCGCGGCCGCTCCCATCAAGCCGCGCTTGCGCCGGTCCCGCAGGCCCGCGCAGCCAAAGGTGGCAATCAACCGACCGCCCCGAGCTTCGGCAGTCAGGATTCTCCGCAGGGAGGACAGGGCGGCTTCCATGCTGGCGGGTGTGTGGGCGAAATCGACAAAGGCCCGGAATTCCTGGCCGACATCCACGGGTTCCATGCGGCCCGGCGTCCCCGGGTACCTGCCAATGCCTTCCTCAATGGCGCTCATGGGACACCCCAGGCGATATCCCAGGGCGGTGGCCAACAGCATGTTGGAGATGTTGAACTCCCCGACGAGCGCGGCCTGCAGGGCACCAGCCCGATTCCCGGGCCCGCAGGCCCGGACGAACATCCCGCCGGGACGAACTTCGGGCTCCAGGCCCATCCACGTGGCATGGGTTCCAAAACGTTGGCTA
Organism: Caldilineaceae bacterium SB0661_bin_34; assembly: GCA_009841145.1. Lineage (GTDB taxonomy): Bacteria > Chloroflexota > Anaerolineae > Caldilineales > Caldilineaceae > Bin34. The sequence goes on along the minus strand of VXMJ01000072.1, from coordinate 5,168 downwards.
TAGGTGTCCGTATTCATGCCATCGCGGCCGATGGCATCCAGCTTGTCCGGAACGGCCTGGCAGCTGATGGGATCGTCGGCATTGAATATCACGGCAGCCGTCTGGTCGGGCCGGTCTGTCAGCAAGTCCAACATTGAACACTTGGCTCCCACGTAGGCCTCGAAGGTGCCGTGGTAGTCGAGATGTTCATAGGTAATGTTGGTGAAACCGGCCAGGTTCAGGTCGATTTCGTCCGTCCTGTGCTGTGCCAGACCGTGGCTGGTGCACTCGAGGATGGCAATTTGACAACCGTGGCCGCTCATGCGGTCCAGTGCGGCCTGTATGTTCCAGGCATCCGGAGTCGTGACATGAAAGCCGGAATCGGTCACCCGGCCCCTCTCCACGAAACCCAGAGTGGACACGGCGCCGGCTTGGAAACCACCACCGCCCGCGCCGCTCCTCCGATGCGCGGAGTCCAAAATGCTGGTCAACAGGCCCACGGTCGTTGTCTTGCCGTCGGTCCCCGTAATACCCACGGTTGTCAGCCGGCGGGCCGGAAATCCGAACCAGAGAGCGGAAGCCTGGGCAAACGCGCGTTCGCTGTCCTTCACCTGAAGGTAGGCCGGCAGTACCAGGCCGCTTCCGGCACACCGGGCTTCAACCACAGCTTTGGCCTCCGTGCCCAGGACCAGCGCGGCGCCGGCGGCAACTGCATCGGGAACGTACAGGTGACCATCCGTCTCCAAGCCCGACTTGGCAATGAAGACATCACCTGCATCCACTTCCCGGCTGTCCCAGCGAACAGGTCCGAGGGGGCGCGCGTCGGCCGGCAGTGCGGTGACAAGCTGTAGATTGTCGCGAACCTGCAGGAACCACTGCAGGTCAGTCCAGGTTGCAGTCCCAGGCGGCATCAAACAACGTAGCTACTCGCCGTCGTCCTCGGGGGAGCGGAACACGGATACGATGCCCACAATGATGAGGAGCAACAGGATCACCGCCGCGGCAAACACCAAGAGCGAGACAGGCCCGAGGAAAGGCAACTCCACGTCCGGCAAATCCAATCCCGAAAGGAACGTGGGCTGGAATCCGGACGGCACCGCGGCCTGTGGCGTGGGTTGCGGTGCTGCAGGTTCGGCTTCTTCGGGAACAGGGGTGGGATCAACCGGTGTTTCGGATTCCGCCGCCGGTACCGGCGCTTCGGCTTCAGACGCTTCAGCCTCGGTTTCGGCGGGTGCCTGATCGGTCTCTTGGGCCGAATCCTCCGCCGCTTCCTGGGCGGGAGCAGGTTCGGCTTCAACAGGAACCGCGATAGGCCGGGAGATGGGCGGCAGCGGCTGGGGTGACAGCTCCGTGTACGAACCCCAGGTTTCGAAGGAAAAACCCAGATCAACCGAACGGACAATCCAGTCCGTATCCGTGGCGATGTAGACGTTCTGGCCATTCGGGCCCGCATCCATGGACCAGGACTGCTCGGACCAGTTGCCTCCGTCCACCTGCGACTTTAGCCACTGGTCGCCGTTGCCGGTCCAAATACCGACTCCGGTAGCGGCAGTGATCAACTGATCGGAAGCGGTCAGGCCAAAGACGGTCGCGATGTCCGGAAAGTCCGGGACCCGCTCCCACGCGTCGCCGTCCGCGGTGCGGAACATGCCGGCTCCGACCAGGCCGGCGTACAGCCGATCCCTGTAGACCGCCAGGGTTCGAATCACCTCGCCGGGTTCGAAGAAGGAGACCCGCTCCCACGCGTCGCTGCCGGCGCGCTGGCGATAGACCCCGTCGTGGGTTCCGGCGTAGAGATCGTCCCCGAACGCCTTGATGGCGCGCACCCGGCGCGCCGTCTGCGCGCCGGCCGGTTCCAGTGGTAGGCCAATGGCATTGATGATCCAGGACTCGCCGTTGTCATAGCTCGTGAGAACACCATCGGAGCGAGTACCTGCATGAAGAACCGAGAAGCCGTTGGCCTCCCGCGAATACAGGACGCCGACTCCGCTGTCCACGCTTAGCCAGTCCTGGAAGTCGGTCAGCTCGGCAAAGCTGGTTCCTCCGTCCTGGCTTCTGAACAGGAGGCCCTGCGCCGCGTCGCCCACGTAAATGATCGCGGGATCGACGACATCGTGCTCCACCGCGGCGAAACTCAAGCCGGAAGGAAAACCGCGGGCCTGCACCCAGGTCACGCCGCCGTCCTGGCTGGTGAACACTCCGCTGTCGCCGGGGGCATTGATGGTGCCAACCGTAATGCGCGCGCCGTCATTCGGCGCGACGGAAATTGAAATCGGAGCGTTTTCGGATGGAAAGCCAGACGCGGCTTCATCCTGGGCCAACAATGGCGCAGTCCCGACCGGCAGCAACACCGCGGCCAGCAGCCAGGCAAGGACCCAACGGAGAGCGGTGGCCGGCAGACGTCGGTCGCGGTGGTTCATCGAATGCTTTTCCGTTTGTCCGCGTGTGCTTCAGGGGCCGCGGCCGGATCGCCGACGCCAATCACCAGTGTTGGATTGCGGCATCATGAATCCGAATGCACCAGAGGCACGCTAATTATATAGTCCCGCCGGACCGGACAGGTCACACGGACCAAGGCACCGTTTCAGTTTCGTTGATTCTGGTCCCAACCCCGAACGGACGACGGGGCTCCGTTACCTTAGTTTTTAACGATAACAGAAAGGAATCCCTGACCGGGATGGACACGACCGGGCCAGATGTCCTCGTCCTTGGTCGAGACCCTGGCGACCCCGGGGATCCGCGGGTTGACCGGACCAAACGGTACAACCTGACGGACATCTTAGTGCTGTCCGTGCCGGGTCATCTGCGGTGTCGACCCTCGCGTGGCCCGTCCTCTTGGAACAGCTCTACGAGATCTGGTTGGGCACCTTCCCGGGCGGCCCCACAGGATCTCCTCAAACAACACGCTGGAGTGGGGCTTCGCCCGGATGGATGCCCCGGTTCGAGAAGGGCTTTCGGGATGGGGTACAGGACGCCTTTGCACTGACCGACGGCCAGAGCGTACGCGGTGCTGGCTGCAACCCTCCCGGAATCGACTCCGCCCTGGGAGTTGCAGTGGGTGGAGCCACCAACCCAGAGCCCCAATCCACAATGCGGATTGGGGCTCTTATCCCTGTTAGGGAAGCCAGCGGAGGCAGTTACAGCGGTCCCTCGTCAGGAGGAACCATGCGGTACCCCACGCGGGGCTCGGCGAGGATGTAGGCAGGGTTGTGTCCGTCCTCCCCCAGCTTGCGCCGCAGCCGCATCAGGTGGGTGCGGACCACATAGGGGTTGCCCGGATTATTCCAGCCCCACACGCGCTGCAACAGATGATCGTAGGTAAGTGCGGAGCCAGCGTGGGTAGCCAGTTCAGCCAGCAGGCCGTATTCGGTAGCGGTCAGCGGCAGCGGCTGGCCGTCCATCGTGACCAACCGCCGGGTGAAGTCAATGGTCAGTGCCCCTCTCATGTAGGGTTCGGACGGCTCGGTTGGCCGAGCCGCGGCTCGGCGGCCCAAGGCCGCCCGCATCCGGGCCGCCAGTTCCGAGGGCGAGTAGGGCCGGACCAGATAGTCATCGGCTCCCATCTCGAAGGCCTTTGCAATGTCCTGGTCGCGCCCCGCGTCGGACAGACACAGAACCGGCACGTCTGCCACCCCTAGGAGGGCTTGTATGAATGCGTTGACATCGACGCCGGACAGCTCCAGGCTCGTCAGCACCAGATGGGGTCGCTGTTCCGCCATCAAGCGCAGGGCCTGCTCCGGCTCGCCGACGGCGGTCACCGCATAACCCGCGTCCGTGAGGTCGCGGCGGACCTGGTGCAGGTGCGCCGGGTTGGCATCCACCACCAGCACGCGTGCCCGCCGACCGGGCGCGGGGGAATGAACCGCCACTTCTGTCGGCAGGGTAAAGGTGAACCGGATGCCCTGATTAGGGCCGCTCTCGGCCCGGATGCGCCCCCCGTGGGCCTCCACCACACCCCGGCAAATGGCTAAGCCCAGCCCAGAGCCTCGCCCCAACCGGCCACCGTCCTTGGGGTCGCCGAACTTCTGGAACAGGTGCTGCAGATGTTCGGGTGGCACTTCCGAGCCCGCGGCGGCGACGGATATGGCCACTTCAAGACCCTCTGCCACGGCACCCACCCGTATAGCGGCAGACTCCGGGGAACGCCGTTCCGCATTGGACATGAGATTGCCCAGCACCTGCACAATGCGCCGAAAGTCCGCCATCACCCGCGGCAGGTCTGGGGGCAGATCGAGACAGACGTGGTTACGACCCCCAGTGCTGAGAAAGGCGGCACGGGCCCGTTCCACCAGCATGCCCACATCCGAAGGTTCGGGGGAAACCGAGAGGTCGCCGATGTCCAGACGGGCTGCATCAGTCAGATCGCTGATCAGATCCAGCATGCGATCGGCTTGGTCGTCGATGATGTGGAATAACTGGGTCGTCTCGGCCGGATCCCGCATGTCAACGGCCCGCAGCGCCGCGGCGGCGGATCCCTTGATCGATGTCACCGGTGCGCGCAACTCCCGACCCACCAAGGCCACGAACTCGGCCCGTCGCTGCGCCAAGTCCTCCAGGGGCGTCATATCCTGCATTGTCACCACCATAGTCGCCACGCCGCCCTCTGCGGCGGGAACCGGGGTAGAGTTGATCAGGATCGTGACCCGGCGCCCGTCGGGCACCTGCAGGACAATCTCCTCGGCGCGCACCGTCTCGCCCGCGGCCAGGGTCTGGGCCAAAGAAAACTCCGACAGCGATATCTCCCGGCCGTCCGACCGACGGAAGGTTAACACCTTCAGCAGGTCCTCCGGCGACTGGCCCGGATCCGCCAGCTTGTCCACAAGGCGGCCGGCCTCCCGGTTGAAGTACCGGGGCATCCCCGTAGCCACGTCGAAGACCGCCACTCCCACCGGGACGGTGTTGATCAGGGCATCCAGGTCTTGCTGGACCGCCGTGTCATGGTACGCCTCGTTGCTGGGGGTCAACTCTCCACCTCCGTTCGCGCTAAACCCGCGCCCACTACCCACCGTCGACACAGCCATTGCATGCCCGTGACAGTGCCGACGACAATGGCAAGCACTGTTGCTGCGAGGCCAAGCCCACTATAGTGCAGCAGACACGGGACATGTACCAAAGGCGGATTGGGAAACACTATTAGCAGGCTGCTGAAAAACGCGGCCGGTTAGGATTGGGTCTGCTTGGCAACGGAG
>VXMJ01000046.1 GCA_009841145.1 Caldilineaceae bacterium SB0661_bin_34 | reverse complement strand
AGGCCTTGACCGTGTTCTTGTGCACCCCAATCTTGGCCGCGAACGCGGCGGCCCGGTAGATCTTCATATCCACAGAATACCACGGAATGCCCTTCAGTGCCGGTATGTCGTGCTGGTAAGATGCTCCAATCCAAGGCAGCGCAGCAGCCGCGGGTTGTTCCCGGGAATGGGCAATTGTGGCACCGTGCTGGCAGCCGGCACAAATCCCAGCCCCAGCATCAGGCGCGTGTGGTTCCCATCGGGGTCCATCATCCCGATATAGGTCGCGGCCACCCTGCGGTCGGCGACTTCGCCCACACGGGACAGGATGCGCCAACCCGCCAACAAGTGCCGGTTGTCGTCCACCTGCTGCCGGGCCAAGGTCAAGGCTTCCCGATTCCGGTAGTCTCGCCAGGTGCAAATCAGATGGGCCAGTTGCCAGTCCTCGCGTTCCGGCCACCCGCTGGTCAGTTCCGAAAACACCCGCCGCGCCGCAGGCCAGTGACGGGCACGCATGTGAATGAACCCCCTGGCCGGAAGGTCCAGCGACAGGTCGGTACCGAACCGGCTCCACTGAAGCCGCATTTCCGGGTGCAACGGATGCATCTGCCAGACCTGTTGCCAAAGAGCCCGCGTGCGGTCCGCCTGGACTCCATCCTCGAGTTCGGCCCGCCGCGCGAGCACGCTTCTGGCCGCAACATTGAGGGGATCGGCCCCCAGCAGCCTGCGGGCGATGTCGGCGGCCTCCCCGCACTGGTCGTTGCGCCACGTGACGGCCAGCGCGCGCTCATAGGCCTGGAGGTGCAGTGGCCGCTCCGCCAAGAGCCCCCGGACCAGCATCGTGGCATCGTCCAAGGCGCCGGCTTCCAGAACCTTGTCCAATCGGCCCATCCACCAGTCCAACGGAATTCCCGTTGGCTGGGTCCCGGTCTGCAACGCGTCGGTGGGAAAGGTCATCAGTGGCCACCGAACCACTGACTGCGGCACCTCGCGATCAGTTGCGCAATGTCGCGTTCGTCCTGCTGCGGCGCACCAAAGGGATCACCCAAACCGTCTGCGCCGGCCAACGCGGCGATGGAATTGACCACAGCGTGCGCGAGTACTTCAAGGCGATAGCCTCCTTCCAAGACCAGGACCAATCGGTCCCGGCACAGCACAGCCGCCAACTCCATTAGTCTTCGAACCATGGCGGTGTAGCCGGCAACCGTAAGTTGCATGTGGGCCAGGGGATCCAGCCAGTGGCCATCATAACCGGCCGAGACCAGAATCAAATCGGGTGCGAAGGCCTCCGCCAGCGGCACGGCGACTTCGTCCAGCATCCTCAGATATCCCTGGTCGCCGACGCCGGGCGGCAGCGGCAAGTTGCAGTTGAGGCCCTCCGCCGGGGGTCCGCCGGTTTCGGACGCGTCGCCGGTGAACGGATACAACGGGCTCTGATGCAGCGACAGGAACAGAACGGACGGATCACGCCAGAAGATGTCCTGGGTCCCATTGCCGTGATGCACGTCGAAGTCGAGGATCAGGATCCGATTGATGTCGGTCTCCGCCAACGCCCACGCGGCGGCCACGGCGATGTTGTTGAACAGACAGAACCCCATGGCCCGATCGGGGGTGGCATGGTGACCCGGCGGGCGCACCAGCGCCATGCCGTTCACGGCCCTGCCGGCCAACACCTGACGCGTCACCTCGACGACAGTCCCGGCCGCGCGCCGCGCCACCTGCCAACTGTGTTCATTGCCGTAGGTATCGGCGTCGAGCCATTGAAGGCCTTCCGCCCGTTCGGTATCCCGCACCCGCTCCAAATGCAGCGGCGAATGCACCCTGAGCAGATCCGGTTCGCCGGCCGGCCGTCCGTTCACGGACATCACCAGCTCGCGTATGCCGTCGACGTCAAGCAGATTCAGGATTGTCTGCAGGCGACCGGCATGTTCCGGGTGCTGCGGATGGGTGTGTAATCGGCTCTCCTCGTTATAGGAGACCGCGGTGGGCAAGGTGGGCATGTGCTTCAAACGGGCGGGTTGGACGGCCAGGCGGATTGGCAATGATTCCAGCCGTCGGCCCCCCAAACGCGACTGTGACCAACGCGCCGGCTCTACATATACTGTACCGGCCTACCTGAACACCCACCGATTCCCCATGGCGCGGTTCCTGCCGTTCCCTCCAGCCGACTCCCGGTGCCTCCATCCCTCCAATTCCATCCCCAGGCGCCAATGAACCTGCCTGACTTATTGCGCATACCCTTGCATCAAACCCCGGACAAGTGCGCGCTGGAGTTTGCGGCGGCGGACGCCGTCCGCCGCTGGACCTACGCCAAACTGCACCGAAAAGCCGACTGCTTTGCGTCGTGGCTCCTTGGACAGGGATTGGCCAAAGGGGACCGGGTCATGATCATGGCGGCCAACTCCGATCATTTTGTGGTCGCCTGCCTGGCGGTTTGGCAAACCGGCGCGATTCTGGTTCCCGTCAACACCCGGTACCGCAAGTCCGAGTTGGCACATATCGTCGGGGATTGCCAACCGGCCTTGATCCTTGCCGACAACGCCTGCGTCGGCCATCTGGCAGACATCGCAGGGATCAAACGCAAGCGGATTCCGGTGCACGATCTCGAATCTGATTCGGTACCGCACGAATCGGCCGATCCGCCGCCCTTGTCCGGTGACGATACATGCATGCTGCTGTACACCTCCGGTACCACTGGCCTCTGCAAGGGGGCCATGATCTCTCACAACAACATGGTGGCGACGGTCACCGGCCTGCTGGCGGCTTGGGCTTGGCGCCCGGACGATGTACTGCTGCTGACCCTTCCGTTGTTCCATGTACACGGCTTGCAGGTTGGACTGACCTGTGCCCTGGCCGCCGGCGCCACCGTCCTGTTGCACAGTTCGTTCGACGCGGAAGCCACGATTGGGGAGTTGTCCCAAACCCGCGCCAGCCTGTTCTTCGGCGTGCCCACCATGTACTACCGCCTGATCCAGGCACTTGAGGCAATGACCCCGCCACAGTTTCCGCGGATGCGCCTGTTCTGTTCGGGCAGTGGACCCTTGGCCGCCGAGGATCACAGAACCTTTGAGCGCCTGACCGGCCATGTCATCCTCGAACGGTACGGAATGACCGAAACCGGCATGAACTTCAGCAACCCGCTGGCCGGTCCGCGCATCCCCGGCTCGGTCGGCCTGCCGCTGCCCGGGGTGTCGGCACGGGTCGTGGACGCCGACGATCGGTCGGTCCCGCCGGGCACGGAGGGTTGGCTGCTGGTGCGCGGCAGCAATGTGTTCAAGGGCTACTGGAACAATCCCGAGGCCACGTCGGCAGCCTTCGTGCCGGACGCATACGGCCATCTGTGGTTCCGGACCGGCGACATGGCCGTCCTGGATCCGGACAGCCACTACCTCACGCTGCTGGGCCGGGGACATGAGCTCATCATCTGCGGCGGCATCAATGTCTATCCCCGCGAGATCGAGGAAGTCCTGATTGCCCACGACGGTGTCCGCGAAGCCGCGGTCGTGGGCCGGGGTGATCCGGAATGGGGACAGGTACCCGTGGCATTTCTGGTGGCGGACCGGCCGGTGGACACCGGATCCCTGCTCGACCACTGCCGCAGCCACCTGGCCAGCTTCAAGGCCCCTAGGACCTGCCACTTCGTGGACGAATTGCCGCGCAATGCCCTGGGCAAGCTCCAGAAATTCGCACTGCCGAAACCATGATCACGCTGAAACCAAAGTCCCGCAAGGTGAAAATGTGGCGCTGGTACCTGCATATGACCAGCCGCCGCGACTGGAAACCGATTGCCCGCCCACCGGCCGGCATCGTCCTGCGCCAGGCAAGGCACCCCTCGCCGGAATTCGCACGGTTTCTGCTCACCGCGGTGGGCGGGGACTGGTACTGGACCGATCGCTACCACTGGAGTTGGGAGCGGTGGAAGACATACCTCTCAGGCCCGGGGATTCAGATCTGGGTTTTTTATGTCAAAGACACGCCGATTGGGTACTTTGAACTCCGGCGCAAGTGGCAGGAAGTGGAAATCGCCTTGTTCGGTCTGATGCGGGAATTCCAGGGCAAGGGCTATGGAACCTGGACCCTCTCCGAGGCTGTCCGCCACGCCTGGGACATGGCGCCCGAGGTGGCGCGCGTCCGGCTGCACACCTGCGAGCTGGATCACCCGGCCGCCCTGCCCAACTATCAAAAGCTGGGGTTCCGGGTCTACAACCAAGACGAATGCTGGACCACAATCACAGGCGGGCCGCCGGGCCCTTGGGAAGGTTCGGGCCTGCCGGTCCACCCCGATCAGCGTTTTCCGCGCTGATCGGTTCCGCGCCGGAGTCTATTCCGGATCGAATTCGGTAAAGGCATTGGGCAGAAGTTCCGCGATCGATGTCTTGACCAGTTTGCCCTTCGCATTGCCCAGATACACCTGCATCGTCGGCCCCAGTTCAACCATGACCTGGCGGCAGCTGCCGCAGGGCGAAACCCCCGGCTCGGTGTAGACGGCCACCGCCGTGGGCTGTTTCCGACCCTGCGCCACCGCCGAGACCAGGGCCGTGCGTTCCGCGCAGATGGTGGAACCGTAGGCGGCGTTCTCGACGTTGCAGCCCGGGGTAATGCTGCCGTCCGCGTCCAGCACGGCGGCTCCGACGCGGAATCCGGAATAGGGGATATAGGCATTAGCTGCCGCCGCCTTGGCTGCGGCCATCAGTTCTTCAGGTGTGGTCACGTGGGTACTCCCTTTGAAATCCTTGCAAACCGAATCGAAACCACGATTATTCCACGGCACTGCGTGTGCTAGACTATCAACGAATGGAATCCGTACCGCGCGGGCTGCGGAATTCCACCCCTCTCTCCCCCACGCAGCAGCACCTCGCTCGCCCCTTACCTGATTCAGCCGGGCGTACACGCCAAGCACCGCGCAAGGCCGGCCAAGTCTTTGGCTCCGTTGAGTCGATACCACGGCCTGCCACGAATCCACTTTCTTTCCCAGGAACAATCTAGAAATTCAGTGCTATCATTGGCACTGTGGATTTCCTGTGAATCGGCCGCGTGCCAGCGGTCACTTTGTCGGTCAAACTGCCCAACAGCAGGAGACGCTGAATGGCGCGAACCAAAGACGCGGATCGCCGGTCCCGATCCCGTCCCCGCTACACCTACAAGGGCCTGTATGCCATGTCTCCGGCCGAGGTGGTCGCGCTTGCCCGCGAACACAATGTCCGCAGAGCCACCCGACAGACGAAACGGGATCTGGTACTCAACATCCTGCGCAACATTTCCGAGGCGCAAGGCAACCTGTTCGGCGGCGGCGTCCTCGAGATCATGCCGGACGGCATCGGTTTCCTGCGCACTGAGGATCTCCTGCCGGGCAGCGACGATGTCTATGTAAGCCAGAGTCAAATCCGCCGGTTTGGCCTGCGGACGGGAGACATGGTGATCGGCCAGTTCCGCAAGCCCAAGGATTCCGAACGCTACAACGGCCTGCTCAAGGTCGAGACCGTCAACGACATGGAGCCCGAGGACGCCAAGCTGCGTCCCCACTTCGAGCGGCTGACCCCCATCTTTCCGGACGAACAGCTGTACCTGGAAACCCAGCCCAGCGTCCTGGCCACGCGGCTCATCGATCTGTTGTGCCCAATCGGGCGCGGACAGCGCGGCCTCATCGTTTCGCCGCCGATGGCCGGCAAGACGACCATCCTGAAGCGCATCGCCAACGGCATCACCGCCAACCACGAGGACGTGACCCTGATTGTGCTCCTCATCGGGGAACGCCCCGAAGAAGTGACGGACATGGAACGCTCGGTACAGGGCGAGGTATTCTCCAGCACCTTCGACGAGCCGGTGGCCAACCACGTGCGCGTCTCGGAGATGGCACTGGAGCGGGCGCGCCGCCTAGTCGAGTTCCGTCGCGACGTGGTCATCCTGCTGGACAGCATCACACGCATGTCCAGAGCTTACAACCTGGTGGTTCCGCCGTCGGGCCGGACGCTGTCCGGCGGCATCGATCCGGCCGCACTCTATCCGCCCAAGAAAATCTTTGGTACGGCACGCAATATCGAGGAGGGCGGATCGTTGACCATTCTGGCAACCACCTTGGTTGAGACCGGCAGCCGTATGGACGACATGATTTACGAAGAGTTCAAGGGCACCGGCAACATGGAGTTGCACCTTGACCGCAAGCTGGCCGAACGCCGCATCTTCCCCGCCATCGACGTGGAACGCAGCGGGACGCGTGCAGAGGAGAAACTCCTGGATCCCGAAGTCCTGACCCAGGTCTTTACCCTGCGCCGGATGATTGACGCGGTGGGAGGCAGCCAGGAAGCCATCCTGCCCATTCTGGAGCGGCTGAGCAAGTCGAACAACAATGCGGACTTCCTGTCCAAACTGACCATATAGCCAAGGTACGCCGGTGTCGGTCGGGACGCGCCGTCCACCGCCGGTCCGTACCGACGGCGGGCACGGAATACTCCACTCCCGTGGGCGTGTCGGTTGCATGCTACACTCGCAGTCGACGTCCATCCTCAGGCAACCGAACCAATTCGGCCATGCTGCGGCCCCGGCCATCGAGTCTCAACAGTCCCGGAGCCACCTCCACCCGTCTGCTGCTGGAGCAAATGCCGGTGCTGCGCGCAGCTCCGCACAGCTGGATCAGTGTTCTCCGACAGTTCCGATCCTTGATCTCCATCGCCACCGTGTTTGCGATTCTTGTGACGGTGGCAGTCTTCCAGGCCAACGTGGACCTGCTGCATCCGCTGGAGGATCTGTCGATCACGGCTTTTCGTTCCACGGTTCCCGGGGCAGAACTGGACACGTCGGCCATCATCGAAAGCACGCGTACCGCCGGGCTGTTGGCTCAACTCAACAGGCCCGTTCCCCGGACCGCCCTGAATCTGGTCCAGGATGCCGCCGGGCCATTGGACGCCGCGAGCCGGGTGGACCCCGCCACCGGGCTTGAACGCTACGTGGTCGAGCGGGGCGACACCGTCTGGGGCCTGGCCGCCAGCCGCGGCCTCAAGCGCACCACCATTCAGTGGGCCAATCCGTCGCTGGACGACATTTCCCACCTGTCCGTGGGCGACGTGCTCATGATCCCGGCCGTGGACGGAGCCATGCACCGCATTGTCCCGGGGGACACGTTGTCCCAACTGGCCAATATCTACGGTGCCGACATCAACGACATCGTGGCCTACGAACCCAACCGACTCGCAAGCACGGCCACCCAACTACGGGTGGGCATGGATCTGATGATCCCGGGCGGCGTCAAGCCGCTCCGGCCTACCGCATCAAGGGGCGCCTCCATCAATTTCAATATTAGGGCACCGACCGGTACCTTGCCCGCCACCGGCATCTTTCTCATGCCCCTGGACCGCTCCCACATAACCCAGGGGTATTGGGATGCACACAAGGCCATCGACTATTCCTCGCGCACCGGAGCCCCCATCAAAACCCTGGACCACGGCACGGTCGCCTACGCCACCTACGGATGGAACTACGGCTACGGCAATATGGTGGTGGTGGACCACGGCAACGGCTTCACCTCCCTGTACGCACACCTCAGCACGGTCTACGTCAGGCAGGGCCAGGCGGTGCGCCAGGGAGAAGTCCTGGGCACCCTGGGCAGTACGGGCAACAGCACCGGCCCCCACCTCCACCTGGAACTGCGCCTGAACGGCGTCAACGTCAATCCTTTGGGCTACCTGCAGCAGTAACGCCTGGCCGGCCCGGTGATACCGGTGTCGCGGCGAACGACACGGTGCTATCCGGCAATGCCACCCCTGGTCAGTTTGGCCGGATCCAACAGCCGGTCAAGCTCCTCGGCGGACAAATCTGTCATTTCCAAGGCCACATCCTTGAGCGAACGATCTTCGGCATAGGCCCGCTTGGCGATGGAGGCTCCCAGTTCATAGCCGATGACCGGGTTCAGGGCCGTTACGAGGATTGGATTGCGACTCGTGGCGGCTTCTATGCGTTCCCTGTTGACGGTCAGGTTGGCAATGGCACTGCCCAGAACCCGTACCGCGCCGGTCAGCAAGCCGGCGCTTTCAAGCAGGTTGTGGGCGATGACAGGCAGCATGACATTTAGCTGGAACACCCCGGACTGGGCTGCGATGCCCACTGTGACATCGTTGCCCATGACCTGGGCGCACACCATGGCGGCCGCCTCCGGCGCCACGGGATTGATCTTCCCGGGCATGATGCTGCTGCCGGGCTGGAGCGCCTGAAGCGTCACTTCGCCCAAGCCGGCGATGGGCCCGCTGTTCATCCAGCGCAGATCGTTCGCAATCTTCATCAGACAGACCGCCAGGGACCGCATCCGGCTGCTGGCATCCGCGGCCGCCTCCTGCCCGGCAATCCGGGCAAAGTGATTGGAACTGCTGGCAAACGTGGCTCCGGCCAGATCGGACAGGTGGCGACAGGCAACCTCCCCGAACCGGGGATGCGCATTGAGACCGGTGCCAACCGCCGTCCCGCCCAGCGGCAATTGGGACAGGCCGGCCAGTCCTTCCTGAAGCCCTGCGCGGCATCCCTCCAATTGATGCCGCCAAGCCTCCATCTCCTGCCCCAGGGTAACCGGCACGGCATCCATCAAATGGGTGCGGCCCGTCTTGACCACATCACCGGTGGCTTCAACCTGGCGCTCAATGTCCACAAGCATGCCGTCGAGCGCCCTGGACAATTCACGCACCGCCGCAGCCGTGCTGACGTGGATGGCGCTGGGAATGACATCATTGCTGCTTTGCGACATGTTGACATCATCGTTGGGGTGGATTGAAATCCCCGATTTCCGTTCGGCCAACGCAGCGATGACTTCGTTGGCGTTCATGTTGGTGCTGGTTCCGGAACCCGTCTGAAAGATGTCCAGCGGGAATTCTTCGTCGTAGTGCCCGTCCGCCACAGCCGCAGCCGCCTCGGCAATGGCTGCGACGCGCTCTTCGGGGAGCAGTCCGAGTTCGTGGTTGGCTAAGGCCGAAGCCTGCTTGATTTGGACCAGCGCCTGCAGGAAGAGCCTGTGAAACCGATAAGGGCTGATGCGGAAGTTGTCGACCGCGCGCTGGGTCTGGGCACCGTACAGGGCCGCGGCAGGCACGGCGACTTCGCCCATGCTGTCTTTTTCAATGCGGAACTCGTTGTTCATGAACGGGACATCATCCAGATGGATCAGAATTTCAAATTGTCAAAGTATAGATTTCGCCCGGCCCGCGGGCAGTATCTCGCGGGGTTGCGCTATTTGGCGCCTCGCCTCCCCAGCGCATTTCGATGGTCCGGCCCGGTTCCGAAACCGAACCGTCCGGGCCGAATGTGACACCGGGCCGGCACATTCCGGAACCAATGGCTACAATGCATTCTGTTCCCACCGGACAAACCACACCGCAAATCAGCCATGATCACAAAGCTCGTTTTGATTGACGACGACCGCTACTTTCGGCGTTCGGCCCAGCGATTCCTGGAAAGCCACCTGCCCGACATCCACATCATCAGTTGCGACAGCGCCGAGGAGGGGGAACGGCTCATTACCCTTCACCAGCCCAGCGTGGTGGTCCTGGACATCAAGCTCCCCGGCATCGACGGCCTCGAACTGCTGGATCGCATGGAGCACAAGGCCAGGGACCCCTTTGTGGTCGTCATTTCCGGTCAGCAGGCAACCGAGGAACAGGTGAACTCCACCTACATCGACGCCCTGAACCGGGGCGCACTTCACTTTCATCGCAAGGGGGACGGCGAACAGAAACTGCTGGCCATTGTCCGCCGACAGATGGAAGCGGATGCCGCCCGGCGCAGCCGGGAACCGCTGGCGGAGATTCTGGAACTTCCGGAACTGGACCTTACGCTCTACCCCAATGAAAACCAGGCCCGGTACGCGGACATGGATGTCCGGCTGACACCCATCGAGAGCCGGTATCTGGGCCTCCTGATGAGCCACAACGGCAACACGGTTTCCCTGCAGACCTTCTATGAAGCGCTGTGCGACGCGGAAGGGGAATCGGCCCGACACTTCGACCAGACCAACAAGCAGAACATCCGCACCCACATCTGCTACCTGCGCAAGAAGCTGGGCCAGGACTCCAACTCGGAACAGCTGATTGAAACCGTGCGCACCAAGGGCTATCGGCTGGTGTCCTCCTAACCGGGGCCCGGCCGGCCCGCCCTCCTTCCGACACCATGCGACTGCGGCGCTACCTGTCGCTGGTCAATATTCTGGCCCTGGGCCTGATCGTGGCCGGCACCCTGGCCCTGGTCACCGAACTGTCCTGGCGCCAGGTGGAATATCGATTCCTTGTTCGGCTGGTCAGAGAGGCCGTCTCGGTATCGGCACAGGCCACCGAAATGCTGGGCAATCCCCTGCTCACCGTACTGGCTTCGGGCAACATCCTGATCCTGGCGGAACCCGAAAGCCATGTCCGTATTCTGGTCCCGGACGACAATGGCAACCTTCAGACATCGTCCACCAGTGTGCGAGCCACCGCGATGGTTCCCTGCGACCTGCACAACGAGGAGTACCAAGCGTCGTTGCGCGAGCGCGCCCGTCTGGTCGCAAACGCCAGCCTCCGCACTGCCGACACCACGCCCCAGGACTTCACCTTTGCCGGCGAGTTCTGCTACAGCCAACCTGCCGACGACCCGGACACCGGGGTCCGCACGACATGGTCCTGCCAGGATTGTCGCCGCCAGTCCGTTTGGGTCGCCATGGTCCCCGTGTTGGCCCCGGTCCCGGACCAGCGCTCCCAGGACTTCCAGGTCATGGATCAGCGCACCATCGCCTACGTGGAAGTAATCCAATCCCGCGAGTTCCTACAGGAGGTGCATCGCCAACTGTGGATCACGTTCTTTGCCGCCATTCTCGCCTCGCTGTGCCTGCTGGGGGCTGCCACCTACGCCATTGCCCGGTTCTTCACGGCACCGTTGACCCACATCACGGAGTCCATCCGCGGAATCCAAAGCGACACCGAGATCATTCGTCCGGTTCAGGTCAGACACACCCGCGGCATCACGGAAATCAGCGCCCTGCGCGATGCCTTTCGGGGATTGCAGCGCCGCCTGGGCCACAGCTGGGAGGTCCGCCAGCAGCTGGCATCCAACCTAAGCCACGAGTTGCGCAACGCGCTCGGCGCCCTGGAACTGGACATTGCCACCCTGTCACGGCATGTGCACAAGGACAGGTTCGCGGCCGAGGTGGCCGCGGACATGAAGCAGAACGTCTCCGAGTTGCTCGAAATGAGTGACCGATCCCTGAACGCGCTCTTCACCGAAACCGGTCACGTGGCCCTGAACCTGGAAACGGTGGAGTTGGAACCCCTTGTCCAACAGGTCCTGGCCAGCGTTGAGGAAGTGGCCGCCGATCGGAACGTCAGGGTGTCCTTGGATTCCCTGGACGGCGTGGAAAGTGTTGAGGTAGATCGGGTCTATTTCAAGAACGACGTATTGCTGGAACTGGTGCTGAACGCCATCAACTACACCGGAGACGGGGGTGCGGTCACGATTGGGGCCGGCGGCTCGGAGGCATGGTGCGCCATCCGCATCAGGGACACCGGGCCGGGGGTGGCGCCGCAACACCGGGAAGCGATTTTCGACCCCTACTTCAGGGTGGACCCGACCAACAATCCAGGCCTCAACAACCGCGGGCTGGGCTTGAGCCTGGCGCGCAACATCGTGCGCCGACACCGCGGGGACATCCGCTATCACAGTCTTCCCGACGGCGGCAGCGAGTTTTCCATCCTACTGCCCGCGACGAACCTGGCGGACGAAGACAACGCCCAGGTTCCGGACGCCACCTGAAGCAGCGGCATCCGAAACCCTCTCTCTTCAAAGACAGGCCGGATCCACCCGGCCCAGAGCCTATTCCCGGGTCACCGTCAACAGGTTACCGGATTCCAGGCTTGCCACCTCGGACACCTCGCCGTCCGGCCATCTGATTTCAAGCCAGTCCATCGCATCACCGGCCGGCAGGCCGAAGTGGACGCGGGAGGGTTCCCCCGACAGGTACCCGCTGTTGGAACGGATTGTGCGCGAGTAGGCATTGGAACCGGACCATACGGTCAGTTCGGCGCCGATGGCCCGCGTGTTCCCGCTGCCGGGCCAACGCAGGTCGACCTGCAGCGACTGTCCCTCGGTGCACAGCTGGTTCTCGAACATGACCGACGGCTTGATCAGGTTGTTGACCACGATGTCCAGGTCGCCGTCGTTGTCCAGATCGGCCATCATCATGCCGCGCCCGCCTTCCGTGGCGTTGAGGCCCCAGTCCGGTTCCCAGACGTAGCCCTCCCCGGTATAGCGGAACACCAGGTTCTCCTCCACCAGCTCGGAGTCCGGGAGATGGGAGAACATCTCCTCGGAATGCATGCCGTTCACCACATACAAATCCATGTAGCCGTTGAGGTCGAGGTCGCCGTAGGCCGAGGACCAGGACCAACCCGACGCCTGCAGCTGCGCGGCTTCCGCCATCTCCATGTAGCCGCCATCCTCAGTCTCGACCTGCAACACATTGCGCATGACCTGGTTGCCGGCCACCTCGAAGTGCATGTCCTCCATCAACGGTGCCCACTGCGCCATCGTCTCCTCGTCCGTGAAGAAGGGCATCATGTCCGCCGCGAACACGTGCGTGACGCCGTCGGAGCCGGGCGCGGCGGCGGCAAACCCCATTGTGTTTCGGGCCACGGCGCTGAAGGGCGTCGTCTCCTCCCAGCCATCGTCCGTCCGGATCCAGGTCTGGTCGGGCAGTTCGAAGTCGTGGCCGACCAGGATGTCCTGGCGGCCGTCGCCGTTGAGGTCCAGCAGCAGCAGGGCCAGGCCCTGCGCCTTGATCGCCAACTGCTCTCGCTCGAAGCTCAGCGATCCGTCATCGTTCTGGTACATGACGAAGACTCCGCCACCGCCGGTCGGTGCCGGCTGGTTCTCCTCCTTCATCGGCTCGGCGTCGTAGGTCACGGTGACGGCGTCCAAATCGCCGTCCTGATCGAGGTCGGCCCAGGCCTGGGTGTAGGACCGGTTCTTGAACAGGGAAAGGGGCAGCGACTCGAAGACCCGGCCGCCGTCCGGCGCTTCCCGGTTGAGCCAAGCCATGGGGATATACCGCCGCAAGGCAAACACGATATCGTGCCAGCCGTCACCGTCCACGTCGACGATGCTGACCGCCCGCGTGTTGCGGGTTTCCATGTCGACCCGTTCGAATTCCATGCCGCCGCGGTTCCAGAGAATGGCGTTGTGGCCATCCAGGTTGGCCATGACCACGTCCAGCAGACCATCGTTGTCGAGATCATTGATGGCCAGGCCGGACCCGTTGCTGGAAAACATGCGCACGGGCCATTCGTCCACGTTGGTCGCGAAGTCCAATTCGTGCCGGACAAAGGTGTCCGAACACGGACCCGGCTCGAGTTGCGTAGCCACGGTCGAGACCGTGGGCCCCGTGGGCGCGGATGGAGCAGGCATGGCGGTGTCCGGCAGGACACAACCGGACAGCACCAGTGAGACCAGGACAACCACGCACAGCGCGGCCTTCAAGCCGGGAAGCCCGGGCCTTCGCCGGACCGGATGGGTTGGAAAGGTGTAACACCGGTTCAGTTCCACTTGATCACAGCTCCTGTCAGTTCTGGAAGCGACTTGTTGTCAATGGCCCGGTACAACTCCGGAGCGTCCTGTGCATCCACCGTATGCGAGATGGTTTTGCCCCACGGCAGTGCGCCGGATGCAATGTTGCGCAGCACGGAATCCCGGCAGGGCTTGAGGCCATCGTTGCACGGGAAGAAGCAGGTCAGCATCTTGGTGTGAGGCACCATGAAGTTGAAGGATACCGGAGCACTGCCCAGGTTGCCCAGATAGACGAAGCGTCCGTGCCGTCGGGCCAGGCGGAATGCCGAATCCAGATTTTGCGGCAGCCCCGTGGCCTCAAAGGCCACATCGGCTCCACCGGGTTGAATCGCCTCAAGGGCCGCTTCCACGTCCTCTGTGCGTGCATCGATGATGTGGTCGATTCCCAAGTCTCGGGCCAGTTGCATGCGCCGTTCGTCCAACTCGATTCCGACCACGCGCGCGCCGCGCAGGCGGGCAGCCAACATGGCACCGGTTCCGATCAGCCCCAGACCTTGCATTGCCACCAGTTCGTCCATTTGAATCCCTGCCATATCGACTGCGTTCCAGCCGACCGAGGGCATGACGAACATCGCTCCGACCGCCGGATCCACACCTTCCGGCAACAGTTCAATCTCGTGGTCCTGAGGAACCACCGCGAAATCGGAATGGGAGGCCGAGCAGCGATTGACCTCGGTGCCGTTCAGGGTCAGGGGCGCGAAGTTGGACCTGTAGTAGACAACGTCGCCTTCACTGAAGCGATCGACCGCCGAACCGACCCCAATCACTTCCCCGGTCGCCTGGTATCCGGTGCACACAGGGAACGGGCCCCAGTCCAACCTATGCTGGAACACCATGAACTCGGTGCCCACGGATACGCCGGAGTACAGCGTCTGCACCAGAACCTCGGTCGGCTTCAGTGTCGGTATCGGAAACCGTTCCAGCGAGAACACGCGGTCGGCGGTTGCAATCAGTGCCTGGAGTGTCATATTGAAAATCTCCGCAGGACGGATGGCTCAGGGCAGGCAAGCATACGGAACTGCAGGGTTGACTATGGGACTTATATACCTGACTACGCAGTCGGCATACCTTGTTCACGGGTCCTTGAGGATCCCAATGGATCGCCTCTCGCCGTGCAGAAGCCCCTGTCCCGCGGGCCGAAACGGGCACGGGACGGAAGCCCCGCCCGCGCCAAGATGTTGATCGCCGCATTGTGGTCGGCGTTCGCACGAAACCCGCAGGTCCCGCACGCGAACACCGCCTGCGACGGCCGGTTGTCCCTGTGCACATGGCCGCAC
>VXMJ01000039.1 GCA_009841145.1 Caldilineaceae bacterium SB0661_bin_34 | reverse complement strand
TCCGCCAGAGCGGCGCAAGCCGCCTGACGGCCGAGAGCGAATTACCCCAAACCCACAAGGTTTGGGGAACTGACTAGAATTGGGAACGGTCTGCCGTCGGCACATACTGCGCGGTCCGGGGATGCCACCGCAGGCTTCGCGGCCCTGACCATGTGTAGCAGGGCAGAATTCGTAGGTTGCAGGTTTCGCTACAGGTTCATTCCCACCGTATTGGCACTCTCATGGACATATATCGCACCGCGGAAGGCAAGCGTCTGGTCCAATACCATCGCCGGCGTGCCAACTGGAAGCATTGGGGACCCTTCGTCAGCGACCGGGCTTGGGGCACGGTACGTGAGGACTACAGCGCGAACGGGGATGCCTGGACTTCGTTTACCCACGACATGGCCCGCAGCAGGGTGTTTCGCTGGAACGAGGATGGCCTGGCCGGCTTTTGTGACCGACAGCAGTTCCTGTGCCTGTCCCTGGCACTTTGGAACGGCAACGACCCGATCCTCAAGGAACGGCTGTTCGGCCTGTCGGGGCCCGAGGGCAACCATGGCGAGGATGTGAAGGAAACCTACTTCCACCTTGATGGCACCCCGACCCACAGTTGGATGCGGATGCTGTATCGCTACCCGCAGGCGGCGTTCCCCTACGCCGAGCTGGTGGAAGAAAACCGGCGCCGGACCTTCTATGACGATGAATACGAACTGGAGGACACGGGCGTCTTTGCGGACGGCTGCTACTTTGATGTTTACATAACCTGGTTCAAGGTTCGCGTTGAGGATCTTTGTTGCGAAGTCGAGGTTGTCAACCGCGGACCTGAAGCAGCTGCTTGCACCGTGTTGCCGCAGGCCACGTTCCGCAACACTTGGTCATGGGGATACCCTGCGGGGCCTATCGGCCGGGTGCGCACCATGCCTCGGCTGGCACTGGAGCCACAGGCACCCCGCGGGAGTTCCGCGGTGCGGGTCAGCCATGAAGTCCTGGGCGACTACCTGCTGTACGTTCAACGTCCGGACGAAGTTCTGTTTACGGACAACGAGACCAACACGGAGCGCCTGTACGGGGAATCCAACGCCACGCCCTGGGTTCGGGATGCCTTCCACCGGCATGTCGTGGACGGAGAGCTGGAGGCGGTGAATCCCGCAGCTTTCGGGACCAGAATGGCCAGTGTTCACCGACTGGTCATTCCCTCGGGGGAAAGTCGCATTGTTCGGTTTCGGCTGTCGCGGGAGGTACGCAAACAGCCGTTCGTCATCTTTGAACGCAACAAGGAAAGACGCCGGCGGGACGCCGACGAGTTTTACGCGGCCGTTCATGGCGATCTGCAGGAGGACCAGGAGCGGACCATCCAACGCCGCGCGCTGGCCGGCCTGTTGTGGTCCAAGCAGTTCTACTATTTCGATGTGAGCCAGTGGCTGGACGGAGACCCGGAGGAGCCCAAGCCACCATTGGCACGCCGACAAGGCCGGAACCGGGATTGGCGGCACCTGCACAACTTCGACATTGTGTCGATGCCCGACAAGTGGGAGTATCCCTGGTACGCGGTGTGGGACCTGGCCTTCCACTGCATTCCGCTGACGCGGGTCGATCCGGACTTCGCCAAGCGGCAGCTCAAACTCGTTACCCGGGAGTGGTACATCCACCCCAACGGCCAGCTGCCGGCGTACGAGTGGAACTTCGGGGATGTCAATCCGCCGGTGCATGCCTGGGGAACCTGGAGGGTGTTCCAGATGGATGCCGCGGCCACCGGCAAGCCGGACCTTGTGTTTCTGAAGAGTGTGTTCCACAAGCTTCTGCTGAATTTCACCTGGTGGGTCAATCGCAAGGATGAGGACGGCAACAACGTGTTCTCGGGAGGCTTTCTGGGAATGGACAACATCAGCCTGTTCGACCGCAGCAAGGGGCTTCCGACCGGAGGGCAGCTGGCACAAGCGGACGGCACGGCCTGGATGGGGTTCTACGCGCTGGAGATGATGAAGATCGCGCTCTACCTGGCAAGCACGGACAGTTCCTACCTGGGCCTTGCCACCAAGTTCTACGAACATTTCCTGCGGATCGCATTTGCCGTCAACGGCTCCAATGAAACCGGGCTGGACATGTGGGACGAGGAGGATGGGTTCTTCTACGATGTCCTGCACTTGCCGGATGGCTCGGTTCATCCACTCAAGGTCAGATCCATGGTGGGCTTGGTACCCCTGTTTGCCGTCGCCTCGCTTGAACACCTTGAACACGGGAATGACGATGGCCCGATCGGACCACACATGGTTACGTTCCTGCGACGGGCTGCCATGTTCCACCAGTACTGGTCGGATTTGGCTTCCACCATCAGCACGGTTGATGTGGAGGAAGATCATCACCGCCATACGATGTTTGCTCTGGTGTCCCCCTCGCGCCTGCGCCGTATCCTGGAGCGCGTCCTGTCCGAGGACGAGTTCCTGTCACCCTATGGGATTCGCTCGCTGTCCAAGGCCCACGCCGAGGAGCCGGTGACGCTGATGCTGGACGGGGCCGTCTTCGGAGTTGGATATGAACCGGGCGAGTCCCGTTCCCGCTTGTTCGGCGGCAATTCCAACTGGCGTGGACCAGTCTGGTTCCCCATCAACTACCTTCTGATTGAAGCGCTGGAACGGTTTCACGAGGTCCTGGGCGGAGGTTTCACCGTGGAGTGTCCCACCGGGTCGGGACAATTCATGACCCTTGAGGCGGTCGCCCAGGAACTGTCCCGGCGTCTTGCGAGCCTGTTTCGGGTCGGTCCCGACGGCAGGCGCCCGTATCAGGTTGGTACAAGCCCGGATGCCGGTTCGGATCCGCTGCTGTTCCATGAGTACTTCGACGGCGACACTGGCAGGGGTTTGGGTGCAAGCCATCAAACCGGATGGACTGCGCTCGTAACGGAACTGGTGCAACGGACGGAAGGCGCATCGTAGGGCTGGTTCCGGCATGTTGGAACCGGCGATTGGTCGTGGCTGCCACCATGTCCGTCGGGCGGTTTGGGCTTGGTGGTTTTGGGGGCAACGACAAATCCGTGGGGTCGGTCCCGGGGCAAACGAAAGGCCATGTTTGGGCAGCGCCGGGACGCTGCTGGTGATATTTTGTTGTGGTGTGCTTCAGGCAAAATCCCCAGGAAACCTTTGCCGGGGTTCCCGGGAGTGGACCATCACAACAAGAGGGTCAAAAAGCAAGACCATGGTTAACACATTGCAGAGGTTTGTACCGTCGATTGCCGTTGCAGTCGTACTTCTGGCACTGGTGTCCGTTCCCTCGCTGGCGGCAGGCAACTACGAATGCAATGCGATCTCGATTGGCCGGCTGGCGGCCTTGCAAACCCGTGCGGCACTCGTGAACTTTGTTCGGTGTGCCGAACAGCATGTGGCCGACGTGGGTTGGGTGCAGGCCGAGGCCGACTTCCACAACGATTCCAAATGGAAGGACGGCACCATATACCTCTTTGCCATCGACACCGATGGCTATCTCATTTTCAGTGCAGGTGGTCTGTCGGCACCGGCTTTGTCACCTACCGCTTCGCCGATCCCACTACCGGCGAGATTTTGCCCAAGGTGTCCTATGTAAAGTCGGTTCGGGAATCCTACGGGGAGCGGAAGGCTATTCTGGGCGCCGGGTTCTATCCCAATGTGGCACCCGGTGCCTGCAGCCCCAGCCGGGTCCGTGCCAGTCTGGTGTACACGTACGCCGACATCGAGCAGTTCGTGCGGTGCGCGGAACTGGAACTCAAGCAGCGCGGTCTGGCCGCCCTGTACGACCTGCGTTCGGACGTGCGCTGGAACTCCGGCCCCGTCTACATATTTCTGGGGGCCCGCGGCCAGGGAAGCATGGTGCTCCATGGGGCCAATCCCTCGCTTGAAGGACAGTACCTCGGCGGCTGGGTCGATTCGACCGGGTTTGAATACGTCAGGGAGATGGCGGATATCGCCGCACACTACGGCGACGGGTATACCTACTACGAGTTCCCCAATCCTGCCACCGGTGTCGCGGAACCCAAGGTGAGCTACGTGAGAAACGTCAACATTGACGGATTCGACTATGTTCTGGGAGCCGGTCTCTATATCCCCGCCAACACGGCCTGTCTGGAGATGCCGACGGCCGGGGAAGTGGACACCAGGGCCGAGTTGGAGCTGTTTGTCTCCTGCGCGGCCGAGATGGTGGCGTCCCGAGGCGCGAACGCCTTCGAACTCCTGCTCAACCATCCGACCTGGATTGAGGGCTCAACCTATATCTTCGTGTCCGATCAGCAGTGCCACAATCTGGTACAACCTCTGGATTACCGGGCCGAAGAAGCCACTTGTGACCGGGTTGATGCCGAAGGCACACTTTTGGACCAGAACATCAAGGACATCGCCAACAGCGAGGCAGGCAAAGGATATGCAAGCTACATCTGGCAGAACCCCGCCACGGACAAGGAAGAGCGCAAGACCTCGTACGTGGTTGGCGTTGAGTTGGATGGCGAAACGGTATCGGTGGGCGCCGGCCTCTACGGCCTCGAGTAGTCGGGCCTTTGGTTGCCGCGGCAGTGCCGGATCCTGTCGTGGCAGGGAGCCACGGGATCAACGGGCATGTCGGACGAGAAATTTAAGGCCCGCAAGTGTATATTCTTCCGGCCATCCCTCTGGCAGCACCAGCAGGGCAACTCAGCCGCTGTACTCAAGGAATGAAGATGACAGGAAATCAAACAGATAGAACCATGGCAAATGCGATTAAGCGTTTGGGGCAGTCGATCGCCGCGGCGATTGCCCTTCTGATGTTGATGGCCGTCCCGTCGCTGGCGACGGGACGCGACTACGACTGCGAGACCGTGTCGATTGGCCGGCTGGGTGCCCTTCAGACCCGTGCGGCGCTGGCGAACTTCGTTCGATGTGCTGAACAGCATGTGTCCGACGTGGGCTGGACGCAGGCGGAGGCCGACTTCCACAACGATCCCAAGTGGAAGGACGGCGCCATGTATTTGTTTGCCCTCGACACCGATGGCTATCTCATTTTCAGCGCAGGTGGTCTGTCGGCACCGGGAGACGCCAACGACAGTCCCGACCGTGTCGATGCGGACGGCAAAATGCACCGCCGGCGCATGGTGTACACCGCGGGTATGTTTGGGAGCGGCTTTGTCACCTATCGCTTCGGCAATCCCGTTACCGGTGAGAGTTCCCCCAAAGTTTCCTATGTGATGTCGGTTCGGGAGCCTCACGGGGAGCGCAGCGCCATCCTGGGTGCCGGTTTCTATCCGACTGCGGCACCGGGCACCTGCAGTCCCAACCGAGTCCGCGCCAGTCTTGTGTACACGCGGACCGACGTTGAGCAGTTCGTCCGGTGCGCGGAACTGGAACTCAAGCAGCGCGGCCTGGTTGCCCTTCACGACCTGGGTTCGAATGCGCGCTGGCAGTCCGGCCCCATCTACATATTCCTGTTGGGCCACCTGTCCTTGGACGCGGTCGTCCATCCGTCGCTTGAGGGACAGTATCTCGGCGGTCTGGTCGATTCGACCGGATTTGAATTCGTGAAGGAGATGGCGGCCATTACCGCAAACTACGGTGACGGATACACGTACTATGAGTTCACCAACCCCGCAACCGGTGCGACGGAACCCAAGATCAGCTATGTCAGGAACGTCAAAATCGACGGTTTCGACTACATTTTGGGGGCCGGCCTTTATGTTGCCGCCGACAAGGCCTGTCTCGACATGCCGGTTGCCAGGGATGTGGACACCAGGGCCGAATTGGAACTGTTTGTCTCCTGCGCAGCCGATATGGTGGCGACCAGAGGCACGAACGCCTTTGACCTTCTGCTGAACCATCCCACCTGGATTGAGAGTTCAACCTACATCTTTGTCGTCAACCAGCAGTGCGTCAGCATTGTGTACCCGCTGGAATATCGGGCGGACGCAAACGCCTGCAGCGATGTGGATGCCGACGGCACCTTGTTCAACCAAAACATCAAGGACATTGCCAACAGCGAGGAAGGCAAGGGCTTTACGAGCTACATTTGGCAAAACCCTGCCACGGGCAAGGAAGAGCGCAAGACTTCGTACATCGTGGGCGTTGAATTGGACGGCGAGATCGTTGCGGTCGGAGCCGGTCTGTACGGGTTGGAATAGCGGGACCGCCCCGTTCGCTGAACTCATCCGTCGGGTGACGGGCATGAATTCCGGGGAGTACCGGCCGATCACCGGCTGGCACTCCCCTTTCGACACACACTGCACCTGTGTTGCAACGACTGCAGCGTAGGTGGCAGGACAGCTCGGGAAGTCGGCTCTGGAGCAGGTTGGAATATCCAGGCCACAGACTGGCGGGCGGGAGCCCACTCCCCAGGTGCTGCGGCCGGCACAAGGTTTCACACGGCAATCGTACTGGGGGTTAACCTTCGGGCTGGTGATAGTCGTCGGCAACGGCCTGATCCCAGTCCGCACTCACCCGGTCGGCCAACTCGGTCAACCTGGCAGGCAGTGTCCAGGTTGCCGTGAGTTCGCGGCAAACCTTGCTGCCGGCATGGGTCAGCCGCGAGACGGTCCGGGGCCAGTCCGGATCCCGGCTCCAGTCCAGGACGGTTTTCCAGTTCCAGTCGGCATGGTTCTCCAGCCACTTGCTGGTGCCGGACAAGGCGTAGATGCCCATGTGCATGAGACTGCCGGGGTCGCGGTCGGTGGCGGCGATGAACTGGAGGCGCAGCAAGTCGCAGATCGAGTAGCGGATGCCCGTCCATATGGCCAGGTCCTGTTTGCGGATCAGCCCTCGCCTGTGCTTGTGGATGGTGACCCAGAACAGTTCCACGGCTTCGGCGATTTCATCGGCGGTTGCAGCCTGCGGAGCCCACGCCGTGGATGGTTTCGGAATCTCAAGGCCGACAGGCGGCCACTCCCGACCGTCCAAGCGGGTCCACTGTCCCGTGTCGGCGGACTCGATGTCGGTTCGGCACACAAGATCCAGCATGGTGCCGTCCGCCAGGATCATGTTGTGAAGCCACAGGTGGGATCCCAGGTTGATCTGCTTCAGGGCCAGGGGCGGAGCTCCCAACAACCCGGCCAGGATGGCCGGGCTTAGGAAATCGGAGAAGTTGCGTGTCACTGCAACTTGCAGGTCCACGTCGCTGTAGCGATCTCCCTGTCCGCGGCCCAGACTTCCCGACAGGTACACCTCGTCGACGAAGTCCAGGCGGAGCAGGCGTCCGACCATGTCGGGGAGGATGGCAAGCTGAGGCAGTTTGGTCATGTCCATTGAGGGTTGTGGATTTCGAGTCGGAATGGCGATACGGCATTGTGTCCGGGCAGCCGGTTAAGGTAACGGACTGGTCCGAGGCATTGAACTGTAAATGCCCGGATCGGGCCAGGACACACGGGACGGAGCGCGGGTGAAAGCCGGCGTGCCAACCGACTGCGTCCCCGACGGCAATCGAATGCACACGGTGGGTGCCGACGGAGATGGCGGACACCGCTCTCCCGATCCGCCTTGAACCCGTTGGGCTATACTGCAACCGCTTGAATGCCGGCACGGGCGGAGTCCTTCGGTGCCCTCCGGGTCCGCCGCCCAAGCTAGATGCCCGACGGGCGGGAATATGATTCAGGCATGCTGCAACCTCGGGGCAAAGGTTTCCAAAGGCCCGGAGATCTGGATGGCCAACTCGTTTGAAATCTGGGATGTGCCCGAGACCGCCGAGGTCTTCGCGGTGGCCGGCTGGGAACAGTGGGCCAACGCAGGGTCGGTATCGTCCGATTTGCCGCAGTATCTGGTCGACCATCTGGAGGCCCGACGCATCGGACGGCTGCTGGACAAGGGGAACTACCTGTTTCAGCTGCCTGGCACACATGATTTGATGCGTCCCCAAATCGAATTCGACGACGGCTTCGCGAGCAAGGTCCAGCGGCCGTACAACGACATCTACTTCGTGGGGGAAGGTGACCGCGGCCTGGTGATTTTCCAAGGTACCGAACCCCACATTGACGTGGACCGGTACGCGCAGGCCTTTTTCGACGCCATGCACCATATGCGCGTGAGCCGCGTGGTCGGGCTGGGCGGGGTCTACGGAGCCATGCCCTTCCGGCGCGACCGCATGGTGTCGTGTTCCTTCAGCCTGCCTCGCATGCGTCAGGAACTGGACACATACGCCGTGTCCTACTCCAACTACAAGGGAGGCGCTTCGCTGGGCAGCTACCTGTCGGCCACGGCCTTTGAACGGGAGGTGGAGTACTGCAACTTCTACTCCATGGTCCCGGCCTACGACTTCTCGCAGTTGAACCTGTCGGAACAGGGCATGCGGGTGGAGTTCGACTTCCGGGCATGGCATGAACTGATGCGCCGCGTCAATGCGATGTTCAAGCTGCGCATTGATCTGTCGGACCTTGAAGAGAAGAGCTTCAAGCTGACGCAGTCCCTGACGGACAAGGTCGAACAACTCAGCGCCAAGTCCGGCCATGAACGGCTCGCGCGCTACTTCGAGCGGCTGGACGAAGAGTTCGAGGAGAATTCGTTCCTGCCCTACGAGCAGGTGTGGAAGAGCGAACTGGGCCAGATCCTGGACGACCTCGAAAGCGACGATCCGTCGGAACCGACCCCCTGATCGCCACTGTCCCAATGCATTCTTCGCCTGCCGCGCCGCCTGCGGTGCTGTTCGTCTGCACCTTGAACTACTACCGCAGCCGGTTTGCCCACCTGTACTTCAACCATTTGGCCAAGGGCACCGGATTGCGCGCCGAGTCGCGGGGCCTGGTTGTGGATCGCAGCCGGATGCAGGGCATGTCCTACTACGCCGGCCAGGCCCTGCAGGTGGTCGGGGTTGACGTGACCGAAGGCGACAAGCGGGATCCGGTGCAGCTGACCGAGTTGGACATCCGGCAGGCCGGAAGACTGATCGCCCTCTGCCGATCCGAGCACGAACCGGTGGTCGCAGCCAGGTTTCCTGCCTATTGGGACCGATTCGAGTATTGGGATGTGTTGGACATCGATGCACGGCACACCAATGCCGCACTGGGCCGCGATTGCCGGCGGCAGGTGGAACGGTTGTGGATGGACCTGCGTAGGGACATCGGCATCGGTTAGGCATCCAAATACCGCCGGGCATCGGTGGGCGCCGACCCATCCTGTTGCCTGCGGCCGCACCTGGATTGCCCTTGGTTTGAACCATGGCCACGGTACTGAAGCTACCTGTCGATTCCCTGCGTTCGTGGGGACGGGACCGCAAGTCGCACGGGATGATCGGACTGATGTCCTACTCCCACCTGGCCCTGGAAGGATGCCACCATTTTCTGCCGGTCATCGTGCCCTTGCTGGTGCTAAACCTGGGTGTTGACTATGCCCGGATCGGAGCGCTTACGTTTGTAGCCCTGTCCGTCACCGCAGGCGCCCAGCCTTGTTTCGGTTGGCTGGCGGACCGTTGGCAGCCCGAGTTGATAGTCCCGCTTAGCGTTGTTTGGGTCGGTTTGTGCATGGCCCTGTCCGGCGTCATGCCGACCTTCGCGTGGCTGAGCATCGTCGTGGTCGGCGCAAGCCTGGGGTCCGCTGCGTTCCATCCTGCGGCCGCGGCGGTGGCACTGTCCGTTGCGGTCCGCAATCCCGGGACCATGTTCTCCGTCTTTTCTCTCGGTGGTACGTTGGGCGTGGCCGTGTCTCCGCTGCTGATCAACTACCTGCTTCCGGCCTGGGGTCTGCCGACCACCCTGCTGTACCTGCCGGTGGCACTTGTTTCGGCTGCGATGGTCTTCCTGGGATTGAAGGTATTGGTGCCCGAGGCGGTGCGGGCCCGCAGATCGTCCAAACGCAACTCCACAGGCACCGTGGAGCCGATCCCCCGCACCGTGGTTGTGCTCCTGGGGCTGCTGGTGCTGTCCACCATGACACGCTCGTGGGTTTTGGGGGCCGTGTCCACCTATGTCCCGGCGTGGGTCCTGGACAAGTTCGACAACTCGATGCTGGGAGGCGAGCTTCTGGCCCTGTCCGCGTTGATGGGCGCGGTTGGCAACTTTGTGGGAGGCTACACCGCGGATCGGTTTTCCGGGTGGAAAGTCCTGGCTGTGGCGTTGACCGGGGTTGCGCTGGCCTCATGGGCAGTGGTCCGCGTGCCCGTCTGGGCCCTGCTTCCCTGCGTCGGCGTCTTCGGATTTGCCTTGGGCGCCACCCTTCCTGTACCGGTTTTGCTGGCCCGCAGGCTCATCCCGACCCGAACCGGTCTGGCGGCGGCCCTGATTATGGGACTGGGTTGGGTTCCCTCGGGCATTGGCGCCGGGCTGGCTGGCTGGACCGCGGACCGGTTCGGGCTTCAGGCCGCCTTGGAGCCGCTGGCCCTGTATCCCCTGGCCGGGGTGGGCATCATCGTGTTGTTCGCCTGGCTGGCTCGGGTTTGGGATGTCCCGGTTTTGCGGACCGAGGGGTAACTCTCCGCGTCACTCCCTGTCGGTGGACAGGAGTGAAGAGTCCACATATAGGAACGCGCGCTTGGCGCTGTTGGTTTCCACAAAGTAGGCCAAGTTCAGCATGCACCAGAGGTTGGGCATGGCGGGTATGCGGATGGGTTCAATATCCCGGCATTCGTAAGTGCGGTTGTTGCACTGGAATTCCCGGAACTGCATGTCCCGGAGGTCGAAGTCCAGTCTCAGGTAGTACCAGTTGTGCTTGGTTGCGATTTCGTTGTAGCAGAGTCGTTGGCTGCCGTCCGGAAGGTCGGTCCAGCTGTCGGGTCCCAGATGAAAGTGCGACTTGGTCTCTCCCCGTCCACCGATATCGTGGACAGTTCGATGCGTACTCTTGTACTGCCATTGCTCCCTTCTGCCGGATTCATCCGCGTTGAGGTAGCGAATATGTGGCATGACCCGATGGGGTTGTGCCTTGAGGTCGCCGTCCTGCAGGTCCAGGAGGATGCCGAACGCGCGGACATCGGTACTTGAGAGTTTAAGTTCCGATGCTTCCGGTTTGAATGTCACAATCGATTCCCATCGGATGCGCGTAGCGACGCGCCAGGTCAGGCGCTTGATTGCGACTGCCAGGGCACCGGTCCGCGGCAGCGTGGCCAGCTTCATTGCGTAGTTGCCATGGAGTGAGCCGTCCGTGCCCGTGTCCCAGACCGTGAGATTGCTGAGCATCGGATCACGCAGGTCTGCGTATTCCGGCAGCATGGAATCGAGAGAGTCCTCGTAGTTGCCGACGAGGCCGGTCCAGCCCTGCATGCCGCGGTTGAAGTCGTCGTGGACCAGGATGCGATCCAGGGGATCGAAGAGGTCCAGGGCCGGCGGCAGGTTGCGGGTCATGACTTGAGGGTCAGGTAGGCCATGAAGCGCGGCTCTCGTATGAGCCCTCGGATCACGCGCCTACGCATTTCGGGAGAATAGGACACCTTGCCCGACAGGCGGAGCCACCCTCCGAAGTGGTTTAGTTGCCTGTACCACAGGGGGTTCTGCTCGTCGAAGGCAAACGTGCCTTGGAACAGTTCCGCCCAATGGATCCCGTCCGGGGAGATTTCCACCCTGTATTGCATGACAATCCGCAAAGGAGGGGGTTCCAGAATCCGGACGAAGTAGATAGCCTCAATGGCCCAGGCCGTCTCCCACGGTTCGGTCGCGAAGGGTCCGTCCCAGGCTGCGTTGCGGGTGACCACCGCGGTATGGCTTTGGCGCATGGCAGCGGTTCCGTTGCCGGGTCCTGGCCGGTTAGTCGTTCAGGGCCGCGTAGGCCTGGCTCTGGAACATGTGGGCGAGGTGCAGGTTGGACGGCATCAACTGGGACATGAAGATGCCGATTAAGTCCGCGTTGGGATCGATCCAGAAGTGGGTGTTGGCGGCTCCGGACCAGCCGTATTCGCCCACCCCTGTCAGGTATCGGTGGCGGCCGGGGTTCTGCATCACCCGGAAACCCAGACCGAAGCCATAGGCCCCATAGCCAATCTGCTCGTCGCCAAAGACCTCGGTCATGCCCTTTGTGAGGTGGTTGGAGGCCATGTAGCGGACCGTGCGCGGTCCCAGCAGCCGCGTTCCGTCGAAAGTTCCTTCGTTGAGAAGCATTTGGGAGAAACGCAAGTAGTCCGCCGTAGTGCCAACCAACCCGCCGCCGCCGGATTCCCGCTGGACTCCAACCACCACCGGGTCCGGGTCCGGCCTGGGCATGGGCTCCAACCGGCCGTATCGGTTGGCTTGGTAGGTGACTGCCAGCCGAGGCAGATCCGCCTCCGGCACCTGGAACCGGGTGTCCTTCATGCCCAGCGGCTCGAAGATCATAGAGTTCAGGGATTCCCCCAGGGACTGCCCCCTGACTGCAGCCACAACCATCCCAAGCACGTCGGTGGCCACGCTGTAGCGCCATTCCGTCCCCGGCTGAAACAACAAGGGGAAGCGACAAAGGCGGGTGAGAAAATCGTCCGGAGACGACTGGAGGTCGAGAATTTGGACATCCGCATACTTACGATCTATGGGATGGTCCGGATCGAAGCCATAGGTCAGGCCTGCTGTGTGGGTCAGCAGATCCCTGATCAGGACCGGTCGTTCGAGGTTGGCATTGGTGTTTTCGTCGATGTAAACCTTGAGGTGATGGAACCCGGGCAGGTACTCCCCCACCGGATCGGCGAGCTGGAGTTGTCCTTCCTCGAACAGCATCATGGCGGCAACACTCACGATGGGCTTTGTCATCGAGTAGATGCGGAAGATCGTGTCGTCGGCCATCGGGACATCGTTTGCCTTGTCCTGCCAGCCGAACGAGGCAAAGTGGAAGGGCTTGTCCCGGCGTGCCAGCAGGACCTGGATGCCATTCAAGTGGCCCTGGTCGACCATCGCCTGCATTGATGCGTCGAGTCTAGACAGTTGCTGTTCCGAAACGTTGGCCTGGTCTGGCGTGCAAAGCTGCATGGGGTTCCCATGGAATGCAGTGGGCGGGTGAGGTTGCAGCCGATCTTAGCAGGATGGTGCCTGTCAAGGTTCCGGATGAACAGCGTCTGCAGGGATGCGGGCGGCCGCGTGCAACGATGGCTTCGGCGGGTCAGGCCGATTGCCACGGCTCGGTTGTGACAGTACCGCTCCAGGCTGTATTGCGGATGACACCGCCGTGTGGCTTTGGCGCATGGCCACGATGCCGTGGCCGGTCCGGTTCAGTCGTTCAGGGCCGCGTAGGCCTGGCTCTGGAACATACGGGCAACGTCATGCAGGCCGGACGGCATCAGTTGGGACATGAAGATGCCCAGCAGATCGGCGTTGGGATCGATCCAGAAGTAGGTGTTGGCGGCACCGGCCCAGCCGTATTCGCCGACCCCCGAGAGATGTCGGTGGCGGCCAGGAGTCTTCAACACCCTGAAACCCAGGCCGAAGCCGTACGCGCCGTAGCCGCCGTCCGCGTTGCCGAAGACCTCCATGCCTTTCTTGAGGTGGTCGGTGGCCATGTAGCGGACCGTGCGCGGCCCAAGGAGGCGCACCCCGTCCAAGGTGCCTTCGTTGAGGAGCATTTGTGCGAATCGGAAATAGTCTGCCGTGGTGCCCACCAGTCCGCCGCCGCCGGATTCCGTTTTGACCCCGGTCACCACCGGGTCCCGGTCCGGTTTGGGCATGGACTCCAGTCGGCCATAGTGGTTGGTCTGGTAGTTGACCGACAGCCGCCCCAGATCTTCTTCAGGCACCTGGAACCGGGTGTCCTTCATGCCCAGGGGCTCGAAGATCATCTCGTTCAGGGATTCGCCCAGGGACTTGCCCGTGACCGCGGAAACGACCCATCCGAGCACGTCCGTGGCAATGCTGTAGCGCCACTGCGAACCCGGTTGGAAGACCAGGGGGATCCGACACAGCCGGTCCAGGGCTTCGTCGGGGGTCAACTGACGGTCGAGGACATGGGCTTCCGCGTACATGCGGTCCACGGGGTGCTCGTCAAAGCCGTAGGTAAGTCCGGCCGTGTGCATCAGCAGGTCCCGGACGAGAACCGGCCGCTCGAGGTTGGCGGTGGTGTTCTCATCGACATAGACCTTGAGGTTGTGGAACGCGGGCAGGTATTCGCCTACCGGGTCGGCAATCTGAAGACGCCCTTCCTCGAACAGCATCATGGTGGCCACGCTCACGATGGGCTTGGTCATCGAATAGATGCGGAAGATCGTGTCGGTGGCCATCGGGACATCGTTTGCCTTGTCCTGCCAGCCGAACGAGGCGAAGTGGAAGGGTTTGTCCCGGCGTGCCAGCAGAACCTGGATGCCGTTCAAGTGGCCTTTGTCGATTGCCCCCTGCATCGATGCGTCGAGTCTGGACAGTTGCTGTTCCGAAACGTTGGCCTGGTCTGGCGTGCAAAGCTGCATGAGGAAACCGTGGGGGCTTATATACCTGACTACGCAGTCGGTGCGACAGGCACAACCCTGTACACCTGTGCTATAATCGTGTCCTGCAAACAAGAGAGCCCGGCGGACATCCGGACTCTCCACCGGACAGGAAGCAGCCGTTCCGTGCCCGACACCCGCCATCCGACAACAGAGGCCCCGGGGACCGTGCACCGCACGGTCCGCCTGCGCCTGTACCCCGGCGAGGCCGCGACCGGCCTCCTGCTGACGGCCATCGCGGGGGCCTGCCGCTACGTCTGGAACCACCTGCTGGCCGACCAGGAGCGGCGTTATCGCCTGTGGCAGGTGTACCGGATTGGCCCCAAGCCCGTTCCGACCTTCTTCACCCTGGGCCTGCGGTTCACGGCACTGCGCCACGACCCGGACCATGCCTGGCTGAAGGAGTACCCGTACAAGGTGGTGCGCTACAGCCTGAAGTACCTGGCCGACGCGTACGCGCGGTACAAGGCGGACCCTGTGAACGCAGGCAAGCCCCGGTTCAAGGCCCGGCACTTTACCGTGCCGGCGTTCACGATCCCCGAGGCCGTCCGGATGGACGGGGACCGGCTGCATGTGCCCAGGGTCGGTTGGCTACGGCTGGCGGGATCGAACCAGTACGCGGACTGCCAGCCCCTGACCGTGCGGGTGCGGATGGAAGGCACGGAACAGCACCCCAAGTGGTACGCCTACGTCTGCTACGAGGTGC
>VXMJ01000093.1:11981-93256 GCA_009841145.1 Caldilineaceae bacterium SB0661_bin_34 | reverse complement strand
CAAGGACCCGTGAACAAGGTATGCCGACTGCGTAGTCAGGTATATAAGTCCCAATGCATAGAACACCGGCCAGAATTGAGCGGACTGCGACTCGATTCACGTAGTAGGGACACAAGGTTGCCGATGCCGTTGCAGGCCATTCGCTTCATCGACGAGACGGTGACGGTCGAATTCGACCAGGAACCGGTCAGGATCAAGGACCCGCACTGCCCGGATCGATTCGTCTGGGACGGGGACGTGTTCGCCGTGGAGACGCTGCTGGAAGAATGGCGGGATCATTCCCGCCACGGACGCATGGCCCGCAACATGCGACCGGGCAACAAGGCGAGGGCTCTCAAGACCGGTTCATGGGGCGTGGGCCGAATTTACTTCCGCATCGCCACTACACAGGGACGCTGCTTCGACCTGTACTACAACCGCGCTCCGGTGCCGGGTGCACCTGAAGGACAGTGGATCCTTTACCGGGAACTGGGCGAGGTCAACTGACGACGGATGCCGCGTCCGGTTGAAGATCCGGTTCGGCAACCGACTCCATGTCATCTCCTGTTAAGTCCGCATCGTCGGCTTCCGCCGCCGCATCCTCGATCCTGGAGGCCGCCTCGGGATCCAGTTCCGGCAGTTCCTCCAACGAGGTCATGCCGAAATAAAGAAGGAACTGCTCCGTCACCCCGTACAGCAACGGGTTGCCTACCGTTTCCTTGCGGCCGCGCACCTCAATCAGCTCGCGGGCCAGCAACGTCCGCAGCACATGGGCACTGTCCACGCCGCGGATTGCCTCGATCTGCGCCCGCGTGACCGGCTGGTGATAGGCAATGATGGCCACGGTTTCCGTGGCCGGCTGGCTCAGGCGCGACCGTCGGGCCAAGGCCACAAACCGGTCGATCGCGTCTCCGGCTTCGGGCATGGTCACCAAAGCCACCTTCTGCCCCAAGGTCAGCAACCGCAGGCCGCGCTGGTTCTGTTCAAGGGTCTCTTCCAGTTCCTCAAGGGCAAACCGCACCACCGGCGCGGGCCGGTCCACGACCCGGGCCAGGGCCTGGACCGTTACGGGTTCGGGTGCAACAAACAGCAGGCTCTCCAGGAGCGCGGCCAGAGATGGTTGCGGACGCATGTCGGACATGGAATGAAGATGGCTGACGGAGCACCGGCACACGGCGGATGAAAGCCATTATAGGTAGAGGGGACTCATATGGATGACTGAACCATCCCGTAGTTTGTCGTCATTTCCTGTTCACGGGCCATTGGATTCTCATAGGGCCCGACCGCTCGCACTCCCCTTTGGGACCAAGTGCGGCAAGGGGGAGGGAAAAACCAAGGTCGTTCTGTTCAAGCTAACAGAGAGCGAGTTCACCAAAGAGGGCTTTTCCGGACTCTCGTTGGCGAACCAGACTGGACAAAGTTGTCTGCGTCCCGGCAGTCACTGGAAACTCTCGTGCAGAGGATTGCCAGCACGAGAGATGATGCTGGTTTCCTCAACGCGTCTTCCTATCGGTATATCCATCCGATGGAACCGACGCGACTCGCACCCAGACAACCCCTTCAACATGTTCGAAGTGTGCATCCGCCGAAACCAAATCGGCTCCGGTCTCCATCGCGTGGGCGGCGATCCAGACATCGTTGGTCGGAATGGGACGACCTTTTGCCCTCAATGCTGCGGCTATTCTGGAGTAGCGGTCGGCGGTGACCGGCCCCACTGCCACGAAGGAGGTGTATGGGTTATCGAGAAATGAACGGAGGTGGGCAGCGTTCCGCTCGAAATGCTTGCCGCGCCGGAAGCCATACATCAGTTCGCCAACCACGACAGCGGAGAACAGGACTTCCTCGGCCCTCCGCACCAACGCCGCAACGTCCCCGTGTCCCCGCATAAGCAGGGAGTAAGCGTTGGAGTCCAGGAGAATCTTCATTCCCAGACTGCCTCGTCAATGGACGCAAAATCCTCCAGGGCAGCATCCATCTCATCCGCTTCTGCCTGGGTCCAGGTTCCAATCAGATGATCCAACGAAGTGTCGACGCAGTCCACCTTGGCTGCGCCATCTGGCAGACCAGCCCCCTGCCGGAGCAACCTGAGCGCGGCCTGGTTTAGAGAAATCCCCTCCCGCTTAGCCAGGCGGCGCAGGATGGAGTTCAGCTCGTCATCGAAGCCTCTGACCGTGATTTGGTGCATGGGCCACCAACCTCTGTGATGCAAATAGTGAGGCTTTCTGCCTCATTCTACTAGGCACACCCATAGGGATCAATCCCGCGCCTGACACAACCCTGGATTCCGACTCCGGGACGACGCCTGATTGAGGCACAGACCATCCTTGACCGGCACCCTCCACCATTTGCGGAATCACCGCCGCGCACCACGATGCCGTCGTGCCGGTGTGGTGTATGCCGCTCATCCGTCAGCTCGATATGTTGTTGCTGATCTATCTCAAGCAGTTCTTGCAGGAAGACCACCTGTTCCTCCAAACCCTGTCCCCGTTTCCAGGTCACGACCAGGGCAGAGCATTGCCCCTGCCCGCCACGTTCATCGAGGACCGAAAAGAGCGCAACGCCGACCCGGATTTGTGCTCAGCTCCTGCAGTATGATTTCCTCAATCTCCAAGCAGACCGTGGCATGTACGCCACCTTGTGCCAGCTTTGTCAGCAGACGCCCGGCTTCGGGCTCATCCCGACGGGCGCGCACCCAAAATACGAGGGTTTCCGACGGCAGTTCATGCAGCAAGTCCACAAGGTGGTCGGCATCGGCAAACCAATGTCGGTTCAGTGCCGTGTCGCCGTACAGCAGATATAGGTAGTGCCAACTGAACTCCCTTTCGAGCAGCACCGATCTCGGAGGGGCGGCAGCCTGCAGTCGTTGGACCGCCTCCGGCAGGCCGGCCAGTTCCTTGGTACGCGGACCGGTTGGCAGATATTGGAGTTGCGCGCGCGGGATGTATAGGGCCTCGCTGAACAGCACTACGGACGAAGCCAGGAGCAACAACAGTCCCCGCAAGGACACGAGCCTGACCATTCGCGGCAACAGGCACGGAAGGACAACGCACAGAAGAGGCGCCAGCGGAAGCAGGTATCTGAGCCAGATGCTGAAGGACAGCATCACGTGAATGGCAAGCCATCCACAGGCGGCCGCGAGCAGCCAGAACCCAAGCCGGCGTTGCCGTCGCTCCCCATCAGACCGGTGCTCAAACATCCCCCAGATCAACAGGGCAGCCATGGCCACGGCTCCGCTCCAGTGTCCCGTCAACTCGCGGATCAGTGGCAGCCATTCCGCCAGCCTCGGCCACCAGTCTTGGGGCGGCACGATTCCCAGTGGTGCATAGTGGTCAAAGCCCAACGTCCAGAAGGAGGGTGCGGCGTGCCAACGGGCGAGATCCCACAGCTGGATGGGAACGGCAACCGCCGAGAACCCAAACAGCAAGGGCTTCCAGTCAACAGGCGTATCCGGTTGGGCCCGCACATGTACAACCACAGGCAACATGGCCAAATAGGCGAGTCCTGCCTGACGCGTGAACAGGGCAAGGGCCAACAGCAACCCGGCTCCGAACCACCTGCCTTCCCAGGCCAGCCACAGCGCGGCCATGCCCCAAAGCACCATGAGGGGATCCGTCAACCCGGAGGGAGCCCAGGCCAATACCAATGGGTTGAGGCTCCAGACTCCGGCCACCAAGGCGGCGCTCGGCCATCCCCTGAGGCGCACGCACCAAAGCACCAACACCAGACCGGTCAGGACGGTAGCCGCCAAGTTGACGCTCTTGGCAGCCAATAGCGTGTTGCGCCCCAGATGCAGCGCCAGCGACTGCAACCAAATGTAAACGGGTGGCTTGTCTAGCCAGTGGGCCAGGAACAGCGGATCCGGCTCACCCCACCAGTGGAGTGCCTGAAAGGCGTAGAGGGAGGAGTCGCCTGACAGGGGCCAGCGGCCGGCCGCCTGCCAGGCCCATGCCTGTTGCAGCAGAAGCAACCCGCAGACCACTAGGCAGGCTGTCAGATCCAGCCTGCCGGACGGCCGCAGGCTGGCCGGTTCGGACAAGAGTCGCGGGAGACCGGGACTCCCAAGCACTACTCCTGCACGATGTGGGCCTTGACCACCCCGGAGTTCTTGTCCGACGAAACCCGGAAGGCCTCAGGCGTCTCTTCCAAGCTGTAGTCGTGGGTCACGATGCGCTCGGCATCCACCGCGCCGGTGTCGATCAACTCGATCGCGGCGTCGAAGTCCGTCACCATGCCGCTGTAGCTGTAACACAGGGAGCCGGTGACAATCGGCTCCAGGTTCATGATCTTGCTCAGGTCCACTTCCAACGGCTTGTGGTAGCCACCCACCAGCACCACCGTACCCTGCGGGCGAATGATGTCCAGCGCGTCGTCAAAGCCTTGGGCGCTGCCCACCGTCTCGACGACCACATCCAGCCCGTGGCCGTCGGTAAAGTCGCGCACGTACTCCCGGACATCGGTGTCGTTGATGTCGACCACATGGTCCGCTCCGAAGTGCCGGGCAATCTCGGCCTGCTGGTCGTACTTGACGGTGATCAGGGTCTCCCGCACCCCAACGGCCTTGGCCGCGGCCAGCGTGAGCAACCCAATCGTGCCGCCGCCGATGACGGCCAGACGGTCCTGGTGGCTCGGTTCGGCGCGCATGACCGCCCGATAGCCAACCGCCAGGGGTTCGACCAGCGCTCCCTGCCGATAGGTGATGCTGTCGGGCAACTGAAAGACAGTGGAGGCGTGCACGTTGGTGTATTCGGCAAACCCGCCGTGGCCGCCCTTCCAGCTCACATGCTTCTTGACACAGTGGTTGTACTGCCCCTTGCGGCAGTACAGGCAACGGCCGCAGTTCGAGGTGACTTCCATCACCACGCGATCGCCTTCCCGCACATGATCCACCCCGGCGCCAACCTCCACGACCACACCGCAGGTTTCATGACCGGCGGCTTCGCCAGGGGTCGGGGGCCACTCCCCGTAGTAGGCATGCAGATCGCTGCCGCAAATGCCAGTGACCTTGGTGTCAATGACCACATAATCCGACGCGGCCGGGACCCGGTCGATCTCCTGCACCTCGATTTCCCGGATGCCGGTGTAGACAGCAGCTTTCATAGTGTTGGTTCCTTGTTGGGTCGGCGCGGTTGCGCCCGTGGTCAGTCCAAGCCCAGAGAGCTCATGGCACCGTGAATCGCCGCCACCTCGTCGTCGGTCAGCGGTTCGCCGGGCGGCCGCGGGTCGCCGCACGCCACGCCCAGCCGTCGGGACAGGATGGCCTTGCACACGGCGTGGAAACGGGAGCCGCAACTGCGGACCAGCATCGTGACCTTGGTGGCGGCTTCCTGGGCCGCACGCGCGGCCGACAAATCGCCTGCCTGCCAGGAGTTCCATATGGCCACCCAGCACTCGGGAGCCACGTTGGGCGGACCATCCACGCAACCCGAGGCACCCAGCGTCAGGGCCGGCAGCATCAGGGTGCTGTTGCCGATGTAGCAGGACAGGCCCATGTCGGCGAAGTCCTTGACCAACGACGTGTTGGCACCGGAATGTTTGAGCCCCGTCAGTTGCGGAACCTCATCCTGGATCCTCCGCATCAGGGGAATGTCAATCTCGCGATGGGTGAATCCGGGCACGTTGTAGGCAAAGAAGGGCAGGTCGGCCGCCTCCGCCACCACGCGGTAGTGTTCGGCTACGGCCTTGTCCGACTGCATGTAGAAGTAGGGCGGGACACAGCAGATGGCCTCGCAACCCGCCTTGGCCGCGTGTTCGGCCAGGCGGGCGGCCCGATGAGTGGAGGCGACTCCAACATGCATGATGTTGTACGCGCGCCCGGCGGCCTGATCGGCCGCGATCTCCGCAATGCGCATGTTCTCCGCGTCGTCCAGCAACACGCTCTCGCCCGTGCCGCCGGCCACCCAGAAGCCCTGCACGCCAGCCTCGATGTTGAACTCCATGATTTGGCGGAAGGCATCCTCGTTGAGCTTCCCTTCCGAGGTCAGAGGTGTGATGATGGCCGGCACGACGCCGGTGAACCTGGAATCCATAACGGTATTCACGGGGATGGAGATGGCTGGACGACGGGCTGAATCATGACACAGTACCCAGGTGGACCGTGTTCAGCAGGTCGTAGTCGATCTCGAATCCCAAGCCGGGTGCGGTGGGCGCGTGCACCAGCCCCCGGTCGTCAACCTCGATGTCTTCGACCAGGCCGAACTTGTTCTCTCCGGTGCAGGGGAACACCTCGTAGAACTCGCAGTTGGGCACCGCCATCGTGACATGCAGGTTGGCCACGTTGTTGAGGCTGTTGCCCCCATGGTGGATCTCACACTGCATGTTGAAACCCTCGGCCAGGTGGCACAGCCGTACCATGGGCGTGATGCCGCCGGTCACGGCCACGTCGCCGCGCAGGAAGTCGGTGGAGCGGTTCATGATCCAGGGAGCCATGCCGTAGTAGCGGCCCGGCGCGAACTCCGTGGACATGACGGGGATGTCCAGCTTGGACAACAGCTTCACGTAGTTGTACAGGTCCTCCTCGACCAGGGGATCCTCGTACCAGTAGTAGTCGAGCTCCTCGATGGAGCGGCCCACCCGCACGGCATCCGCATAGCGGTAGGCCCACATTGAGTCGAGCATCAGCTTGATGTCCGGGCCCACGGCCTCCCGGACGGCCCGGCAAATACGGACGTCCGCCTCCGGTTCGCCGTGGGGATGCAGTTTGTGGGCCGTCCAGCCCATTTCCTTGAAGCGAATCGCCTCCTCTGCGTACTCCTCCGCGGTGGCGTGTCGGGCCGTACTCGAATAGGCGGGCACCGAGTCCTTGCAGGTTCCGAGCAGGCGGTGAATCGGCAGCCCCGCCCGCTGACCGTTGAGATCCCAAAGGCAGATGTCGACCGCGCCGATGGCCTGGGTCGTCACCTGGCGGTTCTGCTTCCACATATCCCACCAGATGGCACCGATGTCCTGGGAGTTGCGCCCCATGAGCATCGGCTTGAGGACCTGCATGAGGCCCGGCAGGTGATGGTCCGCCCCCTGGCGCGAGGAGCCCAGGAACGCCTTGCCGGTCAACCCCTCATCCGTGCCGATCTCAACAATGCCCAGTTGCTGGTCTCCGCCGTTGACCACGCCCGGGATCGAATGCCAGGGCTCCGTGTGCCAGTTGTAGAGTTCGACCTTCACATCCGTGATTACCATGCGGCACACCTCCGTTGTGGTTGCGACACTATTGTCCCGCATGGTCAGCTGGCCCAGGTTGCCCATGTACCGGTTGCGCAAGTTGAGGCCATGATGATTGCAGCGCAAGTTCGGAACCGGCGCTTTGCTCGTGGTCCGACCGACTGCCTGGCTGCACCGAACGCCGCTGGAAGGGGGTGAAGTCTAGTTCAGGTGTCTTGCGTAACCAAGGGGCTTGCAAGCTGAACGGTATTACCGTACACTACCCCGTATGATCATTCGTACGGTACGCCACCGAGGGTTGCGCTTGCTGCTTGAGGACAACAATCCCCGGTTTGTGAGACCGGAACTGATCTCCCGTGTGCGCAAGATCTTGACCGTGCTCATCCTGGCCGAGGACATTGATCGTTTCGCATCCGATGCGCCTCGGGGTTGGCGACTTCACCAACTTTCAGGGAGCCGCCAAGGGACATGGAGCGTCTCCGTCTCAGGCAACTGGCGGATTACGTTCATGGAAGCGGATGGCTATATCGACCGTTTGAACTTGGAGGATTACCACTGATGGCTGCCAACGGCATTAATGTGAACATGACCCCTGCTCATCCGGGTGACTTCATTCGCACGGAGATCATCGAGGAACTGGGCCTCACTGTCACGAAGGCTGCCGAGATACTCGGAGTCCGCCGGGCGACGCTTTCCGCCCTGCTTAATGGCAATGCGGGATTGTCGGCGGAGATGGCCCTGCGTATCGAGAAGGCCTTCGACGTGAGCATGGACATGCTGCTCCGGATGCAGGCTTGGTACGACACATCCCAAATGCGCGCGCGTGCCAGCGAAATCACCGTGCAGCGGTATGAGCCTGCCTGACCAACGTGCGTTGTAGACCGCAGTGATTGGGGCATTGACTAAAGTCGTCGCAAGGCCATGATCGACTCCCACCGGGCGAGATTCCGGGCCACCATCTTGCGCAACCGGCGAATAGGCCATTGGGGCCATCATTTCCGCTGCAGAACGGTCAAGGATGTTTAGGGCGATGCACCGCAGGGCGGCGATCATGCGGATCTGAGACATCCACCACCACAACGGCAATCGTTCTGCGTTGGGCTGGTTCCAGCATCTCCGTGATCATTTGTCGAAGCTGATCGGGCGAGTCAGGGCGAGTACCGACGGGGGGCGAGCGCTTAAGGTGTTCAGGCCCGAACCATAGGACCAAGTAGATCCCGTACCCGCCCGACCTCGGATCACGAACGTATTTGGCAATCAGTTGATCCCTGCAAGCACTCCATAGATCCCTGCTGTCGGTTTTCTTGATCTCCACAGGTACCGCGTGGGGACGGCAGACCGTTAGGATATCGGACCGGGCATCTTCCGCGTGGTGGGCTTCCGGCTCGGCATCAACTTTGTAAGGG
The DNA here is from genome assembly GCA_009841145.1 of Caldilineaceae bacterium SB0661_bin_34. Classification (GTDB taxonomy): domain Bacteria; phylum Chloroflexota; class Anaerolineae; order Caldilineales; family Caldilineaceae; genus Bin34. Next base: position 84,716 of record VXMJ01000093.1, on the reverse strand, counting down.
AATAGGCAAGGTCGGAGACCCGAGAGGAGATGATCCCGGCAGAGCTTTTCCGGTTTGGGCCGGATGACCTTCCTGCCTTGGGGATCATCGGGGTCGGTGTGCCAGTATTGCCGCCAATCACCTGTGTTGCCGGTGCGGATTCTGTCTGCGAGCTGGCTCAGTTCCTCGGTGACCAACGCGGCGAGATCGGCGGCACTGGCCGGGGGCCCGCCCTCCATCGCCTCCCTTATTTCGCTCAGGGTTGGCACATGGTATTTGGCCTTGCGAAGCCGTTCCGCTTGCGTGTCGCGCTCGCGTACAAGATGCCCGCGCCAACTCTCAAGCTTTGGGTCTTCCGCCAAGTTGTCGAGTGCAGCAATGGCTTGTTCGTCCACCCGCTTTGCAAGCGTGTCGATCCAGTGCTGCACCAGTGGTGGCGCCTTCATGTCGATTTCAGCGATCCTTACGGCCTTGAACCGGTCGGATGAGTCTTGCCAATAATCCGATGACGGACGAACCCATCTGCAAACGGCTCCAATCAGCGCGCCCAAATGGGTGGTTGGCCATTCCTGATTGGGAAGGGACTTCGTATCCTGCACCAAGAAATTCACTAGGTGGTGCACCCTTTGCTCCCAATGGCGCGATCTTGTCTCGCCCTCGTCCGACAGGAAACCTACCAGCTGCGGAAGCAGCTCCTCAGGAGTGGTCAGCGCGCCTGTGGCCAGCCACTGAGCGCGCTGACCAGTATCCATTCCTTTTCGGGCCAATCGCCTCCAAACCAGTTCGCGCAGCTCGCCGGAACACATATGGCGCAGCGCGGCCCACAGGACCTTGCGTAGGGTCTCCAATTGGACCGCGCTGCAACGACTCGGGAATGGTGCGAACATCCGGGGCACCGCCAAGCGCGCCACCTCCGCGTATTCGTCGGTCCTGGCCAAGTCATACAGATGCTGGTCCGGTGGTTCCTTCGCGCGGACACGAACTCGGTGCACGGCCACGAAGGCATCCGCAACGGCCTGTGGGTGGTCACGGAGGGCTTGGCGGTACCAGGACGGGCGGCAGTCCTCCTCACGAGTGAAGACTCTCGGGTTCGGACGACACTTGGTCGGCAGCCGGGAAAGGAGATAGAACCCCAAAGCGCGACCAAGCCCCTCGTCGTTGAGACGTTGAAGGGGGTCTGTGCCAGCTACTTCGTCCTCGGTGAGGCCGGCCAGGAAGGGGGATGCGAAAACTGACATCTTGCCGTTCCCATAGAGTCGCACGATACCGTTGAGATCTGGGAGATCGCGGCGGTCCACAAGGTGGTGGAAGCCGTGAATGACCGCTTCAACCAGCTCGCGATCCGAGCCGAGATGGAGTGTCAGGTCCTCGCGTGCCTGGACGGGGCCGCCCGCTTCCAGGCCAACCACGTACACCCGGCCGAGTTCGTAAAGCATGCCAGGCGGCCCCTGACCCGTCTGGATGGCATCCATATGTTCGCGAACCGAGGCAACATAGGCCTCTATTCGTCCGCGGATTTCGACGAAGGCTGGAGACTCACGCTGCTGTGCTGCCATCTCGGAATAATGTTCTTCCGCGGCGAGACGCTTCTCGTTCCACTCCCGCAACAGCGGAATGTCCCGAACCGCAGCAGCTACCTCGTCGTCTCCCAGCACGGGGTTCCACTCTTCGCAGTTCCGTGTCACAGCCCAGTACGCCAGTTCCTCAGCCAGACGCGGAGCCGTTGTTGCCAGTTGAACTCCTTGGTCCAGACACCACTTGCGAAACTCGGCCGTCATCGTGTTACCCAGGAACTTCGCGCCGATGGTCATTTCAAGAGCTGTAGTTCGCGGCCCTGTGGCATTGCGCTTCAGCCCTTCCAAAACCAGCGCCCGTTGGATACAAGGTTGCGCACGGAGCCAGCGGTAAATCTGCTTCTCCTCCTCACGGTGATATCGGTAGCCAACCCGTTCGCAATGGGCCGGTACCAGCCTAAGGGGCTCGTGGTCCACATCCACTAGTTCGAACCACTCGTACAGTTTGGCAACCTCCCTCTCCTCACCGAAGAGTTCCAGCCCCCGGGCAAGCAGTTTCATGACCAGCGAATCCAAATTGGCCTGGGCGAGGCGAACATTCAGTTCCTCGGCTCTAGCCACGAGTGTGTCGAGCAGGGAGCTCACATTCCCCGGTAGTGATTCGCACACAAGGTGCTGCGTCCAGAACTTCCGGGCCTTACCATCGAACACAGCACCGGACGGCAGGTAGTCCCAAATGTGCTCGACGGCTAGATGCCCTGGATACAGGTGAGTGAGAAGCTCACCCTGCAAGTCGCCCCGTTCGTCCTCGAGTACTTTGTCCGCCGCCAGATCGTCCAGGAGCCCCCGCAGCGTGGAAATGCAGTCGGCCTCGTTCCTGCCCACACGGATGAGTGCAGCGAGGGCCCGGCACCTCGTCTCTGAACGCCAAGTGGGGTCGCGCACAACGGCCGCCAAGACCTTTCGAGCGTCCTCCGCGTGTCTTACCGAGCCGCCCACCGCGCCTCGCGGACCACCCCAAGGGGACACGGCCATGCCCCGCAGGAGCAAATCCACCACTTCCTGTCTGACATTCGAACGATCCGTATCCTGCAGCATGCCCCACAGGATTGCGCGCGCGGGGCCGGCAACAAGCGCGGCGAGAGAGGCCCGTGACGGCCACTCCCACCAATGCGGAAACTTCGCCTCAAGACCGTCCAACAGGAGTTGAGTTTCCGAGCGGCTGAAGCGTCCGGCATCCCCGTGGAAAGCCAAGCCGATCGGATCGGATTCGATGAGGTGGCCGCGTACTTGGCCATTCATAGCGGCCAGCCACACCGACACGCCGCGCAGGTCGGGCATCACCACACCATCGATTCCCTGCATCCATGCCAGAACGCGTCCGGGGGCTAGGTGTTTCACCCTGATTGCGTGATCCAGGTATTTTGCGGCGAGGAACTCCCCGATAACGCGGTGGCGTGGACTTCTGTAGGTCTCGTCACTCCCTTCGAACAGTTTGGTGTCCAGGGCAACCTTGAGGAGATCCTGCCGGTCTCCGGCTTCCCTCAGTGCCGGACTGCCTTCATCTCCCCGACCACGTCGGGACCAACCGCTCTTTCCGGAAAGCAGCAAGAGCGCGCACAGACGGCCTGCCGCGAGAACGATCTCCGAGGTCGAGAACAAACCGCCATCCCGAGCGTCGAGATGCCGTTCGTTCAATTCCTCCGCCAACTCTCCGCACGCCCGCTCGAACGTGTCGAGCCGGCCATTCGGCCAGGAGCCGGAAGCCACCGCGTTGGCCAGTGTCTCAAGCAAAAGGGGGTTCTCGATGAAGACCTGCAACCCATCTTCCTCCGCTCTCCGCACAACCTCTTCGGGATGCTCAACCCCCTTGTCTGCCAAGAGCGCATGAGCCTCCTCGTGGCCCAAGGGATCGAGCCACAGCAAAAGAAGATCCTTGCCATCCGTGACCGAAGCCAGTTCGCCAAAGTCGTTTCGGCCCAACCAGGAATCCTCGCGGCAGGAGAGTCTGAAGCGCGGCTGGCCGAGCTGCTCTATTCGGCACAGAATGGCATCCAAAGGCTCGTGGGGATTGCCCCCCGAGGCGCGCAGTTCGTCCAGTCCATCCACCAACAGCGTCTTGTCCTTCCACTCCGGGTGACTGTCGACGTTCCGGCCAATGAAGCGACGGGCGGGAATAAGCTTTGTGTTTCCGTCCCCTTCTTCCTCCTCAGCCTTAAACGCAGTGGTCTTGCCCGATCCCGGCTCACCGAGCAACACATACGCGTGTGCGGACCGGAAATCCGACAACCTTCGATTCTCCGACTGCCACCTGCCTTCTCGCCACTCCGAGACCGTTCTTTCAACTGTCATGGTGAGCATTCTCAAACCAGAACCCGGCCGTCTCGGACAGGAATTCGTTGAAAAGGATCCCGTCGGTCCCGACCACGAACCCTTTCGCGCCGGGAAAGCTGGCTTTGAAGGCGGGCAGACCCGCGGCTCGCTTCCGCCGACGACCGCTCTTGACCTCGATCGCAACCAGATCCCGGCCAGACGCGAGGACAAAATCCACCTCATCGGTGCCATCCCGCCAATAACGAAGACGCATGGTCCCATCGGTGCCAATGGTGTTGTGAAGATGTGCCCCCACTGCACTTTCGCAGAGCCGTCCCCAGAATGCTCCGTCGTCTCGGCCCCGTGCCAAGGAATGGGGATACGTGGCCGTCATGATGGCGGTGTTCAGTACATTGAGCTTTGGGCTCGACCGCCTCGCGAGATGAAGCTTCGCGCTGTGCTTCTGCAACCCGGCAACCAACCCGGCATCCGAAAGCAGATCCAGGTAGCGCGCCAGCGTCGTGGTGTTCCCGGCATCCTTGAGGTGGCCCTGCAACTTTATGTAGGAGATGACCTGGCCCGAATACTCCGGAGCCAGATCCATCAGGGCACGCATCAGCGACGGCTTGTCGACGCGCGTCAGGGACAGGATGTCCCGGCCGACCGCCGGCGCAACGATGGTGTGTCGGATGTATTCCCTCCACCGGGTGATGTCCCGCATGTGACTTGCAGCACCCGGGTAGCCTCCAAAGAAAAGATACTCGTCTAGAGTCACTCCGAATGCACGCTGCATCTCTCCCAATGACCAGTGTGTAACCGGGAAGGAATCGAATCTGCCGGCCAGGCTCTCATGCATTCCGGTCAGCATCGCCCATGGAGCGGACCCCATGATCACCACCCGCAGCGGACACCCTGTACGTCGATCCCGATCCCAGAGGCCCTTGACGACATTCGACCACTGCGGGATTCCCTGGATCTCATCCAGTGCCATCACCATGCCCCGAGGAGAACGCTCGGCAACAGCGCGCGCCCGTTCCCATGTCGCAACAAGCCATTCCGCTCCTCGGGGGCGTCCGGGAATCAGTACCCCGGAGTCCACAAGATGGCCAAGGGAGGACGCGTCTGAAGACGGATCGTCTACAGCGATGTACCAGCACGAGGTGCCTTCCCTTTCAAGTTCTTCGAACGCCTGGCGAACCAAGATAGTCTTGCCCGTCTGCCGGGGACCGGTGACTGCGACGAGGCGCATGGGACCTTCCTCGGTGAGAAGGTCAATCAGCTCAGACACCAGGGGGCGGCGAAAAGTCGGAAGTTGATTCATAGGAGATATGATACGCCATTGAGTAAAATTACTCAGTGGCATATCTCCCCAATCCACTCCCTAATGAAACGGAAACTGGATGCCAACATTAGGGTATCGATGCGCCAGGCCGTGTAGGCACAGTCGCTGAACCTCTTCTGACGGTGCCGCCTGAGAATTTTCGGTTCCCACCTGAACTCGACTTTGTACAAAGTCCGGATAGGTGCTGAGAGGTTGGGGGTGTGTCAGGCCGAGTAGCAGAGGGCGGCCAGGAGCGGTGCGGGCGGCGGCTGGGGGAGTTTTCGGATGTCGGGGGTGACCGGGGACAGGGAAAAAGGCAGGACCTGCATCCAGAGGAGGTGGCGGACGGAGGCCAGGACATCGGCGAAGGTGGGGACGGTCTTGGCATACCAGGCGGCCCGACGGGGACGGAGGGCCTGCTCCCGGCGCAGGCGGTGTGCGACCAGGATGAGCCAGCTGAAGAGGCCCAGCAGGATCGGGGTGGTGCGGGCGATGGCGGCCGCCGACCACGGGCGCTGGGTTTCGACCCCCAGGTGGGTGCGGACCTCCTGGAAGGCAACCTCCACCTGCCAGCGCTGCAGGCAGGTGGCGAGGAGGGCCTTGGGGCTCCAGTCGGGGTCGGTGCAGAGCAGGGCCTGGGGTTCGCGCTGTCCGGACGGGTCGCGCAGGAGCAGCCAGCGCAGGGCGACGGTGGGCTCGCCCGGGTGATACCAGAGGGCGGTGCCGGTGGCCGCCTGGAGGTGCCTTTTGGTGCCGTCGGGCCAGCGCTGGGTCAGGGGGGTCCAGACCGTGGCCGGGTCGGCCAGGCGCGCCTGCAGGGAGGGCTGACGGGCGCCCACGACCCGGGGCCGTCCCAGCTGGCCCGGCCTGCGGGGCGGAGGTGGATCATGGAGGACGGCATCCAGGCGCAGGCGGGTCAGGAAGGTGACGGACGGGGTCATGCGCTGGCAGGCGGCCAGCAGCTTCAGGGTGGCGTAGGTGCGGTCCCCGACCACCACCAGCTCCCGGTCGGGCAGCCAGCGGCGCAGCAGGCACAGCATCTGGCGGGCCCAGTCCGTGATCGTCTTGTGGCGGCGACCGCGGGCCTCGTGGTAGCGCGCGGACGGGGCCAGCACGGTCAGGAAGGGCAGGGCCCACACCCGGTTGGCCCAGGGGACCTCGACCAGCAGCATCAGGCTGACCCAGCGCAATCCCTTGGCCTTGACGAAGTGGCCGTGGGACGAGCGCACCGGGTCCCGGTACACCCCCAGGGCCTCGATCCTCTCGCCCCAGCGCCGTTCCAGGGTCTCGTCAATGGCGAACAGGAGCGGTCCCGTCGGCACCAGCTGCCGGACCAGTTGCTCCAACAGCACCCGGCTGACCGCCAGGGACGACCAGGCGGCGCGGCTGAGCACATGGTGGAACAGGGCGAAGTCGCCCCGCTCGTGGAGGCCCAGCACATACAGGGCCGTGGACACCGTGCGCCGACCGGGGGCCAGAATGACCCCCGTCAGCAGGATCTGCACCTTGCGCCAGGTGCGGGCATCGAACAGCGACGCGAAGGGGGACAGCAGCGGTACAATCGCGGGTGGCAGGCTGGGCATGATGAACCTTTTGTGGTTATTTGGTCCATTGTGCCAGCCTGCCTTGCCTCCCCGAATCCGACATCAAGTTGTACAAAGTCGAGCTGAAGGGCTGGCCACTTTTTGAGTGTCCGGTTGGCACTGAGCCATTTGGCCCAGCTCGCACCGCCGCACCCAGCCAGTCAAGTGCTCAGAGTGTGGCAGTGGTTTTGGCCCGGAAACGCTTCCAGTCCCATTCGGTGCCCCAACCCGACCCGGACGGAGGCGTGATTACACCGTTGATCGGCACAGGAGGATTTAACAGGCCGATCTCCCGCCCCAGTTCGTCGCGGCTCCCGTCCGGAAAGTACTCGTAGCGCGACGTGTTGGGAATGGCACAGACCATGTGGGCATGGACCAGACCGAACAGCCCGCCGGGACCGTTGAGCTCCACCGAAGTGTTGTGCCGGGACGCGAACTCGGCGAGGTCCAGCAGTGAGGTGGCGCCGACCCGGGCGTTGGCGCGCACCAGGTCCGTGGCCCCCACTTGAAGCCAGGCCCGGCACAGGTCCATGTCGTGCATCAGGGTCTCCAAGGCCAGAATCGGAATGGACAGGGATGCGCAAAGAGCCTGGAGTTCAACCAGGGAGCGATCCGGCAGGGGTTCCTCGAACCAGAGGAAGTCCGTCTCCTCTAGCACTTTGCCCACCGCCAGAGCTTCGTCCAGGGTGTACTGGCAACCGGCGGCATCGTGCATCAGGGCAATCGCACCACCCACCGTTTGCCGCAGTCGATACAGCCAGTCGCAATTGCGACGCCAGGGCTGGGCAAAGTGATCCTTGAGGGCCGCGAAACCCTCCCCAATGGCGTATTCGGCGTCGGCCAGGGCCGTGTCCAGGTCGCCGCTGCGGATGTTGTAGTAGGCCTCGGCGTGCGGCCGGGTGGTCCCAATCAGTTCATGCACGGCCCGGCCTTCGGCCTTGCCATGGATGTCCCACAGGCAATTGTCCAGGACACCGAACCAGCCCGGAGCCAGGAAAGCCGTCCGCGTGGCATGGTGCAGAAGATCCCTCAGACCCCTTCGGTCCAAGGCATCGTGTCCGACGGCCAAGGCCCGCATGTGCTCCAGTTCAATTGGCCGCAGGGTGGAATACCGGGCATCGCCAACCGTGCAGACTCCTTCGATGCCCCCGGTGGTTCTGACATGCAGGACATGAATCTCGGTTTCCGCCGGACCTTGTGTTTGGCTGCGCCAGTAGAAGCGGCCGTCTTCCCGGGAACGGGTCAGGGAGAACAGACTGCTGCGGCCCGGCAGGTCAAGCACGGACAGGTGAATTGCTTCAATCTTCATGACGTGGAGGCTCCACTGGAAGGGGTTTGAGGCATGGAATCGAGCCGTCGGCCCAAACCGGACACTTTTGCCCCACCGCGGCCGGGGAGCACCAGCGGAAGAGGATTGACGTGCCTGTCGCCGTGCCGTCGGACGGCTCCGTCTCCATCGCAAAACCTCCTGACCATAAACCCGAAACCGGTCATTGTGCTAACCTAGGCTCCCCTCGCGACCGCTGGTCGTTCACAACTTTTATTGAACCCTCCCCACAAGGAGTTACCAATGACAAGACGATTGAGTCCTGCCGTTTCTCGCCGCCGCTTCCTTCAGGTGAGCGGTGCCGGCGCAGCTGCGCTCGCGCTGGCTGCCTGCGCAACCCCTGCCCCGGCAGCCGCCCCCGGCGACGATGCCGCCATGGCACCGGTGGAGATTGACTTCGCGGCCTGGGCCGGCAATACCGACATCCCCGCCTGGGAAGAACTGGAGCGGGTGTTTAGTGAACAGAACCCCGATATCGTGGTAACCACCGCCCCCAGTGGCACGGGCGCGGATTACTATACGGGCTTGCAGACCAGCATTGCCGGAGGCGCGCCGCCGGATGTGGCCTCCTTCCAGGGCTGGGAATGGCAGCCCTATGCCGACGCCGGCCAGTTGGCTCCCCTGGACACGTATATTCAGGAAAGCGGCCTGTCCGGTCCCTATCCGGACGGTGTCCAGAGCATTGAGGACAGCACGCGCCGTGACGGCAAGCGGTACCTGATGCCCCTTCAGGTCGGCGTCATGCTGATGCTGTACGCCCGCCAACCCTTCGACGATGCCGGTCTGGACTATCCGACCGACGACTGGACCTTCGATGAATTCCTGTCGATGGCCGAACAGGTGACCAACCTGGACGGCGACAACCGCATGTACGGCTTCCAGCCCAGCGGGATTTGGCCGCGCGACATCCACTGGATTCGGTCGACCGGCAAGCAGGAGTTCGACCAGCTGGTGGACCCGACCACGGCCAGTTTCGACCAGCCCGAGATCATCGAGATCGTGCAGCTGCTGACCCAGGACCTCCAGTACAAGATGGGCATCAGTCCCACACCGGCCGACATGTCCGGCGGCACGAACACCATCGAAACCGGCAATGCGGCCATGAAGTACGAGGGTGCCTGGTTCCTGCCCAACCTGAATTCGCCCGAACTGCGCGACGCGGGGGCGGAGGTCCCCTTCGATGTGGTCATGATGCCGCAGTACCTTGATGAGGACCGACCCCACCGCGGCTGGTCCGAGGGCGTCGCCGTTCTGAACACGGATTCGGTGGACGCGGCCTGGGAATACACCGCCTTCATGGGCGGCGAGGAAGGCCAGAAGATCTACTCGACCCTCACCGGGCGGCTGCCCAACACCGAGGATCTGATCCACTCCTTCTGGATTCCCACCATCGAGGAACGCTTCGGCGTGTCCAACGGCGCGGCCTTCGTGGAGGCCTTCAAGCGAAGCGAAGTGGACGTGATTGGCGGCGTCTCCCGCGGCCAGATGTGGAACGAGGTGGTCAGGCCCGTGGGCTGGGATCCGCTTCTCAACAACTCGGCCACGGCCGCCGAAGTACTGCCCGAAGTGACCAAGGGCGTGCAGGCCGACACGATGGGACCTGGCAGCTGGACCGGGGCGGAGTCTGCATGCCCGGCTGGCGCGGGCCCGTGTACATCGCGCACCTGCTAAAACCATGACCGTGCTGCAATCGGCCGGTCGTCTGTTGACCGGCGGCGGTCCCCGACGGGACTGGCTGACCGGATACCTGTTTGCGTCGCCCTTCATCCTGGGCTTCCTGATCTTCATCGCCTACCCGATGCTGCACTCGGCATGGCTGATCATGTTCGAGTGGGATCCCCTGCGCGAACCGGAGTTCGCGGGCTTCTCCAACATCCTCAAGATGCTGGAGGATCCGAAAGTCAACAAGAGCCTTTTCAACAGCTTCTTCTACACCGTCATTGCAGTGCCGGTCCAGTTGTGCATCTCATTCACGCTGGCCCTGGCCCTGTCGCAGCCCCTGTGGTTCCGGGATTACTACCGGGCGGCCTTCTACCTGCCCATCATCGTGCCCCTAGTGGCCAGCGCGGTGGTCTGGCAGCGGGTCTTCCATCCGGAGTTCGGGATCCTGAACGAGGCCCTGGGCTGGTTCGGGGTCGATCCGATTCGCTGGCTGTTCGAACCACAGCTGGCCAAGCCGGCATTCATCTTCATGTCGTTCTGGGCCATCGGACGACAGATGGTCATCTTCATTGCCGGCCTGGGCAACATCCCGGAATCGCTCAAGGAAGCAGCCAGCCTGGACGGTGCCAACGCCTTTGGCCGCCTGCGCACCGTGGTGCTGCCCCTGATGACACCGCTCATCTTCTACAACATGGTGATCGCCACGGTGAACTCGTTCCAGACGTTCATTCCAGCCATGATCATGACGGAGGGCGGCCCATCCGACGCGACGCTCTTCGTGGTCCTGAACATTTACCGCAATGCCTTCCAGTACGGGCGCATGGGCTATGCCTCGACCCTGGCCTGGGAACTGTTCCTGATCATTGTGGGCTTCACCATCATGCAGTTCGTCATTTCGCGTCGCTGGGTCTATTACGAAGAAGGGGGCAATTGAGACATGTCCGTCACGCAGATGCCCTTGGAGCAGCCCGCCGCACAAGCACCCCGGGTGGCAAAACCGCGCCGCAAACTCAAGGAACGCCTCTGGCTGGCGGCGTTGCAGATCCTGATCACGGTCCTGTCCGTCACCTTCCTGGTCCCGACACTGTGGATGGTGTCCTCGTCGCTGAAGGTGTCCACGGAGGTATTCGCCCACCCCATCGTCTGGATCCCGAGGGATCCGCACTGGGCCAATTACGTGACGGCCTTCACCGGCCACCTGCCGCTCGGCTCCTTCATTTGGAACACCGTCAAGATCGTGGTGTTCGCGGTGCTGGGCACCCTTCTGTCCTCATCGCTGGTGGCCTATTCCTTCGCCCGCATCGACTGGCCCGGCAAGAATTTCTGGTTCGGCCTGCTGCTGGGCACCATGATGCTGCCGGACATCGTGACGCTCGTGCCGCGGTTCATCCTGTTTCGGACCATCGGCTGGTACGACACGTTCTATCCCCTGATCGTTCCCTACTGGGGTGCGGTCATGGCCCTGTACGTCTTTCTGATACGGCAGTTCTTCATGGGCATTCCGGGCGAACTGGAGGACGCGGCCTACATCGACGGCGCCAGCCGGCTGCGCACGCTGACCCAGATCCTGATGCCGCTCTCCAAGCCGGTCATGGCGACGGTGGCGGTCTTCGCCCTGCTGCAGCACTACAACGATTTTCTGAACCCGCTGATCTACCTCAAAACCATGGACAAGTTCCCCCTGGCGGTGGGGGTCAAGATGTTCAACGACTTCGAGGTACAGCACTGGGAAATTGTGTTCGCGGTCAGCACGATCATGCTGGCACCCATCCTGGTGCTCTTCATCTTTGCCCAGCGCTTCTTCGTCCAGGGCATTACGATGACCGGTTTCGGCGGCCGCTGACGAAATTGGGGCGGTTGGTCGACACCGGCCCCACGGGAACCCAGTCGGAAAGGGGATCCATGCCCCTGACGGGGAAGGTGAAGCGACGCTTCACCTTCCCCACATGACTGCGCATTTGCGCTGATCGCGGTTCCCTGTGCGCACCGCGTCCCGCGCTCCCCGTAAACCGACCCGACCCTCGCGTTCAAACGGTGTTGTTTTGGGAATTACATACTTGACTAAGCACCGGAACCCGGAGGCTCCAGTGTAGCCAGCATGCCTTGTTCACGGGTCATAGAAGTCGATTTGCCGGTTGCTCCAGGCAACAAACAGGGATCGAGCGCCTCTCGCCGTGCAGAAGCCCCATTCCCGCGGGCCTTCGGGAGCAGGGCCAGGCCCTGCTCCAGGATGTTTTGAGCGGCATTGCGATCTGCGTTCGCAGTGTGTCCGCACGCCGTGCATCGGAAGTGTGCCTGTGTCTTGCGATTCTCCTTGCCGACGTGTCCGCACGCCGCACAGGTCTGCGACGTGTAGGCAGGTGGAACCTTCAGTACCTGCCCCGCCTTGTAGTCCAGCATCCGCTCCGTGCGGCCCCAGTTGGATTTCAGGATCTCGCGGTTGAGTCCGGCCTTCTGCTTTACATTCTTGCCGGGCTCTTCCACCGTACCCTTGGCGCTCTTGGTCATGTCCTTGATGTCCAGGTCCTCAATGACCACGGTGTGCGCCGTGTCGGCCATCTTGCGGCTGTGCTGGTGGGCGGCGTTCTCCCGGCGACGCTTCTGCTTGCGTTTCAGTTTCTTCAACTGTCCACCTATGCGCCGACCGCGGTTGGACACGGGCTTGCCGTTGGCCTTGGAACGCGCCAGCGACTTGGCCTTCTTCCGTTCCTTGCGCTTGATCTTCCCCTCCAGCTGCGGGTCGTCGGGTGTCTCGTACACCTCGCCGTCGCTGTCGGTGGCCTGCCCTACGTTCCGGTCCAAGCCAATCGCGCCAGTCCAGGCAGGTTGCTTCAAATGGTCCGGCGGCACTTCGTAGAACACGTAGGCGTACCACTTGGGGCGATCCTCTGTGCCTTCCTTCCGGATGCGCACCTGCTTCGGCTTGCAGCCCCGGTACAACCCGCTCCCTTCCAGGCGCACCCACCCCACCTTCGGGATGTGCATCCGGTCTCCGTCCATGCGCACGTCGCCGGGAATGGCGAACCCGTCGTCGCGGTCGAACTTCTTCCTGTACTTCGGAAACCCCTTGGGCTTGCCGTCCGACTGGCGCCGGCCGAGGGGAGTCCCTTCCGACTTGGCTTCTGCCCACACCTTGAAGAAGCGCGTGTACGCGTCGGCCAGGTACTTCGCAGTGTAGCGGAGCGGTGCATACGGCATGTCCCGCAGCCAGGACAGATCCATGTCCCGGTACCGCTTTCCCTGCGGTGAATCCATGAAATCCCGAACCCACGCCGCGTCGGATCTGCTTCGCAAATCCGTGAACCGCTTGCCCAGCGTGAAGAACGAGACGGACTTGTCGATGGGATGTCCGCCATTGTCATCGATCCCCAACTCACGACTCAATCGATACCGCCGCTCACAATCGGCCAGCAGAATGTTCCACACCAGCCTGCACGCACCCGCGATCTGGGCGCACTTGGCCGCATGGGCGCGCTTGTCGAACCGGATACGGTACCGCTCCGCACGGTTCTCGGTTGTAGAATGGGGTTTGGCAGGTAAGGTTGTCATTGAACCTTGACTGTCTGGGAGCCGCGCGGTGATCTCAACACCCGCGGCTTCTGCTTATTGTAGTACGCATCCGGTGCTTAGTCAGGTATGTAATTCCCGTTGTTTTCCTTTGCTACAATCGAGCTACGGGAGGCAAAACACATTTATGGCACTGACCCGAGACCGGAACGGCTGGGACGACGTGGTCCTAAGAGATCCCCCGCAGGAGTCGGGGATCCGGTACCCGTCCGATGACGATGAACCCATGGCCGACACCGAACTCCAGTACCATGCCATCACCGATGCCGTCTTTGCTCTGAAGATGCATCTGCGGCAGTTGGGTCGTGCGGGCACGGTTCGGGGCAATTGTGCCCTGTACTACGATCCCGCCAATCTGACGGCCTATGTGGCACCCGATGTGTTGCTGGCCTACGAAGTGGCAGTGCCGGGCGAGGAGGGCTATGCACCCTGGGTGTACGGGAAAGTGCCGGACCTGGTCATGGAAATGGCTTCGCCCTCCACCCACCCCCAGGACAGCAGCCTCAAGTGGGAACGCTACGCCGCCTTGGGCATTCCCGAATATTGGCAGTACGACCCCCACCACCAGTATCTGACCGAGGATTTGCTGGGCTGGCAGCTGCGGGACGGCACCTATGTCCCCATCCCCCTGCAGCCCGACAGCCCGCGCGGAGCGTTGATTGGACGGAGTTCCGTTCTGGATACGGACTGGGGGCTGGACATGACCACCGGTATTCTGCGGTTGTGGAACCCGGTGCAGCGGAGGTGGTATCTGACGGTGCAGGAAGCCGGGACGGCCCACGAGAAGGAAGCCACACGGGCAGACCAGGAAGCCACACGGGCAGACCAGGAAGCCGCGCGGGCAGACCGGGAAGCCGCGCGGGCAGACCGGGAAGCTGCACGGGTACGGGAAGCAGAGGCGGAGATCACACGGCTCCAGGTCCTGCTGCAGCGGCAAGGGCATACCCCCAAGGATCCCTGAGCTGCTGATTTGTTCAGGTACGTCAGCATGACGGTCCGACGTTTGACGGGGCGATATGGACTGCCGCATGGACCTCCCCGTGTAGTTCGCGGCCGCTCCGTCCCTTGTTGACCGCGTCGTCCGTCCGACCACCGATCCGGTGCTGACCGGCCAGCGGAGGCTTGGCAGTCGTGTCCTTCGATCGGGAGCAAGGCCGCATGGTCCAATGTTGCCGCGCGGCAGGCCCGTGGACCATGCCAGCCTGGACAGCCGCGGCATCGCCCTTGTAGTGTTTCAGTCCGCTTGTCGCGGATTGCCGATCACGGCGACGACCATGGTCCCCGGATCCGCCGCCATTCGTTGGCGTCGCTCCCTGTAATTGACATGATCCCCTGTCGAGGTTGGTCGGTGGCGGTCGCCGAACTGTGGACCTCCACGGTGTTTATGCTCCTGGACTGCCACTTGACCTCAATAGTGAGACCGATCAGCGCGCACAGGTACATCGACACAACCCTTGAGATGGCCGAGTAGGAAACGGTCCGGAGCGACTATGAGGAGCGCAACACCACAAACTGGACCTACTGCATGACGCGGGTGAGGTAGGTCCAACCGAGGCATTTGGTGCTCCGGATGCCCGCAGCGACATCGCGGGTCCTGGCACGATCCCATTGGCGCTGCCGGCAACCGCGTGATCTACGACTGTAGTCTTGGAGTTGCCGGCATGCGGCTGCCAGACCGGGAATCAAACAGGCCCCGGTTGTCCGTAGGGACGACCGGGGCCTGTGAAGTGGGGAGGGATCAGCCAGAAGACCGTTGGTGCGGATTCCTCAGCGCATCCCATCCCCCAGGTCAAACAAGAGACCTACATCATCATGCCGCAGAACATGTCCACGCCCATCGCCACGGCTGCTTCCAGCTGCCCTGCAGGCACGCCAGCCAGCATGTCGAGGCCCACGGCCGCGAAGGCTGCCATGTCCGCCGCAGACATGGCCATGGCCATATCCAGGCCCATCATGGCCATGCCCGCCATCTCGGCCGAACTCATCCCTTCCACCATGGAAATGCCCATGGAAGCCATGGAAGCCATCTCTTCGACGCTCATCCAGGGGAAGGAGTCAATGCCGGCAGTGGCGAGCCCCATCAGGATCATGTCACCCAACAGGTCCTCGGATAAGCCCACGAGCAGGCCGGATATATCCATCACGAATGACGACAGCAGGTCGGCTCCCATCACGGCCATAGCCATGGTCTGGTCCGCCCCCATCGCATCCACCATGCTCAGCCCCATGGAAGCCATGGCCGCCAGTTCATCGGCGGACATACCCTGCATCATGTCCAGAGTCGACATGGCCATGGCCGACATCTCGTCGCAGGACATCATGTCCTGAGCCAGCACCGGCGTCGCAACCGGCAAGCTCAAGGACAACAGGGTGAACACCAAGATGAATGCCATCACCTTGCGGGCGGTTTTCCTCATTCGGTTCATCAGCTCGCTCCTTTGTCAGCTGAAACAGGCATGCCCCCGGTACCGGATACCAGGAAACCCGCGATCATCGGCATCGGCGGCATCCAAAGTTGTACTGGGACACTCCTATTCTATCAACAGTGGCAAAACATGCTGAAGTGACATAGACGACTAGTCTGCCGATCGATCGGGAGTGCAACATACGCGTATCTTCCGAACAACCTACGGGTTGCCTACACGGTCGGTGGCAGACGGGTCTGCCGCTCCGATCCCGCCCGTCGTCACTGGGCAAACAGATTGGCCATTTGCCAAGCCCGCAGGCGCGTCACCCGAGCCGGGGCTCCCCCGGCACGCAACGAGATCCCGGTGCTGTCCAGCCGACCCGGATAGCAGCGCAGGGCTACGCACTGGCGTCCGTTGACGAACACCTCCACCACCGAACGGTCGACAAACACGCGCAGTTGCAGGGGCTCGTCCGGGGCCAGATAGACGGGAGCCTGTTCGGGCGGGCGGGCGGAGACGTCGTCCAGGATGGAGCTGTGGCTGTTGTCCAGCATGGCAATGCTGTCGGTGGCCGCCCGCAGCCCGGCCGGCTCCCACCCGCCATACCGGGCCCAGTTGCGGAAGCCGCGACTGCGGTAGAAGGAGAAGCGCGTATACTCCTCCGCCCCAGGCGAACGGAGAACGTTGAGTTCAATCACGGAGGCATCCCCGTCGGTGATCTCCAGCTCCAGCTCCAGGGCATCGCCGGCAACCTTGTCGAGGACAACCTCCTCGTTGGCCGGCAGGGCCACATCCGTCAGGGAGACCTCGTTCGAGCGCAGCGACTCGATGTCGCCGGCCGGCTCCACCGCCATCTGATCCCGGACCCGGCCTTCGTCCGCGCGCAGTGTGAGCCGGCGCGGGAGCGTCATGATCTGATCCCAGCCCCGCCACACGCGTCCGGGATTCATGTTGTAGATCACGATCACGCCGCCCTCGCCGTCGGGCGTGGCCGACGGCGCATGTACGCCACCGGGACCGGACGCCCCGAAATTCGCCTCGTGGAGGGAGGTAACCACGAACTTATCCCGGTCCTTGTCGTAGTCCCCGAGCAGGGCCTGGCCGCCGCTCATGTGGCTGTAGAAGAGCAGCATGTGCCGTTCCCCATCCCCCTGCCCAATGGGCCAGAAGTAGGGACAGGCCCCGTCGTCGCCCAGCTTGGTCATCGTGTCCCCTTCGATGAACGGGTGCAGGTATTCCCACGTCTCCATGTCGCGGGAGCGCAGCAGGAAGTTCGCCCGCGTACGGACGCCATTGGTGGGGTGCGGCAGCGTACCGCCGGACAGGGAGTAGTAGAAGTCGCCCTTGCGCCAAATGCAGGGATCAAAAACCCGGTAGGGCAGTTCGCCACCGTCCGGCGCGGTCATCGGAATCACGGCCTGTCCGGTCAGCTTCTCCCAGTTGAGCAGCAGCGGATCCGAACTGGTGGCCACCATGTTGCCCGCCTTGGTGCCGTGGTAGATGGCAATCACCCGGTCCTCCTCGACCAGCGTGGCGCCGGAGAAGCAGCACTCTTCGGGATCCGGGTAGATGGCATAGGGCAAATCGCGCCAGTGGATCAGATCCTCGCTGACGCAATGGCCCCAGTGCTGCCGCGGATCCTCGGGCGGATAGCCCTGGTAGAAGAGGTGCCAGAGCCCGTTCCAATAACAGAGGCCGTTGGGGTCGTTAAGTGCGCTTTCAGGGTTCACATAGTGGTAGTAGGGGCGGTGCCGGTCTCCAGCCAGGGCAGTACGCGACCACACAAACCGCTTGAGCATGGGGTTGGCAGCCAGAGCTTCCTCCTGCTGTTCCCGGTTTCCGGGAAACGTATAGAACGGAACCTTGGATCGACGATCTTCAGTCTGTGCGGACATGGTGGATTCTGAACTCCTTGACTGGAGAAGGGAACTGGACGCGGAGGTGGCCATGGTGCCCAGGCCAGCCCGCGCGCGCCGGAGATGTAGGGGCCCGACTGCGGTGCGTGCCGCCGTTGGCTCACGGCGGGTTGAGTATAGGCGGCCGGTTGGCCCGCAGACCAACGGACGCTATTTATGCGGTGGCCGTGGCCGGACCGAAGCGGTGGTGCCTGCAGAATTCGGTGGGGCCGCCGACCCTGGTTGGACGTGCGGACGCTACGCAATGGACCCGCGGTGTCAACGCATCCGATCGCGGGCCGGCCGGCTGCCTGCGTTTCCATCCTTCACGCGCAGGGGCAACTCCGGCCAAGGCGTGCCGCCGTTGATGGTTGTCGGTGCCTGACTCCAGTTTCAGACGCCGTTGCGCCAACCGTCCTCCTTGCGGTACACGTAGTCGGGGTCGTCGGGTCCCAGCACGCCCATGCGCTCCTCCACCGGGAAATCGGCCATGACGACGCGGATCGACTTGCGCGCCATGGCAATCAGGAATTCCGTCAGGACCGAAAGGTCGTCCGCATCCGCCTGCTGCATGGCGTACAGGTAGGCGTTGCGATCCTGGCGGTGCACCAGGATAGGTGGCCATCCATTGCGGACCAAGTGCCAGTTCAGGAGCACGCGGCCCGTACGTCCGTTGCCGTCCGCGAAGGGGTGGACCTGGATGAAGCGATGATGAATCCAGGCCCCTGTCAGCAGAGGATGTTGAGCCGGCTCGTAGGCCCCATAGAGATCCAGCAGAAGGTCCAGTTGCGGATCCACCTGCTCCGGCGGCACGTAGAGGTGGACGGTGCCGTCGGGCCGCGTGGGATTGTTGGGGAAGTCCTTCCACACGCCGCGCCGCAGCTTCCGTTGCACGCGCCGACCCAGCATATCCACCGCGTTGTGTGTTTCCTGGTGGGCGGTGATTTGGGCATGCAGCTCGCGCATCGCGTGCTTGGTGATGGGCCGATCCTCGCGGATGAAAGCGTAGACCATTTCGGCGGCCGCCATATGGTCGTCCAGGACGGTCACCAAATGTTCCGGTTCCACGTCCACACCCTGTCGGCGCACATACTCCGCGCGGAAGCCCTCCCTCAGCAGGGTCTGCGTGACGCCGTGGGTGGGGTTGTACAGACCCTCAATGACACCGGTCTCGATGGCCATGCTACGCTCCAGCCGCTCCAAGCCCTCCCGGACCCCTTCCCGAGCCGCGGGATCGGCACGCAACGTTTGGAAGCGCTGATTCCATTCATCCTCGTAGTCGAACCCGCGCTCCAGGTCCACGGCGGCCAAAGGCTGGATGCCGCGCCAGTTTGTGTAGCGAGTTTCCCTTTCCTTCTCCCGCTCTCCACGTCGTGGGCGTGGGAATTGGAGTTCCATAACGTGCCTCCTGACCGCGGTCCGCGCATCCGGGTCCTATCCGATACGGGGCGCATGGCCGGTGCGAACCTGCACAGGACTGATTGCGCGGTCCTGCTTGAGGTAAATCATAAAACGCGTTGCGCGATGGCGATGCCGTTCCGAACCATCCCGGCACTGTTTCAATCTCGTTGACATTGGTTGCGGGCCGTCGTGGGCATATCCTCCGTATCATTGGGCTCCGTGTCTCGCGTCAGACCATGCTGCGGGCCATCAGGCGCACGAAGTTGAGGGTCCCCGCCTCGGTCTGCAGCCCCCGCGTCAGGCGGGTTTGGGGCTTGACGCGGCCAAACCAGCCTTCCAACCGGTTGGTATAGGCGGACACCTTGGGTTCCCCTATCACCACCTCCCAGAGCGCCAACGGACCGGGCCCCGCCTCCGGTGGTCGCGCCCGGGCCAGGCGTCGCAGGATGGGCGACAGGACCCGGTCCCGGTGGGTCAGGTCGTCCTCGTCGATACTCCGCATGTGCCGCCCCACGGTGCGCTGAAGGCGCAGGGCACATTGTTGTCGGCCCAGGCCTGCCGCCTCCCGGGCCGGGCCCGTAGACTGGTTCGTCGTTGGTCGTCAGCCCCTGCACCCCGCGCGCGGCCAAGCCTGTGAACCAGCCGCTCCGGTCGAAGCCGGGACCGCTGAGGCGCAGGTCCAGCCGTGCGCCCTCCGGCCCCAGGACCACCCCGCCACCGGACGCTCTTCACCACCGATGGACAGCCAAGTCTCGTCCACTTCGACCCACAGTGGCAGGTCCGCCCACGGGTCGGGCGCCAGACCGGGGACCACCGCCTGCACGTCCCGCCATAGGGTGGCGGCCCCCACCCCGCAGCCCAGTCGGGCCAGGAGGCGGGACAGGCCTCGGAAACTGACACAGGGCACGTACAGGTCGGCCACCAGCTCCCGGAAGGTCGGCGGCCGCTGGCGGGATCACGTCAGGCGGCAGGGGCAAGATGCGGCCCAGACAGGCCTTGCACGGCCAGGTGGCGGGGAGGTACCGTGGTGCCGCCAGGCGCAGACTCCGCCTTGGGGGCCGGCACCCGGATCGTCGGGCAGGGCCCGTTGGCGTTCGGGGTCGGCCGGGACCAGGATGAAGTCCATGGCGAGGGTTCTCCTTGGTGTTTGCGCGACCGCCACCAATATCAACGAGATTGCCACGGTGCCATCGGCACAAATGGGTTTGGGGCGGAAGGGATCATGTTGCAATAATTCGGGATCCTGCCGCCTGCACTGCCGTCCGGACTGCGTGGCCCCGCGCGTTGCGAATTCGTTGGGAGCATTGGCCGGTTCAGTTTGGAACAGGTCTGCCCTTCACCGGCTGGCTGGTATCCCAACCCAACAAGGCGGGCGGGGCTGGCTCCAAGGAGGATACTGACAGATGTTGCGTTTCCGAATCCGGCCGGAGTTGCCGGGAAACGTGCCCCTCATGTGGCCTGCTGGGCGGTCATGGCTGTGGACAGTGGCCTCTTGGTGTTTGCCGGTCATCCTGATGGCCGCCTGCACCGACCTGGTTCCCGCATTGGAGGCTACCACGCAGCATTCGATTGCCAATCTGCGGGAGGGGCCCGGCCCGATGCACCCCGTCGCCACCCGCGTGGTGCAGGGAACCCGGCTCCCGGTGCGGGGCCGCGATGGCGACGGGGAGTGGATCCAAGTCCTCCATGAGGACCGGACCCTGTGGATTCACGTTGACCATACCAATCTGACCGCCGCGCTCCGGGACAGCCTGTCCGTGGCGGCTGTCCCAACCGCTCTGCCTGAGACCACGCCGGTGCCGCCCGCCCCGGTCACCATAGTGCTCACCGTCACCGGTGCCGTCGTCAACGTCCGGATCGGGCCGGGTACCGACTACCCGGTCCGCACACAGGTGCGGCAGGGCGATCCGTTGCAGGCCCAAGCCCTGAACACAGCGGGGGATTGGGTGCGAATCTCGGATCCGACGGGGGGTGCAAGCCCCCTGTGGATTTATGGACCGCTCACGGATCTGGCGGAGCACCACCGGGCAGTTCTGCCCATGGTGGCCGGCCCCCCGAAGCCTTCGCCGCCAACGCCGGTGCCCACGGCCACGCCTACGGTGGACCCGGGTGTGCCTTGTCCCCTGGTCTGGTCCGATGAATTCGAACGGGACGGTCTGCCCGACAGCTCCCGATGGTGGTTTGACACCCGCCAGAACGACTGGAACCCGGACGCGCTCTTCTACACAACGGCCAACCGGAAGGCCAACGCGCGCGTCGAGGATGGCCTCCTCATCCTGGAGGCCCACAAGGACGGGTACGGTGGTCGCGAATACACGGTGCCCCGGCTGACCTCCAGACAGGCATGGACCTACGGATGGTTCGAGATGTCGGCCCGGTTACCCGCGGGGCGGGGGACCAAGGCCGCCATCTGGATGGTTTCCAATACCGATCCCTACGGTGGCTGGCCGAACAACGGCGAAATCGACATCATGGAATTCGTGGGGCACAAGCCCGGCATCGTGCATGCCAACATCCACACGGTGGTCTACAGCAACAGGGCTGGAACCGAGACACTGGATGCCCAAACGCTCCACTTCCCGGATGCCAGTACCGCCTTCCACCGATACGCGGTGGAATGGACCGAGTCCACCATCACGATCTATGCAGACGACACTCCCTACTTTGTGTTCAAGAACGATCGGATGTGGAATCCCGAAGCGAACTACAAAGAGTGGCCTTTCGACCACCCTTTCCGTCTCATCCTGAACCTGTATGTGGGCGGTGACTGGGCGGCTGCCAAAGGCATCGATCCCAACATCTGGCCACAGAGCATGGAACTCGAATACGTGCGTGTCTATGCCTGCAAGCCCTAAACAGCTGCCATGGGTGCAGGTTCGGACGCAACCTGGTCCCGGAGGCGTTGGAAACCGGCTTGCACGACGGCTGTCAGCTGTCGGGCATGGGCATGGGCAGAGCCCCAAGGCTTGACCTTCCGGAACGGGTGCGCAACATCGTTCAGTTCCGGGTTGTAGGGTGGCGGGTACCAAGGCTCGAAGTCCGAGGCGGGGACCCTCAACTTCGTGTGCCTGATGGCCCGCAGCATGGCCTGACGCGAGACACGGAACCCACTGATACGGAGGATATGCCCACGACAGCCCGCAACCAATATCAACGAGACTGAAACAGTGCCAACCATCCCACCCGCCGCCGCGGGCCATTCGGATGTTGCCCGGTCAAATGCTGTCCAAGGGCCGGCGCCGCCTGGGCCGCATGTAGACGTACACCTCTTCGTTGTCCCGGACTTCCGTCGGCACCAGACCAATGCGCGTGCTGTTGAACAGGCACTGCCCGTCGTCCAGCGAAAACTCCCAGCCGTGCCACGGGCACCTCAGAACTTCATTCTCCCGACCCCACATGAAACGGCCGGATGCCGACGGCAACGTCGTGCCCTGGATTGCGCCCATGCACAGCGGCTCACCTGCGTGAGGGCAAATGTTCAGGATGGCTCTTATTTCCCCTTTGTAGCGAAACATGCCGATGCTGCGGCCTTCCACCTCCACCAGCAGGCAGGCCCCCTCCACAATTTGGGCATCGTACGCGACGTGATGCCAGTGATCCGGATTGGTAGTCTGGGAAGGGTTTGACACGGGTGTCCTGGTGCGAATCCGTTATGTTCGTTGCGTGAAGAAACCGGATTCTATATCGCGGACAGTCGAATGCGCCCGTGCAGGGCCAGCCCGATCCGCGGCATGTGGATCATGTCCGTGTCTGTGAACACAGCTTGCTATGCTGATCTGCAGTTGAGGCACCAAGATGCTTGGTGTCCAATCGAACATCCCCCCGTACCAAGGAATTGGGCCAAATGTACCTGGGCTGCTTTCAGAGCAACGGCGCGCTACACCGCATGGACTACGCAGACTTTGCGGCAATTGCATCCGACATCGGCTACGTCACGCTGGACGTGCCGGTCCTCAACGACGCGGCCGTCAAGGTCGTCCGCAGCCTTGACATGGCCCTGCACGCCACCGGCTCCCTGACTCCACCGGACCTGAGCACGGAAAGCGACCAACAGGCCGCGCTGACCCGGCAGGTCATGGACGCCATCGACTGGGCATCCGGACACGGCATCCGAGTCATCACCCATCTTCTGGGCAAGGATATGTCGTTGAGCGGCGACGACAACATTGCCGTCTTCAAGGAGCTGTACACGCCCATCGCGGCCCATGCCGAGTCCCGCAACGTACGCCTGGCCTTCGAAAACTGGCCGCGCAACGGAACCATGCTGGCCACCACTCCGGAAATGTGGCACGCGATGTTCAGTGCCGTGCCGTCGCCGGCCCTGGGTCTGTGCTACGACCCGTCGCATTTCGTTTGGCAGGGAATTGATTGGATTCAGCCCATTCGCGACTTCGCCGACCGCATCTACCACGTCCACGCCAAGGACACGGAAATCCTCCTGGACGGGCGCAATGCCTTCGGCATCTACGGCCGGCAGCTCAGCGGAGCCGGGCAGAGCCAATGGTGGCGCTACCGACTACCCGGTTACGGGGAGGTGAACTGGTTCCACTTCCTGGATGAACTGTTCCAATCCGGTTACGACCAGGCCCTCAGCGTGGAACACGAGGACAGAGTCTGGGCTGCCACGCAGGAAACGGCAGTGCGGGGCCTGCGGCTCTCCCACCAGTTCCTCAAACCGTTCATTGCTTGAGCCTGGACCTTCGCGGGAACAATCCGCGTGGCAGTCAAGGATCAGCCGCCCGGACTTTCCGGACGCGTGTTGGACCGAACCTGCGCCTTCCAACCACCTTGCCTGAGATCCCCAACATGATCATCGCCAGCGGACAACCCGGCCGACCCACGATCTGGCATAACATCAATTTGTCCCCGAAAGAACGCCGGCAGCTCTACGGCCATGCAACCTGTTCGCCGCGGCGGCCCTTCGTGGCTGGCGAGTGGGTCTCGCTTGAGTTCACATTCACGATCGGGAAGACCGAGCTTGGACCGGGGGGACAACTGGCGCTGGCCTGGTCCTGGCCGCTGGATTGGACCGACCTGCAATTCGAGGATCCCGGCGGCGACGGGTTCACCACCGTCGTGACTCGACCCACACACGGCCGCGCACCCGTAGCGGAGATTGGGCTGCGCTACTTCCGCCAAGGTCCCTTCGACCCCTGGCAGCACCATCTTGAACTGACGGTCGGGCGGGGCCAGTTGGCGGAAGGGGACAAGGTGATCCTGACCTGCGGCAACAGAGCGTATGGAGGCAGGGGTTGGCGCGTGCCCACCTTCCGCTTGCGCAACCTAGAGTTCATGGTGCTGATTGATCCGGACCGGAGCGACTCCTGGCATCGGTTGCCGCCGGTGGAGGGTTTGTCCATCGTGCCCGGACCGCCGGAGCGCCTGGTTGTCATTGCACCCGACCACGGGTTGGTAGGTGAAACCAGGACCTTGACCATCAGGGCCGAAGATCGCTGGGGCAACGCCAGCATGCCGGTCCATGCCCGGCCCAAGGTCAGGGAACTGTGCGAGGAACCAGCCGGTCCGCTCCTTGAACTGGGAGAGGCTGTGGTCTGCGCGGACCCGCCTGTAGTCCACGTACCTGTCCGATACAAGGCCAGCGGCCTAACCAGATTGGAGGTTCATCTGCCGGACTCGGACCTGAGCACGCAAAGCAATCCCGTCCGGATCGCCACGGAACCACCCAAGTGGCGACGCTTTTGGGGAGACATGCATTCGGGCCAGAGTGAAGTCGGCTGTGGTGTCGGCTCCATGGCGGAGCATTTCACCTATGCCCGGGACGCCGCCGGACTTCAGTTCATCACACACCAGGGCAACGACCACTATGTGTCGCGCGACCTGTGGGATCTGACCCGGACCGAGACGGAAAACTTCCACGAACCCGGCCGGTTTATCACCTTCCTGGGTTGCGAGTGGAGCGCGCCTACCTCGGACGGTGGGGATCGCAATGTTTTCTACCGGCACGACGAGCCCCGGCTGCGCCGCTCGGGCCGGTTCTTCCAGGAGGACGAGCCGGACCCCGAACCGGACCTGACCACCGCCGAGCCGTTCCTGGAAGCCATGCGACATGAACCGGTGCTGATCAACATGCATGTCGGCGGCCGTCCCACCAATCTTGACTGGCATGCTCCGGAAATCGAGCGGCTGGCGGAGATCCACTCCACCCACGGTACGTCGGAATGGTTCATCAAGGACGCCCTCCGCCGCGGTTACCGAGTCGGCATCACGGCCGGAACCGACGGCATCACCGGCCGTCCCGGCGCCTGCCATCCGGGCTGGCGCAACAACCGGAACGTGCGCAACGGTCTGACCGCGGTCTATGCAGAAGAGCTAACCCGCACAGGCATTTGGGAGGCATTGTCGGCTCGCCGGTGCTATGCCACATCGGGCGAACGCATAGGCCTGTGGTTTGAGGTGGACGGGCAACCGATGGGTTCACTGCTCACCACGGCAGGCGATCCCCTGGCCACGATTGAAGTCGAGGGTACGGCACCGCTCGAATCGATCGAACTATTGCGAGACGACAGGCAGATTTGTCAGTGGCAGCTGGCGGGACCGTCTCCTGCGGCCAACGAGCGGCATCGGATCCGCCTGCTATGGCAGGGCACCGCCCAGCGCGGTACGGCACGTGCCCAGCGCGTGAATTGGGATGGTTCGCTGCATCTGGACCGGGGCATGCTGCATGCGGTCGAGGCAGTGAACTTCCACGGAGGCGAGGACCGCGTGGATCAGCCCAGCGGAGACCGCGTGGCTTGGCGGAATGCCACCGCCGGCAATCGAGCGGGCCTTGTGCTGGAGATCGAAGGGGACGAACACACCATGTGCAGCTTCAACGCCCCTCCAATCCGTTTCTCGTTCCCACTGGCCCATGTACTCAAGGCACCCCTTGTACGCGAAACGGAAGGCCTGGACTGTCGGGTCGCGATTGGCCCAGCACCAGACAACGATGCACCCACGAGAGCCAGCCTGACCTTTCGCGACGTTGACGCTCCAACGGGTGCGCAGTCCTACTGGGTGCGTGTCACCCAAGTCGATCAGGCCCAAGCCTGGAGCAGCCCAGTGTACATGTCCCGCATCTGAACCACTCTCGGAAGAGTTGTGTGCCGCATCCACACTGGCCGGCCGGACACCCCCCGGGTTGCTTTCATGCCAGTGACACAGGAACGAATCCAGACCTGTAAATACAGCTGACGGCAAGTAGAGCAAGGCAACGGAACGCGCACATTTGCAAGCAACCTGTGGGCACCAAGGTCTTTGGTGACATAAGACGACTGACAGTGAACACCCAAGGCTCGAACCAGACCTATCCGAACAGTTCACGCAGCCAATGGACCAACCGTCGAGCATGAGGTGCATCGGGATCCAAGAACTGACTTTGGATCGCTGTGCCAAAAGGCAGGCCAGGATCTGCCTGCCAAGCCAACCAAGTGTGGATAACGGCTTTGCTCCGATCCACAGTTCTGAATGGTGGCTGATCTAAAGAATCCACACATGACTCAGCGTGTTGCCAATGGGAATCGGAGTCAGGCACTAGGAATGCCAGAAAGTCCTCCAGCTTGCCTGAATCTTGATTGTTAGGCATGATCCAGATACCCACCTTCGGCAACAATTCCTCTGTTGCTGGGAAAACAATGGTCCCATCCGGCTCGGGCTGATCAGGTACATCCAGAAAACCGGCATTGCCTAACCGATCTCGCAGCGACTGCCAACGACTCGGCACACTGGTGTCAGCATCAATCACCACACCCAGAACATCCTCTGCATCTTCCTTGCCCAGAACCTTGAGCCTAGTAGAGAACACTTTCAGCAATTCTGTATCACTTCCCAAATATTCCAAGCTTGGACATGGAACCTCGTGTACTTGGCAAATTCTGTCCATTACCCGTTTATCGTCAAGACCCTCGACCAGCAGCACCTTATTTCCGGTCATGTCACCGCACCTCTATGCGCCGCTTGGTAATCACTTGAAGATCCTCTTCAGTAAATACTGTTGGTATGACATCACTCCCCTTCCGAGTCAGACGCAGCAAAACCCCCACTTCCGGAGTTTCAGCTGCCGCCGCTTGAAAGGCTGCCACTGCGTCCCAACTGTGAGTGGTGGCAACAATCTGGATGTTGTGACATTCGGCCAGTTGGAATATGATGCGCCAAGCCTCTCGCTGTACTGTGTAATGCAATCCGTTCTCGAACTCGTCAATCAGCAGAAGTCCCCCTCTGGCATCCAAGAGTGCAAGAATCAAGGTGAACATGCGATTCAAGCCATCACCAGAAGAGAGGATTGACACATACCGGCTCAGACCTTCCACACGAATGTACGGTGTCTTCGCCGGTCTGTAGCGGTCATCCCCACCGAGCATGCGAACCGCAGCGATGTTGGGTTCAATGACTCTCAATGCCCTAACCACCTCCTCTTCTTCGTCCCTTAATACTGCGCGATCCCACATCCTTCCCAGAGATTCCGAGGCTCCGTTGGCCTTCACGAACTTGCAAGTCATTCTGTTTGAATCAGGACGCGGCATGTGATTGCGAAAACTGTGAAGATTGCCCAGCCGTACAACAAATTTGTCTGTCTTTGTGCGGGCCACCAAGACAGGTCCCCCGGGTATTTCTTCCCGTACAACTCGATTTCGATCCACAAATTCCATAGTGCTTTGCGAGTCCTCGGTAAATGCCATCCATTCGACATGCATGGAAAGTTCCATAGGATCTTTCGGATTACTTGTCTTGATAACGATCGGACCGAATTCATCATCCAACGTGGGAAATCCGTGAAAAAGATCAGAAAAGAGGAAATCACCATCAAAGTCAAGGGAGTGTGCATCTTCCTTACTACCGCGGCGATAACCCGCGCGCGTACCGAGAATGTCGAACACGGCGGCTGGCTCAGCCTTGCGCGCACCGATCCGCAACGCCTCCAAGATCGACGACTTGCCTGTGTTATTTTTCCCGGTGATCAAGGTTACGCGGCCCAACTCCGAGATTTTCAAATCCCGGAACCTACGGAACCCCTGGACCGCAAGATCCGGGAAGGCCAGTTGGGAATTGGACAACAGTACTCTCCTGTTCAAACTGAAGACGCCGTCCGAACGGCGGCAGGCAGACGGTTCAAGCTACCACATCCTCAGAACTGGTGCCATCGACGCTGAACATTGGTGGGACTTCACCATGGAGACCGGATTCCCGATGCACGAAACCGGGATTCCACAATGGCTATCATCCCTGTGCCTGCCTCCCTTTGCCCGTGGCCGTACTGTTCGTGTCCTCCCTGTTGGTCGTGTCATCCAACACATCATCCCCAACGGACTCTTGCAGACATGGTTCCTGCTCATCCAGTGGAAGGATTGGACGCGGCCGACCGGTCGCGAAGGTGCACGTCCAACTGCGGAAAGGGAATGGCAATCCCTTGCTCCGCGAAGTCCTCGTGAATGCCTTGCAGAATTTCACTGAGGGAACGCAGTCGCTGCTTGGGATCGTCAATCCAATACAGGATCCGGAACCGCAGGGCGGAATCCCCCAACTCGACCAGGAAGGTGTTGGGTTCGGGTTCGTCCAGGACCGCCGGGTGGCTTTGGATGCGTTCCATGAGAGCCTGGTGGACCGGCTCCACCTCGGTGCCGTAGGCCACACTTACAAATGATTCGACGCGCAGGATCCGATCGGACCGCGTCCAGTTGTCGAGGCGCTGGGAGGTCAGGATCGAGTTCGGAAGCACCGCCTCCGTGTTGCCGAAGGTCTTGAGGACGGTGGCGCGCAGGCCGGTCTCCTGAACCGTGCCCATGATGCCGTCCACCTCGATGATGTCGCCCTCGCGCACGGTGCGCTCGGTCAGAAGGACCAAACCGGCGACGAAGTTCCCGGCCAACGATTGCAGGCCCAAACCCAGACCGATGCTCATGGCACCCAATGGAATCAGGAATATGGACAGGTCCAGGCCCAAGGCGGACAGGGAGACATAGACCCCCGCCAGTAGCATGAAGCCACTGAACATCTGAAGGCTCAGACGCAGGGCCGTGGCCGAGATGCGCGTCCTCTTTTGCAGGAAGTGTCTGGCACCCCTCGTGGTAATCCGGGCCAGGAAATAGAAGGCCAGAACCAGACCGACGGTGGTCAGGATGTCCGCCAGCGTCAGCGGATTCCCCCCGACCGAAGTCACTTGTTGATTGAGAATGTTCACGATCGCGTTCACGTTGGAATCCCTGTTACTTGGTGGCGGACGGACTACTTATGCCGCTGTGCCGGTGCCTTGGTGGACCGGAACGGGTGCATGTGGTGCCCTTGGCTGATCGGTCCCGGCCGAGGACCGGGAAGCACGACAACTCTGGAGCTTCCTCATTGTGAAGTGAAGTCGGTAGGGGCTTCAATCTTCCCTGCCAACTTGGTCGTTCGTGGCAGTTGACCGGTTGGGTGGCACAGGATGCGCCGAAAGCGACCGGAACCGTCACGATGGCTCCGCGGTCGGACTGCGCCATAATGGACAGGCCTCTGGCTGCATCCGTCCAACACGGGATCCCTCCCATGCAAGTACAAGCCCCTTTGGCGCAGGGAATGGTCTGCGCACCGCAACCGTACGCGGTCGATGCCGCGGTGGACGTGCTCGCACGCGGCGGCAATGCCGTGGACGCCGTCATCACGGCGGGACTGGCCCAGGGGGTGGTGTCCCCCCACATGTGCGGCCTCGGTGGCTATCTGGTAGCAACGATCCACCAGCCCGGGAGTTCCGCACCGGCATCCGTGGATGCCCCGGCCCTGGCGGGTTCCGGGACCTTCCCGGATATGTGGGCGGACCGCTTCGAACGGTTTGGTCCGACCGGCTGGGGCTATATCCTGCGTGATCAGGTCAACGACTGCGGCTACACATCCATCTGCGTGCCTGGCTCGGTCAAAGGTATGCACCAGATGCACCAAAGATGGGGCTCCCTGCCCTGGGCGGATCTGTTCGAACCGGCTGCCGACCTGGCGGAAGGCGGCTGGCGCATGATGGACCGCACGGCACGGGTCTGGCAGCGCTGGCCTGAGGCACCAGGCGGCGTCAGTCCGCTGGAGGTCGTCCAGCGCAACCCGGAGGCCTCCCGCATCTTCCTGACCAAAACAGGAAAGCCACCCCTAGTTAATCAGCCCGTCAGCAATCCGGACTACGGCACATCCCTGCGGCACGTTGCCAAGTTCGGTGCCGAGGACTTCTACCGCGGCGAGATGAAGGAGCGCATAGCGGCCGACTTGGAAGCCAACGGCAGCTTTGTGACTGCCGGCGACTTGGAGGCGTATGCCCTTCCGCCGTCCGTACCCGTGTGTGGTTCGTTCAAGGGCTGGGACGTGTCGTCCAGTGCCCCGCCGCACGGCGGTGCCACGGTCGTGGCCATCCTGAACATCATGGAACGGCTGTGCACGGAGCCGGGTCTGGAGCCGGACTCCCCGCGCTACCTGTACCTGCTGGCCATGGCCATGAAGGCCGCGTTTGCCGACCGCAATCCCCACATGGCGGATCCGGAGTTCGAGGCGGTTCCAACCGGCTGGATGATGGATCCGGCGCGCGCCGATCACTGGGTGGACATCATCCAGCGCGGAGACCCGATCAAGGTGTCCTTCCAACCACAGGGCTCCAAGGACACGACACACGTGTCCGTGGTCGACAGGCAGGGTCTGTGCGTGTCCCTGACCCATTCCCTGGGATCCGCCAGCGGGGTCGTCACCCCCGGCATGGGGTTCATGTACAACAACTCCATGGTGAACTTCCATCCCCTGCCGGGACATCCCAACTCCATTGCCCCCGGAAAAGGCCGCACCACGGGCATGAGCCCCACGATTGTCACCCGCGGGGGACTACCCCGCCTGGTCCTAGGCGCCCCCGGTTCCACCATGATCATTACCAGCGTGGCCCAGGTGCTGCTCAACTCCCTGCTCTGGGGCATGAACGTTAAGGAGGCCGTGGATGCCCCGCGTCTCGATTGCCAGGGGAACCTCATCCGCATGCATGCCCGGTTCCCCAAGAAAACGGTGGAGCGTATCGCGAACATGCATCCGGCGGAGAGGACGGGCTATAGTCGCGGCGGTTTCGCAATCGTGCATGCGATTGCCATCGACGAAGCAGGGTCGGTGACCGGAGTTGCGGATCCGGGAGCCGACGGCATGGCCGTGGCCGTCTAACGGCAAGCCGGCACCCGGTATGCGAATCGACTATCGGGTCTCGGGCGTCCGCACAGCTAGAATCGGGGAATAGGCACTCACAGGAACCCCTCCATGCATCTTTCCGACTTGGACCTCAAGGCTGTCAACACCATCCGCATGCTCGCGGTCGACTCGGTCGAGCAGGCTGCCTCCGGGCACCCGGGCATGCCCATGGGCATGGCCCAGACGGCCTATGTGCTCTGGACCCGGTACCTGCGGCACAGTCCCAGGCATCCGGACTGGCAGGACCGCGATCGCTTCGTGCTCAGCGCCGGACACGGATCGATGTTGCTCTATGCCCTGCTGCACCTGACGGGTTACGACCTGCCACTGGACGAGTTGAAGAACTTTCGGCAATGGCAGAGCAAAACGCCGGGCCATCCCGAGTTCCGCCACACGGCGGGAGTGGAAACCACGACCGGACCGCTGGGTCAGGGGTTCGGCAACGGCGTGGGCATGGCCCTGGCCGCGGAGTGGCAGGCAGCCCGCTACAACGCGGACGGCTTTCCGGTGGTGGACCACCACATCTACGGAATCGTGTCCGACGGGGACCTGATGGAAGGCGTGGCCAGTGAGGCGGCCAGCCTGGCCGGCCACCTTCAGCTGGGCCGGATCATCTACTTGTACGACGACAACCGGATCACCATCGACGGTGCAACGAATCTGTCCTACTCGGAGGATTGGGCCAACCGCTTCGAAGCCTACAGCTGGCATGTCCAGCAGGTGGACGGCATGGATGCCGTCGGCGTGGCGGCGGCCATCGAAGCGGCACAGGGCGATTCGAGACCCAGCATCATCGGCTGCCGCACAACCATCGGCTACGGCAGTCCCAACAAGGGCGGCACATCGGACTCGCACGGTGCCGCGTTGGGCGCGGAAGAAGTGGCCCTGACCCGTGCGGAACTGGGCTGGACGGACGAACTGTTCCATGTTCCCGAGGACGTGGCGGCCCACATGGGCCGAGCGGTCGCGGACGGTGAGGAAAAGGTACAGGCGTACCACGACCTGTTGGGTCGGTATGCGGAGGCCCATCCGGAGAAGGCTGCGGAACTGAAGCTGGCCCTGAGTGGAGAGCTGCCGGAGGGATGGCAGGAGACCCTTCCCGAATTCGCACCCGGCAAAGGCGATGCCACGCGCAACACGTCCGGCAAGGCCCTGAACGCCATTGCGGAGGCAGTTCCCTGGCTCATTGGCGGCAGCGCGGACCTGGCCGGCAGCAACAAGACGGACATCGATTCGTCCGACGACTTCCTGGCCTCCAACCGGCAGGCGCGCAACCTGCGCTTCGGCGTGCGCGAGCACGGCATGGCCTCCACCCTGAACGGCATGGCCCTACATGGGGGCGTGATCCCCTACGGCGGAACGTTCCTAGTCTTCACCGACTACCTGAGGGCCAGCCTACGGCTGGCGGCCCTGATGGGACTGCCCGTCGTTTATGTCATGACCCATGACAGCATCGGCCTGGGCGAGGATGGTCCGACGCACCAGCCGATCGAGCATCTGGCCATCCTGCGCGCCACTCCCAACCTGACCCTGATCAGGCCGTGCGACGGCACTGAGACCGCCAGTGCCTGGCGCATCGCGCTGGAGAACCGAAACGGCCCCACCGTGCTAGCCCTGACCCGGCAGACCGTACCGGAGTGGCCGCACGAAGATGCGGAAGGGGGTTACCTGCCGGCCGCGGCCCGGGGTGCCTACGTACTCCGGGACACAGAGGACGCGCCCGACATCGCGCTGATCGCCAGCGGCAGCGAGGTGGCCATCGCAATGGAAGCCGCCGACTCCCTGTCCGAACAGGGGATCGCAGCCCGCGTGGTGTCGATGCCCAGCTGGGAACTGTTTGGCGCACAGGATGCGGCGTATCGAACGGAAGTCCTGGGTGCAGGTGTGCCGCGGCTGGCGGTGGAGGCGGCCGCCACCCTGGGTTGGGAACGCTGGGTCGGCAATGATCCGAAGACCGGGGCGGTGATCGGACTGGACCACTTCGGCGCCAGTGCGCCCTTTGAAGTGCTCTACGAGAAGTTCGGCTTGACCCCGGCCAACGTGACGGCCAAGGCGCTGGACCTGTTGGGACGGGCCTGATGCACAGTCCCAGTCCATCGTCAGTTTTGACGGACCTGCTGGCGGCGGTGCGCAGCACGCGCCAGAACCATGCCTGGGAGCATGCCACGCTGCATGTTTTGGGCGGTCGAGGGCAGATACGGCAAGCCAGCGGACTGAGCGACCCGTCGGGCTTCACCCTGTTCGGGGAGATGTCGGTCGAAGACGTGGACCAGGCGGTGGCAGACGCCCAAGCGGCGATTGACGAGGGGCACCGCAGGTTGGCGATCCACCCGGACTGCGGCACCAACCTGGTGGTACAGGCACTGCTGTCGGTACTGGTGATGCAATTCCTGGGGCGGGCTGGACGCGGATTCTCCATGGCCCGGTTTATCGCCAGCCTGCTGTCGATGACGGCCCTGAGCGTGGCAGCCAAGGTGCTGGGTCCCCGATTGCAGACCGTGACCACCCTGGCGGACCTGCGGGATCGAGAGGCGACCGAGGTGTATGCCCTGAGGGTCTTCGGCAAGCCGGCCGTGCGGGTCTCGGTCGGGGCCCGAATGTGATCCATCTGTGCGCCGGGGCGGATCCGTTCCGCTACCAGTTGTTCCTGAAGAACTTGAAGGCCGGCCTGGATCCGGCCATGGCGGATTTCAACTACGTGGAGCTGGAGGCGCCGGGCGCGTCGCTGGGGGACATTGAGCGGGAGATTCAAGCCCTGCCGGTGATGGCGGACGAGCGAATTGTGGCGGCCCACAAGATTTGGACCGCCTTCGCGGATTCGGTCCGGCGGTCCAAAACCCGAGGCCGGGAAACATTGGCGGAACGGTGGCAACTGGGCCTGACGGCACTCGCCGGCATGCCCGCAACCACGGTCCTGGTGCTGTACGAACCAGATCTGAAGCCCGATTTCAAGGCCATCCGCGAACTGCCGGCTCCGGCCGGTGGCATGGCAGTGCCAACCATCGAGGACCTGGAGAGGGAAAAGCAGCTGCGCCGGGAGAACCTGGCGGCACCCAAACGCAATGAGATGCGCAGTTGGGCCGAATTCCGATGCAGCGAAAAACAGATTCGGATCGCGGGCCCGGCGGTGGACGAACTGGTCCGGCGCGCCAGCAGCGACCTGCGCAATCTGGATCAGGAGCTGGACAAGCTGGCCGCCTATGCCAAGGGGGAACCCATTTCCCTTGAGGCCGTGCGGGAGCTGGTGCCCGACTACAGCGAGGACTTTATCTTTGCCCTGAGCAATGCGGTCTTCCAACAACAGCGGGACGAGGCCATGCGCGTCCTGAGCCATCTCCTGTCCCAAGGCCTGCATCCGATCCAGATTTTGGCGACTCTTGGCTCCCAGGCGCGCATGCTGGCCGCCGTGCGTCTCTCGGGCGAGAGTCCCGATGCCATTGCCAAGGCGATGAAGGTCAAACCCTATGCCGTGCAGCGCTCCATGCGCAACGCGGCGCGGCTTTCACCAGACCAGATCCGGGCCATGGTGGACATGTTGCTGGAGGCGGATCTGAAGATGAAGTCCACGCCTCATGCCGAAGCGGTTCTGGAGACCCTGGTGGGCCACCTGGTCTCGCCGGACACCTGGCTGCAGGCATAGGACTGCAGATTCCGGGGCGGCACTTCGCGGCAACCATGGTTCTGCGACAGCTGGAACTGAAACAGTTCCGCAACTTCCGGCACGTGAAGCTGGACTTCACGGCACCCTGCACGCTGGTGCAGGGACCGAACGGAGCCGGCAAGACCAACCTGCTCGACGCCATCTGCTTCCTGGCCCTGAGCAAGTCGTTGCGGTCACAAACCGATCGGCAGTCGATACACGACGGCCTGGCCACCAAGGAACCACAGTATTTCGACCTGCGCGCCGAAACAGAGAACGCAACCGGCACGGGGCATGTCCTCCGTGTGTTCTTTGGCACCGGCCGGCTGGGCCCGCCCATGGCCAAGCATCTTTTCCTGGACGGTGCCGAAGTCACTGCCACGCACATGCTGGGACACCTGAAGGTGGTACTGGTGGAGCCGGAGGACACCCGACTGGTGTCCGACGGTCCCAAGCTGCGACGCCGGGCATTGGATGTGACCCTGTGCCAACTGGACGCGCAGTACATGCATCATCTGGTCCGGTACCGCAAGGTACTGGCGAACCGGAACGCCCTCCTGGCCCAGTGGCGAGGAAGAACTGCAACACCGTCGCCGACATTCACGCGGCAGATGGCGTTTCTGGACGAACAGCTGGCTGAGGAAGGCGTACAGGTCATGCGGCGGCGGGCCGCTTGGATTCAAAGGGTGTCCAGGCATGCCGAGCAGGCCCAGGCGCAACTGACCGCCAACGGCGACATGCTGTCGGTGCGCTACCGGCCGTCGGCTGCCGTGGACTTCGAAAATGGAGAAGGGACGCCCGAAGCGAGCGACGAAACAGAGGATGAAACGCAACGGAAGCAGTTCCGTTGCGCGCTGGAAGAGGTGCTGGGCACCGAACTGGAACGGGGCCATACCATGGCCGGGCCGCATCGGGACGACGTGGTGTTCCTCAACGACGGCAGGTCCTTGGGGAAGTTCGGAAGTCGGGGCCAGCAGCGGACGGGCATCCTGGCCTGGCGGCTGGCGGAGGCACAGGCCATTCGGGAACTCACCGGCGAGTTTCCGCTGCTGCTCCTGGACGACGTGATGAGCGAACTTGATGCAAGCCGGCGCATGCGCGTGTACGAGGCCATGGCCGATGCCGCACAGGTGGTGGCCGCGACCCCTGACTGGGGACACTATCCGGAGGCAATGAGGGACACGGCACAGTGCCTTGAAATTCGCGATGGAGTGCTTGCGCCGACTTAGCGGACAGGCCGCCCCGAGGGTTGAGGCCATCGGGTTGACCACAGATTGCCGAAACCTCCAAGCGGTCGCCCAGGCTGCCCGGGTGGCGCGAGAGCGCCGCCTGCATCAGGTGCTCGAAGCTGCGGCCCTGGGCAAACAGGCCGGTCGCACGGTCGCGCAGAATCGTCAGGGCTTCGTCGAAATGGGGCATGGAGGTTCCCATGAGGGTGGGCGACGGCCCGCCGCTGGTTCGGGGTAGTAGCTGGACGCGGGAGCCCAGCCTTCGGCCAGGGTTGGTGCGCCGTCCGGCGTCGGGTAGCGATACAGCGCAAGGGATGTATCGCTCCTTCGGTTCAACATGATTTGTTCTTTCCGTGGATGCCAGGCAGCGATGGCGACTTCGACCTGCACTGGGTACCCGTGGAATGCAACCAGTTCGCTGCGCAGTTCACTCAATGCCTTCATGGTTCCCTCTCGTCGCGGACCTTCTGGGCGGCCATCGGCCGGTGGGCGAAATCGTTGTCCAAGTCGAAGTCGCTCATGGTGGTCCTCCGAGGTCGTGTTCGAGCTCTGCGGCGTGCCCGCCATCGATCAACGCCACCGCATGGCCCCCGGCAATCGCCGTGGAGAACGCCAGGCTTTCGGCCAGGCGGAGCGCATAGAAGTCGCGCAGGGGTTGGATGTCGATGGCGCTGATCGCCATCTGCCGGACGGTCGGCAGGTCAACCTGCGGGTCGTCCGGCAAGGCAAAGGATTTCATGGCCGACAGGGCGCGCAAATACTCGTCGTACCGGTTCTCATGGATCACGAGCGGCGGGTAGCCGGCCGCCATGCACATCCAGTTGTCGAGCCAGATTGCAATCCGATGATTGCCGTCGGCGTACGGCTGGATCGCAATCAATTCATAGTGCAGCGCTGCGATCGCCCAGGATGGATCGAATTGGCCCGGACTGCGGAGCATCGCGGCGACGCGCACATTGGCGCGGCACACGATCTCGTCCATCAGGGCGGGCACGACGGCGGGGTGCGCGCACTCCGCCATTGTGTACGCGGCCCCCGCAGCCGTGGGTTTCGTTTTGAACGCACCGAGCGGCCAGTCGTCGTTCTCGATCCCGTTGTCGAACCGCAGGTCCATCATGGTTCGGTGCGCGGCGTGCAGATGGTCGATAGTCAGCGGTTCCTCGTCGTCCCACAGCTGGAGCATCTGCACCATGGCCTGGTCGTAGGCGCGCACGTCGTCGAGCTGCGCGGCTTCGCACCGGCGGGCGGGCGCATGGCCCTTGTCGAGCAGATCGGCCACCTCATCGTGGTTGAGGTCTTGAAAGGGCTGCTCGAGGTCGCGCGTGGCGGCCGCGTAGGTGCTCCAACGCACGCGCACTGCGAGCATCCACGCGTATTTCATTTTTGCGGGGATTGTGACCGCGCGCCACTGGGCGAGCAGGTCGGCCAGATCGGCCTTGGACGGCACCCCTTGCTCGAACTCGATCCTCACGGCCGCGGCTCCGGGCGGATGTCGCCCTCGGGCGTGATGTAGCGGTAGAGGGTCGTGCGGCCGATCCCCATCGTGGCGCAGATTTCGTCCACCGTCAGCTGGCCGGCGCGCATCAGTTCGGCCGCACGCCGGACCTGCGCGTCGCCGAACTTGCGGCCGCGTCCGCCCTTGCGGCCCCGCGCCCGGGCGGATGCGAGGCCGGCCTTCGTTCGTTCGGAGATCAGGCTGCGCTCGTATTCGGCCAGCGCGCCGAAGATCTGGAACACCAGCCGCCCCATCATGGTGGTCGTGTCCATCTGCTCGGTCAGCGATATGAACTCGATGCCGTCGCCCTCGAGGTCGCTGACGAACACGAGCAGGTCGCGCAGGTTGCGGCCCAGGCGGTCGAGCTTCCAGATCACGATCACGTCGCCGGGCCGGAGCTGGGCGCGCATCTGTTGGAGCTGCGGCCGGTCCGCGCAGGCGGTCGCGCCGGAGCAGTTGTCGGTGAAGATGCGTTCGCAGCCCGCGGCCCGCAGCGCGTCGAGCTGCAGGTCGTGGTGCTGATCGTGGGTCGATACCCGCGCGTAACCGAATTTCATGCCTTCAACTCCGGTGCAGGTTGCCTGCGGCTGTCATCGTCCGGCGCGTGCCGCGCGGATTTTCCCATACTGGTCCGGCCGATTGGCCACTACGACCTGTCGGGCTTCTTCCACCAGTTTCGGACCACCGACCGAATCCTGTTCCCGCCAGCGCGCGTCGAACCAGGCCACGAAGTCGCGGGTGCTGGCCAACTGCGGCATGTTGGCGTGCCATGCCTCCTCCCGACCGGCCGCATCGGTCCAAACATAGAGTGTGGCGTGCAGGGCACTGCGCGGGTGGCGCAACTTCACGATCAGGCGCCCGTCGGCCTCCTGCCGTTTCAGCCGCTCCAATAACGGAATCGCGTCTTGATCATATTTTTGGTCGGGTCTGAAGTGTTGGGCCAGAAAGAAAGGTTCGGCCCTGATGGTGATTTCGTCTTTGCCCCAATCCTCCCAACCATCGGCCGCCATGCCGATCAACACTCGCACCCTGGCTTTGTTGTCCATTCGGTCCAGCCAGTCGCACAACTGCTCCAAATCCGCTCTGCTTATGTAGCTGGTGCAGATGTCAAGCCGCTGCGCGCCAACCATTGACTGATCAAGGCGCGCACGCGTACGGCTGTCCTGACTCGGGTCGTCGGCCAGCCCTTGGGTCAATTCGTGCATGCAGGTTCCTCCGTGTGGTTGCAGCATTGTACCGGAAACGGTTTGGCGGCTCCGTACGGCACGTTGTTTTCGGATGCTTATTTGGAACGGTGGCGGCCGTCGGCCGGGCGCGCCGGATCGGTGCGTAACGACCTGAGTTCCAAAAACGCTGCCTTTTGCCCCAGGTCCGAACCGCGGCCGAATGGACGGAACGGGAATGTTCATGCTTGGCCCCGCAGGGTGCCACGCTCTGGAACTTCAACCCGGCAGAGAGGCAAACAGTAGGGCAACACCGAACCATGAGGCATGATCTGAAGCTGCCGTTGCTTCACATCATCCCGTCCGTCGCACAGCTCGCATTGCGGTTCGTCATCGTCGGGTTCAGGGCTGCACCTGCACGGGTCATGTCCACAGACGTAGCAGCCATCATCCCCGTTCGTAAGCTCAGTCATGCCACCGCGTTCATTCGAAGGGCGGCGGAGAAGGCGGCCGCTCCCAAGGGTCAATTGCGTGTTGTTGGGATGGCCGACCTGCCCAAGCTGCCCTGATTCGAGAGATTCCCCTGGCTCCCAAGGGGTGTTGTAGTACCTCGGAGCCCTAAAATCGTCCAGGAATCGAAGCACAGCGCCTCTGTTTGGAGCCCGGCCGAGGAATTGGCTCGAAATCAGGGCAAACCAAGCCGGTTCGTCGGATGCATGTGATGTTCGTTGCCGTTCACCATGGGCGGCAAAATCCCCTGGGTACCGAGGAGATCTTATGGAAGGACAGTGTCATCAATGTGGTCAACAAGAATTCCTGCCGGGAGCCGTTCGGATCTATTGCCACAACTTGGCCACACTCGGCAGGCCGATGCAAGTAGAACAGCCGTACACCTGTGCGAAATGTGGCCGGGAAATCCAAACCGAGTTCTCGTACCACTTTGGTCAAGCTAGCAGAGCGTCAGGCCAGCAACAGTCTGGCGATGGCCACCAACCTGGGGTGGAGCGTATGCTAGCGATGATCAACATGACGGACAGCCGCGGACAGTGCGCTACTGTGCAGTATCCGGCTGTGTGCCTGACTGATACGAGGGAAGTCTTGCCAAGCCAGGAGGGGACGATCCAGGATGGCACCGTAGTGGATCAGCATGGTAGCCCAGAACTGATGGCGCGTTTCGCGGAACGTTACCTTGCAGCGTATGGAGCGGTGATGCCCAGTGGACGGCCTCCGAGGTCGGTTGTGGAAATCATGCCTGCCTTGCACCTGTTGGTCATGGCCGCCGAACTTGTGATGAAGGCAGACTTGATGCGGTCTATGAAGGATCCTGGCAAGCATCACTCGTTGACGTGTCTGTACGAGACCCTTGACGATGCACATCGGCAGGAAGCGGACAGCAGGTTCGCTCGTTGCGAACCGAATGCGCGATTGGAGCTGGTGGGTGAGCCAATAGCGACCGTCGCTGATGTACTGACTATCTATGACGACTCGTACGGCGGCGCAAGCAAGGTGTACATGGACACAAGGTACTACGCGGAACCCACAACGAAATTTGGGCAGTCGACCGGACTGCATGGAGAAAACCTCCTCAAGAGCCAGACGCCCTATCCCATCTTTTTTCCGTATGTGGTCGAGAGTCTGATCGAGACCTTCCGGTTCTTTGATGGCGCAGCGCGGCTACAGCGTCTGGGAGGACAGGTGACACCAGGCATACGAGCAACACTCAAGAACAATCATGGGGACTGGAGTCTTGTGCCCGGCTCACTGGGACTGGTCGTTGTACAGGTTGGGCAGGAGGCCTGGATGGACGCCCATCACGAAGAGTTGCCGGAGTTCCGGCGTTGGAGACAGTCGCGGCCGCCGGGCTTTTCGACATCATGGATGTATGGCGGGAGTCGACTGCTCTTCTATCGCGCTGGCCGGGATGCGCCGCCCGATTCGGAGAGGAACATTGACGGCATAGTTTGCCGGATTTGGCGCGATCAAGGTTTGGGGATGCATTCCCGTGATCTGTATCAGCTGGCCAATGCGCTTGAATCCGGTTTCGGGTCCACTACGCTCCGAATGTGATGGGATCCAGGCAGGTTGCGTAGCTGCTTTCGGGACAGGGAAGTGTTTCTGGTTTCGGGACGGGATTTTGCGGTAGGTGCGGCCGAGGGGCCGCGGCGCGGATGGCCTGGGTCGCGCGACCGCTGCATAAACGAGCGTTTGCGGGACAGCGGAACCCGCCCTGGTCGGAGCTGCCATGCCACCCGGTTGCGGTGCGGTCGGCTCCCACGCGTACACGACCAGGTC
Source organism: Caldilineaceae bacterium SB0661_bin_34 (assembly GCA_009841145.1). Taxonomy (GTDB): domain Bacteria; phylum Chloroflexota; class Anaerolineae; order Caldilineales; family Caldilineaceae; genus Bin34. Next base: position 43,759 of record VXMJ01000093.1, on the reverse strand, counting down.
CGGCAGCTGTTGATGCCCGTGCATTTGTCAAAATCTTGGGTCCCGGGCCGTTGCCGGCGGCCCCACTGTTGGCAGCCATCACCCTGGCGCCCTTGACGGCGGAGGCGGCACCGTACTTGCCATCCAGAGCCACCACCTAGTCCGTCATTTGGTCGTGCCGGGCCTGCACCCACCGGGCAAACCCCGCTTCCAGTTGCTCCGGGTCGGGGAGGGCGAAGACCCGGCCAAAGGTGTCGTGGGAGGAGATGCCGTGCGGCAGACACAGCCACCGCTCAAACCAGGCGCGGTGGTCCCGACCGAACTCCTCCACCTCCACCCAGGTGTCGGCACCGCCAATGACGGCGGTCAGGGCCAGGAAGAGAATGGATGTGAACGGGTGACGGCGGGCATGGGCACTGCGAGAATCCGACATATCCTCCAGACAGCTCCGCAGGGACGCGGCCAGGCAAGGAGTCATGACGGGGCCTCCATGGGGTCAACAAGGAGCCCCGGTCCTAGACAAGCGCTCCCGCAACACAATCTTGCAATTGCCCTGCCACTACAGCCGGGGCAACCACATTTTTAGACCTGTGGACATTGGAGACGAAGAGCAAAGTATTCCTTGGAGTTCGGCACTGGCTGGATGGCACCGGGTGACATCTGGCACAGTTGTTGGACACCACCATCGGATGTCGTCCGGGACCATGGTCGCTACCCAATATGCATCAAACACCTTGGCCACGGCCCTGCCTTTTTTGCTGTCACCGCGCTGGGTTAACTGCGGCAATCTCCACCGCGTCCATATCCCACAACAGGATTGTGCCGTCCAAACTGGCACTGGCCAGAGTCTGGCCATCGGGACTGAATACCACATGGAAGGCCGCAATCCTATGCCCGTGGAGGGTATGCCGAAGGGTACCTGTGCTCACATCCCACAGGCGGACGGTGCCGTCGCCGCCGGCACCAGCCAGGGTCCGACCGTCGGGACTGAAGGCCACGCTGGGGACCCAGCCCCAGTCACCCCAGTCCCCATGGCCTTGCAGGGCGTGTTGGAAAGTACCCGTGGCTGTGTCCCACAGACGGATGGTGTGGTCGTCGCTGCCACTGGCCAGGGTCCGGCCGTCGGGACTAAAGGCCACACTGCGGACCTCTTCCAACCCATAACCCCGCAGGGTGTGCCGGAGGGTGGCTGTGGTTATATCCCATAAGCGAATTGTGCGGCCCTCGCTGCCACTGGCCAGGATGTGGCCGTCGGGACTGAAGGCCACGCTGCGGACCTCTTCCAACCCATGACCCTGCAGGGTGTGCCGGAGGGTGGCCATAGCCACGTCCCACAACAGGATGGTGCGGTCCCAGCTGATACTGGCCAAGGTCTGGCCGTCGGGACTGAAGGCCACACTGACGATCTGATAGGTATGGTCTTCCAGGGTATGTTGGAGGGTGGCTGTGGTCATGCCCCACAGGCGAATGATGCGGTTTCCGCTGACACTGGCTAGGATATGGCCGTCAGGTCTGAAAGCCACGATGCCCACCCAGTCGTCATGGGCCTGCAGGGTGTGCCGGAGGGTGGCCGTGGCCACATCCCACAGACGGACGGTGTGGTCGTCGCTGCCACTGGCCAGGATGTGGCCGTCGGGACTGAAAGCCACACTGCGGACCTGATCCGTATGGTCCTGCAAGGTGTGCCGGAGGGTGGCCGTGGCCACGTCCCACAGGCGGACGGTGTGGTCCTCGCTGCCACTGGCCAGGATGTGGCCGTCGGGATTGAAGGCCACGCTGCGAACCCGATCCGTATGACCCTGCAAGGTGTGCCGGAGGGTGGCCGTGGTCATATCCCACAGGCGGATTGTGCCGTCCTCGCCGGCACTGGCCAGGGTCTGGCCGTCGGGACTGAAGGCCACACTCCAAATGCTATGCGGACTTTCCAGGGAATGCCGGAGGGTGGCCGTGGCCACGTCCCACAGGCGGATGGTCCGGTCGCCGCCGGCACTGGCCAGGGTCCGGCCGTCGGGACTGAAGGCCACACTCCAGACATCATCCAACCCATGGCCCTGCAGGGTGTGTTGGAGAGTGCCCGTGGCCAAATCCCACAGGTGGACGGCGCCGTCGCCCCAAAGCTCTGTGTGGTCCGCGCTGACACTGGCCAGGGTCTGGCTATCGGGACTGAAGGCTACGCTGCGGACATTCCTTCTTCCCTGGAGTATGGTCGGCGGAGATTCACCTGTGAGCAGGAACTCGACTTCGTAGGCCTGGTCATACAACCAGAGGCCTGCGCTGCCTCCAACAGCCAGGCGCGTGCCATTCGGCGCATACTGCATGGCTTCAACGGTACCCCGGCCCAGACGGGCTTTGGCTCCGACCGGCAGGTGCTCAAACTGGGAGGCCCGGGCCTCCCGGGCCACACATCCCGCTGCCAGGAGCAGGAAAAGACATGTGGTCAGAGCCTGGATCAGGATCTTCACGGACCACATCGGCAGTCTCCTCTGCTGTACTCCCTTTCAACATCTTGCGTCCGGGCCGTATGCATTGTCACCCCACCACCAAATTCAGGGCAGCCCGATTCTTCCGTTGCAAACCTGCATGCAACAGTGACCACACAGGCCTCCCACTAGTGGTGGTTCTTCCAATCCAGTCGGGCTAGGCAGTGGTGCATGGCGAGGAGGATCCGAAGACATGCCAGCTACAACAACTGCTGGACCGCTGCTGGGTTCAGGCCGGCAAGTTCCGATCCGGTGGGTTTCGATGCAGTCTGCCAATGGTCATGGGTATCGATGTGTCAAATGCCCTGTTGGATGTGTCCATGGCGGAAGGTCCCGTACATCGCTTCGCAAACAGCGACCCGGAATTCGCCGCTTGCTGCGGCACTTGGCCCGTGCGGGGGCGACGCAGGCGGTGTGTGAACCAAGCTGTCAACAGGGGATCGCCTCCGGGACATCGGGAGGGCATGCGCAACTCGGACATTCTACCCCTCAGAGGATGTACCGTATAGAGGAGGACCAAGGCGTTTGTCCTGAAGGTACGCGGCGGGTACACCGCGGATATGGACAGGGGTGGGGAGCCGGTTCATGCCGGGCCTGCATGCCAACCCCAAGGCGGGATTGGCGAGACCGTTCGAATGCATGACACCGTAGCGGTGCGGTCGGCTCACCCTATCCGGTTCGGAAACCGGCGGGTTGGATTACCGGCAAGGATCCGATGTCTTGTACGAGTGACGGATTGATGGCTCCCACCATGGCCTCAGTCTGCCAACGGCAGATGTGTTTGGGTACCGTCCAGACCTCGCTGCGCCACAGGAAACACCGGATCTCCGAAAGGCTCAGGCCCCGGCCAGGCGGACCACGGCCTGTAGGCACTGCCAGTCTGGTCGGAGGCCTTGGACTTGGCAGAGAGCCGGCAAACAAGTGGTTGTCCGATACTCCCGCACTGTGTATCAGTGGTGGCTAGCGGCAACGGGCTAGGCGGGAGTGGGCCTCGGGAGGAGAATGGGGGTGATGGGCCTCAAGTCGGGCAGAAAGAAAGTTCGTCCCGGCCCTGCGCGTTACCGAAAGAGACAATGGGGCCTGATATGTTTTGCCACTCTCGGGGCAGGCACCCCGTCAATTGATTATGCGACAGATTCAGCCCCCACAGATTCGCGAGTTGGCCGAGTTCCGGGGGAATGGATCCCGCCAGTTGATTGTGCGACAGATTCAGATACCTCAGAGAAACTGCCTGGCCCATTGCCGGGGGGGATCGGGCCAGTCAACTGATAGGACCCCAAGTCCAACCACTCCAGGGCGGCCAGTTGGACTAGGGCGGGCGGAATAGGCCCAGTCAACTGGGGGTGTCTGTAATTCAGGTCCGGACCCATGACCCGTCCCATCGGATCGGTGGTTACCCCCCGCCAGAGGGACAGGGGCGTCCGCGGATCGCCCCAACAGGATGACAGCGCGAGAGCTTCTCCCACGGCACAATGCAATGCCTGCCACCCCTCCCGGTCGCGAGTGGCTGCCATCACCGCCGCCATCGTGGCCCGATCCGCCGCGTCCCCACAGAAAGGCAAAGCCGGACTCCGCACGTCCACCCCGCCGTGCCGCCAGGCCGCTGGCAGGCAGCCCACCCAAGGGCCGGACCCCAGATCCAGGACACGCAGCCGGGGCAACAACGCCAGGGCCTGCGGGAAGGGCCCCTGCAATCGGTTCCCGGACAGGTCCAGCACCTCCAGGTCCAGCCACTGGGGCGGGTCCAGGCCGGGCAGTGGCCCGTGCAGCCCGTTGGCGGACAACTGCAACTCCTGGACGTGGCCTGACTGGTGGGTGGTCACGCCTTCCCAATTAAGATCGCCCTGCTTCCAGTTTTCCTGACGGTACCAGTGGACACCTCCATTCCAGCGATAGAGGTCCTCCAGCACCTTCCGATCCACGAAATGCAGACCTAGTTGGGGCCCCCGGCAGGCGCCCAGACCGAACAACAGGGCGCAGAGCACGATCAGGCCACCCCGTCCGGCAGTCCACCACCCTGATCCGGGACCGCGGGCGCGAAAGGCGCAAATTCGCATGAGGCAGGTTCCCGGTTGTCGGTTCAAGATCGGAGTGTCATGGCGGCGGCCGACGGTTCCGTCCCCCAGTGTAGGGGAGCCGCACTCGCAGCCTGCGTCCCGCAAACGGCCGTTTGCGGACCGGCAAACACGACTGGACTGCCGACCCTGTTCCGGGTTCGTACAACCTCAAGACCTTGACAACCGTGTGACGGGTCCGATACACATGGCTTGTTGGGGTTGGGCCTGGCTGTCTGCCTAATCACTTCGGGTTGCCCTCGTAGGCCTAGCCGCCCGTAGGGGGCTCGGTGCCGGGGTTGGCCGCTGTCCTATGGGCACAGGTGTGGGCGTAAACGTTGGCACCTGTGCCGGTTCCGCAACTTCCTCAACCACGGTCTCGACCTCTGCGGGCGACGGTTCGTCGCGCGCAGACATGATGCAGCCAGCCAGCACTGGAAGCAGGGCCCGGAACAGGACGCGGGGATGCAACATGGGGACTCGCTTGTACGTGTATTATTGTACGCTGCATGTACAATGTCCTTATTGCACAACATACGATAGGCATCCAAGTGATAAACGTGCCCGGCACCGTAGGTGCAACCAAAACGATCCCGGTCTCGAAATTCAGGGCCAATTGCCTGAAACTGATCGATGAAATTCAAGAGAGTGGCGGAGAGATCGTGATCACGAAACATGGCCGACCAGCCGCGAAGCTAATGCCTCACGCTCCGAAGCTGCGCGCCCCCTTCGGCCGGGACAAGCATTTGGTTCGATTCATGGGCGACATCATCACACCACTCGACGTCGAGTGGGAAGCAGAGTCGAACCCTGACCGGGTGCTGAACCCGTGATCGTGCTCGACACGAATGCATTGATCTGGTTGTTCTTTGATGACGGCAAACTGGGCCGAACCGCCCGCCGTGCGATTGACGAGGCCTGGTCGAACGGCAATGTAGCGGTCTCGGCGATTTCATTTTGGGAAATCGCCTTGCTGCACGAGAAGGGAAGAATGGAACTCGAGACCGACTTCACGATCTGGCGTACAAGCCTGTTCCAAGCTGGTCTGCAAGAGATAGCCGTTGATGGCGCAATCGGCATCAAGGCCGTCCAGCTTCCCGACTTCCACAAAGATCCCGCCGACCGCATCATTGTCGCGACCGCGTTGGACGACCACCGGCTGGTAACGGCCGATGAACGGATTCTGCAATGGCCCGGCAACCTCCGTTGCCTGGATGCTAGGAAGTAACCGTCCCGCAAACGGTCGTTTGCGGAATGGGGCCTTGGCCAGTCAGGAACTACGGGAGCAGCAGCAGGCCGCTCTCCGGCGGTACGTACCGACGTGGACGGGTTTGCGCGCCGATGGGGCGGATTGGGGTGGCATCAGCCTGCCGGCGCAGATTGAACCGAGGTCAACCAGTGCGGGCAGGCTTCTGGCTGCGGCGCAGCGAGAACGATGTGAACAAGGCCAACAGTCCCGCCACCACCGCCCAGGCGGACAGTAGCAGCATGATCAGTTCCTGGGCAACAAGCGGCTTTCCAATCACGATCAAGCCAAGAACCACATAGGTGGTGCCGATCAGCGTACTGCGCCACGACCGGGCGCCATAACGTCCGTGCCACAGACGTACCGCACCGACCACCACGACCGCACCGCCGATCAGCACAATCGGGAACCGCCCGGCCAGGAACCCGGTCAGTACGGTCTGGCCCAACAATAGCGCCCCGGCCGCCATGCTGACGACTGCACTCAACAACATCAACAGGCGTGAGCGCGGCCCGCGCCCGATGTCGCCGGCAACCGCCCTTCATCTTCGACCCGCGCCCCGCGTCGGGCGGTGGAAGAACGGGTGCGCGTCCTCGCGGTTGACGACGACCCCCAGGACTTGCTCTACGTCCGCGACACCCTCGTCAAGTCCGGCTACGCGCCGATTGTGACCGGGGACCCGGGGGAGGCGCTGCGCCTCATGGAGGAGGAGAGACCCGGCCTGGTTCTTCTCGACCTCATGCTGCCGGGCGCCGACGGGATCGAGCTGATGAAGGATATCTTGATGCTGGCCGACGTCCCGGCCATCTTCCTGTCCGCGTACGGCCAGGAGGAGCTCGTCGTCAGGGCCTTCGACACGGGGGCCGTGGATTATGTTGTCAAGCCCTTCTCGCCCTCGGAGCTGGCCGCGAGAATCAGGGCGGCACTGCGCAAGCTGGCGGTGTCCGAACCGTCCGAACCGTTTGTGTTGGGTGATCTCACGATCGACTACGCCGACCGCGCGGGGACGCTTGCCGGGCGACCGGTCGAACTGATGGCCATCGAGTACCGGTTGCTGACCGAGCTTTCGGCGAACAGCGGCAGGGTGGTGACCTACGAGCAACTGCTGCAACGGGTCTGGAAAGACAGGGGCAACGGCGACATTCGGCCCATGCGCACCGTTATCAAGAAGCTCCGGCACAAGCTGGGCGATGACGCGGCCAACCCCATCTACATATTCACCGAGCCCCGCGTCGGCTACCGGATGCCGAAGGGGGAGAGGCCATGGCCGACAGCATCGTAGACTAGGATGACGCTTGGAGCCGTTCCGGGTATGCGTGGTGCTCCAAACAAGCCGTTGTGGAGTTCCAGCGATCCACAAGGTCCAGACACGGAAGTCGCAGTAACAGGTCGCAAGAGCGAAGGCGACTGGCTGCAGGTCACACGCCCAGTCGGCGTCAGCGGCAGCCCCAGCGACCCCGACGCGGCCTATCGTGATGCAGCCTCCGGTCTGGCTCAATCCACCAGTCACCTCGCCGATGTTGTCAACGAACTGCTTGCCGACACTGCGGGCCAAATATCGCGGCAGGCATGGGAGTACCACGCCTGGAACCATTCGACCAAGCGAGCAGACAACGCCTACCTGTATCCAAATATCGACGACCGGAGCGGCCGACCACCGGCTCGTGACTGACGATGCAAGGATTCTGGATTGGAACGGCAACCCCAGTTGCCTGAATGCGAGGCCGTAACGACCCCGGGCGACTTGAGCAACCATGGTCGCAGCAGTCGGTCGTCAGCCCGTCGAGTAGCCATGTGCCACATTGCTCCCCTGGAAAGGAGCCACAAGATGGAAACAGCGGTGAAGTTTCGTCGGAGTTGCCTTGCCTGTCGAGTCCTAATGGCGGTCGTCGCCTGTGGTCTGGGTTTTGGCTTCACGTGGTCGGGCGTCGCGGCGGCCGAAGAGCCGCCGACTCCCAGGATGGATTGCGCGAGCGAGCTCCAGTATGTGCTGCGAGGATCGATACCGGCGACGTTCAACTATTCGAGCCGGGAACTTGCACCCGGGCTTCAGGTCTGCGTGCTGGCGAGTTCCGGAGGCGGTTCCGGCTGGTCGCTCCTGAAACTGGAAACGGAAACCGGTGAAGTTGGCTGGATCATGTCCCACCACGTGGGAACCTGGCAAGCGTATCTGGCTTCGCTCGATCCGTCCCTGCCGACGCCAACGGCAACGGCGCGCCCTGTGCGTTCGCCCACGCCCATGCCCATCGCCCGCGCCACGCCCATTGTTCGCGCGCCATCCACGCCGACGGCGGTCCCGTGCGCAAGGGTCTGGGGGACGCATGCGGCCGGCTACCGCGTGAGGTTGGGACCCGGCACCGGACATGCGCACACCGGCAAGTACGTGGTGGCCGGGCAGCCGGTATGCGTATTGCAGCACGACCGGGGCTGGGTGCTGATCCGTTTGGCCGACGGTACGACGGGCTGGGTGCACGGTGCGGGCATCTCCACGCCTGCGGCAGTCGCAGCAACGCCGACCCCCGCAGCCATCGAGGAGCCTGCGGTTACGCCGCGACGGGCGACGATTACCGCCACCGGCATCGTGATCCGGAACCACGACTACGCGTTCGCAGTCGACATTCCCGCCGGATGGACACAGGAGCAGGCGCATGTCGCCGATGCGGAATGGGTGGGCGAGGGCAGCCTGCGGCTTCGTTCGCACCCCCACCCGGACGGTATGGCGCTCGACCGCCTGGCCCGGACGATCCGGGCCAATCTACGCTCGGATTGGCCGTATGCGCTGGTGTTCGAGATCGATTCATTCGAGAAGCTGGAGATCGCCGGCCAGGCACGGTATGTTCTCAAATATCGCGTACGGGAGCGACCCGGTGCGTGCCTGCTCGATGTCGAAGAGGTGATCATGGTGGGCGGTTCCCAACTCGGACCGGCCCGCGGCTTCCGCGCACAGCACCGCATGTGTGCATGGGAAGAGGCCGAAAGCATTAGGCGGTCGTTGCTCGACAACCTAAGCGTTGTCGCGGTGCCGTCCTACTACGCCCAATTTCTGCAAAGCGGCGGCATATGGATTAAGGCACCCGGTCAGGTAGACCCGCGGGCGTTGCACGTCGCGGCCGACAGGGTGGAACTCATGTTGGCCCGTGTGCGGCATGGCATTCCCGACTGTCTGGCGGACGCGGGTGCGGAGTTGGCGATCTACCCCGGCGACTCCCATGTGACCGCCTTGCCCGAATTCGCGGAATTGCAGGGACAGCTTGATGAGGTCGGGGACCCGTACGATACGTACCTCGGCCTCGGCGGGATTCCGGGCCAGCCCGTGTCCGGCGTCCCGGAGAACAATTTGCTCGCCCTACTGGATGATGGCGACATATGGTCGGACGTGACGATCCACGAGTTCGCACACCTCATTCAAAATCTCTGTTTCACTCCAGCCGAGCATGTGCAAATCGATGCACTCTACGACCGGACCAAGCGGCTGGGGCGCTTTGAGGACACCTATGCGATGTTGAACGTTGAGGAGTTTTTTGCCGTCTTCACCACGGTGTACTTCAACGCCAGTTGGAGGTTGTCGGATTTCGGTCTGCGCGGGAACTGGGGCAGAGTCGATCTCCGACACCGCGAACCGGAGATCTTCGCCTTCATGGAAAGCATCTTCAATACCGACTGACACTGCGGCCGGGCTACACCCCACTCCCACGGATTCGCAGTGTGTCCGCACGTTTTCCACATGCGCGGCGATGTCAATTGAATCGATCGAGGCCAACGTCATGCAACTTCAACGTCGGTCAGCGCGAAGTCCTGGCCCTTGAACAGAAGAGGCTCCCGCGTGGCCTGGGCCAGCGCATAGACGAAGCAGTCACCGAAGTTCAGCCCGGCCGGGTGATGGCCCTTGCCAAATCGCCTCCAGGCCCTGCGCCTGCTCAGGAGTGACCGGCTCCAGCTCGATCTCCGCCTCTTCCAGAAATGCATCCAGTTCATACCCGACTGCGGAACCGCCGTGACTCTCGAGCACCATGGTCGCTTCCACCAGCGTAGCAACCGACATCCGGCAAGACGATGCCAGCGCAATCGCCGTGGCGTAGTGTTCCGCGTCCGGCTCGCGGAATAGGATTGCCAGGATCGCCGACATGTCGACAATCACTTGGGTAGCCCGCGCTCGTCATACAGGAAATCGCCATGCTCGACGGCAGTGGGACCGTCGTCCAGCATGCCTGCGCATCGGCTGCCGATGGCGAGAAGTCTCTGTACGCGGGTCTCGGTGCTGCCCTCCCTCCGCATGCGCTCCAGGTGCCCTCGGAGGGCCACTGTGATGGCCCCGGTCATGGTCTCACCGGTCAGCTGCGCCAACTCGCTGGCCAGCCGGCACGTCTCCTTGTTCTTGATGCTGAGACCCATTGAATTCAATCCATACAGGTAGATTTACAATTCATAAGCCCACCCCATGCTATCTCGGCCCCTTGGGCAAATTCAAGACGCTAGGATTTACCATCCCGGGCCATGTGCGCATCAAGGACGGCAACCTGTACATTCCCAAACGGGGATGGTTGAGACTGTCGGGAAGAGTCCCATACCCCGGTGGCAAGCCGCGGACGGTTCGTGTCAAGCAGGAGTCCGAGGGACGGATGCCGAAATGGTGCGCCCCGCCGCGGTGGTTCCCGACCGCATGGAGGGAACCAATACAAACACTCCTCTGGATCGGACCATGGTCTGGCCGATCGTGATCCGGATCGAACCGTGGAACGCGATCAACTGTGCGAATGTGTCCCACACTGCTGCCGACGGCACCGGCGACACAGAGGCAATCGCGCAAGAAGGCAAGACGGCCATCCAGTCGGGTGGCCGTCCCGGCATTCGCAGGCGTTGGCCTGGAGCGGACCCGAGGCAGTCCGGCCGCCTTCCCGCTTCAGACTTCAAATCCTGCTTTTTAAGCGGCGGTTCCAAACCTGCTATTTGGACACTGTGAAATCGGTGACAATCAACGTACCTTCGGTGACTGCCAAAGTATTCTCCGGCGGGTTCAAGTAATCCGTGAATCTGGCAGAGTCGCTGTCGGCAAGCGTGACCGTCTTGTCCTGTGGGCGCACGACAAGCGTCGCCACCGGACTAATGACTTCGTCGTCTTCGTTGACGGCCCAAGCCGTGATTCTGTAGGTTTCGTCGCTTGACAACGTATCGATCGGGAAATCCCGATGCTCGTCCGGCGGATTGGCAAAAACTTGCCCTGCGTCCCGGTATCCGGTTTGGCCATCACCCGTGGTGTCGACCTTGATAATCGACACCGACGGTGGGGATACCCTGCTGTTATCGGTTCGACCAAGAACTGTCATCGGAAGGCGGTGCATCGCCTGCGTAACCTTGAAACCGTCCACAACCCGCACGTTGCTCAACACGATGCCGGTGTCCTGATGGACATTCGCGTCAAATGCAAAATCGGTTGAGTACGCCAACTGATTGCCGTCCCGACTTATGATGACGGTGCCCCTGTCGGTGAAGAGCGGATACCTGTTGAAATTCAGGTTATGAACAAACAGTTTGTTCAATGTCTGTGTGCCGGCGTCATTCAGGCTGTTGCGACCAAGCCCGTAGTTGGTCTTGATCGTCGGTACGTCGTCACCTTCAGTCACCACGTCGCCGTCCGAGTCAACAATGCGAATGATGTAGGCATCGAATTCAACATCATCACGTGCGCCATCGGTCTCGTTGGCGGAGTGCGCCAAACCGATCCTCAACCGAGAGGTCAATGGCTTGTGCGTGTACTCGGCGGTCCCCTTCCTGTAGTTCGCGAAATTCTCGTTGTAGCCGATGTAGTACATCATGCCGCCACTGATCTTTTCGGTGTCATACTGATGGCCGGGGGTATCCGGGTCGAGATCCCGCGTGTCATGGCGGTTGCCGCCCACTTCGTCGATGAGTTGATGCCACCCGCTGCCGAAAGAGGGTTCCGTCAGGCTTTGGTGGATTGATGTGCGCAGGATGTCACTGACAACATAGCTGCCATTGACAGTGTCAACCACGATCGCCATCTCGACCGTTACTTGGATACCGGTCCTGATCCCGTCGAAAGTAGCCTTCCGCGTACCCAGTGCAAAGTCCTGGTTGTGCCTTGCGCCGTCGTCCAGGATCGCCACAAGGGACGCGCGGTACGCGTTGGGGCCCAGACCCCAGGTGTCTGGATTGGTGCCTGTCCACGAAACGTTGACCTCGTCCGCGTCGTCGGCATCTCGGACTACCATCAGACCTGAAATCTGGCCGTCCCGCAAACGGGTCTTGACAGGACAGTCCGTAAAGTCGTCGTCGAACAGGTCACCAGCCGCGAGGCTGCCTCCGCTGATGACGATCAACACCAGAAGCGCCAGCCAGGCACTCCTGAACACACGAGCTTCGTTGGTCACAGTGCATTTCCTTTACGTCGAAGCAATGTCCATGTTTCTCGATACCGCGTCCGCGTCCGTCACGTTCTAGTTAAATTGTTATCACCACATGCCTCCCATTGCCAACCGATCCGGCAACAAGCAGGGAAATTGCACTTCGGTTTGAGGCATGCCTGCACATCAGCTACGCTTTTGTTATACCAATCCAGTATGGCTATGCGACTTGAGTGTTGGCGGGCAGAGCCTCCAAGGCCTCCCGGATCCAGTCCCAGCCACACAGTTGTCGCACCCGCTTGGGGTCCGCCTGCCACGCCTCCAGGATCGGTTCCAGCGCGTCCTGCTTGGCCTGCAGGGTCGGATAGACCCGGCCCTCGATGGCCCGCCGCAACTCCCGGAAGAAGCGCTCGACCGGGTTCAGCTCGGGGGCATAGGGCGGCTGCACCACTTGGGGTGCGTCCACGGCCTGCATGTCCTCGCCCGTGTGGCCGCGGGCCCCGTCCCAGACCCAGCCGTCGATGGCCGGCTCCCGGGCCCAGGTGCCCCAGATGCGGGCCATCTCCGCGCCCTTCATGTTCGCCTGCCAAGCCCACCACAGCTGTCCCGTCATGGGATCGATGGCCACGGCCGCATAGAGGTATTTCCAGCCGATTTGCACGGCCTGGGAAACCGCCACGCCGCGCGGGGCCCACACCTGGCGCACCTGGCCGCGCAGCCCCAGCTTCATCTCATCCCCCCACACGATCCCCTGTCCCGCCTGCAACCCAACCGCCTTCAGCTGTTCCCCGAGCCCCCTTTTTTCCAGGTCGCCTGGGCCTGGGGATCGGCTTTCGTGTGCCGGGGCCGGGGCCGCTTCAGCCGGATCCCCAGCCGCGGCAGCAGCGTGTACAGGCTGTCGCGGGTGTAGACCACCCCGAACTCGGCCTCCAGCCAGTCCCGCACCGCCTGCGCCGTTGCAAACCGCCCCGTGGCCGCCGCCGCCACCAACTGTGCCTGCTGTGTCGGCGTCAGGTAGGAGGGCTTCCCGATGCCGCCCTTGCGCCGGCCGCACACCATTTCCAGGCCGCCCTCCCGGTACCACTTCAGCCATCGCTGCACGCTGCTCCGCTGCACCCCCAGGGCCGCAGCCACCGTCGTGGGGGTCCAGCCGTCCTGCAGCTGGCGCAGCAGCCACAGCGCATGCAGCCGCGTGCGCACGACACCGTCGGCTTCGGCCAGGTAACGTTGGTGCAGGGCCTCAACGGTGTCGGCCTCCGCCCAGGGAATGACGGCGGGACGGGCCATGGCGGAGGGCTCCGGTGACAGGCAGGGAGACAGGCAAGCCTACACCAAGTCCCTCTTTTACGCTAGATTGGTATTACTTTCCAGAAACACCCAACTTGCCGACCCAATCACCGCTCCACTGGGCTTCCTGTGCACCGATGTCACCGCTTCTCCAACATCTCCTGGTGCGATGCTGACGAACATCCTCCGGGTTCCCGCCCCAGCCGTGGTCTGCGGTACCAACAGCCGAACCGAGATTGGGTTGTTCAACGAAACCCGACGGACCCGGCCGAGACCGTCGGGAACTACCTCACGCCATTCCCTCTCGAGACACATTCGGAGGCATTTGCGGTCAGGTAGAACGGGCCCTCCGCACAGGATGAGCACGCACGGGAGTGACATCCCCATGCTCGCCTGGCCATGACACGCGCGGCCTGGAGAGGAACGGGTGGCCTGGCGGCGCGAGCACCTTCAAAGCTGCGGCACTGCAGCCTTGAAGGTCTGTCCTACTGCGACCCGGCCGTACGCCTACGACATCGACTACGAATACGAAGGGGCTTATATCGAATAGTTGACGTCCGAATTCTTGTGCTATAATTGATGCGAGAGAGAGGACCCGACTGTGAACCGGGCCCTCGACCGGACACGGTGAAGACGACACCATGACCAGTATCCCCAAGTCTACAACGCAAGAGTCCCCGACCGTCATACGGACACTGCGCGTGCGCCTGTATCCCGGCACCGCGGCCAATGGCCAGTACCTCGAACAACTGGCCGGAGCCTGCCGGTTCGCCTGGAACCACGTGCTGGCCGGGCACGAGACGGACTACCGCACATGGAAGGCGTCCGGCAAGCCGGGGGAGGGTCCGGGTGATCCGACCTTCTTCACGCTGGGCAAGCGGTTCACGCAGTTGCGAAACGCACCCGGCAACGAGTGGCTGAAGGACTACCACTATGAAATCGTCCGGTACGTCTGCAAGTACCTGGGCGATGCCTATGCCGCGTTCTTCGACCCGGACCGTCCGGATCACGGGCGTCCGCAGTACAAGGCCAAACACTACATACAACCCGCCTTCACCATCCCGTCCCACGTGCGCATCGAGGACGGCCGCCTGTACATCCCGAAGATGGGCTGGGCGCGTCTTGGTCCCATCAGCAGGTATGCCGACGGCCAGCCGCTGACCGTCCGCGTACGGCAGGAGTCGGAGAGCAAGCAGCCGAAGTGGTACGCCTACATCGTGTTCGAGGTGCCGGAAGACCACCCCGATGTGTACCGGCCCGCGAAGACCGGAGCGGTCGGCGTTGACCGCAACGTGGGGCAGGCCACGGACAGCACGGGCGAAGTCCATGCCCTCCCCGACACGACCGTCGAGGACGCGAAGATCAAGCGGTACCAGCGCAGGATGGCCCGGCAGCAGAAGGGCTCCCAACGCCGCCGCGGGACTGGCGGGAAACTGCGCAAACTCCAGCGCAAGCGCGCCCGACGCCGGGACAACGCCACACACCAAATCAGCCGCAAGGTGGCGGACACGGCCCACACCGTCGTGCTCGAGGACCTGAACACCAAGGCCATGACGAAGAGTGCGAAGGGCACGGTCGAGAACCCCGGCAAGAACGTGAAGCAGAAAGCGGGCCTCAACCGTGCCATCCTAGCCTCCGGCTGGGGACAGCTGGAGCGCAAGCTCGAGTACAAGGCCGGCGAGTTGTGGTTCGTCGATCCTGCCTACACTTCGCAGGCCTGCAGCCAGTGCGGGCACACCGCCAAGTCAAACCGACCGTCGCAGGCGGTGTTCGCGTGCGGAGCCTGCGGTTTCCAAGCGAACGCCGACCACAATGCGGCGATCAACATCCTGGTGCGGGCGGGACTGCCGCCCGTACCCGTTTCGGCCCGCGGGACTGGGGCTGCTGCACGGCGAGGAGCGCTCCCTCCCTGGTCGGTCGCAAGGCCAGCCAAAGGGACTCCCGCGACCCGTGAACCGGATATGCGTGGTGTCAACCATTGTATATAAGCCCCAATTCGATGAGGACAGCACCTTGAGCCCATCCAATGACGGCGGCCGGAAATCCGGTACGCCCTGCGTGACACGGCGCGGGACCAGCTCGACAATCGCGTGGAGTGCGAGGCGGAGATCCGCTTTCCTGAAGCCATCGGAGAAAATCTGGGCCTGACCACCGAACAGGGCAACCTTGGCACACTGGCGCTGTCCGCCAGTCCGTCGGGCTGACACCGGGACAAAGAGGATCGTCAGATTAATCTCGGTCGGAGCCGTGCCTGCACTGGCGGTGAAAATCCTGTCGGAGTTCTGGTCAGGACGGCAGGGGACAACAGGTTACCGGAGATCACGGACAGGGTGCCTGAAAAGGCGAAAGCCCAGGGTCCAATCCCTACCATCCAGGCAACTCGGCTTACATCCGGAATTGTAGCCGGTCGGCCTGGCAGTCAGACGAATGCAAGTCGGTTCATCGTCACCCCCGGCAACCACTGTGAACGGGTTGTCACAGGTTGTGCATCAACCGAATCATGGCCGGTACGGCCTCACACAAAGACTGATTGAGTTGCCGTAGACGGCTGCCCGGACGCAAGCGCAACTCGGACCGTCACGTCCGCCAGCACCTGATTGGACGCAACGGACGGCTTGACCAGATCACCCGGCCCGATCACCAAGGGGATCTCCGTGCAACCGAGCACAAAGGCTTCGGCTCCCCTGGCAGCCATCTGTCTGCCAATCGCTTGGATCGCCGCGCGGGGGCTGTCCGCGGCCGCTCCCGCCTTGATGCCCTGTGGACCATAGATGGCGTCCATCAATGCCTCCTGCTCCGCGTCCGACGGCAGCATCCAGGCAAGATTCTCTGCTTCCAGGGCGCGTTGATAGAGGCCGGTGCCAACGGTACCGGTTGTAGCCAAGATACCGACGGTGCACCCGTCACCATGGGTTGTGCAAATGTGTTTCGCAGTCTCGACGATCATGTCGAGAATGGGAACGGGACAGACCACCTGCAACTCCGGCAGGTAGTGATGGGCGGTGTTGCAGGGAATCGCGAGAAGTTCGGCTCCGCGGTGCGCCAGTTCCTGCACGCCTGCCTGCAACAGAGGCAGGGGATCAGGCCCCCCTTCCAGAATCGCGGCAGTGCGATCCGGCACGGCCGGATTGTTGTCGATGAGGATCCGCAGGTGATCCTGATCTGTCTCGGCCGGTGTCGCTCGCACGATGCGATCGAAAAGATCCACGGTCGCCGCCGGCCCCATGCCTCCCAAAATGCCGATGACCGCTCTTCTGCCCATGTTCACTGTCCCTACCTGTGAGACAGGGTGGCCCAATCGCGGCTACACGCGGACGTGCATGTCGCCTTCAACGATCCATTTGAAGGAGGTGAGGGCCTCCAGACCCAAGGGACCGCGGGCGTGCAGCTTTTGTGTGCTAACAGCCACCTCGGACCCCATGCCGAACTGACCACCATCATTGAACCGGGTGCTGGCGTTGACGAACACGGCCGAGGAATTCACGGCCGCCACGAATTGCCTCGCATTCATCATGTCGTTCGTGAGGATGCCGTCGGAGTGGTCCAGGCTGTGATCACGAATGTGATCGATGGCCTCCTCCATGGAGTCGACCACCTTGATCCCCAGGATGAGGTCCATCCACTCGGTGCTGAAGTCCTCGGGACCGGCCGCGGCCACACGGCCGTTGGCGCCGTGCCCGTTCAGGGTTGCCATCGCGTCCTCGGTCAGCTTCAGGTCCACGTTGCAGGCCGTCATGTGGTCCACAACCTTGGGAATGAACTCGGAGGCAATGCTGCGGTGCACCAGCAGCGTATCCAGGGAGTTGCAAACGCTTGGCCGACTCGTCTTGGCATTCTCGATGACGGTCAGGGAGCCGTCCTGATCCGCGGTCTCATCAACGAAGTAGTGGCAGATGCCGACCCCGCCGGTGATGACCGGCATCGAAGCCTGATCCCGACACAGCGCGTGCAGGGACCCGCCGCCCCTGGGGATGATCATGTCCACATACTCGTCCATGCGCAGCAGGCTTGTCACATGGGCGCGGTCCGTATCCTCAATGTTCTGAATCGCGCGGATGTCCATGCCCGCCTTTTCAAGGCCGGCATGAATGACCTGCATCAGGGCCTTGTTGCTGTGCCGAATGTCGCTGCCGCCGCGCAGGATAACCGCGTTGCCGGTCTTCAGGCACAGGGAGGCAATGTCCAGGGTTACGTTGGGCCGGGCTTCGTAGATGACGCCGATCACGCCAATGGGGATGCGCCGGTAGGTTAGGCGCAGGCCGTTCTCCAGAAGCTTCCCCTGTACGTCCTCGCCCACCGGATCCGGCAGGCGGACCACGGAGCGCAGGTCCGATTCCAAGGCCTTGAGACGGTCCGGGTCCAGGAGCATACGGTCCAGGAGACTGTCACTCTTGTCCGCGGCGCGTCCGGCCTCCATGTCCAGGGCATTGCCGGCCAGGACCAGCTCGTGGCTGGCAGCCAGTTCATCGGCGATTGCCAGCAGGGCGTCGTTCTTTTCCCTGATGCCGGCGGTTGCCAGGTTGTAGCTCGCGGCCTTGGCGTTGCGTCCCAGTTGAAGGATGTAGTCCGAGGGTGTTTCCATAATCCGGTGGAGGTGTTGTTCAGCGACCGGCGGCCGCAGGAGTCAGATCAATATGAGGTCGTTGCGGTGAATGGCTTCCGCACCGTAATCATAGCCGAGCAGGGAGGCAATCTGAGACGACTGGACGCCCTTGATGACCTCGAGTTCCGCACTGGCGTAGCGGGAGATGCCGCGGGCAAATTCCTGACCGTCCAAGAGGCTTAGCCGCACGGTCTCCCCGCGCCGAAACGAACCATCCACGCCCTTTATGCCGGCAGGAAGAAGACTGGTGCCCCTGTTGACCAGGGCGTTGCGCGCGCCCATGTCGACTTGAATGGTGCCGGCCGGCACCGCGGTCAGGATGCGGCGCTGCCGGTTCTGCAGCAGATTGCCAAGGCCGGGAATAAGCGTGCCCAGCTCTTCGCGGTCGAGAACGATGCGGGGGACGATCCGGTCCCGGGCTCCATCCGCGATGATGGTGTCCACACCGGCACGCTGGGCGCGCTGGGCCGCCTCCAGCTTGGTGGTCATGCCGCCCGTACCCTGGTCGGTGGAGGTACCCCCGGCCATGGCCCGGATGCGCCCGTCCACCACGGGAACCGTCTTCAGGTGCTCCGCATCCGGATGCCTGCTGGGGTCCTTGGAGTACAAACCGTCGGTTTCGGTGAGGATGAGGAGCAGATCCGCCTGCATCATGACCGCGACCATGGCCGCGATGCTGTCGTTGTCCCCAACCTTGAGACGACTGGTGGCCACGACGTCGTTCTCATTGATGATCGGAACGATGCGCCGTTCGAGGAGTGCGCCGAGGGTGTCCTGAATGTTGAGGTAACTGACGGAATCCTCGATCTCGTGCCGGGTAAGGAGGATTTGGCCGACAAGCACCCCGTGTTCGGCAAATGCCTGGTCCCAGTAGCCGGCCAGTCGAGCCTGGCCGATGGAAGTCAGAACCTGTTTGGTGTGGGTAGCCGCGGTATCCAGTCCCGTGTTCAGCCTTTCGAGGCCGGCAGCCCTGGCTCCAGACGTGACCACCATGACCTGGATGTCGGCACCCAGGAGAGTGGCGATCTGGTCCGCGTAGCGGCCGATCTGGTCCCGGTTGATGGCGGCGGAGCCCTGGGTGAGGTTCGAGGTGCCGATCTTGACAACCACGCGCCGGTATTGGGAACTGTCCTGTCTGAACTCGTTCATGGACAAGCACGCGTTGGGAAACTACCGAAATGCCGAATGCGAGGGATTTTGACAGGCGATCATCCCCGGTTGGGAATACTCGGGGTTTGCAGGTGCGGTTGACAGAAGGGAGTGTATTGTTTGAGCCGAACGGTATCCGACAGTGTAGGCGAGGGTTCGGTCCTACGCTCAGTTTAGGTAGCTGGTTGGCCGACTGGCACCTGAGACCAGATGATCCGACTGGTTCGAGCAGCGGATTGGGATGCACTGCAACCTACTGTACCCGGGTTTTCCGCCACTGTCCCAAACCGACCCAATACCACGGTCGACAGACTTTCGCCTCCCTACGCTGGTATCTGGATGGTTTCACAGAACTTTCTGTACCCTCAGATGTGCTGAAGACAGGTGGGGGCCAAACTCGGCACAGCTGAAACAGTGTCCAATCTGGCGCTCTTTGCCTTACCATATTGAATTTCCAGCCTAGATCTCTCACTTGGGATGGATTGCGGCCCAGGCAACAGCAGGTCAGTCCGACATGAACAGCCGGCAACGCAAGACGATGGAACGTCTCTTCCGGACACCTGTACCCAAGAATCCAGCCTGGAGACAAGTGGTCAGTCGGCCGACTGCCCTGGGTTTTGAACTGGAGGAACGATCCGGGTCGCGCGTGGCGGTGATACATGCGGGCATGTCCACGTGGTACATGTGCCGCACCCGGTGCCTCACATGAAGCCCTATGTCATACGCGAACTGGTCAAATTCCTCAAGGAACGCGGATATGAGTCCCCTGATGTATCGTGACTACCGCTGTGATGTGTATGCGGATGCCACCGGAGCAGGCTGGGAAGGTGTTGTCACAGGAGCGAACGAGCAGAGCCTTGGTACCTTTTTCACCAGTCATGTGTCTGAAATTCGATCCGAATTTCACACGACCGTGAATGAGTATCTGGCCGTGTGCCAGGAACGCGGGCTCTCCCCGATTTCGCCGATCCGGTCAGCGGACCCAGACCCAAAGTCCCGGACCCGAGAGATGGCCGTGACGGCTGCATCCGAACCGCGCCCTGCGGCGGTCCCGGACGCCCACCACGACTCCGCCAAGGCTTGATACCCTGACTCTGTCGCCAACGACCCTATTAATTAACTGGTCCAGAACGCTTTCAGAGGACCGTCTTTCCTCTACCAAATTGCTTGCGATACCTCAACCAGGCCATCGCCCACTCACGCTATGCAGGCCCCAAAAACGTTGGGCTGGCCTTGCGGCGTCGTCAACTGTTCCCAGCAGGTGAGTCCGATCCAAGGGGTGAGTGCAGGACATTCGCATCGCTGTGCATGTCGCCGACGCAGGAATGTCAGGCCCTTGGACTACAGTTGAACGGACCGTTCCGGATCGGCCTCATGCTGGCCGCGAAGTGGCACTGTCCCTACTTCCTTGTCAGGACATCAATCGTCGTGCCCAGCGCGCTGGCGATACGAGCCATGGCCGAAACAGACCCCGGCTTGAGACCGCATTCAATCTCGGAAAGATAGCCGACAGCAAGCCTTGTCCGTTTCGACAACTCCTGCAATGTGATGCCCTGATGGTTCCGAAAGGTGACGATGGGCCTCTTGCCGTTGATGATGGCGAGCGCAACTTCGTGGGGAACACGCACACCATCGTCCGCTTCGAGAGCCGCCAACCGGTCCTCAAGTTCACTGTTGCGTTCCAAAAGGGCCTCGTATTCGTTGCGAGTCAGGATGATGGTCTGTTCACTAGCCACAGGTTTCCCTCCGGTGTCGAACCCTCAGTACCGCCAGGGTTGTGGATTCACCATGCTCAACGTTGAAGATTATTCGATGGCCGCCAACTCGAAGTCGTCTGTACTTCCCGCCTGTAAGGGTGATCACCTGATTGACAAGCGATGAGGGATCGCCAGCGTACTACTCAATCTTGGCAGTTCTGCTGAACGGTCCGCACCAAATTCAGGGCAGTTCGGCGCAGGATGCCCATCACGGCAGAAGTATGGTCCTTGCGTATGCGGCACAAGGGTATGGTGCAGGCTCCTCTCGCCTCCCTAGTGGCCACGGCCGAGACCCGGCCGCGTGGCCGCGTCCACAGACCGGCTCGGTAGTAGCGGACCGTGCGCGCACGGCGACCACATGAGCCGGTGCGCACGGCCCACACCCGAATCAGGCTGTGCGGGCGGGATCACCAGACGGGATCCGCCACCCAGAAACAGAGGCCTGAACCGCCCAGGATCTGCCGGTGCGCCGCTCGGTGCGTCCGCGGTTACGCTCAAGGATTTAACAGCGGTCCCTCGCCTCCGGCGTGAAGGAACCCCACCCGGTGTTGGCAAAGGCCGCGATGACTTCCTTGCGGCATCAGGGTTGGTTGCGCTTGATGGCCAGAAATGTCTGTGCCGGATTGGCCCCGATTTCCAGACTACCCAGGAGTGGACTGACGCTGTCAGCCGAGGAGAAAATCTAGCGGTACAACCCAGATCTGGGTTCGCGCCATCCACCGGCCTGAGTTGACGAAGCCGACAGAGGACCCGCATTTGAAGCGGTGGCGCCGAGCGACGGAGCGGTCGCATCCCAAGAAGCAAGACAGCCACCTGAAACAGGTGGCTGTCCTCCAACTCGTGGTGTCAACCAGGAAAGTTTGGGCCGAGACGCTACGGTTTCATTCCCGATTGACAGGCCCACGCAGGTTTGGATCCGGCTGTGTGAACCTGCTACTTGATCACGGTGAAGGTGGTGACCACCAATGTGCCGGTGTCGATTGCAGTTTGATTCAAATAATCCTCAAAGCCGGCCGTAGCTGTGAGAGTGACTGTATTGTCGGTCGGATGTACCTTAACCGTCGCAACCGGACTGATAACTTCGCCATCCTCATTGACGGCCCAAGCGGTGATCGTGTGGCTTTCGTCAGTTGTCAGCGTATCGACTGCGAAATCCCGATATTCATCCGGTGGATGGGCAAACACTTGACCCGCGTCTCGATAGAGTGTTTGATTACCGTTGCCTGTTGTATCAACCTTCATCATCGATATTGACGGCGGTGCAACTTCGTTGTCGTCCATGCGGGTCAGAACCGTCGCCGGGAGTTGATGCATCGCCGGTGTGATTTGGGAACCATCCTTAACCCGAACGTTGCTGAGGATCTCTCCGGTATCTATGTGGGCGCCTGCGTTAAACACAAAATTTGACGCGTATAGGAATCCAGAACCGTTGGCGTTTCTGATGAGGGTGCCCGAGTTCGAGAAGGTGGGGTAACTGGTGTCAGCAAGGTCATGAATCCAGAGTTTGTTGAGCGTCTGCCTTGTGGTATCAGTATTACTATTGATACCGAATCCGTAGTCTGACGCGCTCGTCGGTACATCATCACCTTCAGTCACCACATCGCCATCCGAGTCAACAATGCGAATTATGTAAGACTCGAAGTCGACGTTGTCACGCCCTTGTTCGTCATCGTTGACGTCGTGAGCCAGACCGATTCTCAGCCGAGGGGTTGCAGGTTTATGCACGTAGTTGGCAGTGCCCTTCCGGTAGTTCGCAAAATTTTCGTTGTACCCGATGTAATACATACTTCCGCCACCAACTTCTTCGAAAGTGTATTGATGGCCGGGTGCTTCGTCGGCATCAGGCGTTTCATAGCCGGTTCCGGGGGTTGTTTGCAAGAGTTGATACCACTTGCCACTGAAGGACGGCGTGCCCAGATTCTGGTTGATGTCCTGCCGAAGGATGTCGCTGATTAAGTAGTCGCCATGCGACGTACCGACAACGATCGCCATTTCCACCGTCACCTCGGCTGCAGTCTTGACCCCGTCGAACGTAGTCTTGTTCAAACCAAGCGACAGGGACTGCGACAACGGATCCCCGTCCTCGTCGTCAAGAAGCAACACAAGGAAAGTATTGAAGGTGTTTGAGCCCAGACCCCAGGATGCCGGATCAGTCGATGTCCAGGAGACATTGACTTCATCCGCGTCGTCGGAATCCCGCGACACGGTCAAGTCAGCAATCTGGCCATGCCGCAAGCGAGTCCTGGCGGGGCAGTCGAAATAGTCGTCATCGAACAGGTCACCACCAGCGAAACTCGCTCCGCCAGCAGTGATCAACGCCAAGAGCACCAAAGGTATGCTCTTGAGCGCGCGAGCACCGATATTCTTCATAGCGCGGCTCCAAGGGTGTCAACGTAGTGCGGCGGCGTGCCGGCGCTTGATTGGCTCCTTATAGCATAGATCCACCAGGAAGGCAAGCTATTCTCGGCTTTGGCACTGTTTCAATCTCGTTGATTTTGGTTCCAGATCGTTATCGGCATCTTCCGCGCGTGGGACAGGTTCCGTGCGCTTGTCTCAGGCCAGGGCCACCGCCTTCCAATAGGGGACGCGGCAGTTGGGAACAGGAATGGGCTTTCAAGGCTCCGAAACTCGTCCTCGGAACCGGGAACACACGCCCACGGTGCCGTAGGCGTAGAGGCGGGCCTGCCGCCGTTGTGGTGGCCTTGGGTCCGTGCCTGCGCAGGAGCCGCAGGGGCCCTGCGTGGGTTCATCGCGTCCACCGTCGGCCTAGCCGACGACGAAGGCCTGCATCCGGTCCCCATCCGTCCCGAAGCCCCACTCGCCACGCTGGACTTCAGGAACTTCTCTTTGTTATCCATATGGAGTGCCAATCGCCTACATTCATAACTTTGTGCCCATGCGAGTTGCGTACATGCAAGTAGTCGGTATAGAATCGGCCATTGACTGGCGGGTCTTGGGGAATGGCATGCGTCCCGCATCCATCCCGGCGCCCACGCAATCGTCGAAGCACATTGCGTTCACCCGCCGGAAGGAAAGGACCGCTCGTCCGGACGACGAGATCCACGAGCGGGAAGTCTGGGCGCAGGTCAGGACGGACCGCCACGGGAGATCGTCTCCATCGACGTGGTCGGCGGTGATTGGGCCATCGGAGACAGCCTTCGTGAAACGGTGAAACGGCTGTGGGCGCAACGTCCAGAGGCGGTTGACGTCCGATCCCGGCAAGTAGGTCATCGGACGAGGTACCGGTTCGGCGCGAGATCCCTGCCGGTCCCCAACCCGAAACGAAACGATTTCGGGTGCATCAGGGCATTGGGCCATGCCCCCCTCCACCGGATCGGGAAGCTGGTTGCCATCGTGCTCCCTGCCTTCCGACCAATCATCGCGCCGTTGACCCCAACCCACTTGACCGTGACGGATACTTCCCGTGAACGCTTGGAATGCAATGCCAAAACCCGTCCGCACGACCGGTACGACGGGAAGCCCCACGGTGACCGGAAGAACCTTGCTCCGGAGTGCCTTGCTGACACTTCTGGGGTTGGCCGTGATCAGCGGAGGCAGCCTCGCGACTGGCGACCTGTTCGACGATGACTACTCGGACTGCCCCCACGGAACCCGCTTTCGGGAAGGCCAGATTGCAGACTTGACGGTAGCCCGCGATGCCGACGCTGAGGATGAAGTCAACGTAGCGTGGACGACCACCGATCCGGCGACCTGGGGTCTGGCCTGGGGTCTGGGTCCCAACACATTCAACGCATCCCTCGTGGTCATCCTGGACGACGGCGACGACCTCGACACCAGAACTTTGTCGCTGGGTGCGGGAAAGACCACCTTCACCGACGTCAAGACCGGTACCGAGGTAAAGGTCCAGATGGCGATTGTGGTCGATACCCCGGACGGCGGCCACCTCATCAGCGACATCCTGGAGGTGCGTGTCCACCAGAGTCTGTCCGCGCCGGCTTACACGACTGACATCACTGTGATTGAAAGCAGCGGCTTTGTCCATTTTAAGTTGGTGCCGGTTGGCACCTTTTACTACGTGGGTTACAACGAACGCTTCGGAAACTACAGGGCGGATGGCTTGCTGACCAGGCCGCGCACGGCGAGGTTGAGGATCGGCTTGGCCAACACCGAGAAGCAAGCAGACGGCAGACCCTACAAGTCGGATGCGGGGCCCTACGAGGATGCGGACTTCGATGCCTACATCATGCGGATCACCGACGAAGGTGGCGACGTGGTGCCTGGAGCAGACGATGTGGCCACCGTGGCATCCGAGGCCAGCTATCAAACTGCGCTGACTGTGGGAAAAACCACCCCTGGATCAAGTGCCTCCAACCTTGCCAACGACGACAGGGTTCTCAGCAACGTCAGGATTAACGATGGCGGCAAGATTTCCGTTGCGATGCAGAATCTGTCCAGCCTGCCCTTCACACCCAATACGATCACTCCTGCCAATCAAGGTCTGTCCTTTATCAACGCACCGCCGCCAGACGTTGACAGCCTCATCTTTGCATTGGCTCCGGATGAGCATCGGGATTTTCCCATCGACATGCTTGCCAGTGACGAGACCTACAAGTTCACGGCATGGGCTGTCAACGACAGGGGCACAATCATCAGTCCGGTCGCCTCGCTCACCGTGCGTCCAGTAGACAAAGAGGCGAATATCAGTTCCGTCACCGACTATGCCAATACCGGTACTTCCGTGACGAACGCATACGTCACCGAGTTCACGGTGTTCAAATAGACCGCGGGCGGTCTCGCGTCTGAACCACAAGGCAACCTGAAGTGGGACGGGTGCCGGACAGTCCCAAGGCCGTCCAAGGTTCCTGGAGTGAAGACAGCCACTCGTTGCGGGCGGCTATCCTACTTGTTGAAGCAGTTGTCTCATTGTTGCCTCGAGGTCTTCACCTTGAAGGACGGGTTTCCGAATCGGCCGGTCATGGCCCGCGATGCAATTGCAAGCATCCGGACCAAGCTTGCCCTTCGGGATTCTGGGCCATGGGAGGATTGCTTCTCCGGCCCTGATCCACATTCGATCCCGGCAGGGACCGCAGGGGTCGCACATGCTTCCACACCTCGCCGCGCCAACTCAGGTGTTGGGTACGTAGGGGTGTCGTCGCCGAGCACGTGGAGCCAGGCCGTGGCGCCCGCGACGCGCAGGCCGCACCGCCATGGCGGCACCGGGTGACCACTCCGGTGCATCTTTGGGCGCGGGGGATGCCGATGGGTGCGGACCAAACGCAACGAAAGTGAAACAGCGCCGGGGACGCGGGGTTCATGACAGTTCGCCATGACACACCTCAAACGTCTGTTGCGCGTCAAACGCTGTATTGACGACAGTGAGCTGCACGGGCCCGGACATGGCCCTGGAACTGGAAGTCAAGCCTGCTCCTCAATCCCGGAACAACCCGATTGCGTCCGAGGTCAGCGTCGCGAAACCGGTTTACATCGGTTAGCCACAGCCGGCTGTTGCCACTGTCGACAGTGAGGAGCAATTCATCCAGGTTCGTCAGGCGAACCCTGTAGATGTGGGGCCGCGCCTGTTCCCCGAGCTGGTTCATTGTTTTCCGGTCAGGCGCGACCAGGGGCAGAAACGGCTGGCATCGACCCAGCTGGCGCCAGCGGTCAAGGGGGTGCGTATCCCGATGTGATCCGGATTCCACCAGGCACCAGGCCTCGGTTCCGTCCTCCCTGGTCAACTTCACATCGGCAAACAGTCGTTGACCAGGAGCTGCGACCCCCACCTCGGCGTGGTATCCGAATCGGCGAGCCAAGGTTGCAAACAGGATGACCTGGCCATGATGTTCCTCGGTCCGAGTTCCCCACCTGTCCCGTAGCCGTTCGTATTCGGTGTGGACGGGAGACAATCGCATCCCCAACAGGCGTCTGCGTCCTGCGGGCGTAAGGTAGAGAACCGAGATGGTTCCGGCGGCTCCGGCCGGCAGTTGCTCGAAACCGATGAGGTCCAGACCGCGCAGCACCGCGAGCGGGGAACCGGGTGCAGGCCAGGCTCCAAGCTCCGACTCGGACCACGACTCGCTGTAGGAGACCAACGCGGACCAGCCGCGGGCACCAATCCGAGTGAACAGAGTTGTGTATTCCGAATGTTCTTCAGACCCGAGGCAATGGGTAGCCGGTGCGGGAGATGGAAGTTCGGTAGGCCAACTCATGGTTGCGTGACACGGTTCAACTTCAACCTTGCGTTTTCAAGCGCCGCCACGACTTCGCGGGGTGAAGCTGCGCCTTGTACTTCCCTGACGGCGGTTTCGGCCGCGGTGACGACCGCGGCACGGGCTGCAGCCGTAGCTGGCTCGCCTTCCCGATATCGAGCACGGAGCCGTTGTGCAACCAATGTCACCTGCACAGAGTCGGCGGAGCCCTCCCGGAGCAGGCCGGCCAGGTAAGCCAAGTCCACAGCCAGGCTTTCAACTTCGCGCTGTACCGCCAACTTGGCCTGCAGGGCCTTCCAGCGCGCCGGAACCAGAACTTGGGGTGACTCCATCGGGGCGGTCACCGCGAAGCCAAGCAACCCGGTCAGGACACAGGCGCAGGACACGGCGGCCACCACGGCATGACGAATTCGAACACGGACCAGGGACAGGTCAAACCGTACCTGCATGGGTCAGCCATGCACCATGCGGACATCGGACCGGGCCTCCCGGACCATGCGAATCCGGGGGGACATGGAGAAGAACACTCTGGTGGAGACCACGCCCCGCACTTGCAGGGACCGGCACTCGTTCGAGCATGCAACGGACATCAGCACCGGACTGTGCCCCCCGGTCGCGAGACTGGACGTTTCCGAACGAAAGCGCTGACCTGCCGCTTGTTGAATGCAGGCTGACTTCAGCCTTGCCGTTCCCGTTCGGCTGAACCCCTCGAGATCCAGACAGTCGTTGACCGCCTGCTGGGCAGAGGCATCCAGCGCTCCTTGCAGGAGCGTGGCCACCCTGAAGTATTCGGGAACATCGACGGACAGGCTGGCCAAGGGTAGGAAGATGGTGATGAACAGGAGTGCGGACCACACCATGTCGGCCTGGCGGCCGATGACAAACTTGACCATCCCGCCCCTACCACCCCTCCTTGCGATGGGAGGCCGAGACGGTTCCGCTGAAATCGCCCTGCGCGGAGCCGCCCATTACTTGCAGGAAGCCGTCCATGTAACTGGGCACGGTCCAAGCCACAACCACCATGACCGTGCCCCCCGGAGCGTTGACTGCACTCACGGTCACCGAGTAGGTGCAGAAACAGTTGGCCATCAGGCGTTCGGCTTCCTGCCTGGCGGCCGAGCCCGCACCGGATGCGGTCACCGCACCCACCCGGGCACCGTGGTTGGCGGCATTCTGCGCGGAGTTCCGGGCGTGCCCGACCAAAGCGAAGTTGATCAGGGCAAAGGTCACCAGCAGCAGCAGGGGCATGGTGACGGCCGCCTCAACCATGTCTCCCCTTGAGGAGGAGTACAGGCAAGGCGACCGTGCAGATGACTTGAAGGCTGTCATGGCCAAGGGATCACTACCCACCGGTGATCTGAGTGCTGATTGCCTGGATCTGGTCCCTGATGTTGCCGCCCAGCGTCGTCCACGCAGCCATAGCGGTGGCCACGATGGCGGCCAGGATCAAACCCCTTTCGACCATGTCGGCCTTGGTTCCGAACAGAAACTCCCTGAACATGACACATGTCTCCCGATGGTGAACACCAGATAGTATGGTACATGTGTTCTAAAATTAGTCAAGTAAGTTCCTACCGTGATGACAGATTGTGTCGACAGGAACAGGAGGCAAGGCAAGCGCAACGGTTCCTCATGGTCGACAGGTTGGGCAGTGAGCCGGGACTTGAGCGGGTTCCGGCGCAATGCCTAGCAGTTTGATGTGATGTTGGATCCCGGACAGCGGGCAAACTCCGCTATTCGGATCTGAGAGTGCTGTGAGCGATGTGTTTGAGGATGGCCATGTTGGGGACGGTCGGCCTCGTGGAGATGCGGCTGTCATCCCTGAGAAAGATGACGCCCATGACCCCCATGATGGACGTTTTCGACGCTCCGGCGCCGACGCGCCGCCTTCAGCAGGAGGACAGACAGCCTTGGCAGGCAAGCCGGAATGAGGCTTCGGGTACCGGTCGTGACCTGGTCCCCGCAGCGGCATTCGTCGGCCTCCACCTGGACCTGACTGGCCAGGTTACGGCCGGAGCCCATATGCCTTCCGACGAAATTGGGCTTATGCAGCAACATCTGCAAGACCCGGAGCCCACCCTACAGGGCGGTGAGGGTCTGTACGCGGCTCCCAGGCGGGTTGCACCAACGCTCCGAGGCCGGCCCCTACTCCGCCGGTGTCAGTCCGTGCCTTGCACTCTCCAGTCCGAAGCCATGGTTCCGGTCGGCACTAGTCCGGGGTCAGGTCCCGGTTCGTCAGCTGGAACCAGTGGACCTTGCCGGCATCCACCAGCGCCTGCACTTCATGGTCGTTTCTCACGCTGGCAACGATGGCATGCGCAGGGGCGTTGGTACACCGTGTCAGCAAGCCCGCGTTGCGCAGGGCCCGGTCAGTGTCTCGCCGGTCGGCCGTGTAGGAAGCCTCGGCGGCCATGTAGTGCACAGTTCCGTCGTCGGCTTCGCACTGCATCACCAAATCGGCACGGTAGAAACTGTGCCTCCAAGTCCGCTCGATCTCGGATGCCTTGGGTCTCAGCATGGCTACCAGCTCCGACCTGGAGAGAATGGAAAGGGGATGCAGGTCCAGTACCTGTTCTACGATCCTCTCGGCATTGTCACGTGTGGCTCGGACCGCTACATTGCCCTTGAGCATGCCTATGTCGTCGGCGATGCCCTGCAAGCGTTTCTCCACGCGAGCGTTGGTTTCCCGCTGTTCGGCATTGAATGCCCGCTGTTCAGCATTGAATGCCCGCTGTTCAGCGTTGGTTTCTCGCTGCTCGGCATTGAATTCCCGCTGTTCGGCATTGAATGCCCGCTGCTCGGCATTGAATTCCCGCTGCTCGGCATTGAATTCCCGCTGCTCGGCATTGATTGCCCGTTGTTCGGTGATGAACTCGTCCACGCGACTGGCGAAGACGGCAAACCGCTCCGGCAACTCGATCAGCTCCTGGCTCAGGATGCGTTGGCGCACCTGCTGCCGGAACTCAGCATTCTCGTCCAACAACCGAAGGAACTCTTCCTGGGTGGCAGTGCTCGCTGCCATGGTTTGCACCCCCTGTTAACCGCCGGCGGCCATTGGGCAGCAGCGTTTTCCCTGAGCCCGAGCATCGCGCCCTGGCCGGACCGTCCCGGTTTCCAAGACGCCCCGAGCTTCGGGCCACGTGTCGGGCATGGGGCATTCACTACGGCCACTCTCTGTTGCCCCGCGGCACCACGAGATTGTACTACCCGTGATACCACAGGACAGACGGATGGTTTCAATGGGACAGGTCTTGAGTGGAAACCCGTCGTTCCAGCCGGCCTGCCCGCAGGAACAGGGGTCGGGCACACAGCACCGGCCTGGGCGGTTTTGTGCGGATGCCGGGTAGCAAGTGCGCCCGGTACGGCACCGGGTTTGAGCGAATCAACTGTCGATTGTGATGGATTGTGTGGAACAGTGTGCATCCTGGAGCCCGAAACCAGGGAGCACATAGGTACGACTGGCAGTGCCGGATCCTGGCCGAACCGAAGAGGGCTGGCTGGGGGTGCTACCTGCCTCTCGCCGTGCCTTGGCGGATACCTCCCCAGAGTCTGCCAAGGACTTGACTTTCAACACAGCTGCTGTCAGCGCGCATCCCCGGAACCGGATTTAGTTAAGCTTCATGGCGATCACCACAGGCATCCATACCTGAAGCAGTGCCGTTGGCACAGTAGCCGCGGGAATCGGTCATGCCGAAGGCTGCCCAACCACCTCCCGGCACCGTTGTTGCCGAAACGGCGGGAGTCGCGGCATGGCCACTGGGGCTGTCAAGCCACACATCCGGCGCCAAGCAACGATCCCAGGACGGGGACGCTGCGGAAACAACCGGCCACGGGCCACGGTGAGGCACATGGAGCAGGCCCCGGCCCAACCCTGTCAATCGGATGCTCCACTCGCTCCGTTGGCTGCCGACCACGTCAGTTCCCGGTACCGGGCTTCATCCACGCCGGTGAGTTGCTCGATGACCTGCCAGTCCATACCCTGGTCCAGCATCCTGGACACGACGGTGCCAATGCCCTGTTCGATTCCCTGTTCAACGCCCTGCTCGATACCCTCACGCCGGGCATCCTCCAAGGCATCCGTCAGCTTGGGACCGAACTTCTGCTTGGCCCTATCGAGCAGGAACAGGTCGTAGGGGTTCGTGCCGTCGAGCAGGCTCAGGTCAATGTCCCCAACCGCCTGTTTCAATTCGTCCACGTATTCGTCCACCATCTCCTCCCTACCCGTCAAGTGGCACAGTAGCCGCAGGGATCGGTCATGCCGAAGGCTGCCCAACCGCCACCCCGGCACCGTTGTTGCCGAAATGGCAAGCGGCACGGCATGGCCCCCGGGCCGTCATGCCACATCCGAAGCCATTCAGCGGTCCCGGGACGGGGACGCTGCGGAAACAACCGGCCACGGGCCACGGTGAGGCACACGGAGCAGGCCCCAGCCCAACCCTGTCAATCGGATGCTCCACTCGCTCCGTTGGCTGCCGGCCGCGTCAGTTCCCGGTACCGGGCTTCATCCACGCCGGTGAGCTGCTCGATAACCTGCCAGTCCATCCCCTGGTCCAGCATCCTGCACACGACGGTGCCAATGCCCTGTTCAATGCCCTGTTCAATCCCTTGTTCAATCCCCTGTTCAATCCCCTGTTCGATCCCCTGTTCAACGCCCTGCTCGATACCCTCACGCCGGGCATCCTCCAAGGCATCCG
>VXMJ01000093.1:0-11971 GCA_009841145.1 Caldilineaceae bacterium SB0661_bin_34 | reverse complement strand
CCCTGTTCAACGCCCTGCTCGATACCCTCACGCCGGGCATCCTCCAAGGCATCCGTCAGCTTGGGACCGAACTTCTGCTTGGCCCTATCGAGCAGGAACAGGTCGTAGGGGTTCGTGCCGTCGAGCAGGCTCAGGTCAATGTCCCCAACCGCCTGTTTCAATTCGTCCACGTATTCGTCCACCATCTCCTCCCTACCCGTCAAGTGATGATAATTGCCAACAAACCTGCGATAGTTGTCGGGAGCTTCCTGAGGAGACAACTGTTCCAGGAGCTCCCGCAACAGCGGCAGGGCTTCCCGCGCGTGCCAGCCGAAGGCGATGGCCAGGGACAACTCCATGATCCGGCCCCGGTGCCCGCCCCGCACCTCGGCAGGGGAAATCCCCACCTGATCCAGCAGCACATGCGTGAATCTGGGCGTCGTGGCCCAGCGACGCACCTCCTCCGGAAACAGGGCCTCGCAACTCGTCTCCGCACTCCACTTCCGCCTGCCCTGGTGAAATACCACCGGCACGATGGGCGTGAGGCTGTCCTCAGGCTGCCGGTTGGCATCCTCCCGCTCCCAGATGCGGAGACAGTACCGCAACATCCTCAACGCCATCAGCCGCTGCACGTCCGTCTGGTGCTCCACGAGCACATACAGCGACAGCCGTTCCTCGCCATTGTACTGAACATCGAACAGGGCATCCACGGAGCCGTACCGCAGCTCCTCGTCCACATAGGTCTCATTGCGGAAGGACAGCGTCGACCAGTCAATCCTGGACGCCAAGTCGCCGGGGAGCCTGGCCTTCAGCCAGGCCGCGGCAGCCACCTTCACCTCCATGGTCTTCAGGAAGAGCGCGTCATGGATTGTGGCGATCTTGCGCGGGGGAGACATGCGTGTTTCGTGGATGATTGCGATTTGGTTCCGGACACGGGAACGGCACCGACATGGATGGAACGACTACGGACGCCAAGAACCTACACCTCGCCAAAGGCGGATACGGCAGGGAATCGTAGCGGGGACTTGACAGACCGTGCTCTGTGCTATGCCAACCCCGCATGATTATGCTGCTTGAGGGTCGGCGGACAGGTCGGTCAGGGCCTTCCGGATCCAGTCCCAGCCACATGTCTTCAGGATCAATTCCCGCGCATCCTGCTTGGCCTGCAGGATCGGATGGACCCGGCCCTCAAGGGCTCGGCACAGCTCCCGGAAGAAGTGCTCGACCGGGTTCATTTCGGAGGCGCAGGGCAGCTGCGCCACCTGTAGTACCAGTGGTCGGTCCCGCTCCCCCGACATGCCAAAACCACCGGCGCTGTTTCCGGAACGCCTCCGGGCCATCCTCCACTGCACCGCCTGAACACAACCGCAACCGGGATGCGGCTGTACTCTCCATATCCCCAGCCTGTTCCCGCCAAGACGGACAGGAGCGCCTTGGCAAAGTCCCGCCAAGGCTGCAACACGGTTCTGCAACCGACGGTCCCAAACCTGCTACTTGAGCACCGTGAATTGGGTGACAATCAACGTGCCGGTGTTGACGGCCGTAGTGTTCAGGTAGTCCTGGAATACGGTCGTGGCGGAAAGGGTGACCATCCTGTTGAGCAGATGCAGTTTGAGCGTGGCCACCGGACTGATGACTTCGTCGTCTTCGTTGACGGCCCAGGACGTGATTGTGTAGGTTTCGTCACTCTGCAACATGTCAGCAGGGAAATCGCGATGCTCGTCCGGCGGATGGGCGAACAGTTGACCCGGGTCGCGGTATTCCGATTCGCCATCGCCCGTCGTGCCGACCTTGACAATCGATATCGAAGCCGGAGTCACCTTTCTTGGTGCCTCCCGATCAAGAACGTTCTCAGGGAGGTCGTGTGCCCCCACGTTGATCCTGAAACCGTCCACGACGCGCATGTTGGTCAGGGTGATGCCAGTGTCCCAGTGAGTGCCTGCCACAAATATGAAATTCGTTGCGTAATCCAGGGCACTACTGTCCGCGTTCCTGATGATCGTGCCCGTGGCGGAGAAGGTGGGATAGTTTGGAAACTGCATGTCATGAACGAACAGCTTGTTCAGCGTCTCTTCAGTGGTATCACTCTGGCTGTTGCGTCCCAACCCGTAGTTTGTCTCCATCGTCGCCATGTCGTCACCTTCAGCCACCACATCGCCGTCAGTGTCAGCAATGCGAATGATGTAGGCATCGAAGTCAACATCGTCACGCTCGCCATCGGTCTCGTTGGCGGAGTGGGCCAGACCGATCCTCAACCGCGGGGTCGCAGGCTTGTGCGTATAGACGGCCGTCCCCTTCCGGTAGTTCGCGAAGTTCTCGTTGTAGCCGACGTAGTACATCATGCCGCTGGCGATCTGTCTGGTGTCGCATTGATGACCGGCGGTATTCGGATCGGTGTCGTTGGTGACGTCATTCGATCCCGGTGTGCCCTCGACGAGTTGATGCCACCGGCCACCGAAGGAAGGTTCTGTCAGGCTCTGGTTGACGCTCGTCTCCAGAATGTCGCTGACGACCACGATCGCCAGCTGCACCGTTACCGCAGTACCGGTCTTTACCTTGTCGAAGGTCACCTTCCTCGAACCGAGAGACAGCGTTTCGGCCACAGGAGTACCGTGCAAACCGAGTGGGCCACATATGGTCCGGGCGGTCCGGAGCAGATTACACCGGCGACCATCGCTGCCGTGGATATGGATGCCCGAGGGCACCTTTTCGGATTCATGTTGGCCCCAGATAATGTGGGAACACCGGCTCCGTCCTGCGAGGGAGACTGGTCGCTTTTGCCGTTGTAC
Organism: Caldilineaceae bacterium SB0661_bin_34; assembly: GCA_009841145.1. GTDB lineage: Bacteria > Chloroflexota > Anaerolineae > Caldilineales > Caldilineaceae > Bin34. The sequence goes on along the minus strand of VXMJ01000093.1, from coordinate 9,203 downwards.
CGGCAGAGTGACTGACGCAGCTCCGCGAGTTCCTCCTCCGCAACGGCGAGCTCCAAGACCCAGTCTCGCGGGAACCAAGACCTGCCACTACGGTCAACTAAGCTTGATTTTCGAAACACATGCTGAACAGTCACTCCAAGATGAACCTGTTAGACTGAAGCAACGTGACCGATGAGCGTCCTCGCTTCACCCGTCTGCCAAAGGGCCGCAGCATTGAGTAGCATCCGAACCGTTTAGTGAGATGCCTTTCGTTACCCTTCCCGCATGGCTGCTACAGACCTCCTTCCACTCAATGTGACGTGCCAGGGGTTTTGGGTAATTCGTCTCAACCACTCACTTTGGCTGTCTCCGAGAGGGCAGCAGCGATCCGCCATCCGATCGCGATACGGGATACACCGCCAAAGTCGATATCGAGCGGGTGGCAGACAAGCTGTACACCGACACAGCCAGGAGACGATGAGTGACCGTCGCGGAAGGCATCACTGTATACGAACATGAAACTCCACCATGTGCAATCGGATTGCAGTGGACCGAACGAGAACTTCAAGACGCGATAGAAGGGGGAGTCGCGGCCATCCTGTTCGATGATGCCGGCATGTCCACTATGGAAACGATTAGGACTGGGCTTGCAGAAACTGGATTCGCATCGGACGAGTTGCAGCTGGCGCTGAACTCTTCGCAGGAGATCGAAGATTGGCGTGTGGGAGAAGCCATCGCCGAAGCCTATCTGGTCGACCATCGTGACTGCGAATTTCCTTGGCCCCGCAGCCGCGATGAGCGAAGTACTCGGTCAAGCTTTACCGGAGCGGACTTAGTCGGTTTCCGGACGGACGAATGCGGTAACAGCCTGGCATTCGGGGAAGTCAAGACTTCCGGCCAGGACAGGTATCCCCCCTCCGTCATATACGGATCGGACGGGTTGAAACAGCAGTTGGAGAACCTACGCGATCAGACAGGAATCAGAGACCGCCTCCTCACGTACCTCAGTTACCGTGCTGAATCAACTCCTTGGCATGCGAGGTTCCAGGCAGCAAGTGTGCGGTACCTTCGGGACAAGTCAGACTGCCACCTTTACGGCTTTTTGGTTCGCGACGTCCTTGTAGACGAACGGGACTTGCGGTCCTTGGCACAGAACTTTGCTCAAGACAGTGGTACACATCCGAGCATAGAACTATTGGCTCTTTATCTGCCGGCAGGCAGCATCGAAGGTATCGGCAGGGCTGTGGCAGACAGACGAAGAGGAGCAGAATGATGAGTCTGCAAACCAAGGACTTCGAATGTCTGTCGTCCCACTGGGCAGTCAAAGCACTCGGCACCGACGACGAGCATGTGTCGGCGGCGGTCAATAAACAACTAGCCCAACATACGGTTGGGAGGCAGATCGCGTTTGATTTTCCGCCCACCGAAGAAGACATGCCGGCACTGGACAGCGTCGCTCTGGCCTACGAACTCGCTGCCGTTGAAGGGCTGGACGAATTGAGTCGCGCGGGTGGAGAACGAGAACGTGACCACTTGCGCAGGCAAGCCATGGCTGCATCCTTCCGTGCGTTCGACCTCCGCCGTTTGATGCCGGTGCCCCACCCCACCCACGAGCGCCTCTACTTTGTGCTGCACCTCTCTGCCCTGGCCTACTGCGGAGATCGCTGGGCCGACCTCCGCCGATGGTACACGGAAAACAAACATGTACTAACCCCTCCCAGCGTGGTCGATGTGCCTTGGGACCAGCGCTTGCTTTTCAGGCTCTTTCACTGCTGGGTCAGGCTCTTCCGCAAGAATGGATGGGACGACCTGGATCGCATTCGGGAGACCATCTCCGGACTGCGGGACGACCAAAAGACGATGGAGGCAGCGTGCCTTCAAAATGGTTCCCACGCGTTGGATCGCGCCATGGCTCTCCGTCTTGCCGCACTCTATCATTGGGCCAAAGCAACCGAGACACTCGCCCATTTCATGCTTCAAGGCGAGCCAGCGGCCCCGTTCGTCCAAATTGACCAGCACCTTGATACAGCGATCTCCGCAGCCACAGCGTCGAACGACCCTCAACTCGAGATCCTGTTGCGTTGGCTACACGCGGCGGCGCGCATCATGGTAACAAACTCCCTATGGTGGTCTACGCGGACCACCGGTTCCAAGACAGGGGAATTCGTCCGTGCGCTCACACATCGGCGACACCGAGCAATGTTTGAGTTGCTTCCGCCCCAACGAGCAGCCCTATTGGAACAAAACCTTCTCGACCAAGCAAAAACTGCCATTGTCGTGGATCTGCCAACTTCAGGCGGCAAGACCCTGATTGCACAGTTCCGCATCCTCCAGGCTTTAAACCAATTCGACGCGGACTGCGGATGGGTTGCCTATGTTGTGCCCACCCGCGCCCTGGCGGCGCAGATCACTCGCCGACTGCGTCAAGACTTCAATCCGATCGACATACGAGTGGAGCAACTGTCAGGTGCAGTTGAAGTTGACACATTCGAAGATCGAATGCTGGCCGAAGAAGAAGCTCCGTTCCATATCCTGGTAGCCACACCCGAAAAACTCTCCCTGGTCATTCGCAACAGCAAAATCAACCGTCCGTTGGCTCTGGTGGTGATGGACGAGGCCCAGAATCTTGAGAACACCAACCGAGGCCTGCGGATCGAGTTTCTGCTGGCAACCATAAAACGCGAATGCCCGAAGGCAAACTTCCTGCTGCTCATGCCTTACGTCGAAAGTTCAGAAACCATCACCCGTTGGCTGGCGCAGGACATCAACGCGGGACAAGCCATTAGCCTTGGTACCACACCCTGGAAGCCGAACGAACGCATCGTTGGCATCTACCACGCACAAAGCGACACCAGCGAGACGGCCGGATGGCGCCTTGCCTATGAAACTCTGACAACCTCCCCAAATGCGATGCCACTGGCAGGGACGCACTACGTTGGTGGCGTGAAGCCCATCAAGGTTCCTAAGAGCAAGGTTCTCACCAGGAACAAGCAGCAAGGCCTGGGACTGCAAACTGCGGCCATGAGTGCCGTGATGGCAGCACGCGGCACCAGCATCGCGATCGCAAATTCGATTCGAACAGTCTGGACCATGGCTAGCCATATCGCTCAGAGTCTCCAGGATCTGGATCCGCTTCCGGACGAGATACGGTTGGTCCAGGACTTTCTCAGAACTGAAATTGAGCCATCGTTTCCACTCATTGACACGCTCAATCACGGTGTGGGAGTCCACCATGCCGGCCTTTCCGACGATGTGCGCGCCCTGATGGAGTGGTTGGCGGAAATTGGTCACCTTCGGGTGCTTTGCGCCACCTCAACCATCACCCAGGGCATCAACTTCCCAGTTTCATCTATTTTCCTGCAGTCCAGATTTGTCGCCGACAATCAGCAGTCGGTAGAAATTTCTCCTCGGGAGTTTTGGAATCTCGCAGGTCGCGCCGGTCGTGTTGAGCACGACAGCGTGGGTGTTGTGGGTCTGGCACAAGGCACAGACCGCGATGCCGCCAAACAATTTGTCAGCCGACAAACCGGTGCACTAGTGTCCCGGCTTGTGACCTTGCTGGATGAACTTGAGGAACAAGGATCCCTGGCAGAACTGGCCGACGTGCTGTGGCAGGACCAGTGGGAAGATTTCCGCTGCTACATCGCACATCTCTGGGCCGAGAAGCAGTCCCTTGATGCCGTTCTCACAGAATCCGAACAGTTCTTGCGTCAGACCTATGGCTACACATCCCTGCGCAACAATGCGACTTCCCGCACGAAGGCCGATGCCTTGCTGACAGCCACCAGATCGTATGCCCATAAACTCGCCGACATGCGGCCAGGTACCATCACATTGGCCGACTCGACCGGCTTTTCGCCTGAGGGAGTCCAGACGGCATTGGGTGAGATGCGCAATTTGGAAGATAAACTGACACCGACCGACTGGATGCCGGAGAGTCTGTTTGGAGATGCAGGCAACATGGCCTCGTTGTTCGGTGTCATGCTCAAGGTTCCCCAGCTCAAAGGCCAACTGGAACAAATCAGGGGTCAAGGCACCGACGGCAACCGCATCTCGAACATTGCGCGGGACTGGATCAACGGTGTTGGTCTTGGTGAGATTGCCTCCACATACTTCAGCAGTGAGAGGGATCCTGACGGAACCGTGGCCCTGAGCGATGCTTGTCGGGCGATTTACCGCGCAATCGTCAACAGCGGCACATGGGGCATGTCGGCATTGAGCCGGATGTCGGGTTTTGATTTTGATGCGCTGTCCGAAGATGAGCGCAAGAGCATCGACTCCCTTCCCGCGATGATTTACCACGGGGTTCGGACCGAACACGCGGTGCTCATGCGCATGAATGCCGTACCCCGCAGCGCAGCGGAATCGCTGGGTTCGCTTTATCGAGAATTGGTAGATGGAGACGAGGCACAATTCTCTGTTGGCCAGGCACGTGAGTTCTTGAAATCACTATCAGCCGAAGAATGGGAACAAGCACGTCCGAAGGATTCAAACCTGTCCGGTTCCGATTACAGGCACATCTGGGGTGTGTTGTCAGGCGAAGGCCAGTAGCTGTGGTTTGGACAGTTTTGAGGCCTGAAACGTGTTACCGAGCTGGCTGGGGAATGGCATTCAGGGACCGATCGGCCCCGGTGCGAGAAGAGGTGCGCGCAGCCAGAGGCGTTCCGGCGGGATGCGGCGGCCGCCCTCGGAATTGACGGCGTTTGGGCCCGCCGCCGACCGGACGGCAAAGCGTAGGTATATTTCCTGTTCGAGGTTGCCTTGCTTGAGTTGGTGCCGGGAAAAGGGGCCCAGGGGACGCGCCGCCCGGGCGCGGGCCTGCAGGCGGGCCCAGAAGAGGGCGGCGAAGACGATGTTGAAATGAAAGTGCAGTTTGGCCTGGGAACGGGCCTAGCTGTGGTGGAGGCCCAGGTGCTGCTTGGCGTCGCGAAAGGCAAATTCGATTTGGAAACGGGCTCCGTACAACCGCAAGAGGCATTCCAGCGCCAGCTGGATATCGGTGCTGTACAGGAGCACCCCCTCCCTCGTCTGCGGGTCGGCACCGCGGGCAGGACATAGACCACCTGCAACCAGCACTGCCAGGCCTTGCCGTGCAGGACCCCGTGGTACAGGTCCACCTCCTCGTCATCCAGGGTACGGTCACGGTGAAAATCTCGGACTGATGGCGGAGGGCATGGCTCGCCATCTTGGCCGCGACATGCGTGCTCAGGCCCCGGACCGTCTTGCAGGGCAGATGCTCCAGGTGCCGTCCAGTGTTCTGCACGTCGTGGAAGACACCTTTCGGTTCCGGCTGGTGCTAAGGAAGTTAATGGTCTTCAACTACGACTTTGCGGATGTCCGGTCGAGAGTTGCCGGTGCCGCCATGTCAATTCAAATCGAACAAGCCGAACAGATCGTCCTTGGACAACCTGGCTGAAAGGTTGAGCGAAACATCGTCCACCAACTGATCAAACAGTTTTTGCTTGCGCTGCAGTATCTCGTCGATGCGCTCCTCAATCGTGCCCACACAGGAGTACTTGATCACATTCACCTTGACCGTCTGCCCCATGCGATGGGTCCGGTCTTCCGCCTGGCGCTCCAATGCAGGATTCCACCAGCGATCCAGGTGAAAGACGTACGAGGCTTCCTGCAAGTTCAAGCCCAGACCGCCAACCCGAAGGGAGAGAACCAAGGCGCGGTGGCGGTCGCTGTTCCTGAACCGGTTGATCACGGCCGACCGCTCCTCCAGTGGAATGTCCCCGGTCAAAGCCAGGGGATTGAATTCCCGCAAGTGGTCAATCGCGGCCTCCACACCATAGGTTTCGCTCGTGTACTGGGAGAAGACAAGGGCCTTGTGCCCTTGGGCCGAGAGCTGAGCCATCCGTTCCTTGATGTCCGCCAGCTTGCAGGATTGGCCGGTCTTGGGATCCGCGTTGCAAATCTGCTTGAGTCGCATAATTAACTCCAGCACATGCTGAACACCCACTTCGGCTCCCAGCGATTTCAGATAAACGATGCCTTCCTGTTCCGCCCGGTCATAGCTTGCTCGCTGCCTGGGGGGCAGTTCCATGGGCACCATGGCAATCTGCTTAGGGGGCAGGTCATCCAGCACATCGCCCTTTTTGCGCCGTAGCTGGAGCGTTCGGTGGCGCGCCCGCAAGGCCTCGCCGGGAAAGAATCGAGGGCTGGCACCCTCACCGTCATGGTCGATGAACTCCAGGATGGAGGCCAATTCGTTTTCGTCATTCTCAATGGGTGTTCCTGTCAATGCCCACGATCGCGCGCGCCGCAGCTCCTTCAGCGCCGCGCTGGTAGGGTTGCGATTCTTGGCCCGTTGGGCTTCGTCCGCGATCACCACGTCCCACTTCCTCCGGAAAATGTGGGACCTGTTGTCATGCTCGGATCGCAAGGTGTCATAACTGACCATCTTGACATCCCGTTGCATGCGCCATTGCCATTCGCGGTCATTCTTGGCACCACGAACAATGATGGCCGACATTTCCGGTGCCCACTTGTCCAGTTCGGCCCGCCACTGCCTCAGCACGCTGGCCGGCGCCACCACCAAACAGGAGGCGAGGTCTCCGCGGGCGTGCAAGATACGCAGGGCCGCTATGGCCTGAATAGTCTTGCCAAGTCCCATGTCATCGGCCAGGAGAAGCCGTTCGTTTTGCAGGAAAGCCTCAACTCCGGCTTGCTGATACGGCATCAATTTCCCAGCCCAGTCCAGTTCTTGCAGCACCGGGTTGACCGCGGGAAAGTCCAGCTGCTGGTTGTGTATGCGCCTGGACAAGGAACCATGGCTTCCAGGCGAGCCACGCGTGTCGGGAACCCGCATCACAGCCTCCAATCCCGCGGCATACAGGTTTTCGACAGCGGGATCGCGAAAGGCTTCCTCCAAACCCGCGCCGGCCAAGCGGAACGGTTCCGTCACCAGGGACCGTTCGCGAAGGGTCTCCAGAAGGTTGAAGGCAACTGAACCTTGCTTGGGTTCTCCCGCCTCCCACAACAATTCGGCAGATTCGAACGATTCGGGCGTGGAGCCAAATCGGCCGTCCCCGCCTGGAACAGACACCTTGACGAGACAACTCAAGGGATTGAGGCCAAAGCTGCGTTCCAGAAGACCGGACGGCACTTCTGCAGCCAAGGCAAACAGCAGGGCAGGACGCAACTCGGCAAACCGGACCAGGACCTCTGCCGCCTCACACAGGATTTTCGGATGGGTCCGATGAAAGGGATCTCGCTCCGCGTCGGTGCGCGATTGGGTAAAGCTGAACTCCTTGCAGTCGGGCTCGAAGGCCATCAGCAACAAGGCAGCCCGAACGGCCGAGCCGTCCACTGTCGGCACGAATCTCAGCCAGCCGGCCACTCCGACTTGTACTACACCATCCGGTTCGTGAAGCAGGGAAGACATGGCATCCCATGACCGGCTCCGGGGCCGTCAGGCCGCCGCGGCACCATCATCCTTGGACTCTTTCTCCAAGTCCCTGTTCTCGTCGTAGGTGTGATGGAACTCGTCTCCTTCCGTGTGGAATGTCTGATCCGGATAGTGCCGCATCAGATCCCATTGGTTGATGGAAGCCCGGACCTTGTAGCGCATCCGGTTTTGAAAGCCACCGGAGGCCATGTCCTTCAAGGAGAGGCTTGGGGCATCCCACCCGTAGGCTGTGCTGTAAATGTCCCTCAGGCGATCAATGGTGCCTTGCACCTCGGCGTCGCCGGGCTGTCGCAATCCCATGGTCCCGCGTTCCAACATGTCCATGCCGGTCACCGCACTGCCAACCAGATGCGCGTTCCGTTCCTGAAGCTTGCCCTCCACGTAATCGCGGTCCTGTTTGTCGCCGGCAACGTCAATCACCACGGCAGCGAAGTCGTCAGTCACCGAACCCACCGTGACCAGTCCCGGGTAGGCGTTGCCTTGCCCCTGGCTGCACCAGCGAGCCAACTCAGCATAGGAACGGCCGCGCTGGAGAAGCGAATACGAGCCCATCAGCTCGATTTCATCCAGCAACACCACCCAGCCCTTGTAGCCGGCGGCCTTGATCAGGTTGTTGAAAAACAGCAGGCGCTGCGGTGGCAGTTCGCTCACCTTGGGTGCCCGGAACATGTAGTCCCGGTGCATGTTGATTTGCCGCAAACCTTCCTTGACCTGCGCCGACCTGATCTTGTCGCCGGCCCAGAAGTACTCAATCTGCCGATTGAGTTCAAAATCGTGGGACCACTTGTAAAGCTGCAGTGTCGCGGGGAAAATGGCGTTCAGCCCATTGTGTTCGGTGTCGTTGGCCCAACTGAAGAAACGGTCGTACTTGACCGTGTCCGGGTTCAGCGACTGTCCCAACTCCTCGATCAGCATGCCGGAGCGGCCGGGGAGGCGCCCGTGTTCGACCGCCGACTTGAACACCTTGCCCAAGTCGTAGAGCGGTGTCTCCTTGCTGATGGCCACTTTGCTGCAGACAAATCCCTGCTCCAGGGCCAGGTGTTCCAGATGGGTCAGCAAATGGGACTTGCCGGAGCCGAAATCCCCCGACACCAAGAGGCTGTTGGAGGCTGACGAGCGCTGGGAGAGCTCGGGATCGGCAACGCGTCCCAGAATGGCTTCGAACCTTTCCGTGATCGCCGGCTGTCCACAGCCCAGCATTTCGACCGCGTAGCGGTTGGGCACGCCGTTGCGCAGGGCTTCCAGGGCCCTGCGGCAGTGCAGGGTCTTTAGCTGATCGGTCATCAGTCCGTCTCTTGGCTGGAAAGCCGCACCAGGGACGCTTCGGGATTGACCCAATGGCGGTCGCGCACATCGTCCATGATGCGGGTCTGCAACGCCTGGTATATGGAAAAGCCCCGTGACCGACGATCGATCGCGGTTTCCAGGAATTCCGGACGGGCCGCCACCAGAATCAACGTGCTCTCGAGCCGGTCCGCGCCGTCGATGAACTCGCGCAGCACCTCATAGTGCTCCATGGCCATGGCCCGAGTGTAGTATCGGCTGCCGTCACTGGGCCTGCGCGTCCGGGTCACGCGCGCGATGTCGAACTGCAGCACCGTGCCCGCATACCCCACCTGCTTGATCCAATAGCAGGCCGACTCGATGAAATACCGGGCCGTATTGCGATTGATCGGAGTGGAAACCTCAAAGTGGCGGACATTGCCCATGCGCGTATTCCTGCCGGTCAGCCACTCCAACAGCGGTTCGCCCATGTAATACCAATCCATCACGATTGGATTACTTCATCTTCGTCGGGCAGGTCCTTGAG
>VXMJ01000068.1:12917-15413 GCA_009841145.1 Caldilineaceae bacterium SB0661_bin_34 | reverse complement strand
GTGTCGCCGGGGATCAACCCCCGGCCTTCGTTGAGCGTCGGAGAGTCAGGACGGCAACGTGCGCCTGACCGCGTGTCGCCGGGGATCAACCCCCGGCCTTCGTTGAGCGAACCAGTGGTGGAACGGCGGCTCGGCGAGCAACCCGTGTCGCCGGGGATCAACCCCCGGCCTTCGTTGAGCGAAGCAGTTGTTCACGGGGGTGCGGTGATGGTCGAGGTGTCGCCGGGGATCAACCCCCGGCCTTCGTTGAGCGGCGAATCAGGTTGATCCGCTGATTGACTGGTTCGAGTGTCGCCGGGGATCAACCCCCGGCCTTCGTTGAGCGATCGCGGCGGAGGTCGGGTTGGCGCTCAGCTTGCCGTGTCGCCGGGGATCAACCCCCGGCCTTCGTTGAGCGCAGTGTGCGGAATCCGTGATCCAGCACGTCGATAGGGTGTCGCCGGGGATCAACCCCCGGCCTTCGTTGAGCGACGCGGCAATCGCCCTTCGCGGCGGCCTGGGTCGCGGTGTCGCCGGGGATCAACCCCCGGCCTTCGTTGAGCGGTCCTGCAGGGCGCCCGGCACGCGGTCGGAGTGCGCGTGTCGCCGGGGATCAACCCCCGGCCTTCGTTGAGCGCGCATCGCCGTCGAGACCAAGAACTCGCTCAAGCTGGTGTCGCCGGGGATCAACCCCCGGCCTTCGTTGAGCGGTCAGGGTGTGCTGCTGGACCGGGCCGTTGAGCGCGAGTGTCGCCGGGGATCAACCCCCGGCCTTCGTTGAGCGGTGCCGGCGTTCCGGCGCGAGGTCGACGCGGCGCGGTGTCGCCGGGGATCAACCCCCGGCCTTCGTTGAGCGGTAATGGCGAAGGCGGGCACCGACTTCGACATCGAGTGTCGCCGGGGATCAACCCCCGGCCTTCGTTGAGCGCGAATGGCGCCGGAGATCCACGTCCACTTCGACGGGGTGTCGCCGGGGATCAACCCCCGGCCTTCGTTGAGCGGCCCTCACCTTACTCTGCCGCCTCACGCGCCTGCAGTGTCGCCGGGGATCAACCCCCGGCCTTCGTTGAGCGGAGCAGCCGTCAATGTTCGACATGGCCGCCGCAGGAGTGTCGCCGGGGATCAACCCCCGGCCTTCGTTGAGCGGACGTCAGCAACTGCGTGTAGCCGTTGCAGAGTTGGTGTCGCCGGGGATCAACCCCCGGCCTTCGTTGAGCGGACTGCGGCTACACGGACCGGCAATGCGAGCTCGGGTGTCGCCGGGGATCAACCCCCGGCCTTCGTTGAGCGAAGATGAGCGATGAGTCCGAACGCCTGGACGCCATTGTGTCGCCGGGGATCAACCCCCGGCCTTCGTTGAGCGTGTCCGCACCATGTCGGCTGCCTCTGTGACTCCGGGTGTCGCCGGGGATCAACCCCCGGCCTTCGTTGAGCGCCTCCCCCTACGTAGCCCCGGCCGTCAACGGCCTGTGTGTCGCCGGGGATCAACCCCCGGCCTTCGTTGAGCGCTCTACGGAAGGGCCGAGCCGGGCTATCTCCGAATGTGTCGCCGGGGATCAACCCCCGGCCTTCGTTGAGCGCGGGGGCATCCTCAACTCGACAGGTTCCGCGCTGTGGTGTCGCCGGGGATCAACCCCCGGCCTTCGTTGAGCGGCCGACGAGCTGGCGCTGGTCGAAGTTGCGTCTCGGGTGTCGCCGGGGATCAACCCCCGGCCTTCGTTGAGCGCTGCAATCTTGCCTAGCTTGCCGGCAATCAAGACCAGGTGTCGCCGGGGATCAACCCCCGGCCTTCGTTGAGCGGTCGAAGTGGCGATCAAGACGCGCGCCGAATTCGCGTGTGTCGCCGGGGATCAACCCCCGGCCTTCGTTGAGCGACGGCGATCTGCGGGACGATCATGTTCGAGTCGGGCGTGTCGCCGGGGATCAACCCCCGGCCTTCGTTGAGCGATCGGCGGTGAAGCCAATCGCAGCCTCAAGCCCGGGTGTCGCCGGGGATCAACCCCCGGCCTTCGTTGAGCGTTGCGGACGAACGCTTGAATCCCGAACGCGATGCCGTGTCGCCGGGGATCAACCCCCGGCCTTCGTTGAGCGACGTCGACGCGCTGGCGCATCCTCGCTCGCTCCATGTGTCGCCGGGGATCAACCCCCGGCCTTCGTTGAGCGCGCTCACACGAAGTCACGCACGAAGAGGCGCTGCGCCTGTGTCGCCGGGGATCAACCCCCGGCCTTCGTTGAGCGAGCCGCGCCGAACGGCTGGGGCGCGAGCGCGGCGACGGTGTCGCCGGGGATCAACCCCCGGCCTTCGTTGAGCGGTCAGCGACGCCGGCAAGATCGTGCGCGAATTCGAGTGTCGCCGGGGATCAACCCCCGGCCTTCGTTGAGCGACCATACACGCACGACTTGTCGACTCTGGCGCGACGGTGTCGCCGGGGATCAACCCCCGGCCTTCGTTGAGCGACCAGACACGCACGACTTGTCGACTCTGGCGCGACGGTGTCGCCGGGGATCAACCCCCGG
>VXMJ01000068.1:0-12817 GCA_009841145.1 Caldilineaceae bacterium SB0661_bin_34 | reverse complement strand
ACACGCACGACTTGTCGACTCTGGCGCGACGGTGTCGCCGGGGATCAACCCCCGGCCTTCGTTGAGCGAACCCACTGGCCGCCGGCGTTTCGGAGGACGGCAAGTGTGTCGCCGGGGATCAACCCCCGGCCTTCGTTGAGCGCACACGAACGTGGGCGACGCGATCGAGCGGATCGCATGTCGCCGGGGATCAACCCCCGGCCTTCGTTGAGCGCTGGAGCGACCAGGGCGGGCGCAGCAGGCGATTGCGCGTGTCGCCGGGGATCAACCCCCGGCCTTCGTTGAGCGATCGTGCTCGCTGTCGCCGTGAGCTTCCAGATCGGGGTGTCGCCGGGGATCAACCCCCGGCCTTCGTTGAGCGAGCGCATCGCTCAGCGCCTCAGTCCTGCGGTCGTTGTGTCGCCGGGGATCAACCCCCGGCCTTCGTTGAGCGCAACCCACGCTGGGCTGTCCGATCAGCTCACTCAGGTGTCGCCGGGGATCAACCCCCGGCCTTCGTTGAGCGCGCTGCGGGCATTGCCCTGACTGTGGCAAGTGCATCGTGTCGCCGGGGATCAACCCCCGGCCTTCGTTGAGCGCCCCCTTCAAGCGCGATGATCCATGGGGACTCTGAGTGTCGCCGGGGATCAACCCCCGGCCTTCGTTGAGCGTCGTGGACCGGGTGCGACTGAGCGATCGGTGAGAAGGTGTCGCCGGGGATCAACCCCCGGCCTTCGTTGAGCGCCCCTACGGACCTCACGCTGCCCCTATGGCGGACTTGTGTCGCCGGGGATCAACCCCCGGCCTTCGTTGAGCGCCAGAGGCCCCACCAGAACCTGCGGGGGCATCGGTGAGTGTCGCCGGGGATCAACCCCCGGCCTTCGTTGAGCGGACTCGGAAGCTACCGAGAGCGCCTTGGTTCTGCCGTGTCGCCGGGGATCAACCCCCGGCCTTCGTTGAGCGCTACCGAGCGATTGGATTGACGACCTGATCGCGAACGCGTGTCGCCGGGGATCAACCCCCGGCCTTCGTTGAGCGGCATTGGGGTTCCCCATCTCTTCGATTGTCTTGGCCAGTGTCGCCGGGGATCAACCCCCGGCCTTCGTTGAGCGAAGCTGGCGCTCGAAGTCGGCAAAATGAAGCTGGAGCGTGTCGCCGGGGATCAACCCCCGGCCTTCGTTGAGCGGTGTAGGTGCCAGCCGGCTGCGATCCTCCAGGTATGCGTGTCGCCGGGGATCAACCCCCGGCCTTCGTTGAGCGAGCATCACACCTGAGTTGCCCGACGGCCTCTCCCTGGTGTCGCCGGGGATCAACCCCCGGCCTTCGTTGAGCGCTGTACGAGGAGCGTGAACACCTTCCCCGGAACGCTGAGTGTCGCCGGGGATCAACCCCCGGCCTTCGTTGAGCGTCCAAGATGCGCGACCGCGGCGCCCTCTCGCGCGAGTGTCGCCGGGGATCAACTCCCAGCCTTCGTTGAGCGTCGCACGGATTCAAGCTGGATCGGCGCCAGAAGCGCAGGTGTCGCCGGGGATCAACCCCCGGCCTTCGTTGAGCGCTCCGCCCTGGTTACCAGCGGCACCGGATGGTCACGTGTCGCCGGGGATCAACCCCCGGCCTTCGTTGAGCGTTGGTCGGTGACTGGTACGAGGTCGAAAACTCCAAGTGTCGCCGGGGATCAACCCCCGGCCTTCGTTGAGCGACGGCCCAGGGGCAGTTCACGGCCGAGCAGCGGAAGATGGTGTCGCCGGGGATCAACCCCCGGCCTTCGTTGAGCGCTCACGCGAGGCTGAATTCCTGAGCGTCCGACGGATGTGTCGCCGGGGATCAACCCCCGGCCTTCGTTGAGCGCTACACGTTGACTCCTGCACTCCCGACCGGATTGATGTGTCGCCGGGGATCAAGCCCCGGCCTTCGTTGAGCGGCGAACGGGATCGCCCACTGGAGGGCCTGGCTGATCGTGTCGCCGGGGATCAACCCCCGGCCTTCGTTGAGCGGTCAGCCTCAAAGCGATGGCCGACAGCTACGGGTTGTGTCGCCGGGGATCAACCCCCGGCCTTCGTTGAGCGCACTCCCACGCACGAGCAGGAGGAAAGCGTTGGACGTGTCGCCGGGGATCAACCCCCGGCCTTCGTTGAGCGTCGCCGTCATGCCAGCCGGCCCCGCCCATGGGAATGAGTGTCGCCGGGGATCAACCCCCCGGCCTTCGTTGAGCGCATCTGCGAACTCATAACGCTCCGGACAGGGAGGGGTGTCGCCGGGGATCAACCCCCGGCCTTCGTCGAGCCCGCTTGCATTCTGATACTGTGTAGGGCCACATGGACAGGTAATGTCGCCGGGTTGGAACTCGGCCTTGGTTGAGCGAGCTTTGAGGGGCCAGCTGGCCATCACGCCTCGCAGCTGTCGTCGGGACTTGAGCCCCGGCCTTTGTTGAGCGGAGCGATTGTCGGCACCGCGGTCAGTCATATGCTTGTGTGACCAGCGTTTCGGCCTCGGCCGTCGTCAAGTGCGCGTGCTGCCGACAGCTATGTTCGGAGGCGACGCGCTCTCACACCACAAACTTGCTCCCACGAGTTTCCAACCGACTTGAGTGTGGTCGGTAAATCTCGCGCCCGTTGCATTCATCGCTTAGAAGCTGATCCAGTCACTGTTGTAGAGCAGCGACTTTGTCAGTCCAACTGAGCAGCGATTCTGTCAGTGTCCCGCCGTTCCTGTAAGGATGGAGCAGCACGGATTCGGCGTCCAGGCAGCCGGTTGGCGCGGACGTAGTTGCTCACGGTCGTGCGCGAGATCCCGAGCAGTCGAGCGGTCGCCCGGATCGAGAGGCCTTTGTATTGATCGCTCTAAAACTCGGCCAGTGATTGTTGTAGAGCAGCGATTTTGTCAGTCCAACTGAGCAGCGATTCTGTCAGGTGGGTCGCGCTGTTCCGGTAAGGATGGAGCAGCGCGGGTTCGGCGTCCAGGCACTCCGTTGGCGTGGACGTAGTTGCTCACCGTGACCCGCGAGATCCCGAGGAGCCGAGCGGTCGCCCGCATCGACAGGCCTTGCAGTTGGGCCTGCCGGATCGCCTTCCAGCGGGCGAGTTGGCGAGGCGTCGGCGGCAACAGCGGGCGTCCCTTTACTGCGGGATCTGGGGCGGCTCCGTTGCTCGGCGGCTGGACCGAAGCGCCGTTCGGGCTGGGAGTCTCGGCAGACCGGGGTAACACGCCGCCGGAGCCGCGGCCTGAGGCGATGCGCTCGTAGTCGGGACGGCTGGCCAGTTCGGCGCGGGCGGTGCGCAGCGTACCGGCCGGCGGCGGGGCCGGGCGTGTGGCGATCGGCTGTCCGTGGTGACGGACCGAGAGCGAGCCGTCCGCTCGTTCGACCACCTCGACCCGGGAGCGGGCGTAGCTGGTCCGCTCGGGCCCCGGCAGGAGCTGCAGCGTGCGCCAGCGGTACTTGACCGTGTTGTCTCGGGCGACCGTGCGGGGGTGGCGGAAGGCGAGGACGGCGCCCAGGTCGAGCGACGGCTCGAGCGGACGATAGGCCGGCTCAGACTGTCTCGGCTGGACCCGGAAGCGTGCGTTGAAGCGCGGCAGGAAGCCGTCGAGCACTTCCTGGGCCTCGGCGATCGTCGCAGCGCCAGCGTGACGCAACTCGGTCACGAGCCGGTCCTGGAGCGTGCCGGCGAAGCGTTCCACGCACCCTTTGGCCTGCGGCGAGCGGGCGAAGACCTGGGTAATCCCCAGTTCCCGGAGCGCCCGTGCGAACTGGGTTGGCGGACGTCGTCCCGTTCGTCCTATGGGGGCCTGGAAGACGCCGTGGCGGTCCGAGTAGAGCGCGAGCGGCAGGCCGCGGCGCAGAACGACTTGCTCCAAGAGCGAGAAGTAGCCGCGGGCGTCCTCGGCCGGGCGGAACAGTGCGGAGGGCACATCGCCGGTCGCGTCGTCGACGGCGAGCAGCAGGGTGAACCGCGGCCCGCGTCCTTCCAGCCAGGCGTGATGACTGCCGTCGACCTGCAGCAGCATCCCCTCGCGCGGCATCCGCTCGCGCCGCACGCGGTGCTCGGGCGGCCGTCGTCGGCGCGGGCTGGACATGCCGGCCGCCTCGAGGATGCGGCGGACCGTGAAGCGGCTCAGGGCGAGCCCCTCGTGCTCCCAGAGCAACTCGCTGAGGTGCGTGTGGTTGGCGCCCGGGTAGCGATCGCGGGCGAGGCGGACCACGGTGGCGGCCACTGGGTCCGGCACGACGTTGTGCGGCCGTCGGCCGCGGTTGCCGTGGGCCAGGGCCGGCGCGCCCCGCGCGCGGTAGGCCGCCAGCAACCGCCAGACATGGCGCTCGCTCACGCCCAGCACCTCAGCCGCCTGCGCTGCTTGCAGGTCGCCCGCGTCCGCACTCTCCAGCACCAGGCGTCGAGCCTCTTCCGACTGCGTCACTGTCGGTCTCCTCCCACTTTCGTGTTCAGGACTGACAGAGTCGCTGCTCGCTTAGCTACTGACCGAATCGCTGCTCGTCGACAAGTGATCGCTCTAAAACTCGTCCACTTGGGGGCCAAGTCCCAACCTGTGATCGGCGCAAGCCGACGCCGGTTGGGAGAGAGGGATGCTCGGCGTGATGGATATCTACGCGCTGCGGCGCAAGGTGCTGATCGAGGGACAGAGTCAACGCCGCGTTGCCCGCGAGATGGGGGTCGCGCGGGACACAGTGCGCCGCTACCTGGCGACGCCAGCGCCCGAGCGGCAGCGGCGGCGGCACTCCAGCCCGGTGCTGGACCGGGCTCGGCCGCGGCTAGAGCAGTTGCTGGAGGAGTGGTCGCATAGGACCACGGCCAAGCAGCGGATCACGGGCCGCCGACTGCACCGGCAGTTGCGTGAGGAGGGTTACGAGGTCGGCCTGACCCTGGTGCTGGCCGAGTTGCGCGAGTGGCGCCGGCGGCGGGCCGAGGTCTACGTGCCGCTGGTCCACCGCCCGGCCGCGAGCGCGCAGGTCGACTTCTTCGAGGTCAGGGTCGACCTGGCCGGCGAGCGGCGTCGGGTGTGGCTACTCCTGTTCCGGCTGATGCACTCGGGCCGCGACTACGTCCGGCTCTATGAGCGCCAGGACCAACTCGCCTTCCTGGACGGGCACGTGCGCGCCTTCGCCCACTTCGGCGGCGTGCCCCGGCGGATGATCTACGACAACCTCTCGGCGGCGGTGCGACGGGTGCAGTTCCCGCGCCGCCGGCTGACCGAGCGCTTCGCCGCGCTGGCCAGTCACTACGCCTTCGAGCCCAGCTTCGCCCGTCCCCGCCAGGGACACGACAAGGACGGCGTCGAGGGCCGCGGCCGGGGCCTGCGCTGGCAGGTGCTGACGCCGCTGCCGCGCGGCGACTCGCTGCAGCAGATCTCGGACGAGATGCAAGCGGAGGTCGACCGGCTCGCGCCTGAGCGGGTCTGGGAGCGCTTCGCCACGGAAGGGCCGCTGCTGCGCCCACTGCCCGCGGTCGCGTTCGAACCGCGGCGGATGCAGCCGGTCTCGGTCAACCGCAGCGCCATGATCCGCCTCGAAGGAGCCTGCGCGTTAGACGCGCTTTCGCGCTGGGTACTCGGTCCCCGAGCGCTGGGCGGGCCTCAGGGTGACGGCCTGGGTCGGCGTCTCCGAGGTCGCCTTCCAGCGTGGAGCGGCGCAGGTCAGCCATCCCCGCCTGCGCTTCGGCGGCCGGCGGGTGCGTTACCGCCACTACCTCGGCCAGCTCTCGCGCAAGCCGCAGGCCTTGCGCCAGGTGGCGCCGGAGCTGATCGACGAACTGGGCGGGCCCTATGACCGGCTGTGGACGCTGCTGGAAGAGGAACGCGGCGGTCACGAGGCGGCCCGCGCCCTGGCGCGGCTGTTGCAGGCGGCCGCCGAACACGGCGAGGAGCGGGTGCGGGTGGCGCTGGAAGCAGGTCTCGCCGAGGGCGGCTTCGACGAGTTGGCCATCCGGCGTTCGCTGGCCGCGGCCCAGGCTCCGAACGAGGTGACCGTGCCGGAACGCCTGCGCGGCTATCGCGTCGAGCGCGCCTCGGTCGCTGACTACGACCGTCTACTGGAACGAGGGGCATCGTGAGCGACGCCGCGCGGCGAGCCGTGCTCGAGACCCATTGCCGCGAACTCAAGCTGCCCACCGTGCGCCGCCAGTACCCCGTGCTGGTCCGTCAGGCCGCGCACGACGGCTGGGATTACGAGGCGTTCCTGTTGCAGCTGCTCGAAGCCGAGGTCCTGGTCCGCCGCGACGGCGCCGTCGCCCGCCTCCTGCGCCCAAATGCTGTTGTGCCCGCTTCCCCGACCTCAAGACCCTGGACCAGCTCGACTGGGACGCGCTGCGCGGGATCGAGCGGCCGCGGCTCGCCCAGCTCGCCACCTGCGACTACATCGAGCGCGGCGAGGATGTCGTGATCGCCGGACCGATCGGGACCGGCAAGACCTACCTCGCGATCGCGCTCGGGGTCGAGGCCGTCCAGCGTCGCCAGCGGGTCGCCTTCATCCGCGCCGCCGACCTCGTTCGCGAACTGGTCGAGGCGCGCGATGAACTCACGCTGACCCGCCTGCATCAGCGATACCTGCGGGTCGCCCTGCTGGTCGTCGACGAACTCGGCTTCGTGCCCTTCGACCGCGCCGGCGGCGAACTGCTCTTCAACCTGCTCGCCGACCGCTACGAGCGGCGCTCCACGATCGTCACCACCAACCTCTCGTTCTCCGAATGGGTCCAGGTCTTCGGCGACGAGAAGCTGACCACGGCGCTGCTCGACCGCCTCGGCCACCACGCGCACATCCTCACCACTAAAGGCCAGTCCTACCGGACTCGTCGTCGGACTACAGACTGAACCGGAGGTGAAGCCACCCCAAACCCGACCGCTTCCACCACCCCAAGTGGATCACTTCTTTAGCGATGAGGTTTGTCGCCAAGCAGCAACTCTATCAATCCTGAACACGTAAGTGGGAGGAGACGGACAGTGACGCAGTCGCAAGAGGCTCGACACCTGGTGCTGGAGTGTGTGGACGCCAGCGACTTGCGAACAGTGCAGGCGGTCGAGGTGTTGGGTGTGAGCGAGCGCCATGTCTAGCGCCTGCCAGGGGACTACCGCGCGCGGTGCGCGTCAACTCTGGCCCACGCCAACCGCGACGCGATCCACTCGTACTGCGCATCCGTCAATCTCATCTGGTCACAATGGCCGCGCCACCGCGCCCCTCACTCTGCCAGATCTATGCGCTACTGTGAACAGGCCCTAAACCGAGGCAGGTGCGATCAGCATACTGCTCTGCCGACTCTTCAGCCTCCCACCGGGAAGATGGTCAGCGAGCTGAAGAACTTGCCGTACTGCACACGGATCGAGTACTCGGCCGTTGCGGCATCGTCATCCATCCAGATGTAGTTGGCACCGTCAGAAGATAAGGTAGAACTCGAAGTGGCTCGGTGATAGCGCGTACCGTCGCGATAAAATAGGTAATGAGTCGCCGGGCCCGGGTTGACATTTGCATCCCACGACAGGTTCGGTGCATACCAGCTCGCTCGATAAGGCGGGCTGAACTGCCTGTTGACTTTGAAAATGATCGGATCGACAACCTTGGGCAGCTCGGGCAACCTATAGACGAGCTCGGAACTCTTGCCGACCTGCTCGGCACCGTCGGAGAGGCGGTGGTAGTAGGCGTACACCAGGTAGGAGTACTGGTAACCGGGCACTCGTTGTTCCATGCTCGTGTCGTCGAGCGTGTCGATGTACTCCTGCGCCTTGACCGGATCGAGGGAGAAAAACTTGAGCGAGCCAGCCTGACCCTCGATCCAGCGCCCGAGGGTGTAGCCAGCGAGTTGCCAGCCCGACGGCGGCTCGACGTTAGGCTCGAAGGCCCAGGACAGCCTAATCCCCTGTTGGACCAGCGAGACCGACAGCTTCGGCGCGACATACTGCACGACCTCGAGCGGCGTCGCCACGGTCTGCGCCGAGGCGCGTTCGCTGCGCGTCTGCGCAACAACGATCAGCGCCAACACGACCAGGGCGAGCGCGGCCAGCAGGGCGCTTGCCCGGAGGCGGTTGAAGTTCATGGTGGCTCTCATGTTGCGCTCCTTCGGTACGGGTTGGTCGATTATCTCACGTAGCAGTGCCTGGCGGTACTCTTCCTCAGCCGGGCCCACAGGTGGGTCGGAATCGTCTGCCCCTCCGTCACTCTCTTCTGCGTCTTCTTGCGGACCAAATGTAGGACAGCCGTCGAACGTGACCGCGTCCGTGGCACTGCCAAAAGATGCCGTATCTGGCCCGCATCGTGAACGAGTGCTTGGGAGATGGGTTCTGGTGGAAGTAGGGACGATGCGGAAAGTCGCACGCAGCAATCGGCCGGGATCGGACGAAGGAGACGGAGTGGCGACCCAGACAGAGGATCCGCTCGACGCCGAGATCGACGAATTCCTTGGTTCACGCGGCAAGCTCCCGATCTCAGGGGCGAACGCGCCTTGAGCCTCGAACTCACGCTGACCGCGGTGGTCGTCGGCGCAGCGCTCGCCTGCGCGCTGCTAGGTCTGCAGGCGCCGCCCGCCGGTATGTTCGCAGGCTGGCTAGCCGAGCCCGGCCTCATTCAGCAGGCAGAGCCAGCTCTTGTTGTTCCCCAACAACACAAGGAGGCGACCCCAGCAGGACACACGGACAGACACACTGGCCCAAAGTCTCTATCCGTGTATCTGAACCAGCGGCTGATTGACGGTGAGTCCACGCGCATCTGCACGACCGCCCCCGGTTTGCACGCCGTTTTGGTGGAGGCAGATGAGATATGGAACGCTGAGCTCTCCGCACTGACCACGCTGAGAGGTAACCGTCCGCTCATCGCCCATCATTCCCTACGGGGAATCGTAACGTCGGACTGCTCGGATTCCCTCTTCGATATCGACGTCGTCCTGCTCAAAGGCACTTGTCCCGAAGGTGGAGCGGCATGTCACCTACGAGACAGCACACCTGATCCGCCTCGCAAGGAGTTCACCTACGCGACAAGAAGGCTGCGGCTGACTGCGGAGCGCCCGCGTACAAGAGCGCCGCGCATTCATCCATTGCGTGGAAGAGCGACAATCCTGTCTCAATCCCGACACTCCTGCACGAACTCGGCCGCGTCCTCGGTCTCACGGACTACGACACGTATGAGGACCTCCGGCGCGATCCCGATAGGACGACGGGCCTGGAGCAGCCGGGGATGTGGATCCATTGGACGACCACATTTCGCTGATGCGCAACAACCTGAGTGCGAACTGCCGTCATCGCGGCGCGATCACCGGGCGGGACCTGCACGACTTCTACGAGTCGTACCAGGTGGAGCCGATTACGGGCGTGCGCCTGGACGGCAACGCATCGTTGGCCACCGCCAATCCCTCCCCTTCACCCAGTTCTGGGGACTGATTGCGTAACGGAGGCCGCTCACCACGCGTCCCACATCACGGTGCTGCGCAGAAGCCGGCCTTCGGACGTGTGGACACTGGCTATCGTACCGATGAAACTGCGAGACTCTGGCGGCAAGCCTCTGCTGGAGATTGAGGTGACCGGCCGACCCGGAGCGGCCGCGGCCTGCAAGATCGTTGGCTTGACACGGGGCGATGTCGTCGCCTATCGCTCCGACCACGTCCCGGACGCAATCTGCGTGGACCCGACTTGACCGGATTGCCGGCAACCGAGCTGCGAGGCCGATTGGCCGGCGCTCTTGGGCGTTGTCCTGCTGCAGTTCAGTGAAATCATCTGCGAGCGGTGTCACGGCACTGAACCAGAGGACTCCGGCGGCTTCTCGCCGCCCGACGTCCAGACGAAGGGTAGCGGGATCTCGTCCCGCGGCCGGCGCGGACAGCCGTGCTGCTTAAGCCACTCCCCCGAGACCCGCCAGGGCATCGACTCCTCGCCGCCCCGTCCCACCGGACGCCAGGTGAAACCGGCGGCACTGGTCGCAGCGTCTCACGAAGCCGCCGCACGACTCGCAGAACATGGTCGGATCCTGGTCGAGCCCGCCGCTGGCGCGTCCGACTGGTAGTGATTGTCTGATCTGGCCCCGCCTGGGGCCGTTTTGATCGTGAGAAGTGACCACACCTGCGACCGATCCGGTGACTAGGCTCGGGTGATCGTGAGTGATCCGCAGCAAAGGACGAGGAGTTGTCGAAGGTGGAGTTGTGTGAGCGTATCCGACGAGACCGACGAGAAGAGGGCGTGTCGATGCGCGGCCTCTCGCGGCGCCACGGGGTGCTCAGGAGGATGGTGCGCGCCTGCGTGGCCCGCTTGCGGCGCGAGCTGGAGTCCGGCCGGGTGGCCGTGACGGTGCCGCAGCTGCATCCGCCGGGCGCCGAGGCGGAGGTCGACTTCGGCCGGGTCAGCGTCTGGCTCGATGGAGAGCTGACCGAGCTCTCGATGTTCGTGATGCGGCTCTCGCACTCCGGCCGGGCGGTGCATGTCTGCTTCCCGAGCGAGGCCAGGAGACGATCCCGAAAGGCCACATGTCCGCCTTCGGGCGCTTCGGCGGGGTGCCCGGGCGGGTGCGCTACGACAACCTCAAGGCGGCTGTGGTGCGCGTGCTGGCCGGGCGCGAGCGAGTCGAGAGCGACCGCTTCACCGCGCTGCGCTCGCACTTCGGCTTCGACGCGTTCTACCGCGCGCCCGGGACTGGAGGGCGCGAAAGCGCCAGCTCACTTCTCGCTGACCGCGTCCGAGGACGCGACGGGTGAAGACGCCAGAAGCGACGGCGAAGAGTCGATGCTCGACGAGGACTCGAACGGCTTCCAGGATACGGGTACAGGTGGATTCGCTCACTCGGGCGGCGTTTCGGCCGGCCTGATCGGCCTGCTATTCGCCGTCGCCGCAGCGGCCGTCGCCGGGCTCGGCCTACGGAGGGTGCGCCGCCGCGCCTAGCACCAGGTCACGGCGCGACGCACCGTCTCAGAAGGGCGGAACCGTTCAACCTCGCCTTCCCGCTCTCCGCGGACTTTTGGGACAGCCTCACGGGAGAACGCCCCAATCCCGATCTCGCCCGCAAGGCTAGGCCGGCAGCGATGATCGCACCGGAGCCAGATCTGATCAGTACGCCCAAGAACCACGATCCGAAGCTGAGCTGGACGCACTCGCCGGTGTTGCGAGAGGCGGAATCGGGAACGTCCGACCACTAGACGGCGTGCGGTAGCGCATCGGGCTTCGACTCGTCGCGGGCTGGTCGCTGGTCTCTCCGGCCCTCGGCGCGTGCGGAGACGACCTGCCTGCCCCGGTTGCAGCTCAAGCTCAGATGCGGCCAAGCGCCCAGCCTGTGGCGGAGCGTAGGGGGTGCCGCGCGAGTGTCAGCCGAGCGCCAGACGCGGCCCCAGCTTGCGGCGGCATCACATGAACCGCCGCCCCTGATCCCACCCGCCTGGTCGACCCCTAAGCGGCCGTCGCACAGCCGAGTCGACAGCAACCGGCATCGAACGACGGACTCAACACCTCGGGTCACATACCCGTTGCGCGCTGGCTGTCGAACCCGCGTTCAGCTTCGTGCCCGCCGACTGCCGTCGCTGGTTCAGCAGCTGGCAAGGCCACCTGACCATGAGCCTGCGAACCTTGGACAGGACAGCACCAGAGACCGGACAAGAGTCAGGACATCTGAGCGTCGCTTCACGCTCCCGCCGTAGAGCTGACAGATGGACGCCAGAGCGAACTGCGCGAGGTGCCCGCGCGCTGGGGCACGACACGTCCGTGATGCGTGGGAAGCTACGGAACAATGCGCCTGGGCACCAACCGCGACACTTGAGATAAAGCGGGCGAGCCTCTACGCTACCGCAGTACTTCGCATCTGGACATTCCAGTGGTCGGCGTACCTAGAGCGCTTGCAATCGTGGTGACATCCGCTGTGCTGCGCATCACCCCCCCACGACAGTCACCTCCATCAACCTACATCACGTCGCTTCCCTAGGGTCCGCCACCAGAGCGGCGCTCTTGGAGCATCACCTGTCATCCTCTCGGGCGGACTGGCACTTCGCGCATTTCCACGATACTCGCTGAGATGTTCTCCTCCGCAGGTGGAAGCGAACCGACGGCGTCCGGGGGTCGCGGATGTGGGACGTACCCGTGTAGGAACGCCCGGACGCGGCGCGTGGCTCGCTACCCAGGCGAGGCACCGGAAGAAGCAGATGCGAGCTAACGGAACGAAATGAAAGCGAGACTCATGAACGCAATTGTCAGCGCACCCAACCGATTCAGGCGCTACGTGGCGGGGCTGGGACTGGCCGCGCTCGCCGTCACCCTGCTGGCGGTGGCCTTCGCCACCGGCCCAGCACAGGCGCAGGACGATCCACCCGTCCCCACGCCTACTCCGACGCCGACCGCTACACCTGTTGTGAACACCTACCCCGATCCGCAACCCTGCGGACCCGGTGCCGGCACGGCCTCCCAGCCCGAGCCGCACGAGATCACCACGGGCCACTTCGCCCTCTTCGACGCCTACTGGCGCGCAACGGCCCGAAACCAGCAGGGGGTTGCCGATGCCGGCGTCCTCCACACGAATCTCTGTCCGCCCAAGGTGGTCACAACCAGGGAAAACAATTTCGGGACGATTACTGAGACAACCACCCGCTCCGCTTCCAACATCGACATCGGCGAAGCGATCTTCCACGTGCTGGACACGCACAAGGTGGACGTGGTGGCCACCAACGCCGAGGCGACCGCCGGCCAGCTGTCGCTGAAAGAGTATCCCAAGCTCCGCAAGGGCCTGGGCCTCGGCGAGGATGACGCGGTGCCCGCCGGTACCAAGGTCTGGTGGCTGCGGCTGGACGACCCGGACACAGCGGCGGACGACACCTCGAACCTGAGGCTGGGCTTCTCCACCGCCCTGTTCGACGATGAACACTGGCTCACGAGCGCC
>VXMJ01000085.1 GCA_009841145.1 Caldilineaceae bacterium SB0661_bin_34 | reverse complement strand
TCCCTGCGCAACCTCTCACATGTCAAGTAATTCTATTGTAATGGATTGGTATAATTGCGGACAACGCGTCCGGATCACTGATGCGGCAGGGACGGGTCGACGCAGTCATTTTCGGCGCGGATCGCGTGGCGGCCAACGGCGATGTGGCCAACAAGATCGGCACCTACAACATCGCCTTGCTAGCCCACACCCACGGCATTCCCGTGTACTGCGTTGCGCCTACCAGTACGATCGACTTGGACACGCCAACCGGTGACGACATTCCGATCGAGGAGCGGGATACAGCCGAGGTGACCCGCGTGGGCGGGACCGTGGTGGCTCCCGAAGCGGTACCGGTCTACAACCCGGCCTTCGATATCACACCGGCACGCTACATTTCGGCCATCGTGACCGAGGAAGGGGTTTGCCACGCACCCTATGGACTCTCCCTGGTCGCAGCGGTGGCCCGCGCAGCAGAGACATAGGTCCGGCAGGCCTGTCGATTTCGCGGAGTTAAGGCATTGCCGACACTATAATCTGGAAACCACCCCCTGCGCCGGGCCAACCTGCCAGACAGGGCCGATATCGCACCCGACACCCCCGCCACCCTGCATGACCAAGCCAGCAGCACTTGACTGCGACATCGCGGACCCGTCCCTCGCCGACCAGGGCTTCGGCCGTATTGAATGGGCCGGCAAGGAGATGCCGGTCCTGGCAGCCCTGGAGACACGGTTCGCCAAGGAGCGACCGTTCGACGGCCTGCGGCTGGCTGCATGCATGCACGTCACCACGGAAACGGCCAATCTGGTGCGGGCCCTGTTGGCGGGAGGGGCCGAGGTGGCCCTGTGTGCCAGCAACCCCCTTAGTACCCAGGACGATGTTGCTGCTTCCCTGGTCATGCATTTGGAAGTGCCGGTCTTTGCCGTCCGTGGCGAATCCAGGGAGATCTATCACCAGCACCTGTCGTCCGCCCTCGACATCGTTCCGCACCTGACGATGGACGACGGGATGGACCTGCTGGCCGCGCTGCATACCGAACGCACGGAACTGCTTCCAAACATGATTGGCGGCACCGAGGAGACCACCACCGGCGTGATCCGCCTCAAGGCTATGGCGCGCGAGGGGGCCCTGCGCTATCCGGTCATGGCGGTCAACGACGCCGACACCAAACATCTTTTCGACAACCGCTACGGCACGGGTCAGAGCACTATCGACGGCATTGTGCGGGCCACCAACATCCTCCTTGCCGGCCGCAATTTCGTGGTGGCCGGGTATGGCTGGTGCAGCCGCGGCATCGCGCAACGGGCCCGGGGCCTGGGTGCCAATGTCATCGTGACCGAAGTGGACCCAATTCGGGCCCTGGAAGCTGTAATGGACGGGTACCGGGTCATGCCCATGCTGGAAGCCGCCCGCATTGGCGACATCTTCTGCAGTGCCACCGGCAACCGGGATGTGTTCGACACGCCGCATTTCGCCGTGATGAAGGATGGCGCGATCCTGGCCAACAGCGGGCACTTCGACGTTGAAATCAACCTAGTGGGGCTGACGGACATGAGCGGCGACCGCAGGCGGGTGCGCGACAACCTGGACGAATACCGCCTGGCGGACGGGCGCCGCCTGTACGTGGCCGGCGAGGGCCGGCTGGTCAACCTGGCCGCAGCTGAAGGCCACCCCTCCACGGTCATGGACATGAGTTTCGCCAACCAGGCCCTGGCCGTCCTGCATGTCGCCCGCCACGGTTCCAGCCTGGAACCCGATGTCTACAATGTGCCCGCCGAAATCGATCAGGAGATTGCCCACCTGAAGCTGGCCGCCATGGGCGTCTCCATCGACGAACTGACTCCTGCCCAGAGCGACTACCTGCACGGCTGGTCGCTGGGTACCTGAACAAGCCAAACTTCCACCCTGGAGTATCGCGAGCAAGCCATGTCGTCCCAGCCAAGCCGCCTTTTCACCAGCGAGTCGGTGACGGAAGGTCACCCGGACAAACTTTGCGACCAGATCAGCGATGCCGTTCTGGACGCGTATCTGGAGCAGGACCCCTACGCCCGGGTGGCCTGCGAGGCGGCGGCCAAGGGCACGAACATCTTTCTGCTGGGCGAAATCAGGGTCCGCGAGGAGATGGCGAACGAGGTCCGGGTCGATGCTGCCGAAGTCGTGAAGGATGTACTGCAGGGCGTTGGCTACCCGGAGGAGGACAGCTTCGGTCCACACAGCCATTGCCTGCACGTCCACCTGGCCGAGCAAAACGACGCCTTGGCCGGCTCGGTGGACAGGGGTGCCGGCGATCAGGGCATGATGTTCGGCTATGCCTGTCGGGAAACTCCCTCGCTGATGCCGTTGCCGATTGAGCTCGCCCACCAGCTGACCAGGACAATGCGAGACCAACGCAAACGGAACCACCTGCCATGGATGCTGGCGGACGGCAAATCGCAGGTGACCGTGGGGTACGGCGGCGCAAGCCCGGTGGTGGACACGGTGGTGATTAGCACCCAGTATCGATCCGGAACCAGCAAGGAAACCGTCGAGACCGGTGTCCTGCAATCCGTGATCGGACCAGTACTGGAAGAGTACAATCTTGGGGAACCGCTGAACGTCCACATCAATCCCTCCGGCGAGTTCGTGGACGGGGGGCCGGTCGCGGATGCCGGCCTGACCGGGCGCAAAATCATCGTGGACACCTACGGCGGCATGGGCCGCCACGGCGGCGGCGCCTTCAGCGGCAAGGACGCGACCAAGGTGGACCGTAGCGGTGCCTACGTGGCCCGGTTGCTCGCCAAGTGTACGGTGGCCGCGGACTTGGCCGAGCGCTGCGAAGTCCAGTTGGCCTACGCCATCGGCATCGCGGACCCGGTTGGCATATTCGTGGAAACGTTCGGCACGGGCAATGTGCCGGATAGCGCAATCGTGGACCGCATCAGGGATTGCTTCGATCTGACCCCGCGGGGGATCATCGAGACGCTTGACCTGCGCCGTCCGATCTTCCGCCAGACGGCCGCCTATGGACACTTCGGCCGGCCGGATCTGGATCTGCCCTGGGAGAACCTCGAACTGCCAAGAGCGGCGGAGTTCATCCAGTCCTGGTCCTGACGGACCCGGTCCCGCCATGGCCCGCCAAAGCAGCCAAGTCTCCGCCAACCGCGCCGAGCAGGAGGGAGCCGAGCGTCTGGTATCGGGCCACCGCCAGCCGCGGGACGACCGGGACGCGGCCCTGCGGCCGCAAAGCCTGGACGAGTTGATCGGCCAGGATCATCTGAAGAACAACATGAAAATCCTGGTCCAGGCAGCCCGCCAGCGCAGCGAGCCACTGGACCATGTCCTGCTGTATGGGCCTCCTGGGCTGGGCAAGACCACCCTCAGCCAAATCCTGGCCCGCGAGATGGACAGTCGGCTCACCATCACCTCCGGGCCCGCCATTGAGCACGGTGGCCAGTTGTCGGCCATCCTGGTCAATCTGGGGCATGCGGATGTCCTGTTCATCGATGAAATCCACCGCCTGAACCGCAAGGTGGAGGAAACCCTCTATCCGGCCATGGAGGACAAGCGCCTGGACTACGTGGTGGGCGAGGGACCAGGGGCCCGCGTTGTACCCCTGCCGCTCGAACATTTCACCGTGATTGGTGCCACCACCCGGCTGGCCAGCCTGACGGCGCCGTTGCGGGACCGCTTCGGCGTTCTGGAACGCTTCGACTTCTACAGCCCGGAGGCCCTGAGCCAAATCGTGCTGCGTGCGGGCGGACTGATGAAACTGGAAGTGGACCCGGCGGGAGCCATGGAAATCGCAATCCGGGCCCGCGGCACGCCCCGGGTGGCGTTGCGCCTGCTGCGCCGCACCCGCGACTACGCGCAGGTCAAGGGCGACGGCACCGTGGGACGCTCCATCGCGCAGAAGGCCCTCGAACTGCAGGGCATCGATCACCTGGGCATGGACCGCACCGACCGCATGCTGCTGCACAGCCTGCTTGACAATTTCCGGGGGGGACCGGTCGGCCTGGAGACGCTGGCCTCCAGCATCAGCGAGGAGGCCGACACCATCATGGATGTTGTGGAACCGTTCCTGATGCAGCTGGGCTTCCTCAAGCGCACCAACCGCGGACGCGTGGCCACCGAACAGGCCTACCACCACCTGGGACTGGACATACCGATCAACGGGGCCAACCAGTCCGGCCTGTTCGAAGACTGAGCGCGGCCGCCCTACTGCACCGTAAGCAGGTAGCCGTCGGGTACCAGGGCAATCCAACTGGTGCCGGGTGCCAAGGGGATGTCCTGGCCGTCGTGCGCGGTGAAGCGCGGGAGGCTGCCCAGCGTGTCAACGGACCAGGTGCCGTCGTAGCTGCGTCCGTTGCGGAAGATTACGGCGCGACCCGATCCGAAGATGTCCTGGTCAAGGCTGAGGTTGCCCAGCGAATCCTCCACCAGGAAGGTGTTTTGGTGCGTCACGTACTGCACGACGATGTTGGCGGTCTCGATCTGTGCACCCGTATTGGCATCCATGTGGGGAACGCCCCCCATGTACCGGGCATACAGGCCCGACTGGGGGTTGTAGCGGTATTCCACCCAGGAACTGGAGACGACCGGCCAGGGGATCTTGACGTAGGAGGCCGGTGATCCCGGCGGCGCTTCGGCCTGAAACACAAATCCCTGGATGTCGATGGGCTGCTCCCGCAGGAAATCCTGCAGCCACTGGCGCACCCCCAGCGTGTTTGTGTGGAAACGGGTCAGCCCGGTGCCCAGAATGTAGCTGTAGGGCAGACGGCCGGTGCTGTTGTCCAGGTCGATGTCGAAATAGGGGAACTCCGCAATTTCGCGCAACAGACGCCGGATGAAGTCGCTGGCCCCGGAGCACATCACGGCACCGTTGTACAGGTAGCCCAGATAAAAGTTGACCAGCCGCGCCGAGCGGATAGGACCGATGTCGGGCACATCCTGTCCATGGAAAACCCCGGTCAGGCGCGTAATGGAATATCCGTCCACCAGGTATTCGTACACGATGTCCGCCTGCGACAACCCGTACTGGGGCCGCGCCGGGATGTCCGAGGGAATGCAGACCAGGAACGGCCGCTGGGTCAGCCGCTCGGGGGAAATCGGCAGGCCGGTCAAGGGGCTCAAGGCCTCCGTCGGCGGATGGGCAAACCGTTGCTCCGGAAGCCGTCCGACCGCGATCTCCCAAGTCAAGTCCCACATTTCGGCTCGGTTGGCAGGGTGGACCGCCCAGGGCGACAGGACCGGCGGCGGCACCGCCGGTTCGCGCGCCAAATCGGCAGCGGCCGAGGGTTCCAGGTTCACATGCAGGAACTGGCCGTACACCCAACCGGAGGTGACGCCATCCGGCAGACAGCAGACATGCCACCACTGCTGATCCGCCGTGCCGTCCAGCACCTGCACGACGGCGTTGTTCTGCAGTTGACCCAGACGGCTGCTGTTGACATCGGGGCTGCTGCGCACGTTCAGAACAGCCGCGTTGACGACCAGGCCCGTTCCAATCGATCCCGGCGGCAGGGGTTCCGCGGCAACGGATTCCGGAGGCTCCGGTGCCTGCGGCTCGGAGGCAGCCTCCGGCGGCGCTTCGGGTTCGGACTCGGTCGGCTGCGAGGCCGCGGTTTCGGCCGGTGGGTCAGATTCCGGGGCGACCGGCGGGACCGGTGTAAACGTCGGCACCGGCGGGACCGGCGGCAGTTCGGGCGTCGGTGGTGTTATCTCGACCGTACATCCGGCCAGCAGCACCAGGCATGCCGCCAGCAGCACCAATCGGATCATGGAACGATGCAAGTACGCAGGGGGCATCTTGTTCAGGAGGCACGAATAGCCTGTGACGGGGAAGGAAAGACCGCATGCACCGGGCACGCAATCGGGTTGGGATTATGCCAAAGAGATCCGTTGCAAACTCGAGCCTTGTGCAAGGTGCGACGCAGGCGGCCCGCCCCTTGAGGACCGCAGCGGTTTCCTAGGAGTCTGCGGCGCAGACACTGGACAGAAGAACGAGTGCGAACCTCCAACAGCGTTGCAGAGTCTCTACCGGATACAAGCCACGAGCATGGAGGGAGGACTACAGAGGGACCTGACGGATCGGCGACACGGCCTATCAGACACGAACCATCTCGTTCACTAGTCAAGTCTGATTTGACAACAAGGAGAAAAGAGACCAAAAATATTGTAACTAAATCGCTAAGCGTTCAAAAATCCGTACCGTGAAGTTCAACGATTTTCTGGCGCGACATGCTGTGTTCACTGTCAAGGAGCTGGATTGCTTTCTGTCTGCCCGGGGGACTGGCAACCCCAGCACCCGGAAGTCGCTGCTCGTCCATCACCGCAAGCAGGGCCGCATCATCCGCGTGCGACGCGGTCTGTATGCGGCCGTGCCATGGGGCATGGACCCGGCATCCATGGCGGTCGATCCGTTTCTGGTGGCCGCCAAGATGACCGAGGACGCGGTGCTGGCCTATCACACCGCACTGGAATTCCACGGTAAGGCCTACTCCGTCCACTGGAGGCTGGTCTACGTCTCGGCAAGAAAGTCGCAACCGCTGGCGTTCCAGTCGCACAGTTACCGGGGAATCTCGGTGCCGTCACCACTCCGGACCAAGGGCGAGCGAATGTTCGGGGTCGAATGTCAAACTCGCTCAGGGGTGGAACTGCGAGTAACCAGCCACGAACGAACCCTGGTCGACATGCTGGATCGCCCGGATTTAACCGGGAGCTGGGAAGAAATATGGCGCTCTCTTGAGGCTGTGGAGTTCTTCGATCTGGATCAGGTCGTCGAGTACACGCGCGTGCTGGGGAATGCAACGACCGCTGCCAAAGTAGGATTCTTCCTCGAGCAGCACCGCGAATCATTGATGGTGCAGGAAATGCATCTGAATGAGTTGCGCAAGCTCTGCCCAAAGCAACCCCACTATCTGGAACGTGGCAGGGGCAACCACTGCAAGTGGGTGAAAGGCTGGAACTTGATGATCCCGGCTGAAATCCTTGGCCGAACCTGGGGAGAGACTCTATGAGCTTCTCCCCCTCGCACATTCTGTCCACCGCCAAACCTGACAGGTTCGACGAGGGGGTAATCGAGAAGGTGCTCCATCTTGTGCATCTTCTGAACCGCTTGCCCCCGTCTCTCAGCTGAACTTTGTACAAAGTCCAGCTAAGGCGATCGCTCACCCACCGGCACTCGTAACGGAGAGCAGCGGCGCAACAAGCCATCTATGAAGCCAGCCACACTCAAGTCGGGTGCGGGCTCCATGTAGTTCTTCGCGTCACCAGCACGGTTTGGTTCTGACAGAACCAAGCACGCTGCGGAGTAATGCCGTTCGGTAACCATCCGACGAAGGAGGAGTTCGTAACGTTCTGCATAGGAAGCGTGCTCGAACTCCTTGAAAACTGGGAAGTGGGGACTTCGAGGATCGAAAGGCCGCCGAGTCGCTTCACAATCCTCCAACAAGAAGACGTAGCCCACCCAGGGCGCGGGATTTGCCAGGTATGCACCCTCTCGATATGCCGTCCACAGGTCGACCGCGTTGCCCAAGGCCTCCTCGGCGCGATTATTCGCGTTGTTTCCGAACGACGGGCCGACCTGGGCCTTGAGTTCGATCACAGCTTGAAGTTCCTGGTTCCTGATAACCAACAGATCCCACATCTTCGTGGCGCGGAAGTAGCCCGGGAGGTTCGTAAGACTTCGGCGAATGTGTATGGACTGTTCCGGGACTCCTACCGAAACCAACAATTCTTGAAACGTCTGGAGGAAGCCATCGAAGTGATGGCCTCCAACGACTTCCTGCCGACGACCAGTGAAGGCGACACTCTCGGTATGCCCATGTCGTTGCCTGCTTCTCCAGAAATGCTCGACCGCATCACGCAGCTGGAAAGGCGGAGAGTTCACGGAGAGACTCCTCCTACGCTCGGGAGGTCGGGAATTCCATCCGCGCTTCGTAGCCGTGAGACGTGGGTCTCGACGGTTCGAAAGAGGTTGGCTGCCTCTTCGTTCAGCGCGGCCTCGGCGAGATCGAGATACTCGGACGCTGTCTCCACTCCGATGCTGTTGCGACCGCAGCGGGACGCAGCGAGGCTTGTGGTACCGGTGCCAAGGAAAGGATCAAGCACCGTGTCGCCAACAAAGCTAAACATGCGCACCAGCCGGATCGCGAGCTCCAAGGGGAATGGAGCCGGGTGCAGTCTTGTCGAGACTCCAACGATATCTGTCCACACCTGACGGAACCACTGTCGGTGATGCTCTACTGGAATCACTGACAGGAGACGCATTGCCAGAGACGGACTGCGATACCCGCCCGGTTTGCGTTGAAAGAGGATGTACTCGACATCGTTCTTGATAATGGCGTTGGGCTCGTACGGCTTGCCGAGGAAGCCACTGGCACCGGATTCGGATTCGTAATCTGCATTTCCGATTTTGTGCCAGATGATCGGTGCCAGGTTGTCGAAACCCAAGTTCCGACAATGGGTCTGAATCGAGGCATGCAAGGGAACAACAACGTGCCGTCCGTTGTTTCGGCGCCGCGACAGCAGGACATCCCCCACAACGCAGACGAGACGCCCTCCTGGGACGAGCAGTCGGAAGCACTCGCTCCACACCCGATCGAGTTCACGGAGAAAACGCTCGTAGTCGGCAACGGATCCCAGTTGACCGGAGGATTCCCGGTATTGTTTCAGTGTCCAATAGGGTGGAGATGTTAGGACGAGATGTACGCTATCCGACTCCAATCCGGTTAAGTCACGTGAATCTCCGAGAAAGAGTTGGTGCGAGGTTGGAATACACTCCACTGCCTCTGCAATCCTCATTGTCAGATCGGGATCCCGAGCGATCCTGGGAATCGCTGTCTGTTCATCACTCAGATCTCCAAGCCCGTTCGGGACGAACAAGTCCAGGTTGGGTGGCTGGAGGCCGGATGAGTTTGGGGTAATCGCCATCATCGATGCCCCTTACGTAGGAGAGAAGCTGGATATTGTTGCATTCAGTGGGGTATCAGTGTGGTGCCGCGCGCATGACGCCAGGCGATAGTGGGTTGTTCAGTCCCGTCACAGGCTGCGCCAGACCCCCGATGTCCCCATCATACATTCGGGCGATGAACCCTTCCCCGATGATTGTCCAGCCCCGAAAACCTGCGACTGCTCCGTGACCATGATCCCCGCGAGTGTGAATGGCGAGGGCAGTGAAACCCGAGCGATTGGTCATGGAGGAAATCTGGAACCTGATCGGAGGCCGGTCCCGTCCGGTGGCGGTAATGGCTCTGGGTAGCACGGCCCTGCAGCTGGCAGTTGTCAATACGGTCTTTGGCTGGTAGGCCTGACTGGTACCTTGGGAGGAAGAGGAGTAGCGGTAGGACAATGCTTCCGCTTACGATGCGCGCCTGGAGGCGAGCAGCCAGGACCACCAACAATGTCTCTGGTGCACCTGCAGCGCACCTTCGGGAGCTGCCTACCAAGGGAAGTGCGGTCACAGTACATACCCCGGAGGCAGAGGTTGCGCCCCTTGTTATGGACCTGCCAACACCGAGAGCCGGGTCCTGCCTGCCTAGTTGGAAGAAGTAGTAGAACAGACGGTGCCAGTCCCAGCAACCTGACGGCAGTTGGTAGAGTGTTTTTGGGAACGTTGGAACCAGATGCGCATCCACCGGCGTATCCTAGACGTTCCGACCAGCACCAACCGACCAGAGGGAAGTTGCGGCCTGCTGAAGCCACGGGTCCGCAGAGCCCAAGGCATCCAGATTGTGGCTTGGGCACACAACTTCCCCCATGCCGTTACCTTCGTATAGGCCTGCAGGCTTCGGAGCCCAGACCCGCGCTGCCATGGCGTACTGGATCGCCAACCCGGTACTTCCATGCGTGCTACCACAACGTTGCCCGGTCACATTGACAACAGTACCACTGCGAGGCAGGGCACATCGACGGGTATGTCTATGTGGACAAGTCAGAGATATCCCGCGTGAAATAGCAAAGCAGCCTGTGAGGTTGACTTGCGACGGCCATCAGCGATTCCGCCAGTATCCAGACAGAAGCATGGCTGAGGCGGAAACAATCGGCATAGCGTTCGCGTGGACATCGCAGATTCCTCGGCTGCCGTGGATTCAATGGCTGGGCTGTATGACGTTGAAATACGCTCCCTGGGGATCCTTCATGACGGCAAAGATGCCTTGGGCGATTTCCGTTGCCGGCATCACCTGTTCGCCACCGAGTTCAACACAGCGGCGCAACGTCTCTGCCGTGTTGGACACCTGCAGATAGACGCCCCAATAGGTGGGAATGGACTTGTCGAAGTTCTCGTCCATTGCCAACTGGCCCGCCAGATAGACGGAGCGAGAAGTGTCTCCGCCCGGTACGTACAGGGTGTAGTTCGGGTTGTTGTAGTCCGCAACCGTATCCCACCCATGCAGGCCCTTGTAGAACGCATTGGTGCCCTCCGCGTCCCACGTCATGATTTCGGCCCACATAAACGTTCCCGGTTCAAACATGACCTGGACGCCAAGGTGCTCGCGTGGCTGCCACAAGCCCAGCATGGCACCCTGGGGATCGGAAATGAACGACATGCGTCCGGAATCGAAGATGTCCATGGGACCGGTCTCGATTTTCCCGCCCAGTTCCATTGCCCGGTTGGACATGGCATCCACATCCTCGACACAGGTGTAGACATTCCAACCCGGAGGATCTTCCTCCCCCATGGTGCCACCCATCCCGCACACCTGCAGGCCGTTCAGGGTGCAGATCGTATAGACCAGTTCCCCTTCAACAACCTGCGGCTCGAACTCCCAACCGAACATGGCACCGTAGAAGGCCTTGGCCCCTTCGATGTCCGTGGTCGAGAGATCGAGCCAGTTGAAGGTGCCGAACTCGTGTTTCGTCATTTCTGGCATGGTACTTACTTCCTTGGTATCTGAGCCTGTTTCAGGCATGGATTGACTGGAGGCACCAACCGTGAGGCCGATTGGCATCCCCGATTTCACATATTGAGTTCGACGATGATGAAGGCTCCTTGTTGCGGGTCCATTGCCCAGCAGAAGCGGCCGAAGGGGAACTGCTCCGGTTCCGTCATGACCGAGCCACCCAAGTCCTTCGCGGACTGCACCTTCGCGTCCAGGTTGGCCACCCGAAAGTAGACTACCCATGTCGGTGGAATTTCCGACGGCCACCTCGAATCCATCTCGCGCAATCCTGCGACCAAGTCGTTGGCATCAGTGCCCGCGCGATGAAACAGGGTGTAGTCGGGAGCTTGGGGGTTGGAACCTGCTTGCCAATCGAACAGGGCACTGTAAAAGCCGGTCGCGGTGCCACAGTCGCGCGTGTTGTGCTCGGCCCAGGTGAAGGTGTCAGGCTCGCCCTTCACTTCGGCGCCCTTGTGGTTGCGCGCCTGCCAGATGCCACACATGCCCCCAACCGGGTCCATGATGAAAGCCATGCGGCCGGAATCGGCAATGTCCATGACACCCATGTCCGCGGAGCCATCCAGTTCCTGAGCCCTGGCCACGATGGCGTCGGCATCCTCAACGTTCACATAGGCATTCCACGCTGTTGGCATGTCCGGGGACATGGTCCCGGACAACCCGCATACCAGCTTCCCCTGCAGGCTGCACATGGTGTACATGACAGTCTCGCCCGGCAGATCCGAAGCGAGATTCTCCCCCATCATGTCGGCGGCGGTGACGTCCGCAAACTCCCACCCGAACAGGCCTCCGTAAAACGCCTTGGCACCGTTGGCATCGGTGCTGGACACATCCACCCAGCTGAAGGTTGAAAACGCATGTTCTGTCATTTGCGGCACGGCTGATCCTCATTTTGGTGGGCGGCAATCGATTGCGAGCAGCTTGCAGGTCCGGGGCCGCACCTGCTTCCCGAGCCTTTAAATTACGAACAAAATAATATCATCAATGCCTTGATTCGCGGCATTTCCCTCCCCAATACCGGAAGAGGTCTGCTGAAATTGGACCTGCCAGGATGGAGCCGGCACAGGGGGAACCAGCGTTCGGAGCATGTGCTGGTATCCTGCCTTCTGATGATGGGGCGACCCCTTCGAGTTCGTGTGGGAACTTGAAGGGATTCGTTCCAGTTGGATTCACAAGGCTTGGCTGTGGTCGAGGGATCTCGCAGGCCCACGTATCGAAGGAGACAGGCTTCATGGTGCTGAATTCCGTGGTTGAGAACACCTTCAACCAGCAAATCAACGCGGAGCTGTATGCCTCCTACTTGTACCTTTCCATGTCCGCTTGGCTGGAACACGCCGACCTGCCCGGCTTCGCCCGTTTCATGCGCGGCCAAAGCCAGGAGGAGTACGAACACGCCATGCGGTTTCTAGAACACATCGAGGACAGGGACGGATTTGTGCGCCTGTTGCCCATCGAGGCACCCCCAACCGAATTCGATTCGGTCGAAGACGTCATTGCCCAGGCCTTGGCCCACGAAGCGCACGTCTCCGTGCTAATCAACGACATTTACCGCATCACGGTGGAAAACGAAGACCATGCCGCGCAGGTGATGTTGCACTGGTTCATCACAGAGCAGGTGGAAGAGGAGAAGCTGTTCAGGGACATTCTGGCCGAACTCCGCAAGGTGGATGGCCAAAGCGATGCACTCCTGCTCCTGGATCGCGACATGGGCAACCGGACGGACACCGACGCCGGAACCTGACGGGCCGACGCGTGCCTGGTTTGGGAGTGCCGCGCGTCCCCACGGTCCCGATGCCGGTCGGCCCAGGCCGGCCGGACAACCGACCAGGGGGCAAACTTCCGCGGGCTTCTACTCGCACAACGGGCCGCGCCGCTTCGCCATCATTCAGCTACCAGACGAGTCCTTGCGGATGCCCCCTGTGACAGGCTGCATGCGATCGCAGCCCGAAAGTCGGCGCGCTGCTTCCGGGGGATTCAGCCAACCCGGAGCGGGTGGGGCACCGGCTGGTTGAACAGGTAGCCTTTCGCGTTGAAGGGGACGGAATTGGGCTGCGTGTTGCCGGCCGCATCGGTGGCCCGGGTCATGATCGTGTGCAGGCCCGGCCGCAGTTCGAGGTCAATGCGGAAACGCGCCCAGGAATACTGGAACTGTGGCTCCACCGCGGCGGCCCTACGCCAAGTCGTACCGCCATCCATACTCCATTCAACCTTCCCGATCGGACCGTGCGGTGACTGTGCGTAGCCGTAGATCCGATGCGGGCCTGCCGACAGCTCCGCGGGCCACGACAGTGCCAACGCGCTCTTGATGGTCTGAGTCGTCACCGCGGGCCCGAGGCGGTCTCCCTCGGCAGGGAAGTCATCGCCAATCAGCACATAGGAAGTTGAGTTGTTGCGCGTCCAAAGAGGTTCCTTGGAAACCTGAATCCGCCCTAGCCACTTGATGCTCGAACTGCCGACCCAACCCGGTACGACGGCCCGCAACGGGAAACCGTGGTCCGGGGGCAGGACATCTCCGTTCATGGCATAGGCCAGCAATGTGTCGGGGTGCATGGCCTTCGCAACCGGCAGGACGCGCCGGAAACCCTCCTCAGGCGCATCGACATCCAGGCCAATCAACAGCACGCTGGTGGCATCCTCTCGGATTCCGGCCCGCATCAGCACATCGCGCAGGGCGACACCGGTCCACTCGGCGTTGCCCACAGCTCCCGTCATCCACTGGGTACCTTGTGCCGGCCGTCCCTGAACCAGATCGAACATAGCCCGGTGATTGCCGGCACATTCCAGATAGGAAACAAGCGTACGCCCCGGCATGCCGCGAATATCCGGGTAGGAAAGTTCCAAGGGTGTGGAAACCCCATCGCCTTCGACCAACAAGCGCCAGTCGCGCGCCTCCAAGCCCGGGCTGGCCGAATTGTTGCGCACAAAGAAAAGCCGCGTTGGCGTAACGACTCCCTGCATGGCCTCCAGACGGGCTTCGAGGCCGGCATCCGGATGCACGCGAAACGGCTTTGAGTCCTTGAAGTAAGGGATTGCGGCGTCCGTTGCAGCCGGAGCCGGCAACATAGCCGCATCGAATTCGGTGCAGGCAGACAACGCAACGACCGTGCCGCCCGCAGCCAATGCCCGCAAGAACCCGCGCCGACTCATCCCGAGCCGCGCAGCATGCCGCTTCTCGATCACCATGGTTTGGTTCCCGGTGGAGCTTCGTCGTGGGTGAGTTGCCGGTGATGCAGCCGGATTGTTAGATCGACGTGTTTAGGTGCCAGTCATAGGGCCGGAACTTCACCGTCACGCTTTCCCGGTGCTGTTCCAGCCAAAGACGCACGCCATCATTCTCCGGCATGTATTGGATAGCGGTGGCCAAGGCACCACCTGCGTCCTCAAAGTCCGGCGCGAACCAGGCAAAGATTTTGGACAGCGTCACTTCACGGGACACGCTGTCCACCTGCACGTCTCCGGCAACAAAGGCACGAGTCGCCGCATCGAGCTGTTCGTCCAACCGATCCGGTTCGTAGATCCTGGCATACGGGCAGGATCGACTGGCGCAGTTGAGGGCAAAGTGGACGCGCGGGTCGATCGGTTCCAACACCGCCGCACACCTGGGGTCCCCGTCCCGGAAGTGGGGCCCACGCGCCGCGGGGTGGGGAGCGTTGGCCCGCAGCACGCCGTTCTCAATGTCGTTGGCGCTGAAGCGATGGCCGCCCACGTTGTAGGCGGCCTTCTCAAAGAAGCGCATAATCCCCTGGGACAACCCGACCGTGGCTCGGCGGACGCGGAACGTGGTCACAGCGTCCAGAATCAGCAGGTTGTAGAGGTTGATCCAGAAAGAGAACGCCTGTGCACGGTCCGAAAATGAGTCCGGAGGCGTGGCCAGCAGACCGTTGTAGAACCGTTCGCGCTGCGGGGCCAGCACCGCGTCGACCGCGGCATAGTCCGCAGTGGACCCGTCCGACGCGATGCTGGAGGCATGGCAGACCCGCACCAGTTCAATGATGTCGGACGCGCCCAGGGCAGTCCCACCCGACTGCGCCTTGCGGTTCAATACGGCCCGTGAACGGCCGGAAATTATCCAGTAGAGCATTGGGTACGACCGCGATTTGTGTTTGGATCAGGGTTGCCCTGCGGCGGAAATATTCCGGGTTCAACCCATGGAGTGCGCTGCCTGCGGACTTCAACCACAAGCCGGGGTGGATAGCTGCCGCGGCCATCGCCGCAGACATTCAATGGTTGGAGTTGTTCTGTTCAAAAATGATACGCGACCCTCCGCAACCAACTTGCCACAGGATCAACAGTTCCCCAAACCTTATGGGTTTGGGGTAATTCGCTCTCGGCCGTCAGGCGGCTTGCGCCGCTCTGGCGGACTCGAGTCCGGGTGGAGCCGTCCCCACCGTGGTCCCGCTTCGATCCCGGAGCAGTCGTTTGACCTCCCGGAAGGGCGTGTACAGCGTGATCTCATCGTCGTACAGGCGCGCCAGGATGTCGCGGGCGGCGTTGGTGTCCGCGTCCAACACGACTCCGTCCAGGCCGTAAAACCGATCCCAGCGCCGTTTTCCCTGCAGGAGTCCGGTGCGGGAGTCGATTTGCGACGTGTAGGCGGGGTTCACCAACACCAACGCAGTGCCTCTGCGTCGAGATATCGAGATTAGGGTGTCGGCCATCACGCCCTTGACCCAGTCGCTCAGACGGCGTTGGGTATCGCGGTGCATGACCTTGGCCGACTGCATGGATGCCGTCAGATCCTCGCAGGCGA
>VXMJ01000032.1 GCA_009841145.1 Caldilineaceae bacterium SB0661_bin_34 | reverse complement strand
ACCTGTGTCGGCTGATTGGCCTCAAGCCCAAACCCGTTTAGATGCAATCGCCCTGCCCCGACGTGGCGCATGGTCACGATCGCGGTATTGCCCATGACCTGCTTGGTCAGCGCCATCATCCAGAGTTGCCTTCAGCACTGATCCGCTCATGGAACCGGCAGCCGACCAAAGAATGGGCAGTCTGCCGCCAGCCAAACACGTTCTGTTGAGAGCAGTTGGCTGCCATGGACGGGACGTCAGCGGGATTCGTCCCGGGTCCAAGACGGACGGAACTCCCTGCTTCCGACCCCGAGCCTGCCGCGGTTCGTTGTTGTTCCAAGGGTAGCCGACACGGAGTTGGCCGGCACCGTGCACTCCGTTCACGGTGTCCGTCGTTGGGTCTTCGGCCTGTGATCCTGCCGATAATCGAGGCGCGACGTCGGACGGGCCGGCCATGGAGCGATACACGGGAGGTGCGCGGGATGCGATGGGACGGATCGGGATGTTCCCATTCACTCCGGCGATTTTGGCATTCCCCACGATACGAACGTATGCTTGAACTTTCAGGTCGGCAATCCGGGCATTGAGGCCCTGGGTTTGACCGGCCACCGCACAACGGAACAGTCCCAGCCATCGGGAGGCGGGGACATCACCTTCAGCGAGGTCACCGTGTCACTGTCATCGGAACCCACACCGCCTCCCTTTTCCCACGACCTGACGGCCAAGTCCATCTTCGCCGAACCGGAGGCGGCCAGGGACCTGGTGGCTCTGCTGGCGGCACGCGAGTGCCCCGAACTGTGGGGCTGGACGCCCATGCGCCTGGTGGCCGGGTCGGCCGTCACGGCCGACCTGGAACGCCATCCGCCCCAGGCCGAGGGACACCGGGATCTGGTCTGGGAACTGGCGCGCGGCGACCACGATGCAGACCGGATGCTGCTGCACCTGGAGTTCCAGTCGCAGCGCGACGCCAACATGTCGGAGCGCATGTTCCTGTACGCGCTGCGGATGAGTCCCAGCCTGCGCGGGCTGGAGGTTTGCGGGGTAGTGGTCAACACCGGTGTCGACCGCTTCGGAGAGTGGAGGAGTCCGGTGCAGGCGGTGGCTGGTGTGCACCGGTACGGCTTCCGGACGGGTGCGCTACTGGAGATCCACGACCATGCGGTGCCGGGGCTGCCGGGCGGCACACATGCACTGCTGCCGGACAATCTGGCCGCGGGTTTCGTGGCGTTGGCGCGGGTGCAGGCGGAGATGGCGCGGGGTCAACGGACGGCGGTGGCCCTGGTGCTGCCGGTGCTGCGGGAGTTGGTCCTGCCGCGGGCGTTGGGAACGGCCCCGTCGCTGCGTCGGGCTCTGGGAGCCTGGTTCAAGACGCGTTTCGACGGGCTTTTGGCGGATCAACCCGACCTGCGCGCGGCGTTGCGTAGAATCACCTACATTGAGGAGGCGGAGGCAGTCATGTACACATTCGGCCAATACGTGGAAGACGAGAAGAAGGATGCCGAGGCCCGGGGCATGGCAGAGGGTGAAGCACGCGGCAAGAAGGAGATTCTCCTTGCGTTCATCCGACAGGTGTGGGGCGATGCGGAAGCGGACCGGTGTGCCCGGGAGTTGAACGCGGCCGCACTCGACGACCTGCCCGACATCGCGGGCCTGCTGGCGGATCAGGCGGCCGGGCGCCGCCCGCGCCTGGGTCCCAACGGCCGCACCGAAACCTCGGCGTGAGCCGCGACGCGGCCCAATGCAAGCGTACAGCCCCCACGGGCAGCTTCAGCCATTCCAGTTTGAACGCGGGTACTAACTGAATTCTCGACCTCTTGCCTGACTGGCACTGCAACGAGAAGTTATGGTGGCTGTTTCGCCAAGTATCGCTGTTTGTGAGAACGGCGGTGGCCGCATCGCAAGCCACGCGGCCCAGCAAGCAGTCCCGAATCCCCTGCAACCGTGCGCAGCCGTTCCGCAGTGGGTAGCACAACCAGGCCAGCACGACCTCGAGACTCTCCGCGACCTGGCACAGTGTCAGACCGGGCTTTTTCGTGAGTGCCGGCTTGTCCTGCAGCAGACAAAAAGGCAGGAGCAGGCACAAGGTCATGTGACGATTCCAGCCATGCCAGTTGCGGCCTTCGCAGCTGCCCAGGTCGAGCAGCTGTTTGCCTTCCCGGACAGGTCTCGATCGCCCGGCGCGTGCCGATCAGGCGCACCAGGCAGGCCTGCAGGGAGAGCTTGAGCCGGAGTAGGGCGCCACAGGCCAACTGCGGGACCGAAGCAGGGACGGCGGCCATGGTGGCATCGCGGGAGCTGTCCCAAACCCCTGCAACCTGCCACATGACGTCTCGTTGCAGTGGCAGTCAAGCATATAAGTCCCAAACACTTCAGGCAGGGGCTTTCCGATGACCGGGTCTGGGGCGAACGCGCCCGGCTTGCCGGCTGTGCTACGGCGGTGGCCGATTGTCCGGTTCTTACATGTTCCAGGAACCGGAGACCCAAATGATGAACGAACCGGACCCTTCCTGAGCCTGTCTCGGCGCGCAACCCCCATACGGTTGCGCTGTCCGGAACGGCAGGCGCTCGAAGAGCCAATGTGCGGATCCGCAAGGCAGGCCTGCCCTGCTTGGTCGGATGCAACACACCCGGGTTCTCGGAACCATCGTTGACGCTGGTATTCCCATCCGAGACAAACCCGACATCCCTGTCGTTCCAAACATTCGCGCCCTGCACGGCAGATCCCGAACTGTCTGGCTGGGCCGACTCTGTCTGAAAAGGGCCCACTGGCTGGGTCACCCGGTGAGGTTGGACCCGGCCGTGTCGGCCATGCAATGCCGCATCCGCGCACGGCCCGATCAGTCCCCTCGGCCCCTGCCGTCCTGCCGCAAGGTATTCCGGCAGGGGTGGACCTACCTTGACAGGCCTCCATGCCAATCCGCACTCCGGATTCGGCCCCCGTCGTCATAGGCAAATTGCCTTTGATTGCAATCGTCCCTTCCATCACAGGTTTCAGAACATTTCATCTAATTTTCTTGACAAACACAGCCCGACGCGTACAATACGAACATATGTTCTCTTTTGTGCGAGGTGGACACGTGGTGAATCTGGCCGGACGCCGACTGGTGTTCAAGAACGGAAAGGCGTGGTTGTTGGTCGGAGCCACCCTGCTCACGGTTCTGATCCTGGCGGCGGCCCTGACCCTATTTCGGGTCGCGCCGGTCCCGGACCCGGACACCATCCGGGTCCTCTCGCAGCCCATTCCCGCCGATCTTCTGGAACCGCCCCCGCCGGTGCCCGCGGCCACACCCGCGATCAACTCCTCGTACCGCAGGGCCGTCGATGCCCAGATTGCCTCGATGGACGAGGAAGCTGCCCCACCTGAGCCCGCGTTGGTGCTGCCAATCCCCACCACGGCCACCATCCGGCTGCGCGTGGCCACGGTCAATGCCAGCCTTAACATCCGACAGGAACCGTCCCTGCAGGGACGTATCGTCGGTTCCGCCGCGCCCGACTCGGTTCTGCAGGCGTCCGGACGCAACGGCGATGCCACCTGGCTGCGCATCGAATCCTCCGACGGCAGCACCAGGGGTTGGGTCTTCGCCGATCTGACCGAAACCCTGTCCGGTGCCGTTGCCAGCCTGCCGGCCGTGTCCGCGCAAGCTGGCGATCAACCCTGACCATGCGGGACCACCAACACCGCAGCCGTCGCGCGGCGGCCGTGGTCATGTGCGTGTTGTTGACCGTGCTCGCGGCCTGGCATCTCGAACTGGACCGGTTCCTGCCCGCCCGCCTGGCCC
This sequence comes from Caldilineaceae bacterium SB0661_bin_34, assembly GCA_009841145.1. GTDB lineage: Bacteria > Chloroflexota > Anaerolineae > Caldilineales > Caldilineaceae > Bin34. The sequence continues at coordinate 12,149 of VXMJ01000032.1, read as the reverse complement.
TCTGGGGCGAGCGGCCCCAGTCCCGCGCCGTCGCGTCCGTGGGCACCGCGGAGGCGCGGCTCACGATTGAACTGTCGGACCGATCCCACAACTGGAGTTGGAACTGGACGGAACCCGACTGCCTTGAGGCGCTCGCGGCCTGGGCCCGAACCCGGAACGTCCGCCGCCTGGCATTGGACCTCACCGATCCGGACCGGCACCCCTCGGGTTTGCCGGTCCGCTCAATCTACCCGGAGCAGCATCCCGAGTCGGCCGCCGCCGGCGCCTGGTGCGAGCCCCAGCGCTCCGGCAACCCTTCCGCCGCCTTGGCCTGCACCGTCGGTGTGCTGGCCGGCCGGCATCCCCTGCACGTCACCGTGGCTGTCGCCGGAGCCCTCTACCAGGGCCTGGCACTGGTCCGGGATCCGGGCGCGTTCACCAGACCCACCATGCAAAGCTGGAATTGGGCGCGCCTGGGTCCCGTGGTGATTCCCGCCGACGGCCCGCATAACTGGGACACCGCCTGTCCCCATCTGACCCCGGATCGGGGACAAGCCTCATGAACGTGGTCCTTGTCCGCGCCGGTTATGCCCTCCTGCTCGCGCTCGCAGGCCTTGGTTTCAAGCCCTGGCTGTCGGATCGCCTCCTGCCCGGCTCCGCAGTCCTTCCCGAACTAAACCTCCTCCGTCCGGAGGCCGGCAGTCTCTGTGCCGGCGACTGCACCTGCAGCTACTGCGACCAGGTCATCAACGGCCGGTGCTACACCGACGGCCGACGCGGGTACGGTCTCTGCACCACTGGCTGCGACGCGGACAGCTGCAACTTCCGCCCGAACGTCGACGGCTGCGGCCCCATCCTCTACCTCGGATGCGACGACGATGACTGTCGCGGGACATCGCTTCCGGTTCCTTCGCCGACGAAGGACCGGATCATCATCATCGGTCCGCCCAGGACTCCGACGCCCCAACCCACGCCGCGTCCCACACCCGCGCCAACGTCTACTCCGGTGTCCCCGGACCCTAGTCCCTCCGTCTGCCAGCCCCCCTTGGAGTGGACGGTGATGGTGCCCCCGCAAATCACCTCGGTCACGCATTCACCGCCGTTTCCGGTCCTGCAAAGCCAGGAGTTCGGACAGGGGGTCGACCACACCGTGTTCTTTCATGTCGATGTCAGGGGCGGCCGGGCCCTCGTCTACGCCAAGCGGGAGAAACGGGTTTGCCGCGTCGCGGGCAACTACCCCCGGGACTGCCCCGACGATTGGACAGAGATCTGCGAAACCTACCTGAAGGCCACCTACAACGACCCGGTCGCGGAAGTCTCCACCAGCCTGAAATTGTCCGCGGCCTCCCGCGTCTGGATCACCGGCTACCTGGAATCCCGCTACCCAAAGGCAACCGTTAGGCAGCCAACCTCCTCGGGCGGCCTTTGGACGGGCTCAACGATGGGCACCACTGTGGACCTGTCCGGTTGGCAACCCAAGGATCCCGGTATGCACGAGGGCACTGCGCGCCTGCTGACCAAGGGCACAACCGTCAGCCCTCCCCAGTCCGTGCAACTGACACACAGCGTCGAAGTCCACCTGCGCGACACCACCCTGACCAAATGACACAGGTCCTCGAACAATTCCAACTGCTCGGCTTGTGGTGGCTTAACGGCCTCCTGGCCGTGCTGTGGACGGCCCTGGACAACGGGTCCCTCCTGACCACCTTTGGTGTTTCTGCCTTCATGGTGCGCATGCACTCTTCGGAACCCAGACAGCGCGCCTGGCTCTGGACAGCCTGTCTGCTGAGTGCCTTGGCCGCGGGTTTGGCACCGGCGCCCGTACCCGTCCTGATGGCCGTCATGGCCGTAGCCGGAGTGTTGGCCGTGCGACTCGACCGCTTCAATCCCGAGGCCCTGCGCTGGCGCGTGGCCGGCGGTTTGACCCTGTACGCTCTGGCCTCGTTGGGATATCTGGCCTACAGCCATTATCTGGGTGTCGTAGACGCCCAACAGTGGGCTGCCCAGTTGGGTGGCGCAACCCACGCCTCCCGCACCCTGGAACAGGGGCGCGCCTTCCTTGACACCCTCGCCACCTGGGGCCTCTGGCTGATTCTCCCGCTGGGCTACATGTCCCTGCTGGTGCAGGGCCTGCTCATCCATCCGCCAGCCTCGAGTCCGGTCGAGACAATCAATACCGTGCGGACGCGCGGTCACACGGGGACCGGAGGACGGCCGCTGTGAACCACGCCCTACCCCTGTTGCAGGTTCAGCCCGGGTCGGACCACGGGGAGGGCCCGCTGGCACTGGCTTTCGATCCCACGCCGGAGACGGACACGGGAACCCACCGTGTCGTCCTGCTCCGCGAACTGGCCTACATTCCGCTGGAGGCCCGCGAGGACCCGGACATTCTCGGCAAGCAGTGGGCCGCCCTGCGCGGCTTGTACAACGCCGACGTGGACTTCATCTACACAGCCGCCGGCATGTACCGGCCGCGGCATGTGGGCCTGGTTCAGTTCTACGGGGCGGCTGCCGAGCATCCGAATCCGCGGGAGGCACACCGGTTGGCTCTGGCCGGCCTGCGCGCCGTGGAGGCGGTGCTGGCCAACTTCGTCTACTCCCGCCTCGCCGATCCCTCGCCCGAGCGGCTTCGGCAACTCCTGGACCTAATCCGCACACTGCCCTCCCTGCTGGCGATCCTGGGACACCCGGACCCCCGCCATGCCCGCAAGGGCCTCAGTCGCGACGCCTTCACCGGCGTCGCGGATGAGGAACTGGCCTCCCAGCAGGGAGAGATCCTGATGCGCGGCTTGGCCAAGCTGCGCGAAGACTTCGTCTTTCTGGTGACCGCCAGTCATGTGGAGCGCCTCCTGCTCACCGACGCCTTGGTTCGCATGTCCCGGGTCTCCAGTCAATACGCGTCGCGGCAGAGGGGCAACATCAACATCGGCTTTTCCATGGCTCTGCCGCTGGCCGCCGCCCTGTCCAGCAGCGTGCAGGGAACCGAAGCGGCCGGCACGTCCGTCTCCGACAGCGTCACCGACATCGATACCGAAGGCGGCTCCCGGTCCGAAAGCGCCGGCTGGAGTGAATCCAGCGGCAGCAGTCAGGGCACCGCATCCAGCCAAGGCACTGCCGTTTCGCAGTCAACCACCGAAACAACAGGCCAAGCCACCTCCCGGGGCGAGTCCTGGTCCACATCGCAGGCCCGTGGCACCTCCCGCACGGAAGCCGTTGGGACTGGAGAATCCGAAAGTGTCAGCCACAGCCGAACGGACACCGAAAGTCGCGGCTGGCAAACCACGGCTTCCTGGACCGAAGGCGCCAGCCACAGCCGAACCGTGTCCGAGGGCAGCAGCGAGCAATCCTCCTGGAACGAATCTTCCGGCAGTTCCTCCGGGTTCAGCCGCGCCGACGGCGGGAGCGTGACCGATACCGAGGGGCGAAGCCAATCCTCAAGCCGGGCCACCGGCACAACCCGGACCGATGCCACACAGACCTCGGTCGGCACCGGTGTGTCGTCCGGAGCCGGAGGCCAATTCGGCGGAGGTGCCTTTGGCTTGCGCGGCAGTGCCAGCGGGCAGGGCGGCGTATCGTCCACCACCGGTGCCAGCCAAACGGACACCACCGGATCCTCCAGCACCGCTACGCAGGGTGATTCGGAATCCCGCACCCACAGCGAAGGCAGCAGTTGGGCACAAACCCAGTCCGAGGGCACATCCCGGACCGCGAGCCGCGGTACTGCGCGCGGCACCTCCGCATCCGTCGCAGAGCAGAGCGGCACAAGCCGTTCGGAGGGAGGTACGGAAGGTTCCACCACGGGCACGACCCAATCCCGCACGACGGGCAGCCAACAGGGGTGGAGCCGGACGCAGAATACGGCTGTCGGACAGAGCCACCAGGAAACCGAGTCCCACGCGACTTCCCAAAGCACCACCGAATCCCAGGCCCGAGCCATTCAGCAGGGAACCCAAGCCTCGGAAACCCGCACCCGTACGGAGACAACCTCCCGACAATGGGGCACCAGCGGCAGCTCCGGCGCCAGCCAAACCTGGCAAACCAGCCAGGCCCTGGCCCACACCCAAGGCGCCACCAGCCTCATGTCGCTGGGCCGCGGCTTCAGCGGCGGCTTCTCCTCCGGCATCATCCCGGGCCTGCACATCGGCCGCGGCTGGCAAACCGAGGACGACACGGCCCGCGCGCTGGCTTCCCTGACCCGCGGCCTGGTGTCCCTGCTGGACCGCGCCAGCATGGAAGGCGGCTTTCTCACCTCGGCCCTGCTCCTCGTGGGCGAGCGGGGCCAACGCGCCGCATCCGCCCTTGTCCCCCAGGCCTTTCACGGCCCCGACGTGCCCACCCCGGTCCTGACCGTCGTCGGTGACGGCGACCTGCGCGCCCAGGCCATGGCCTTTCGTCCCTCCCTGCAGGGTGCGGAGAACCCGTTCGACATCGACATCCTCTGGACGCGCTGGAGCACGCTGTTGACGCCCGGCATGCTGGCCGCCTACACCGCGCCCAACCTGTTTGAGGAGGGCGTGGCCCTGACCTTCCAGGAAAAGCTGCCGCCCCTGGCCTTCTACCCTGAACTCTCCGGGGAAGTGGTGTGTGGCCACCAGATCAGTCCCGAGACCGGGGACCGCACCGACGTGCCCCTGCGCATCGCGCGCGACCGGCACTTCCACACAGCCTTCTGCGGCGACACGGGGTTCGGCAAGTCGGTGGCGGCCGAGCGCCTTATCCACGAAACCACCAGTCGGTGGCATCTCCGAACCATCGTCCTGGACTTCGGCACCGGCTGGCGCAAGCTGCTCAACGCGCCGGACCTGCACGGCCGCGTGGAGATCCGGCAACTCTCGCCCGGAGGCGTACGGCCGCTGCGCTGGAACCCTCTGCAAATCGGCCGCAACATCCTGCCGGAGGTGCAGTGGCGCACCTTCTGCGACGTCTTCGGACAGATCGCTCGGCTGGGACAGCGTCGACAGGTGCACGAGCTGCGGGATGCCCTGCGCCGCGTCTACCTCGGGGCCGGCGTGCTGGTGGACGATCCGGTGGTGCAGGACAGCGACATCTGGGGCCTGGTCCGCTTCGAGGAACAGGACCTGCTTGGTCCGGCCCCCGGCACCCCACTTGCCGAACTGACCGTGGCCGAACGGCAACGACTGGCCGTGCACCGTTCCCGCAAGGTTGGCCTCAAGGAGCTGTACGCCCAAATTGAGGACTCGCTCAAGACCGTCTCCCGCCGCGACATGGTCCTGCGCACCGTGCTGGAGGGGATTCTCTTCCGCCTGCATCCCCTGGTGCAGGGCGCGGCCTCCCTGCAGTACACGGCCGGTCCCGAATGCATCGACATCAACGAGATCGTGCCCGGTGACTGGGGCGTGGCGGTCCTGGAGGGCGGAGCCTTCCTCGACGACTTCTCCAAGGGCTTCCTGCTGGGCTGGGCGGCCTGGCACCTCTATCACGACGCGGTGGCCCTGCGTCTGCAGCGCGCGGTCTCGGAGCCGGCCCACATCCAGATTGTGTTCGAGGAGGCCAACAAGATCTTCTCCGGCTTGGAACAGGCCGGAGAGGAGAGCGGACGCTCCGTGGCCGAACAGTTCGAGGCCATGTGGCGCGACAGCCGCAAGTACGGAATCTGGCTGCATCTCATTACGCAGTCGCCGGCGGCCATCCCGGCCGGCATCCTCTCCTCCTGCAACAACATCTTCTGCTGCCAGCTGAAGAACCCGCGCGACCGGGATCTGGTGATCTCCGCCCTGCACCGCAGCGAAAAGGGCTTCGTGGATGAAACCTGGCGGCGTTTCCTGGCCAGCCTGCCCGTGGGCCGCAGTGTGGTCAAGCTGGGCTACGCCTTCGAGCGCGGAGAAATGGAACCCGCCTATGTCAACCCCTGGCAACTGGACGTGCCGGAACCCGTGGACCGGGACATCGCGGAACGTCTGGGGGCCATTGAACTCAACAGTCCGTCAAAGGAGGACCAAGCCATATGAAGTCGAAGGGGTTCGCGGCGGTGGCCGGCCTGCTGGCCGCCGTCTTTCTGGGACTGGCCCTTTGGCCCAAGCAGGAGGCCATGTCACCCATGGTGGTGGCAGCCCGCGATTTGGGAGCGGGCACCCAGCTGGCCGCCACGGATCTGCAGGTGCGCATGGTGCCCGCGGCAACCTTGCCTCCGGACGCCCTGACCGACCCGGAACCGCTCCTGGAACAGACCCTGTCCGTGGTCCGCTTCGCCGGGGAAACCGTGGCCCTGAACCACCTGGGTCCGGCCATCGCCCTGGCCCCGGACGAACGGGGCATTGCCGTCCGGGTCCGGACGGACTCGGGCTTGGCCGGCCTGCTGCAGCCTGGCCAGAGGGTGGGACTGGTCGCCGTCGTGTCGGACTGGCAGGGCCAGAACCAGCGCGGCTATGCCAAAGCCCTGATCGAGAACGTACGCATCCTCTGGATCGCCCCGTCGTTCCGGCTGCACCCCGATTCGTTCCTCCCGGACAGTCCCGACACTGCACCGCAGTCGGTTTCGAGGGAGGGAATCATCGTGCTGGCGGCCAGCACGCTGCCGGAACCGGTCCTCTATGACACCCAACACACCTTGCACGTCCGTGCCCTGCGGCGTGCCCAGGAGGCCCGCGCCACCGATGACGGCGACGACCTGGCCGCGATCGATCCCGAACTCCTGGAGGAGGATTTGCCGGACGTGATCTGGAGTGTTCCCCTGGAGATGATCGCTTCGCTCAACCACATCGGAGCCAGCTTCATGCTGGTCCTGCAACCGCCGAACCCGGAACCCTGGTCCACGCCCGGCTTCAGCATCGACCGCATGATTGCACCCCTGCTGGACGGAGAACCTTCATGAACACCTTTGGTTCGCCCCCTATCCAGGTCCACCCGGAGGCAGGGGCCCCGTGGTCGGCCAACCCGGTCCTGGCAAGCCATCCTCGGCTGGGCCTCGTTTCGCCCAGTCTGGAACTTGGCATGGCCCTGGCCGGCCGCATGGCGCAGGGCCTGTCCATCGCAGCCTCCGCGTCCTCCCCGGACAAGGCGCGGGAGGTGCTGCAAACCTGCTCCCATGTGGTGCTGGACCTGACCATCGTCGAGAACACGTCGCAGTTGACGGAGTTGCTGGCGTCGTGCCCGTCCCAGGTCCTGGTGGTGACGCCGGATGGCCTGCTGCCGGACATCCTGACCCAGGTCCAGTCGGTGCCCGGCGTGGCGCGCACCACCCCGGCATCGGAACTGCCGGACACGCTGCCGCAGTGGCTGCCGCCACAGGTGCCGGCAACGATGCAGGATGCAAATGCCGCGGGGACCGTTGGCCCCGTGACGGACATACCTCCATCCATGGCCCACACAACGGGGGCCGTCGGCTGGCGCGGGTTGGCGGTCTGGTCGCTGGAAGGAGGTATCGGCAAGAGCCTGATTGCCTGGTCCCTGGGAATCGAATGTGTCCGGCGCGGCCTCAAGTGCCTGTTGGTCGGCCTCGGTGCACCGGACATCCTGCCCTTGCAGGCCGGCCTGAATCCATCACCCAACCTGCTGCAGTGGCATCGGGACCCGCGGCCCGAGACCGTGCGCGACCTGCTGCAGCACAACGGACAACTGGATCTCCTGGCCGGCTTCCCCTCCCCGCGCGACCTGGGTACCTTTGCCCCGGCGGCGATGGACGGTGACAGTTCGCTGCCATTCCTGACGATGGAGACCGCGCGCATGGGATATGCCGTTACCATTCTCGACATCTCCGCCCAGGAACTGGCGGCACCAGCCCTCAAGGCCGCCAATTGCCTGTTGCTGGTGAGTTCAGCATCCGCGCGCGGGGCGGTCGCGGCCGTGGAGGCCTGGCGGCTAGCCCGGCAGGAGATCGGCCTACCCGCATCTGCCTGTCATCTGGTGCTGAACCGGACCCGGCCCGGGCAGATGTCGGCACGGGAGTACACGGCCACGGTGCGCTCCGGCCTGCGCGACATGCCGGAACCGATTGCCGAGATGACCGAGGAACCGGATCTGGAACCGGCACTGGCCCAGTCCCCAGGCCGGCCACCCGACCTGGCTCCGTGGCAAGCCTTCGCGACGCGCCTGGTGGATCGGATTGTCGGCGTTTCCGCAACCGGGGCCGACACGGAACAAGCGGCCGAGACCCGCTTTGGCCCCTTGGTCTTTCGCCGGGAGCAATAGCCATGCATTGGGAAACACTAACTGCGGAACTCTCGCCGGAACGTCGGCATCGGCTTCTGGACGAAGCGGGTCCCATCCTCCTGTCCCTGACCGGAAACCGGACCGGCGATCGCAGCCGCCTGCCGGCCTTGGCCCGTACCGCTTTGGAGGAAGCCGCGGGACGGATGCGCATGGTGCCGCCTACGGATACCCAGTTGGACGAGCTTGTGCGCGCCCTCCTGTCCCGCGCGGGCGGTCTGGGCTTCCTGGAACAACTGATGCCGCCGGTCTGCAACCGATACACCGATCTGGTCCTGAATCCCAGCGGCCAGCTCTGGGCGCGGGCGCGGGGAGACATGGATTTCACGCACCTGGCCGACCAGACCCCCAGCCATCAGGAGGTATGGCAGGCCATCGAATCCCTGCTGGGGCCCCTGGGCCGGGCCTGCACCGAGGCGTCGCCCAGCGTCGATGCCCGCATGCCGCGCGACGCGGCTTCCGGATTTGCCGGCGCGCGCCTCAAGGTCCTGCACCCCGCGATTGTGCCGGGGGACGGCTATCCCTCGCTGGCATTGCGCTTCTTCGAACCCAATCCGGTCGATCCCCAACAGTTGCTGGCCTGGGACATGCTCCCGGAGACAGTCCTGGCACAGTTGCTGGAGGCGGTGGGGAACCGCACCAATGTCCTCGTGGTCGGTGGTACCGGCACCGGAAAGACCACGCTGCTGAGCGCCTTGTGCCACGGCATCCCCAAGTCCGCCCGCATCGTCAAGATCGAGGATCCCGAGGAACTGTGGCTGCCCCACCCCAATGTCGCCACCCTGGAGGCGCGTCCGGCGCCGCCGGGCAGTTCGATCCCGGGCTACACCGTGACCGACGGGGTGGACGATGCCATGCGCATGGCTCCCAGTCACATCCTGGTGGGCGAGGTCCGCACCGGGGATGCCGCCCTGTCCCTGTTCCGGGCGTTCATGAGTGATCACTCGGGCCTGGCCACGTTCCATGCCAATGGCCCTCTGGAAGCCCTGATCCGTCTCGGCGTGATCATGTTCGCCGACGCCGGTGTGCCCTTTGAAGCCTCCCGCACCATGTTTGTCCAGGCGATTCAGCAGGTGGTGCATATCGGTTTCACGGAAGGCCACCGGCGCGTGCTCGGGGTCTACGACGTTCGGCAGAAGACGGATACCACCCACGACGTGTGCTTTGAACCGGTCTGGCAGTCGGAACATGCGGACCCAATCCCAAGGCTGTCGACATCACCGGCCGCGGCACCCAAACCCAAGGCTCCACGCAAGACCGCCACCGGCAAGACAGCCCGGCGCACCGCGGTAACCCGCAAAAAGCGCACGGCCGTCCCCGCCGAAGACGCCAAGACAGCGGACGCAACCGGAACCAGGGAGCAAGCCTGATGGATTTCCCGCTTCCCGAAACCCTGGCCTTGCCGTTCGACTGGCGACAGGGTGCCCTGTTGGCCGGATGTGCCTGCGCGGGCTTGGCGATTGCCCGACTTTGGCCCCACCTGCGCTGGCCCGGCAGCCGCAGGCAGCGGGAGTCCGCGCGCCTGGCTTCCTGGCTGGCCCCCTACCGCGGCCTGGACGATGCCGCCGGTTCCGCCGTGCGCCGACACATCAGCGTGGATCCCGAACGCATCATCCTTGGTTCCCTGCACATTCGCTCGCCGCGCGTGCGGCTTTGGCACCTGCGCCTGCTGGGCTCCCTGCTCCCGGTGACCGCCCTGCTCCTGGCACGCTTTCCCGTGGTTCCGGCCCTCATGGGCGGCCTCCTGGGCTATGCCGTGGCCGATGCCTGGCTGCGCGGCCGTTGGCATCGCTTTCAGACCGGGATCGAGGAGGAGCTGCCGGTGTTCGTCAGCCGCCTGGGAGCCATGCTGCTCCTGACCGAATCCATGACCGCCTGCCTGGACGAAGTGGTGGACACGCTGGATCCGGAGTCCTCCGCCCTGAGGGTTTGGATGCAGCTGTACCAACAGGGCCTGCGGCATGAAGGCCGCGACTTCCTGGCCCATGCCCGCACCCAGGCCCTGCGCATCTCCCCCTCCCTGGCCCTCGTGGTGTTCCAGCTGGGTCGCATGGCCGAGACAGGGGGTACGGGGTTCTCACGCGCCTTTGCCCGATCGGCATCCGGCCTCCAGGCCCTGCTCGAGGTGCGGGCCGTTGCCGCCGCCAAGGCCGAGAGCGCCCGCAACTCCATCGTGATGCTGCTTGTCATCATGGGTGTCGTAATTGCCCTCATGGCCCTGTCACCCGGCCTGCGTGCCGGCTATGCCCTGCCCACATCGCAATTTGTGCTCGTGGGCGCTCTCGGCACCATGGCGTTCGGCTACTACTTTCTCAATGGAATGATTTCCGATGTCCTGGGATGAACTGCTGGGACCAACCCTCCCCGAATTGCTTCGGGCCGATGGTGCCCGCGGTGTACTGGTTGCGGCCGGTGCCCTGCTGGCGGGTTTGGCCGTCTATGCCCTGACCGGCCTCGTGCTGGACGCGGCGCATCGGCGCTCACTCCAGGGACGGCTGTCCGCGTTTTTGGCGGGTGGCGACGACCGTTTCGAAGCCCTGGGCAATTCGCTGCTGCGCCGGATGTCGGCACAGCGACAGGAACGGTGGTTCGGCCTGTTTGCACACCAGCGACGTTGGGCCGCCCTGGAAGGCGAGGAGCCGTCGCTCCCCCGCCTGCTGGGCATCGCCGCAGTGGCTCTGCTCTGTGGCGTCCTGGGGCTCGTGAACCAGATTCCAGCCCTGATGCTCGTGGCCGCGGTGGCGGCGGTGGTTCCGTTCGTGCGCCTCCGGGCGCGCGTCCGCCGAGTTCGGAAGTCGCTTGAGCGTTCGCTGCCGGAACTACTGTCCTTGATGTCCGCCGAGATGGCAGCCGGTGTGCCACCCGAGCAGGCGCTCGCGCGGGCCGGGGAGTTCGGCGGCCCCTTGGCGGCCATCATTCGTCTGGCTCTGCACGAATCGCGGCAGTCACGGCGTCCGATGTTCAGCCACGGCGAGGCACAGGGAGCCTGGCGCGAGGTGGTGGAAAGCTACCGCCTGCCCAGCCTGCGCGCCTTCGCGTTGCAGATCGAAATCGCGGCGCGCAAGGGGGCCGCCGGACCGGAACTGATGGAAAGCCTGTCCCGTTCACTAATCCTGTCCTACAAGGACAAGGCCCTGAGGGAGGCGGAGAAGTTCGAAAGTCGCCTGGCCATCCCCTCGGTCCTGTTCTTCTTCCTGCCGCTGATGGCCCTGGTACTGGCCCCGATGATGGTGCCGCTCCTAAACAGCCTGACCTGAGTGGTAGACCGCCGGACGGTCACAGGCAGATTGGACTCCGATGCGCGGTAAACCGGGTTCGAACCATCCAGGTTCACAGGGTGGTCCGGGTATGGTTCGAGCCGTCTGGAACCCATTTCGGATTTCCCGGCAGCCGTGATGGAACCTCCCTTCTGGCTGCAGACGGTATTGATCTGGTGGCTTCTGCCTTGTGCCCGGCAGGACTGGCGGAACCGGAGGGTCATGAACCTGTTGACGGTGCCACCGTTTCTGGCAGCATTGCCGCTGGCCCACCGGCTGGGAGGTGCCGATCGGTTGGGTTTGGCCGTCCTGGTCCTGGTTTGCGTCTGGCTGATGTGGCGGGAAGAACTCCTCGGGGCAGCCGATGCCAAGGTGGCGACAGTCCTGGCAGCAACGTTGCCGGCGTCCCTGACGCTTGGACTGGCTGTACTCTGGCTGTGGCTGGCGTTGGGCCGGATCAGCCGCTGGATGCGGCCGGACAGCTGGCCTTGGCCCGGGATTCCCGGAGTAACCGGCTTGTATTGCGGTGTGGTGTTGACAGTCTGTCTGCGATATCCGTATGCAGTTTCATGAAGTGGGAACTGCGTTGTAGTTGCCCCGTCTGACGGTGAAAGCCTTGTTCACGGAGCAAACTCTTTGGCAGGAACGATATCCAGGTTCAAGCTGCAGGAGTTTGCAACAGGGCTCCTGTCATACCAATCCAGTAAGGTCATGGCGTTGCATCGGCGGTGGGCAAGGCCTGCAGGG
>VXMJ01000062.1 GCA_009841145.1 Caldilineaceae bacterium SB0661_bin_34 | reverse complement strand
GAAGGAGCCGTTCATGTCCAACTAAACTGTTTTCAACGAAAGTGAAACAGTGCCGGCACTGTGGCACTGTTTCACTTTCGTTGAAAGTGGCTCATACGGACATATACGGCTTCCTTATCCCTTGAAGCCGGCCGGCCACCAGGACCGTGCAAAAGGAGCCGTTCAGGTGGACCTGAACGGTTTTCAACGAAAGTGAAACAGTACCGGCACTGTGGCTAACAATGCGTTATCTGTGTGCACATGTAAAATTAAAATGCGCCTGTCGTCTCTGCAGTAGCGGCCAATCGCCGTTTCCCGGCCCTGCCGAGCAAGCTCGTGCCTGCATCTACTCAAGACAATCGACGGCTCTGCCCAAGAACGGACAAGTAGCTAAGCTTCACATGACAAAGGTGGCGGTGACGGGCACCCAGTACTGTGGCAAGACGATGTTCCTCACCTCTCTGCTGTGGCAGTTGGAGGAGTTGGACGAGACACGATTCCATTTGCCCGACGGCGTCGCTGTCCGGGGTTTTCGCCCGCAGAATGTTCGAGAGCGCGACGAAGTTTTTCCCTTAAACCGCTTCCGGAATGTACTTGCACGAGAGTACAAGTGGCCAGAGAAGACCAAGGATACCTACCACGCCCGGTATGGATTCCATCACAGCGGCCGATGGCGCATCAGAAGTCGGCATACAGTGGAATTCCTCGATTTGCCTGGCGAGCGCATCGCAGATGTCGCCATGGTGGTACACAAGGATTACGACGAGTGGTCTGACCATCTGCTCGATCATCTTTCCCAGGACACTTTCGGCAGGGAGGTGGCCGCCCAATTCAGAACCGCAGCCGCCAAGCCCGGGGCAAGCGCCAGAGATGTTGTATTGGCCTACCGGCTCGCACTGGCACGTCTTATCCTGGCCTATAAACCCCTCGTGTCACCGTCAGTGTTTTTCCTGGATCGCACCGGAGATCTCGCACGTGACGAGGACGAGACCAAGTTAGCCGAATCGCGCCGCTGCGGCTTGGATGAAGAGCGCGAGTTTGCGCCGCTACCGAGGGATGTGAGAGACGCGAATCCAGAGTTGGCTGACGAGATGCAGCGCCATTACCGGGAATACCGAAGGGAGGTAGTACTACCCTTGTTCCGGCATCTGATGTCCGCTCAGAGTCTCGTTGTTCTGATTGATATCCCGTCACTGTTGATGGCCGGGGACCAGCGCTTCTGGGACGAACGTCAGATTGTGGTCGACTTGCTAAGAGCCATGTGCAGCGACACGAACTCTGCCCGAATTCTGCGGACGCTGCGGCTCAAGAGTGCCCTGAAGCGCGTCTCATTCGTGGCCAGCAAGTCCGATCTGGTGTTGGAGGACGACCTTCGGGAGGGCCGACTTCTCGCTTTGCTCCGGTCAATGAACACCCGCGCGGCTCAGCAGATTTGGCCATCGGTTGAAGTGAGGTGGTTCACCTGTAGCGCGTGCGTCTCAACCCGACCCGGCAGCAGACCAAACACGTTAATCGGACAGACCCAGCCAGGACCTTACACCTCGGAGCGTTATTCGGCGGAGGTTCAGGTATCACGGCTTCCGGAGGAGTGGCCACAAGCCTGGAAGCTGGGCGACTTCAGATACCGACACTTCTGGCCTCGAGTGCCGGAGAACTTTATGATCCCGCCGCGCCATCGGAACCTCGACGACATTTTCAAATTTGCGGTCCTGGGTTGATCACCATGGCCGAAACGCCCCGCAACGATGACCAGGCATGGTCCGCGACTCCCAAGCATGGACCTGCCGTTGCCGGGAGCGAGCCGCAGCGCGACGGCGACTATGGTCTCGGCATTCCCCCATCCACCGCAGGTGAGGGTCGAGTACAACCCCAAGTCAAGATTGAGGAACGCGACCAAGCGCGAACGCGGTCTTCCAACCTTGGATCCGGCCTTGCCGACAAGGAACTCCTGCGCGATGGCGACCATGGTCTCGGTAGGCTCTCATCCACCACTGAAAAGGGCCGAGAGCTGACTCCGGGAGAGAACAGGCAACACGATCGTCAGGAAAAGGAACAGGACCAAGAACAGATTCGCCGGGAGTTCGAACAGGCGCTGCAACAACGGGATGCGGGTCGCTTTCGGTTGCCTAAACCCATACTCAACTTCCTAAGCTGGACCTTGTTGGCCACAGCTTCGATTCTGGGCTTACTGCTCATCGGGCAAGGCGCGGCAGCAGTTGGCCACATCCAGGCCCTGCCGAGGCCGTTGGCCTGGGTTGCCGGGGTAGCTGCGGGTGGTTTCGCTCTCATCCTCATCATCCTGGTTGTACGGCTCGGGTGGGCACTCATGCGGCTCCGCCGTAGTCCGGCCGTGAATCTCGCCGGTCTGCAAGAGCTGAACGAGCGTCGACAATGGCAGGTGCTCGCAATCCTCCATGCCGATCAGGCACGATTGCAGTTGCGGGAATACCTGAAGGAATTCGAAAGTGAGAAGGCACACCCTCATCTGAACGACGACGAACGAGCCCGGCTGAAGAACGCGCGGCATTATCTGCTTGAGGGTCCACAGGTACTGTCTGCCACCGAATGGCTGGAGGCATTCAACGAACGGTTCCAGGCGATTCTCGATGCGGTCGCCGAGCGGCGGGTGCGAGCGCACGCGGTCAGGGTTGGCATCGGTACTGCCGCGTCCCGGTTTCCTCTGCTTGATCAGGCAATCGTGCTGTCCACGTGCATGGCCATGCTGCGCGAGCTGCTGGTGCTCTACGGCCTACGGCCCACCACGTTTCAGGCCGCACTGCTTCTGGGACACTCGGTGATGGCGACCTACCTGAGCGGTGCGCTTCAGGATGTGACCGATGGCCTTTCGGAAAGTGGCCCGTTGCCGGACATCATGGAGGACATCACGGAGGGGGTTGAGGGAGTTGGAGAGGTCGGTACCAGCATCGTTGGCAAACTGGCCGGAGCCGCCCCTGTCGTCGGCAAGTTAGTTGAGCGTGCTTCCGAAGGTGCCATCAACGGTGTCCTCGTCTGGCGCCTCGGCAGCAGCGCGATCAAGCAGATTCAGCCTGTTCGGTCGGCAAGATGACGGATGACGGCGTCCGCGAGCGCGCTGTGCACATAGCACACCATGTCCATCGCGATCAGGTTCCGCGGTTCTGCCTGCACACATTCACCAAGGCGCTCCGTAGGAACGTAATGGCCCGAGAGTGCCTGGCCTGGGACTGAAGACGGAAGCGGGGCTCTCAACTTCCTGCATCTGATGGCCACCATCATGGCTTGCCCCAAGCGAACAGGGCATTCATGCTTGGAGACACCCATGTGGGCCTCGGACCAACACAACACGGAAACGGTCCCGAATCCGCTCGCACCGCGGTTGGTCGTTGGTAACATGTCACCTTGACAAATCGGGCATCCAATGCCGGTTGGCGGCATGTCAGATGGGACGGAAGGAGATATCAGCATGAAGACCAAAGCCAATGTTGCCTTGGTTAGGGGCACGGATCGGCGAGCCTGTGCGTTTGAAGCGCTCAACCGAGTCCGGGAGGATGTTGAGCCGCACCTTCACGAGGATGTGCTGCTCAAGCCCAACTTCCTATCCGACTCAATCCAGCTCGCCTCGTCTCACGCCGACACAGTCCGCGGCGTCCTGGATTTCCTGCTGGGTTCCGATACTCCGCCCCGCCGGGTATTGATCACAGAAGGTAGTGCGGGATCGACCACTGACGCATTTCAGCGATTTGGCTACTCTGAACTTGCGGATGAGTACGACGTGGATATTGAGCTCTTCGACCTGCATCAGGAAACCCGCTGGCGCGAGATGACCATCTTCACCGCCGGCGACCGGGTCCGGACCGTACGCATGCCGCGGACGCTCCTGGACGCGCCGTGCACGTTCAGCCTGGCCCGAGCCAAGACTCATGACGTGTGCGTGGTGACACTGTCCCTGAAGAACATGATCATGGGAACCATTGCCCAGCCGGATCGGGTACTGATGCACGGGTTCCCGTCCCACCCGGAACGACGCCAGCCCGTCGAGGCCAAGTACCTTAACGTCAATCTGATTCGGCTGGCCCGTTACCTGTCCCCCGATGTTTCGGTCGTGGATGGTATAACCGGGTTGCAAGGCAATGGCCCCGGCGGAACCAACCAGGCGGATTTGGACGTGGTGGCCGCAGGCGTTGACGTTTTCGCGGTCGACGCGGTCATGACCGAGGTGATGGGGTTCGACCCGGAACTCATGGGCACCCTGCACTACGCCCGCAAGTATCGGCTAGGGTGTACCAGGCCGGAGCAAATCAACGTCCTGGGCGTACCCGTCGCGGACGTGACCACTCGTTTCCAGCCGCACGAGTTGACGCAAAAGCAACTGCAGTGGCAGAAACACAACGCGGACGCCCTCTTGACGGCTGCCTGATCCGATTCTCGCATCCGCGGTATCCCTTCACACTTGAAACCAAGGTGAACACACTGTGAAATACACCATACAGACCAGGATTGGCGAACTCATCAACGACGAACGCGCCAAGCAAATCCTTGAACGTCATATTCCGGGAGCCACTTCCCACCCGCAGCTGCACATGGCGTTGGGCATGACCCTGATGGAAGTGTCCACCTATCCCGAAGCGGGTTTGACCCAGGCCAAGCTCCAAGCGCTGCTGGCGGACCTCAATCGCGAGGATGTGGCCTGATCCCATGTCCCGGTCAGTTGTGGTATCCGGGGCTTGAGGAACCACCGTTCCATTGCCCCCAGCCAGAACTTCCCCAACCTGGAGGCGGTCAGGCGGGGGCTGAGCAGTCGCGTCGGGCGGTTGCCCGGCAATCTTTGGGCCCACGGCCTAGACAATCGAACCAATATCCGGCCGGTCCATGGCTGGCCCTTGTGGCTGGTGCCGCTCCTTCTTGCGTCACAGTTGATTTCGCCCGGTGGGCTGTGGCTGGCGTTGGCAATCGCATTGGTGCTGATTTATGGGGCTGCCTACGCCTGGGTCCGGATGCAGATTGTCCATCTCGAATTTGAATGTGTGTTGCCCGACAGCTTGACGATGGTCGGCGACGAAGTCGAAATCCAGTGTCGGGTCACCAACCAAAGTTCACTGCCGATCATCTGGTGTGAATTCCTTGACTCGGCCGACCCGCGTTTCCGATTTGCGGCCAACAGAGTGGTGGCTTGTTCGAACAACGCCTCCACCGAATGGACTGAAACGGTTCTGTGCCAAAGGCGCGGTTGGCTGCGCCTTGGACCGGTTCGACTGCGACTGGGTGATCCCCTGGGCTTAATGGAAGGCACCAGGATGTTCGTGCAGCAACACGAGATCCTGGTATATCCCCGCATTGTGCGGTTGCCGGAGTACAGCCTGGTCCAACAAATTCAGAGCGGAAGCTGGCGCCAGCGACGACGCCTTCAGGGCACGGTCAAGGCCCCAATCCTGCGCGAATACACTCCCACTGACAGTTTGCGCCATGTCCACTGGCCGTCCACGGCGCGGCGCGGAGAACTAACAGTGACCGAACTCGAAACCGAACCCGGGGTCAGCATGACGGTCGTACTTGATCTGAAGGATTCGGCACATGTCGGCGACGGGCCGACGGGCACTCTCGAGTTTTCCATCATGATCGCGGGGAGCCTGGTCGCCCAGGTACTCGACACACGCGACCAGTCTCGCTGCGGCCTTCTGTGCGCCGGTTCGGACAATGCGATCGAGGTGATTGCGCCGGCGCAGGGTCCGCGTCTGCTTTGGCATGTGGTCCACGCCCTTGCGGGAATCACGCCCGGCCAAGTGACGTTGGCAAGTCTGCTGAGCCGGACTCGCAGGGAGCTTAGCCAGGCCCGAGGCAACTCCGTCATGGTAGTGGCGACGTTCCCCACCAATTCCGAACAGGTGGGTTTGATGGAGGCCTGGGTTTCGGAACTGGCATCTCTGCAACAGGCCGGAGTGGCCTGCGGCGTGATCCTTTGCCGGTTTAGCTCAGATACACCGGATGTCATACTGCCCGGCCCGGTCGAGACGGCTTTGGCCGCGTTTGAACCCAGGATTTTCGATACCTCGGCAGAATTTGAACCGGTATTGACCCATCGACGCCAAACCACTCGTTACATTACTACGCCTTTCGGCCGCACCGTGGCTGTGACGGAACAGGAGCTGGTTGGATGACTGTGCTCACATCGGATCGGGAACTCGCGGGCGATCCGGAACGGAACGCAACGTTGGGCCGAAGGCTTCAGAACCTCTTTGATCGGTGGTACAGGCCGCAAACAGGGCGCATGACCGTATTCCTGCTGGCTGCACTCCAGTTGGGCATTTCTTCGGTACTGCGGTCCACCGAGTGGGTTGACTTCGGCACTGCAAGCCTCGCACCGGAGTGGTTGACCGTCGGCGGGATGCTCGCTGGTTGGCTGACCGTCCGCGTCCTGACGCGGGCTTCGGGTCGGCCGGCCAGGGTGGCTGGTCCAGTGGTTGCCGTGGGTGCCATTCTGTTGGGTTGCCTGCTACTGATCCAACAACTGACCGGAATCGCAGGCAGGATTTCGGATTGGTCTCCCGCCTTTGCCGACAATACGACCGTGTCCACTATGGCAATGGAACTTTGGTCGCACACCGTAGCGGAAACCGGGTCTTCACTGGAGGGATTGGGCAGCCGGATTGGTTTCTGGCTGCAAGGCGTTCGAGGCCCGGGTGCTCAACAGGACGACCTGATTTTTATTGGCATTTGCGGATTGGTCCTATTTCTGGTGGCGTTCCATGCTACCTGGATGACTTTGTCCGAACGGCCCATCCTGTACGGTCTGCTGCCCTCCGTGACGTTGACCGCGTTCATCGTGTTTTACAGCCAGGGGTCCAGACTGAGTGCGGTCGCCTACCTGGCCGGCATGTTCCTGCTGTACGCGTGGCAAGGGCATCGGCACCAACAGGCAACGTGGGACAGCCGCGGAATGGACTATCCGGAAAGCCTGGTCTTTGATCGGGCCCTGGGTTCGCTTGCCATGTTGGTGGCGATGATTGTTCTGGCGTCGGTTGTACCTTCCATCAATCTCCGCGAAATCCAACAGTGGGCCAACTCCATCCTCCATCCGGTGGACGCGGTCACCACCGACGTGGGCAGCCGCATGTTTCCGGAGATGCAGAGCAAGTTCCACGGCCGTCGCCAGTCTGAAGCAGGTGGCCTTCCCAATTCCTTTCTGCTTGGCGCGCCGCCGGACATAACCAACAGCCTGGCACTGACGGTGACCACCAGCAGCATGCTTGACGAGTCGGCCGGCTTCTATATGCGAGGCAAGACTTTCCGTCACTATGACGGACGCGGATGGTCGAATCCCGATAGCTGGCTGGATGCCCGCGTTGAGCCCAACGCGGACCTGGAACCGTACTTGTATCCGCATGTACTCCCAGTCTGGCAGTCTGTCACGCGTCACAATCAGTCGTTGCTGCTGTACGCGATGCCCGAACCGGTGCGCGCCACGATTCCGCTTTCACCCGAGCGAGGTGCAGGAGGTGCGGCTCTGCTCTACCGCGCCGGTGGCCAGCCCAGCTACAACGTCCTGTCCCACTGGCCCCGACTGGGCGATGACATCCTGGCATCGGTGACGCTGGACAGCGTCGGCGAATCAATCGACGAAACCCTGCAGCCATACCTGCAATTGCCGGACACCGTCAGCTCGCAAACCGAGGAACTCGCCTCCCGGCTCGGAGCGGGACACACCGCACTGTACAGTCTGGGACTGGCGGTCGAGGCGTATCTCCGGGAATATCCGTACGACCTTGAGGTCAGCCTGCCAGGACCTGAGGTGGAGGATGTCGCCCACCATTTCCTATTCGACCTCAAACGCGGCTACTGCGACTACTACACCACGGCGTTTGTAGTGTTGATGAGGCTTGCCGGCATACCGACACGGTTTACCATCGGATATGCGCCCGGATACTTGGAACCGTACACCGAGGAGTGGACATTCACCGACGCCCAGGCCCACGCGTGGCCGGAGGTGTGGTTCCCGGGCTTGGGATGGATTCCCTTCGAACCCACTGCCGGGCGGGCGGGCCTCGACCGTTCTTTCGTTACCCCGATCGAACTTCAGGGCAGCTTGGCCGATGGCGCCGCGTTGGAAGGTGCGGGCCCGCCCGTGCCGTTGACCGGCGGTTTCACCCCCCAATCCCTATTTTGGCTCGTGCTCCTGGTACCGGCGGGATACATTGTTTGGCTGGTGTTCGAGCGGCGGAGCCGCGGGGATGCTTGGCTTGCCCTGTTGGGATGGGGTGCACGCATAGGCTCGCCCAAGCATGCGGCCGATACCGAGACGGAGTACCTCACAGCGATGGACGAGGTTCTGCAAGCCGAACGCAGGGTATCCGCCGACGCTTACCGTTTCCTGCGCAGGGCTCTGAGAGGGGTGGCGACGAACATCGTCCAACTGCGATATGCGCGTTCGATTGATCCTGCATGTGAGGAAGAGTTGGCCGACCATGTGCATCTGATCGTCAACAGGCTGCAACGACTTTGGATTCGCCGCAAGCTGAGGGTATGACCCGGCATGTGCCTGGTGGCCCTCTCCGAATCGGCGGCACGGCCTGGGATGGGCTGCACGTCGGACGTAGGCCGCTGGGTTTCTGTGCGAACACTGAGAAAATACGTTGTGAGTTGGCCCTTGCGCTGACCCGCAGGCAGCACGGTTCCATGCTGTCTGTCGATTGCCCGTGCGTTGGATGGACTGTATCGCCTTGCAGGACACATCGAGGTCGGATTGGGGGTAACACATGAAATCTTGGCATGAATACGTGCCGGAACGGTATCGAGTTGCCACCGGGTTGTTTCTGGTCCCCGCTGCCTTGCTGCTGGCGTTGGCTTTCCTGAACTGGCTGTTTCCCAAGCCAAATCGATAATCGGACAGTGGTTAGAATCAACAAACCGGCAACCTTCGCAAGCTGCATGCAGGCCGATACAAGCACCTCCACCTCCCGCGGCGGCTGATTGTCCACGCAGCTACAGGCAAATAATCTCCATGATTACCGACACCCAGAAGCAGGGGTTCATCGACCGCGGTTTCCTTCAGTTGACCGAAGTGGTACCGCGCACAATGTGCGATGAGGCCCTGAGAGCCATCAATCACTCAATTGGGCATGTGGGCAAGACCGGAGGCGACCCCGCGCGCTTTACGGTCGACCAGTATTGTTACGAACTGGCAGGCCAGCCGGTCATGACAGACGTTTTCAACCGGACCGGGGTTCGCCAGGCAGCCGAAGGCCTAATGGGGGAAGGTTGCATGCTCCCGGTGGAACGGGTGCAGATCGCACCGCGGTTCCCGATGGCCCTTGATGAGGGGCCACCTGACCAACACGGCCACATCGACGGCATCGGAGGTGGCAACAACGGAACGGCCAAAGGCAAGTACATTCGCTCTTTCACGTTGTTTGCCGTCGTGTATCTGGCCGACGTGCCGGATAGGGAGTCGGGCAACTTCACCGTATGGCCGGGTTCCCACCGGGAACTGCAGGCATACTTCCGGGATGTCGGGCATGAAGTCCTCAGCCAGGGGGTGCCCCACATTCATCATGCGCAGGATCCGGTCATGATCACGGGCAAGGCCGGTGATGTCGTACTTGCTCACCACCTGATTCAACACGAGGGCGGCTACAACCTGTCACCCAACGTGCGCCATGCCCTCATCAGCAGATTGCGCCACCGCGATTGGGTGGCTCCCGGCTACGATGCCTACACGAATATCTGGGACGAGTGGATTGGGTTGCAGGAGTTGCTTGATTGAGTCGGCAGACAACGGCTATCGAATTTTTGGGGAACTCTACACAGGCCCAACTGCACAGAGGGAATGCCTAAGTTCCGGCCATGCCTTCCGTGCAACCGGATGTGGACCCCAGGTTCAGTACACCTTGCCTGTTTTACATAACACTCTTCGCATAATCTAGTCCGACGGCACCGTTCGGGGGGCCGTCGGGAGGTCCTCAGTCCACAGATTGGGGCTGTGTCAACTGCATCTGAGTGGCCGCGGACTGGAAGGCGTCATTGTCCATCGTTGTCGGACTGTGCCGACTGCGCCCCAAGGTATTCGGCGAACCCGGCCAGCACTTGGAGGTTCAACACATCGGGCACAAACGCAGCAACGTCCTGGATGGACAAACCTTCCGAGAGGCCATACCCAATCACCATGCGGACTTGTGGGGCTTGTGCAACGGGGCCCAGACCCTCCCACAGTCTCTCGCCGAGAATCCCCAGGACCACCGGCAAGGGTGTCTCCAAGTCCAAGGGAAACGGTCCATCGTCCGCCACCGGCCAGGCTGTGTCCAGTTCATATACAACGGTACCTCGGATATCCTTGGAAGATGCGCCAATGTCCAGTCGATACTGGCCCGGCTCGGCCCTCCAATCCCCAGCGCGGACATCGTAGTAGGACAGGTCGCGGCCCGACAGGAGGAACTCAACCGTCCGTGTTTCACCCGGTTCCAATTCAATTCGTTCAAAGGCCTTCAGTTCCCGGGATGCACGAGCTACTTGGGAATCGTTGTGTCCCACATACAGTTGGACTACTTCGGCACCCGGACAGGTACCCGAGTTGGCCACATCTACGAACACATGCAAGCCCTGTTCCCCGTCGTGCGGCGAGCCTTCAGCACGAGGATTGGAATAGGTGAAATCCGTGTAGGACAACCCGTGTCCAAACGGAAACAGGGGTGCCAGGTTCCGTGCGTCGTAGTGGCGATAACCGACAAACAACCCTTCGCCATACCGGACCTGGCCCTTCTCGCCCGGATAGTTTACATAACCAGGGGTGTCGGCAATGTGCTTCGGCAACGTCACTGGCAACCGACCTGACGGATTGGTGCTCCCCAAAAGGACATCGGTCAGCGCATTGCCAAACTCCTGTCCGGGAAACCAAGCAAAGAGGACGGCCGCCACTTCGTCGATCCAGGGCATGTGCACCGGTGAACCGGCATTGACGACGACGATCGTCCTCGGATTCCGCGCCGCCACCGCCGAAACCAGTGCATCCTGTTCGCCAACCAGGTCCATGTGACCGCGATCGTGACCCTCGCCTTCCCAATCCTGATTCAAGCCCACCACTACGATGGCAGCATCGGCTTCGGCCGCATCGTTGGCGGCCAGTTCAATCGCGTTGTCCGGGAGTGGCACCGCCACTCCCAAGCGCAAGCCGGCTACCGGTGTTCCTGGCATGCACATGAACTCCAAAACGACCTTGGTAGACGAGCCCGTCTCAAAATGGCACTGGGCCCGTTTCTCAGGCGAGCCCATGCCGAAGAACGTGTCTCCCTGCTCGTATTCCTCCCACAGGTTGACAACCGGATCGCCGCCTACATACAACCGGCCCAGCCCCAACGTGTACAGGCCGAATTCATATGTTCCGGTGTCCCTTGGCGTGAAATCAAAGGAAACCCGGGCGCTGAATCCCGGCTCGACGCCGTCCGGCAGATGGCCAAACCAGAAGATCTCCGACGAATCGCGCGACTCGATAGCAATCGGCCGGCCTTCAAAATCAGGTTGGTTGAAGTACTCGATTGTCAGGCTGGAGGATCCGTTGTCAACCATCTCGGATTCCACCAACGGGCAGAACCGATGGTTGGCACATCCCTGGGCATAGCGTATCTCGGTGGTGTCGCCTAGAACTTCCCGTATGGCCTCCAACGGATTCGAGGTGTAGGGCGGCTTGACCATCGCGCTGCCGCCACCCATGAGACTGCCGGTCCTGGCATTGGGTCCAATCACCGCAATGTTGTCGATTTCGTCCGCGTCCAACGGCAGCGCTCCGCGTTCATTCTTGAGGAGCACGAACGATTCGGCAGCGGCGCGACGCGCCAGAGCACGGGTACCGGCTTCGTTTCTCGATGTCTCGGCCCCGAATGTCTTGCCATCCAACACACCGGTACGCCCGGCCAGCCGAAGATAGCGGCGGGCCTTATCGTCAAGGTCCGCGTCGTTCAGTTCTCCCGCTTCCAGGCGGGGAAGCAGGGATGTGCCCATCATGATGCCCGGACCCGGCATCTCCAGGTCCAATCCCCCCTCGAAGCAACCCACAGTGGACTTAGTTCCAAACCAGTCGGACATGACGATGCCGTCAAAACCCCACTCGTCCTTGAGAACATCCGTGAGCAGATATCTGCTGGAGGCAGCGAACTCCCCGTTCACTTGGTTGTAGGCGGCCATGCAGGCCCACGCTCCGCCCTCCTTGAAGACGATTTCGAATGGAAGCAGGTAGATCTCCCTCAGGGTCCTTTCATCTACAACCACATCCAGGGTCATTCGCTGGTATTCCGAGTCGTTGCAGACATAGTGCTTGGGACACGCGGCAACGCCCCCGTCCTGCAATCCCCGTACGTAGGCCGATGCCAGCTTGCCCGAGAGATACGGATCTTCCGAAAGACACTCGAAATGCCGGCCGTTGAGCGGAGTGCGATGGATGTTGATGGTGGGTGCCAAGAGCACCGACACACCCTTGGAGGCGGCCTCCAAAGCCAATTCGCCGCCTATCCTGACCAGGAGTTCCTTGTCCCACGTAGCTGCCAGGGCAGAACCGCAAGGGAAACAGGCGGCGGTCTGGTCGCCACCAAACGTGCCGCGGGCTCCGTTGGGGCCGTCCGAAACCTTCATCGCCGGCAGGCCAACTCTATCCACGCCGCCAATGCTCCAGAGGGTTTCCCCGGCGGTAAGGGAGGCTTTCTCTTCCCGGGTCAGTTGGTCAAGGATTTGTTCGATGCGATGTTCCATTGCGGCACTCGGTTGGTGATGTGGGTAGATTGGAATTGCACTTAGGACAAGGTCCCGGTCCGGTTCAGTGGAAGGTTGTCGAATGCGCCGAAGTCCTGGGCCACGAAATCGATCAAGCGAATGGCGAAGGCTTCAGGGTTCTCGATCATCGGCGAATGTCCGGCTCCGCGGATCACCTCGAGGTTGTTGGCCACGGCAATCGAACGCAGGGTGGCCAAGGCCTGTTGGTAGGAAACGATGTCGTCGTCATGCCCCCTCATCAACAATACAGGCGTTCGAAGCTGACCGATTCTGTCGGCCACCGACCACCGCTCCAAGGCTCTGGTCAGCCCGTCAATTGACCTCCCGTCCATTCTTGCTGCGTCATCGACCAGAAGTTCGAACCAAGTTCGGTTCGAGGGAACATCCAGGTCGAGATTCGGCATGAGGGAAGCGATAATCGTTGACATAATTGAGCGATCCTGCCGAGCGGTCTGCAGATGCCGATACAACTCGGGGGGACTCTTGACACCGTGCAGAGGCGGATTGCTGCACAGCACCAGGCTGTTGACCAAATGGGGATGGGAGATGGCAAACTCCAGGGCTGCTGCACAGCTGGTCGAATGAGCGACCAAGGCCAAGCCACGCAACTTCAAGGAGGTTGCGAAATCCGAGAGAAAACGCACCTGTGACTGGACCGAGTACAGGTCGTTTCCCAAGGGGGTCTGACCACACCCGGGGAGGTCCGGTGCCACGAGCCGCATGTCGGGGGGCAGGATGTCGAACAGGGGTTGCCACCACCGTTTCGTCGCCAAGTTTCCGTGCAAGGCGAGCACAGTCTCCTCATCCGCCTTCCCTTGGTCCCAGTAGGCAATGTCTTCCGCGGCCCTTGGACGTTCAATGGTCAAGGTCTCGGGCATGAAACACGATACTCCGGCGGCCGGGCATGGAAACGATTGGACACGCGCCGCCAACGCCATGTCCAACCAAGACTGAATGTAGCACTCCTGCTGCGCGATCGGTTGGTCGGCAAGACACTGCTGGTTGCAGAAGCTCGTTGTCAGTGCACCGCCACCGCGTAGGAGAACCTTCCCGATGCCGCCCACGCCGTTGGACTTCGCCACCACCCGTTGGCACCTTTTAAGCTGTATAATTATCATTATACAGCTATATACTGCATGGTCGACTGGGCAGTTTGGCACGATCAGTGTCGGGCCCGACTGTTCGGATTCCTGGCTTGGAATCAATCTGCCTACAACCAAAAGCAAGGTTGTATCGGCGGCATTGAACATCAGGCACCGCTCGTTGCCACCGTTCTTCACACCGCGGAGGTCCCTGCCAATCAGTGTGGCAATGCAGATTGGAACGGTAGCGTAGTTTTCCATCGGAATTGGCTGTCAACGATGCCCTGAACTCTTTGCAGCCTGGACTTTGCGAACGATCCTTGGCTTCGCGTTCAATACAGGTTCGAAATGCTCAGAACTGCCGTGCCAAGTAGCAGATGAATCCCCGATGGTTGGCCTCGACTGCCGAGCAGGACACGGGTGTCCAATGCAGTTTCTTCAAGACAACAAAGGCTGAAACCTGCATCAGGGTGTATGTCGGACTGGAGCAGCAAGTCCTTCAGTCAACCTTTCAGACCACTCAGGGAAACACCTTGAATTATGTAACGTTGGCCCAGAAGGAACACGACAAAGGTCGGTACAAAGCCCAACACCGCCCCAGCCATGTCCAGCCCGGCATCGCCGCCGGACCGAGCCACAGTGCCCAAGCCTACCGGCAATGTACGCATCTCCGCCTTGGTGGTTACGATCAACGGATACAGGAAGGAATTCCAGTTGCCCATGAACCGCAGGATGCCCAAAGTCACCATAGCGGGAATCAGCTGCGGCATGAGGACCCGCAACCAAGTGTCGAAGATGTTGGCACCGTCAATGCGAGCCGCATCGTCGTAGTCCCTGGGAATGCTCAGGAACTGCTGGCGCATGAGGAAGGTCCCAAAGATGGAGGCAAACCAGGGACCAATCAGGGCGGTGTAGGAGTTCACCAGCCCCAGGTCGGACAGCATGATGTACTGCGGAATGATCAGTGCCGTTTCGGGCATGATCAGAATGCCCACGAACATGTAGAACAGGACATTGCGACCGATGAAGTCCCCCCGGGCAAAGGCATACCCAGCCATGGTCGACGTGAATACCCCGCCTAGTGTCGACACCAACGCAACGTAGAAGCTGTTGTAGGTCCAGCGAAGTGCCAGCGTCCGAGCGAAGAGGAGCTGGAAGTTCTCCAGCGTAATCGGGTTGGGAATCAGATCGATCGGAAACAGCAGGAACCGGATGTTCTGTGTCAGCGAGACGGAAAGCATGATGATGAAGGGACCCACGGTCGAAGCCGCAAGGACGCCCATCAACAGGTAGGTGATGACCGTGCGCAGGCCCTGGTTGGGCTGGAATCCGATCCATACCCGTAGAAAGGTCAGGGGTGACCGTTGAGCCTGTGGCCGAAGGCTGCTCATGGCGGCTCAGTAAACTTCCTCGTCGAACTTGAGGTAGCGGTTCTGGATGTAGGCGATGACCAGGATGATCAGGAAAAGCAGAATTGAGAGGGCACTGGCATAGCCGAAGCGAGTGAAGTTGAAAGCCTGCGAATAGATGTGGTAGACGGCGGTAGTAGTGGCATTTACAGGCCCGCCCCCGGTCAGGATAAAGATTGCACCAAACTCCTGCAGGGCGCCGATCGTGGTTATGACCACCACGAAGGCCGCCGTGGGTCGCAGGAGCGGAATCGTCACGTGCCGGTGCAGCCGCCAGCCATAGGCCCCGTCGACACGTCCGGCATCGTAGAGGGGCTGCGGAATTGCCTGCAGCGCGGCCAGCCAAATCACCATGAAGAAGCCAAACGACTGCCAGACACCCAGACCGGCGATGGAGGCTAGGGCCTGGTGAATGTCCAGCAGAAAGCGCTGGGCAGGGATGCCAACCAATCCCAACAGATAGTTGAAGGGGGCATCATCCCGCGGTGACAGGAAACGCCGAAAGACGAGTGCCAGCACGGCGATGTTTGTGACATTGGGCAAAAAGTAGACGGAACGGAAGAATTTCATGCCGCGCAGCTTCTGGTTAACCAGGATGGCCACCAGCAAGGAGACGACTACTAGTGGCGGCACATACAAGAGGGCGAAGAGAAACGTGTTCTTGAGGGCCAAGTGCAGAAGTTCATCGCCCGCCATCTTTACGAAGTTGTCAAGGCCGACGAACTCCCTGTGGCTGAGCAAATCCGTCTTGAAGGTGGCCGTCTGGAACATACTCAGCCAAGGCCAAAGGTTGAATACGACAAACACCACCAGGTTGATGATGATAAACGGGTACCAAGGCAGCGACTTCAGGATGCGCTTGGTCAAGGCACGCCTCTGGGCAACAGGGCGCAACGTGGCTGAACTCATGCAATGAGTTGGTTGACAAAGTGCGGTAAGCGCAGGACAACCGGGATGGGGATCATCGCCGGCTGCCCTGCTGAACCACAACGGTTAGGGACAGATTGCGGTTAAGCCTTTTCGGCTAGGATGGCGTCAATCTCATTCTTGATGTTCTCCAACGCCTCGTCAACTGTGGCAACGCCGAGGACGGCCGCCTGGAACTGCGGTCCGCACACCACCTTGCTTTCCTGCCACAGGGTGTTGGCATCCTGATCCGAGAACAAGGCGGGGCCATGCCGATTGACATGTTCCAGCACGCATGCCTCCGGATTCCAATACTCGGACTTGGTCCTCGTCCCAACCGGCGTTGAACCCGCCAGTTCGCAATAGGTACCGATATTTTCAGGTCGGATCATGAAGCGAACCCACTCGATCGCCGCGTCCGGGTTCTCGCTCTGCGCCGTGACGGCCCATCCCTGACCCGAGACCACGCCGGAGACGGGTGTCTCCTCGCCTGTGCGGCTCCGGGGATGGCCGTGGAAGAACTCCATGTCAGGTTGTGATTCGACATGCGTCACACAGGCTGCATCCTCGACGCGGGCGGTGACCTGTTCAAGCGAGAGCCAGTAATTAGGCAGGCCACCCTGTTCGTCCACACTGCCGATGGCGAATTCGATCGGCACCCAGTTGTTCTCGTATTCGGTGACCCAGCGCTGCAGCGTGTTGCGACACGGGTCGTCCGTGAAGTGGGACACGGTTCGGTCCGCGGAGTAGACGGTTCCGCCGGCTTCGTGCACCTGTGTGATGAACTCGCCCCAACTAAAGGTGCTCAGGGCTTCAAGGTAGTACCCCTTGGTCGCGGCCTTTTCCGCCAGGCCATGGAGTTTGTCCCATGTGTCGAATACCGCCGTGGCCGGATCGATGTCTAGCTCCCGCAGAAGACCGCCACTATAGGCCGGGCCGTTCACCTCGGACTCGAACAGTGGCATCAACAGGGCCCCGTCGTAGCTCGCGGCCGCGATTTCAGCGTCCAGATAATCGGCCAGATCGTCAGCAGACAGCCGGTCGCTCACGGGCAAGATAACCCCCTTCTCAACGTAGGCCGGGATGGTGTCCGTGGTGGCATCCCAGATGTCCGGTGCCTCGCCTGCTGCTGCGGCCGCGTACAGCTTCTCGCGGCGACCTCCCCAGGGCTGGACTTCGATGGAGGCCTCAATGTTCTCCTGCTCGGCGTGGAAACCCTCAAGCAATCCCTTGAACACGATGTCCAGATCGTTTTCTGTCCTAGGATAGGACCAAATGGTGATGGATGTCATCGCCATGCCACCGGCCGAGTCGTCCGCTGCCGGGGCAGAGACTGGAGCAGCGCAGGCATTGACCACAGCCAGTGCACCTAGGCCACCGGCAACTTGGAGAAACCGTCTGCGCGATACCTTGTTCAACATTACATTCTCCTTTGTCAACGAAGACGAAGCGGTCCGGCCGCCAAATTCCCAGAGTACTTCCCACCTGACCATGGCGGGCCAGAATCACTGTCAGTTTAACAATTCCACCTCAGTGCTTACTCTGCATTGGTGCCAGGACACAGCCAGTCTACTTCTCTGTCTGCCTCTGACGGCGCGGGAATTTCCGAATTATGTAAAAAAGAGGGCCTTCGACGACAACGTGCTATCAGTGCTAAATCCGCTGTGGCGAGCGTATAATCGGCAAAGTCCTACAGGCAACCGGCCGGAGCACGCAGGTGCCGCCACCATCCTGCCATCCCGTCCAACATCAAGTCCCCCAAGCCTGTCGCCGGTGCCCACCTGAAAGGCGGCACCCGTTTCCCACGCAAGGAAAACCGTATGACCACGCCCTCACTAGTCGCCTTGGACATGGAAGGAGTGTTATTGGAAGAGGTGTGGCTGGCCATAGCTGCCCACACCGGCATTGAGAAGTTGCGGCTCACAACGAGGGACGTGTCCGACTACGACGAATTGATGAGAATGCGCCTGGACATCTTGAACAGACATGGGATTACACTGGCCGACCTCCAATCCGTGATCGCCGAATCGGTCAAGCCCTTGCCGGGAGCCGTGGACTTTCTGAACTGGGTGCGCCTGCGCCTGCCGGTTGTCATCCTGTCCGACATCTTCATGGAATTCGTGCAGCCGGTGGTACACCTGATGGAATATCCGACCATTCTCGGCAACTCGCTCACAGTGGATCCCGATTCGGGGATGATTACGAAGTACCACATCCGACAACGGGACGGCAAGCGCAAGGCCGTCCAGGCCATGCGTGAAATCGGATATACCGTGTTCGCAGCCGGAGACTCCTACAACGACCTAACCATGATCAAGGCGGCTGATGCCGGCGCCTTGTTCCGGGCGCCCGATCACATTTCGTCTGCCCACCCGGACATCAAGGTCTGTAACGAATACGCCGAACTGCAGGACCTGATTCAGTCGAGCCTCCAGTTGCCGGTGGTGGCATAAGCGCTGCACATTGGAATCCAAAACATCCCAGGACCAAAACAATGAAACTGATCCAGGTGAACGAGGACCTCTACAACTACCTTGTGAGAGTAACCGTAAAGGATCATCCGGCCTTGGCGGCACTGAGGGAAGAAACCGCCGCCATGCCCAGCGGCGGCATGCAAATTGCAGCGGAACAAGGCCAGTTCATGCAGCTGCTGGTGCACTTGCTACAGGCCACGCGCTACCTGGAGGTGGGCTGCTTTACCGGATACAGCAGTTTGGTCATGGCGATGGCGTTGCCGGAGGATGGACGTGTTACCACGTGTGATGTAAGCAAAGAGTGGACCGATGTCGCCCGCAGGCACTGGCAGTCCGCAGGTGTTGCCGACAAAATAACGCTGAAGCTCGGGCCGGCTGTGGATTCACTGCGGCGGTTGCTGGCAGAAGGGTCTGCAGAAAGCTTCGACATCGCCTTCATCGATGCCGACAAGGACAACTATCCCAACTACTATGACCTTTGTTTCGATTTGGTCCGTCCCGGAGGCCTGATCCTGATCGACAACACCCTGTGGGGAGGACAGGTAGTGGACCCTTCCGTATCGGACCCCGATACCGAAGGGATCCGGGCGGTGAACCAACGCGCTTTCGAGGATGATCGGGTCGACTCCTGCCTGTTGCCGCTGTCCGACGGATTGCACATTTGCCACAAACGGCGGTAGATCCGGGCCGGTGGAAACGACATGGACAAATTCCCCCGTCCAACGCCCGTCCTGAGCGCGATCGGATACCTGCTCGGAATCTCCTATCCCCTGTTGGCATTTTCGGCCACGGGCAGGTCCGTTTACCAGCTATTCTTCAAGCCGGATCTGGCCACGGCTGTCGGCCCCTTGACTTCGTTGTTCGCGGCATTCTGCTACCTTGCCGCCACCATCGGCTTCGCCTATCGGCGGCCCTGGACATGGTGGTTGTCCCTCTGTGTGCTTGGGATCGAGAGCATCGGGACATTGGCGACCGGAGTCCTCAGCATCTTGCAACCCGATCTGATCGGCAGTTCCGTCTGGCGTCTGTTCGGAATCGACTTCGCCTTCCTTCCGCTTGTGCAACCCATTGCCGGGATCGTCTGGTTGGCATGGACCCCCACGCGGAAGTTGTTCGGGATTGGTTCATCCTCCGTGTCCCCGCGGCTGTCCACAGCATGACTAGGTTTGGACATGGCTCCGCGATCCGATACCAGGGGTGAAAGCTCTACGGGTCCGGCAGGCAAGCGCTCTGTATAATCGCAGCCCCTTGGTGGCTCGAGCGCGTCCTCTGGCTGCACTTCGGACCCGTGCCTCCGGAACGAGTGGCGGGAGCCGCGCATCGACTTCAGTCCAAGCGGTCCACACCGGTGTGGATCCGGCCAGCGTGCCCATTCCCTTCTCAGTGGTGAGCCGCGTGCCTTCGGTCTTGAATCTACAGTGAGACTGTTGCAGACCCCCATGCAGATTGTCCAGCACGTTACCGTCAAACCAGCCTTGCCCCAACAACTGCGCCGTCTTGAGGATTTGGCGTTCAATCTGGTTTGGAGTTGGCTGGAGGATGCGAACGAACTCTTCGCGCGGATCAATCCGGACCTGTGGCAGGCCACAAAGCACAACCCTGTCCGGCTTCTCGCTGAGGTTCCCCAACCCGATCTCAATCGTTGTAGCGTGGACGAAACCTACTTGACGCTTTACCGAAAGGTAATAGACAGGTTTGACCGTTACATGGCTCCCGATGCCGAAACCTGGTTCAACCAAAACCATCCGGACAAGCTGTCGGACACCATCGCCTATTTCAGCGCCGAGTTCGGCCTGCACGAATCGCTGCCCATTTACAGCGGCGGTCTCGGGATCCTGTCGGGCGACCATACCAAGACTGCCAGCGACCTGGGCCTGCCTTTCATTGGCATCGGGTTCCTATACCCCCAAGGCTACTTCCATCAGCGACTGGACAGTTCCGGCTGGCAGGAAGCCTATTACAGCCATTTGTCCTTCGATGCATTGCCTGTCAGGGAGGCGCAGGACCCCAGTGGAGGACGCCTGAGGGTGACGGTTCAGTTGCCCGGCAGACTGATCCACATCCGCGTGTGGGAAGTACAGGTTGGACGCAGCACCTTGTACTTGATGGACACGGACATCGAACTCAACACGGACGAGGATCGCCAGTTGAGTCAACGCCTGTACTTCGGTGACGAGGAAAGGCGGTTGGCTTGGGAAACGGTGTTCGGCCTGGGCGGGGTGCGTGTGTTGCGGTCCCTCGGCATCAAACCTTCCGTCTGGCACATGAACGAAGGTCACAGCGCGTTCATGGGTATGGAACGGGTCCGCGAACTGGTGGCAGGGAACGGACTTACCTTCAAGGAAGCCGTGGAAGTCGTTCGATCCAACACGGTTTTCACGACCCATACACCGGTCCCAGCGGGCAATGACACGTTCCCACTCGACCTGATAGACCGCTACTTCTCCGATTTTTGGCACCGGTTGGGCATCGACCGGCACCAGTTCATGGAGTTTGCACAGCAACAGTTGGGCTGGGAAACACGCTTCAGCATGACCGTCCTGGCCCTCAAGCTGAGTGGCCACTGCAACGGCGTGAGTGAACTGCATGGAGAAACAAGCCGCCACATGTGGCAGTTTCTCTGGCCCGAGACCCCGGTGTCGGAAGTGCCCATCAAGGGCATCACAAATGGTGTGCACGCTCCCAGCTGGATTGCCCCCGACTTGCGAGGCTTGTACTGCAGGCACCTGGGAGAGGATTTCCTTGACCGCATCAATGATCCGGCCATCTGGGCCCGTGTCGCCGACATTCCCGATGCAGAGCTTTGGGAAACCCACCTTCGGTGCAAGCATGCACTGATTGACTTCGCCCGCAACAATCTGAAGCGTCAATATGAACAGCGCGGTGAGAGCCCAACAACGCAGTCCGGCGTCTCCGATTTGCTGGACCCAAACGCACTGACCATCGGGTTTGCCCGCCGGTTTGCAACCTACAAACGGGCGACGCTCCTGTTGACCGACATCGACCGGTTGCGACACATCATGAACCAGCAGGACCGTCCAGTCCAGATTGTGTTTGCCGGCAAGGCCCATCCGGCGGACGATGCCGGCAAACATCTCATTCAGCACCTGTTCAACCTATCCCATGACCCTCATTCCGGGTTTCGCGGGAAGTTCGTGGTTCTTGAGGACTACGACATTGAGATGGCCCGTCACTTGGTTTCCGGAGTCGATGTGTGGCTAAACACGCCGAGACGACCGCATGAGGCGAGCGGCACCAGCGGACAGAAGGCCGCAATGTCGGGCACACCCAATTTCAGCATCCTCGATGGCTGGTGGGCCGAAGCCTATAACGGGCGCAATGGGTGGGCCATTGGCGATGAACAGGAGTTTAAGGACGACCACACGCAGGACCACGCCGACGCCGCGTCGCTGTACCAATCGCTGGAGGAGGACATCATTCCCCTGTTTTTCAAGCGCGACGCATTGGGAATGCCTACCGGTTGGATTACTGTCATGAAGGAGT
Source organism: Caldilineaceae bacterium SB0661_bin_34 (assembly GCA_009841145.1). Lineage (GTDB taxonomy): Bacteria > Chloroflexota > Anaerolineae > Caldilineales > Caldilineaceae > Bin34. Next base: position 75,713 of record VXMJ01000062.1, on the reverse strand, counting down.
CGATTCGCACGTGTGCGCCACAGTTCAGTTTCCGCCGCATGCTGTTGGACTACTGGGACATGCTCTATGCCCCCGCCCGGTCGGACGGCCAAGCCATGGTGGCGGACGATTACCGCAAGGCCTTGAACATGGCTGGTTGGAAAGAACAGATGCAGCGGAACTGGCCCAATGTGTCATTCGTAGGCACGCGCGCCAGTCCCTTGGACCTTGTGGTGGGCAACCGGGTCGACGTCAAAGCCTGGGTTCGGCTGGGGGACGTGCTTCCCGAGAACGTGGAAGTCGAGGCGGTATTTGTTCGGGAGAACCTGGACCGCTCGCCTTCGATCGAAATTCGACAGTTGTTGGCGCACACCGGTTCCCCAAGCCAAGGCGTGGACGCCTTCGAGGGAAGTCTGTGCCCCGACCACAACGGACATCTGGGTTTGGCGGTTAGAATTCGCCCGACCCACCCCGACCTGGTGTCCCTTTGCGATACAAGTCTGGTGACTTGGGCTGGCAGGAACCCAAACGAGTAGGACTACCCATGAATATCCTGATTGCAGGCGGTACCGGGCTGATTGGAACCGCCTTGGTCGCACTCCTGCGGGATCGCGGCGACAGTGTCAGGATCTTGACCCGCAGACGGAATCTATCCTCAAGTGACACGATTCAGTACGCGGAATGGCAGAGTGGTGCGGAATCTGGGTTGGACCCTCACATCAAATGGTCCGACGCGTTGGTGAACTTGGCTGGAACCAACATCGGTGCCAAACGCTGGAGCCAACAGCGGAAACAGGAGATTCTGGATAGCCGAGTGCAATCGACCGGCACCTTGGGGGAGGCCGTTGCACACTCGGACGCACCACCGAGTGTGTTTGTGCAGGCTTCGGCCGTTGGCTACTACGGTTACCACCCCGCCGAGACTGTCCTTACCGAAGACGCCCCGGCAGGTTCCGACTTCCTGGCCGAGGTGTGCCAGGCTTGGGAAGCGGCGGCCAATCCACTTGCAGCCACAAATGTACGGTTGGCGATTGCACGGTTCGGCGTAGTGTTGTCCCCGGACGGCGGTGCTTTGCAACGGATGTTGCCGCCTGCCCGCATGGGCGCCGGTGGACGGCTGGGCTCGGGCCGCCAGCCCTTTCCTTGGATCCACCTCCTAGATGCTGCCGCCGCCATCATATTCCTGATCGACAATCAGAGCGCGCAAGGCCCTTTCAACGTCGCCAGTCCGGAATCTTGTTCCAACGGCGAGTTTGCCCGGGCATTGGCACGTAGTGTGCGGCGTCCAATTTTGCTGTTCCTGCCGGCCTTTCAGGTCAGGTTGATGTTCGGCGAAATGGCCGACATGCTTCTGGAAGGCCAAAATGCCTCGGCCCAACGACTCCAGGACGCAGGTTTTGAGTTTGCGTTCGGAGACCTTGAAGCCGCATTGCACGACTTGGTGTAGAACCGTCTGCGCCGGTTCCGCAGGCAGGTAACCTGCTGCGGAACCATGTTGGAACGGAACGCAGTAAGCACGGTCGCACCCTGAGCCAAGCCATGGCCCCAGTAGTTGAAGTAAGGGAGTTGACCAAGAGCTTCAAGGTGCCGGTACGCCAATCCGGACTTGGGGCGGCCGTGAAAAGCCTCTTTGATCGGAAGTTCACCTTGGTGGATGCCGTCAAGGATGTGAGTTTCAACATTGACCGAGGTGAGATCGTCGGATTCCTGGGACCGAATGGCGCCGGCAAGACTACAACCCTCAAAATGCTCTCCGGCCTGCTCCATCCGACATCGGGCACCGCCACGGTGAATGGACACATACCGTGGAAGCGAGACAACGCCTACCTGCGCACCATCAACATGGTGATGGGCAACCGCCATCAGTTGAGCTGGGATCTGCCGGCTGGAGACACTTACAAACTCCATCAGGCGATTTACCAGATAGCGGATAACGAGTTCGAGCGGACATTGGAGGAACTTTCGGACTTGCTGGACCTGCATGACCTGCTGACCAAGCCGGTGCGCACCCTTTCCCTCGGGGAACGCATGAAATGCGAGTTGGGCGGCGCTTTGCTGCACCGCCCGGATGTCATGTTTTTGGACGAGCCGACCCTCGGTCTGGATGTGACAATGCAGCACCGCATCCGGGATTTCGTCCGGTCCTACAACCTTCGCCACGGTTCAACCATTCTGCTCACCAGCCATTACATGGCAGACATTGCAGCTCTGTGTGAACGTGTGGTGGTCATTCATCGAGGGCAACTTCTGTTCGATGGACCGTTGGCTCAACTGGTGGCCAGATTCGCCCCGGTCAAACGGCTGACCGTCGAACTTGACTCGGCCGACGCTGACTTGGGTGACCTCGGCACCGTTGTGGCCCACGACGGGTTTACATACCAACTGGAAGTCGCCAAGGAAGACACCACCGAGGTGACAAGCCGTCTCCTGGCCAACTACAACCTCAGCGACATCGCGGTAGAGGACCCACCCATCGAACAGGTAATCGAGCAGGTGTTCACCGCCGAATAGTCCAAATGCGTCTCTTCCGCATCTATCTGTTGTCTGCCCTTTTGCATTTGAAGGAACACTTGATCTACCGGGCTTCGGTGCTGATCTGGTTGTTCAGCATGCTGCTCGAACCGGTGGTTTTCATGATGGTATGGCGCGCCGTCGCGTTGGCAGAGGGAGGCAGCGCCGGAGGCTATACGCAGGGAACCCTGACTGCCTATTACCTGGCTCTGATGGTGGTCAACCACCTGACCTTTACGTGGATCATGCACGAATACGCATACCGTATTCGCGAGGGGGTTTTGGCCGGACAACTGCTGTATCCACTCCACCCCATCCATCGCGATGTCACGATGAACGCCACCTACAAGCTGCTTGGGTTAGTCTTGTTCATACCGGCATTCCTGTTGCTGAGTGTCTTCCTGAAGCCGGAGTTCCAGTTTGAACCATGGCAGGTTCTGGCCTTCCTGCCAACCTTAGCGTTGGCAGCCGCCATGCGTTTCCTAATGGAATGGGCCGTAGCACAAACTGCGTTCTGGTATATCGAGACCAGCTCGTTCAATCAGGCCTACTATGTCGCCACGATGTTCTTTTCGGGTCGGATTGCTCCCATTTCGATGTTTCCTGACTGGCTGTCCGCGGTTGCGCGCTACCTGCCTTTCTGGCTCGGTGTGGCGTTGCCGGTGGAAACCCTCCTGGGAAGCCTGACGCCCGAAGAAGTCATGTCCGGCATGGTGATTCAGGCGGCTTGGTTGGCCTTCTTTGCTGGCCTTGTGGCTTGGGTTTGGAGCCGCGCAGTGCGCCGTTTTGGCGCGGTCGGAGGTTGAGGCTGCGAATGTATCTGGCCCGGGTGATAGGGGTCCATGCCCGTATCGGTATCCTCAAGGACTTGCAGTACCGTGTGAACTTCGCCGGTCAACTGGTCAATTCGGCTCTCGGTTTTCTGCTGGCCATTGGCAGCATTCTCGTCGTCTTCCGACACACGGATCTGCTCGGTGACTGGACGCAGACGGACCTCATCATGCTGATCGGGGTGTTCAGCATCGTGCGCGGGTTCATCAACCTGTTCGTCAGGCCCGGACTGCAAGCCTACATGGAGGGGATCCGCACGGGTCTCTTCGACTATGTCCTGCTGAAGCCGCTGGATTCGCAACTTTATGTCAGCATCCGGGAATTCCGCATTTGGAGCTTGGTCGATCTGCTTACAGGCGTTGGTCTTGTGGTCTGGAGTGGATGGGTTGGCGGTTTGGAGGCCTCGCTATTCACCATCGTGCTCTTCTTTGTGACGATGCTCGCCGGTTTCTCAGTAGTATTGGCCTTTTGGTTCATCTTGGGTACCTCTGCTTTTTGGTTCATCAAGGTGGACAACATCTTTGTTGTCTTCGATTCATTGTTCCAAACTGCTCGGTGGCCGCTCACCGTCTACCCCGGTGCCGTGCGCATTCTTCTCACCTTCGTGGTGCCTGTGGCTTGGGCTGTGACCATGCCGGCTGCGACCTTGGCCGGCAAGCTGGAGATCGGGTCTCTGTGGCTGACGCTTCTGGTTCCCGCTTTCTTCGTTGCCGTATCCCGCATCTTCTGGAAAATCGGGATTCGACATTACTCCGGAGCTTCGGCGTGAGCCGACTTACGGTCCGGGGCAACGTGCACCTCTCCTCCTATCCGATTGGTTGAACCAACCGGCAACACCGGAAGGACCAGTCAGTAACGCAGAATGTCGAAATCTGTGGACTCGTGCCGATTCGGTAACGATTCGGTAGAATGGTGGTTGACAGCCTCGATCTTTTCCTTGCTGCAAACGTCAACGTGGAGGTGATTCTATGTGTCGATCGATTTTCTTGTTGTTGACTGCGTTGCTGGTCGGGGCGTTGGGTGCAGCCTGTACCCTTCCCACGGACAGCGATGGCCAGGCAATGACATGCACCGACACACTCGGTTGCGTGGAAGTTGCTGCCGATGAACCTGTGACCGTGGTTGCCATGCATGTATTGTCTGGACCGGTCAGCTTCTTCGGTCAGGACAGTACTGGTGGCATTGAAATCGCCATCGACGATTACGGGGACCTGCTGGGCCACGAGATCAATCTGATCTTTGAGGACTCCCAATGCAACGCCGAAGGCGGACAGACCGCTGCGCAGAAAGCGGCTGCCAACGCGGCCGTGGTCGGAGTCTTGGGAACTTCCTGTTCGAGTGCTGCGACGGCCGCCCTGCCCATCATATCCGAAGCCGGGCTCAGCATGATTTCATCGGCCAACACGTCTCCGACACTCACGGAAGCGGATCCGGCTAAGGGAGGAGTATGGCAACCCGGTTACTACCGGACAGCGCACAATGATCTGTTCCAGGGCCGGTTGGCCGGGGAATTCGCCTACAACCAGTTGGGGGCCCGAACAGCCGCAACGATCCACGACGGCAGTCCCTACGCCGACAGCCTGCAACAGGTGATGGCGGATGTGTTCACCGAGCTCGGAGGGCGCATCACCTACCAGGGGGCAGTCAACGTGGGTGACACCGAGATGCTTCCGATCCTGACGGAAATCGCCACGGATCCGCCGGATGTCCTGTTCTATCCGATCTTCCAGCCGGAAGTGAACTTCGTCACCGCCCAAATCCAGGATGTTGCCGGTTTGGAGGACACCATCCTGATGAGTGCCGACGCAGCCTTCTCTTCGGACATCATGGCCAATACGGGCGAATCGATTTTGGGCCTGTACCTCACATCGCCGCTGGTGGTGGGTGACAAGTACGAAGAACTGCTGGCAAAGTGGGATGCCAAGTACGGTGGTTTGCCGCCATCTGCATTCCATGGTCATTCCTACGACGCCACGATGATGCTGCTACAGACCATTGAATCGGTCGCCCAGGACGACGGTTCCGGCAACTTGCTCATTGGCAAGCAGGCGATTCGCGATGCGTTGAGCGCGATCTCAGGCTTCTCCGGGATTACAGGGAACCTTTCCTGCAGCGACACCGGCGACTGCGCGACGGGTGAAGCCCTAGGTGTCTATCAGATCAATGACATGGAGGCCTGGCCGCCTGAGATTGTGCTTCCGGAATGATCGTCCGATCCACACATGACTGAGGGCCCTCCAAGGGACAATCTTCAGTGAAGTGCACTTGGCGGCCTTGCGGCCGCCAAGTGCTTATTGCGAGTCGTTGCATCGCCCGGGGCAATCGGGCACAGGATCGTGCAACCCGCCATTCATATCGATGCGCTGCTGCCGCCGATCTTGGCCAACCCCTGCGCCGGGTTCCGACTGCGCAATGCCACATGCATCCCATCAGTTCACCACCGCGGCAGCCAAACTGAACCTGTTGGATGAAGTTCACCAACACAGCAGACTGGCTTGTCCGCTAGGTCCGCAGCACTCATTCTTCGTTGCCGTATCCCGCATCTTCTGGAAAATCGGGATTCGACATTACTCCGGAACTTCGGCCCTTCCCTCTCCTCATTCCCAATGGGTTGAACCGTCTAGGCAACACCGGAAGGGCCAGTCAGGGCCGTCGGGCGTCATGTTAGCTGTCCCTTGCCGATCCAGTAAGATAGTAGGCAACAGCCTCGATCTTTTCCTTGCTGTAAACGTCAACGTGGAGGTGACGCCATGCGTCGATCGATTTTTTTGTTGTTTACCGCATTGCTGGTCGGTATGCTTGGCGCAGCTTGTGCTGTTCCCATGGATGATGGCGAGGCAATGTCATGCACCGACGCACTCGGTTGCGTGGAGGTTGCTGCCGATGAGCCTGTGACCATCGCGTCCATGAATGTGTTGTCCGGCCCTGTGAGCTTCTTGGGTTTGGACCAAACCGGTGCCATTGAAATCGCCATAGACGACTTTGGCGACCTGTTGGGCCATGAAATTGCCCTGGTTTCCGAGGACTCCCAGTGCAGTGCCGAAGGCGGACAGTCGGCGGCCCAGAAAGTGGCTGCCAATTCGTCCGTGGTCGGGGCCTTGGGCACCGCCTGTTCGAGTGCCGGAACGGCTGCCCTGCCCATCATATCCGAAGCCGGCCTCAGCATGATTTCCGCTTCCAACACCTCGCCAACACTCACCGAATCCGATCCGGAGAAGGGCGGTGTGTGGCAGCCCGGTTACTACCGGACGGCGCACAATGATCTGTTCCAGGGCCGGTTGGCCGGGGAATTCGCCTACAACCAGTTGGGGGCCCGAACAGCCGCAACGATCCACGACGGCAGTCCCTACGCCGACAGCCTGCAACAGGTGATGGCGGATGTGTTCACCGAGCTCGGAGGGCGCATCACCTACCAGGGGGCAGTCAACGTGGGTGACACCGAGATGCTTCCGATCCTGACGGAAATCGCCACGGATCCGCCGGATGTCCTGTTCTATCCGATCTTCCAGCCGGAAGTGAACTTCGTCACCGCCCAAATCCAGGATGTTGCCGGTTTGGAGGACACCATCCTGATGAGTGCCGACGCAGCCTTCTCTTCGGACATCATGGCCAATACGGGCGAATCGATTTTGGGCCTGTATCTCACGTCTCCACTGGTGCAGGGCGATGCTTACGACGAGTTGTTGGCAAAGTGGGAAGCCAAGTTTGGCGGATTTCCCCCGTCAGCCTTCCACGCCCATTCCTACGATTCCACGATGATGCTGCTACAGGCCATTGAATCGGTTGCCCAGGACGACGGTGAAGGCAATTTGTTGATCGGAAAGCAGGCAATTCGCGATGCATTGAGCGCGATCGAAGGCTTTCCCGGCATCACCGGGACACTGGCCTGCGGTGAAACCGGAGACTGTGCCACGGGAGAAGCCCTGGCCGTCTATCAGATCAATGACATGGAGGCCTGGCCGCCCGAACTCGTGAATCAGGAGTGACCTTGAGGCACACATGCACATTGGAATGACCCTCTCCCTTTCAACGGGTTGTTCCTTGGAACGAGAATGCCTGGCGGCCGTGCGGCCGCCAGGCGCTGTTTTGACCGAAGGTGCAGTCGCCCGCCTGCATCGCCGGGAAACGCTGGAGCCTCGGCACATGTAGACCGCAAGCCGCAGGAGACCGGGCTGGAGCGGCAGGCTGCACGCGTACGATGCCATCTGCCGATTCACAGCCGATTGCCCGTTTGTCGGTTATGCTAACGAGTCGGCTTGCTTGCCGGTTGGCATGGGACGGGATGCGGCAACTGATGCCACAGAACGGCTGCATCGCCATCCGGTCACCGTGGTCAGCGTCATGAGCATTGACAACTTCGGCATCATCGAGTCCACATTGAGGGAAGGAGAGCAGTTCTCCAACACCTTCTTCACTCAGCCCCAGAAGGGCGAGATCGCACGGTTGCTCGACGAATTCGGTGTGGAGTACATCGAATTGACCTCTCCCGCTGCCAGTCCCCAGAGCCGCGCGGACATCGAGTACATCTGCGGATTAGGCCTCAAGTCCAAAATCCTGACCCACACCCGTTGTCACATGGACGATGCACGCATGGCGATTGACACGGGGGTGGACGGTATCGACATCCTCTTCGGCACCAGCAGCATCCTGCGCGAATTCTCACATGGCAAAGACATCCCGTACATCATCGAGCGCGCGCGGGAAGTCATCCAATTCGTTCAGGAAGCAGGCCTTGAGGTGCGCTTCAGCAGCGAGGACAGTTTCCGGAGCGATATCGAGGATTTACTGATGGTGTACCGTGCCGTAAGTGGCATGCAGGTGAATCGGGTCGGCATCGCAGATACGGTGGGGGTGGCCGATCCAAGGCAAGTATTCGATCTCGTTCGGACCGTCCGCCGCGTGGTCGATTGCGACATCGAGTTCCACGGACACAACGACTCGGGGTGTGCCATCGCCAATTCGTATTGCGCACTTGAAGCGGGAGCGACCCATGTGGACACTTCAGTGCTGGGCATTGGCGAACGGAACGGCATTACCCCCTTGGGCGGATTGATCGCCCGCCTCTACACACGCAACAAGGATCTGGTCAAGTCCAAGTACAATCTGCCCCTGTTGCGGGAAATCGAGAACTTTGTGGCGGATCTCGTTGATGTCAACGTTCCGTTCAACAACTACATCACGGGTTACGCCGCGTTCATGCACAAGGCGGGGATTCACGCCAAGGCCATGATCAACGACCCCAGCACATACGAGGCACTGGATCCGACCGACTTCGGCCTGACCCGTTACATCCATGTTGCCCACCGCCTGGTGGGCTGGAATGCAATTCGGGAAAGGGCTTCGCAGTTGCAGTTGGCGTTGACGGACGACGAAGTCAAGGAGATCACGGCCCGCGTAAAGGTGATGGCCGACCAGCGAAGGATCCGCGAGGACGAGGTTGACGCGCTGTTGCGCGACTATCATTCCAACTCGATCGCAGCCTGACGGCGTCCGGCCATGCCCATTACGTCCCAACCAACAGCTTCCTGATACTCTCTCCGCCATGCCCGGACAGACATTCGCACAAAAGGCCTTGGCCAGGGCTGCCGGCAGGGACACCTGTGCCGTAGGCGAGATCCTGGATGTCGAGCCCGATGTTGTGCTCAGCCACGACAACACGGCGGCCATCCGGCGCATCTGGGAGGAGTTCGGCCAGGATCGGGTCAAACACCCGGAGCGCATGGCCATTACCCTGGACCATGCCGTGCCGGCTCCGAGTGCGGTGCATGCCCAAAACCACAGGGAGATCCGCGAGTTTGTCGGCGATCAGGGGATCGTTCACTTCTTCGAGGCGGGCCGCGGCATCTGTCATCAGGTCCTGTCGGAAGAAGTGGTGGTTAGACCCGGGCAGGTCATTCTTGGCGCCGACTCGCACACCCCTCACTTTGGATGGTTGGGGGCGTTCGGTGCCGGCATCGGTCGCAGCGAGGTGGCAGCCTTGTGGGCCCAGGGCCAATTGTGGTTGAAGGTTCCCGCGACCATGCGCATCAACCTCAACGGCGCGATGCCGGAAGGGGTCACTGCCAAGGACTTCGCCTTGCGCATCATCGGTGACATGGGTGCCGACGGCGGTTTGTACCGGTCCATCGAGTTCGCCGGCGACACCATCCATGCCATGACCCTCGAGTCGCGGATGGTGCTGCCCAACATGATGGCCGAGTTCGGCGCCAAGAACGCCGTCATCTGTCCTGACGAACCGGTCTTGACCTGGTGTCTGGAACGACTGGCCATGCGCCACGGAATCGAAGCGGGCAGTTCGGCTTGGGCCGATTTGGCGGACGGGCTTCGAAAGGATTGCCTGTATCCGGATACGGACTGTGAACTGGAGTCGGAACTCCACTTCGCCGCCGAAGACCTTGAACCCTACATTGCCCGGCCCCACAGTGTGGACGACGTGGTTCCGCTCTCCGAGTTGGGCCAGGTGAATGTAGATGCAGCCTTCATTGGCACCTGTACGAACGGCCGTCTTGAGGACATGTCCGCCGCCGCGAACATTCTGGCCACCAGGCGGCTGGCTCCAGGCTTGAGCCTGGTGATCATTCCGGCTTCCAGCCAAGTGCTTGAGGCCTGCATCGAACTCGGGTATGCAGAGACGTTTGCCCGCGCCGGCGCCATGTTGGGGGTTCCGGGCTGCGGCCCTTGCATGGGCAACCACTTTGGCGTTCCGGCACCTGGCGAAACAGTCATTTCCAGCGCCAATCGGAACTTCCGCGGCCGCATGGGGACCCCATCGGCCGGAATTTACTTAAGCAGTCCGGCGGTCGTGGCAGCCAGCGCGGTGGCCGGCCGCATCGTGGATCCTCGTGAACTGGATTAGCTGCGACCATGGCCCGCACAGATCGGCGGTTCACCGGCCGCATTTGGAAATACGGGGACAACGTCAACACCGACGTTATCTTCCCCGGCAAGTACACCTACACACTCAAGACGCCTGAGGAGATTGCGGCGCACGCCCTTGAAGACCTGGACCCGGGTTTCGCCGCCAACGTCCAACCGGGCGACCTTGTGGTGGCAGGCCGCAACTGGGGATGTGGTTCCAGCCGTGAACAGGCCGTATCCTGTCTGGTCCTGGCGGGAGTACGTGCCGTAATTGCCCGAAGCTTTAGCCGTATCTGGTATCGCAATGCCCTGAACAACGGATTGCTTGCCCTTGAATGCCCGGCGTTTGTCGACCTTGCCGTGGCCGGCGATACTGCCACCGTGGTGTTGGACGAGGCGTACATTGCTACGTCGAACGGACGGACGGTGACATTCCAACCGTTGAGTGATGACGTTCTACGCATCCTTGAGGCCGGGGGCTTAATTCCGTACATCAAACAGCAGATGGCTGTGTGAGCGGCACAGCGGCATCGTACCGGTACACTTGGAAAGGGATTACATCTGTTGAGAGGCAGGAACCACCATGTCCGACATTGAGACAGCCAGCGGCACCGTCGAGTGTCCGGTTTGCGCAGACGACATCATCCTTACCGATGTCATGCAAAACGAAATCGTGGAATGCGAGGGGTGTGCCGGGGAGTTCGAGGTGCTGGAATTGGACCCCTTCTCCCTCGAAGAACTGGAAGAGGACGACGAGGATTACGGCGAGTAGGCAATGTCGCCACGAGCACCGACCCTGTTATTGGCAGGTAACAGCGACGCATGTTGATGGGAGTCATCTTCGGCCGTCTCCGGGTCGAGGAAAAGATGTTGCTTACCGCCCTGGACGCACGCGCCGTCCAGTACGAACTGCTCGACGATCGCCAACTGTCATTTCACATCGCGGGGTCCAAGAAATTGGACCGGGACGATTGGGGACGGTTCGATGTCGTGTTGGAACGGTGTCTGTCCCATAGTCGGGCCCTCACCAGCCTGCGCATCCTGGAGGCCTGGGGGTTGAAGACGGTCAACCGTTCCCAGGTGGTGGACGTTTGTGGCGACAAAATCCTCACCACTGCGGCACTTACCCAAGCAGGGGTCCCATCGCCGCGCACGGCGGTCGCGTTCACACCCGAAAGCACACTCGAGGCCATTGAGGACATCGGTTATCCCGTCGTGTTGAAGCCTGCCGTTGGTTCCTGGGGCCGTCTCCTATCGAAGGTCAATGATCGAGAAGCCGCCGAAGCCGTAATCGAACACAAGGAGGTACTCGGCACCTACCAGCACAAGATTTACTACGTCCAGGAATACATCGACAAACCCATGCGCGACATCCGTGCCTTTGTGGTTGGCAACGAAACCATCTGCGCCATCTACCGGGATTCACCACACTGGATCACCAACACGGCGCGCGGCGGAGTTTCAAGCAATTGCCCCGTCACCCCCGCTTTGAACCAGGTGTGCGTGGACGCCGCGAACGCGGTTGGTGGTGGAGTAGTGGCTGTTGATGTCCTAGAGGATCCAGAACGGGGACTGTTGGTAAACGAGGTGAACCATACGATGGAGTTCCGCAACAGTGTGAAGCCGACGGGCGTCGACATCCCGGGCCGAATTGTCGACTTTGCCCTGGAGACGGCAGCCGGGTAGGCATTCCACCGGAAGGCACAGCGGCAATGCGTTCCGTGCCGCCGTTGGCCAAATCCCCAAGTTCTAGCTTCAGTGTCCTGAGTCCCTGAGCCCATGAGCGATCGCATCCAAGTGGCCATAGCCGGAGGGTCCGGCTACGTGGGCGGCGAACTGCTGCGCTTGCTGGTGGATCACCCGGCCTTTGAAGTAGTCCAGATCACCAGCGAACGGCACAAGGGATCGTTTGTTCACTTCACCCATCCCAATCTTCGTTCGCGAACCAGGCTCAAGTTCACCGGCCTGGATGAACTGGAGCCTGTGCCACTCCTGTTTCTCTGCCTGCCGCACGGACAGGCGATGCAGCAGATCGACCGGTTCCAGAATCTGGCCGAGAGCATTGTGGATTGCAGCGCCGATTTTCGGCTCGGCGATCCCGACCTGTACGCTGCATGGTACGGGCGGCCGCATACCGCGCCGGAGTGGCTTGGACGATTCATTTATGGGTTGCCCGAGCTCAATCGCGACCAAATCCGGGGAGCGCGATATGTGTCCGGTGTCGGGTGCAATGCGACAGCCATCAATCTGGCCATCCTGCCGGTGGTGCAGACTGGACTGATTGACGCTGAATCGGAACTGATTGGCGAAGTAAAGGTGGGCAGCAGCGAGGCGGGCAACAAGGCCGGCGATGCCTCCCATCACCCCGTACGCGCCGGTGCCGTGCGCAGTTTCGCTCCGGTTGGGCATCGGCATACGGCCGAGGTCCTCCAACTCCTTGCCGCCAACGGGATCCGTTCCAAGGTCCACATGAGCGGAACTGCCGTAGACAATGTGCGTGCAGCCCTCGCGACGGTTCATCTCTTCGTACCAGCCGGCACCACAGAACGCGACATTTGGAAGGCGTTTCGCACGACCTGGAAGGCTGAGCCGTTCGTCAGAGTGGTCAAGGAAGCAAAGGGGAACTACCGGTATCCGGAACCCAAAATCCTGGCCGGAAGCAACTGGGCCGACGTTGGGTTTGCGTTGGACAGTGCCACATACCGGCTTGTCTGCATCTGTGCAATCGACAACCTCATGAAAGGCGCCGCCGGCACAGCGGTCCAGTCGGCCAACCTGATGTTCGGACTGGACGAGACCGCCGGGTTGATGTTTCCCGGCCTGCATCCCATTTGAAATCCGATACGGTGGTGGGCAACCGGCAAGGACATGGCCCACATCCTGGATTGCTACAGTGGAACTCGGGAAACGGAATCCCGGAAGATCCCAGGGATTCTGATGCCGCCGAGATCACAAGCTCGCCCCAAGCTGGGACGTTGCAGGCCGGTTTGAGACCAACCCGCCAGCTCGAACGGCGTATCCCATGCCCTTCCGTGAACCGGCTTGCCTTTCAATCCAGCCACAGACCGCTGTCCCCGCCATTGCGGGCGTGAACGTATACCGAAGTAGTGGCCAACGAGGCGTGGCCCAGTGTCTCCTTGACAGATTGGACGGGTGCACCGCCGTCGAGGGCGTGACTGGCATGGGCATGCCGGAACCAGTGGGGACTGATGTCGCGGTCAATGCCGGCCCGCCGTGCCGCACGGCGCAGGGACGTCCAGGCGTTGTTGCGGGCCATGGGCCTCCCCGTGCGCGTGGCGAACACAATACCATCTGGCACCGCGTCCTGCGGCCGCAGCTCGATCAGTGTTTCCCTCAAGCGCTCCGAGAGGCGGATCACTCGGCCCTTGCCGCCCTTCCCCTGCAGGACTGTGAGTGTGGGCAGCAGACCTTCTAGATTCAGGTCTTCCCAGCGCAGGGCCAGCGCCTCGGACACGCGGCAGCCCGTGTGATAGAGCATCAGGTACAGCGCGAAGTCGCGGCCCGGCCGAGCCGCCTCAAGCAGGCGCGCCACTTCGGTGCGGGTCAGGATGCGCCGGTTGAGAGCGGAGGCGGCACCGCTCCGATTGGGGTTGGGCAGATCGTTGATCTCGGCGCAGGGGTTGGATCGTATGTAGCCCTTGCGATGGGCCATGGCAAAGACGGAACGGAGAGCGCTCATCATGGTGTTGACGCTGCCGGGCTTGCGCTCCTGTGCCAGAGCCGCCTGGAAGTCCTGCAGATCGGCGAGGGTGGTGTCGGCCAGAGGTCGGCCCCTGCTGTGCGCCTGCCATGTGTTCCAGGCATGCTCGTAGGAAGTCCGGGTATGGGGGGAGACCTGGTTGCTCAACCAAACCGCAATCATCTCCGGATCGGAGGCGATCCGATCCACATTGCGTGCCGCCTGCTGGATCCTGTCCAGCTCGATTGCCACCAGGGCGGCGGCCCGTTGTGCCTCGGGTGGGACGGTCGGGACCGGCAGTTCGTCGATTTCGGTCCGATCCACCGGTTCCGGGACGGGAACCAGGGTTGTGTCGGTCATGGCGGCGCTCCAAGCGGACCAATAGGGCAAAGTATACCATTACTGCCCTAATGTTATTCATCATGCAGCCTGCGATCAAGTCCGCCCAACAGCCCTATCCGCATGTCGCGACAACCTGCCAACCAAGGTTGGGCCGGCGCGAGGAGGATGACTGATTCATGCCCGCACCTTGCCAACCCAACTGCTACGTGCACATCCCCATGGTTGTCGGGTTCGACTGTAGCCGCGCGGCAAAGCCACCATCTCCGACGCGCGGCCAGCTGCAGACCGGGCGGAAACTTCAGTTGCCTAGCGGTCGATTCCTGCCGACAGTCCGGCCCTGCCAGCCCCAACCCTCGACAATCCAGTGGAACTCAATACAGAATATAATTCTGTTTTATCACTATTTTCACGATTACATTGTCAGACTGCGCTCATCGAATCCTCCGGTGCGACCACAAGCGGTGCACTCTGAATTGGCAGGACATCCACTTTGGGCCTGTCCAAGACCGTCCGCCTTGCCAGACACCGGCTCGGCGTCCGGTGCCCCAACCCAAGCAACCCAAACAACAGCGCCCGACAAATGCCCTCCTGGTCGCTGGACACAGCGCAGTACAGCGGATACAGATACCCACGGTCTCCGCGCCAAGCACGCGAACGACAGTTGGGTACGGATATCCCATGGTAAGCGGATCATAGTCATGCTCGTCGGTGGCATTACATCCATCCATGTTGCCATCGGCATCGTGATCTGTCGCAATCAACTGATCAAGAAGAAAGACATATGATTATGACTCCAAGTGC
Organism: Caldilineaceae bacterium SB0661_bin_34; assembly: GCA_009841145.1. GTDB lineage: Bacteria > Chloroflexota > Anaerolineae > Caldilineales > Caldilineaceae > Bin34. Next base: position 60,691 of record VXMJ01000062.1, on the reverse strand, counting down.
AATACCCACTCTTCCTTACCCAATGAAACATCCAAAGTTCGTTAGTAAGGCACCTGATCAGTTCTTGGACATCAATCAAGCCGTTTTGATGCCAAGTGATTAAGGTGATAAAATGGTAGTTCCAAAGCATGAAACTCACAAACCGACAAAACCTCATTATCATCCGCCCGGATGCAGATTGGCATCTGGAAGGGGAGGCTGGCGATAGGTTGGATGTTGGGGATGGCCTGAACGACGCAGAGGAGTCTCCAATCCGCCTTTCAGAGACTGCGGCAGGGCACTGCTCATCGGTATTTGATGTCAACAAGCCCAATCCACCCTCACAAGATCCTTCGAACTGACGGTCACTATATTTGCAAAGCTGCTTGCATCAGAGTTCGACATACCCTCGTTGCAGCCGCAAGTTCAATTGATCTCATAAAAGTAGATTATCTGAATTATGTGGTTCCCGAGTAACTGATTTTGAGATTGACTGGTGAAGCGGTCCCTTGGACTGATCTGCCAGTTTCACTCCAAGAATGTTGGATGATACCGGTATCGATGACGACTGGCTTTGACTTGAAAATTTTGCTGCAACTCAGAATCGATGATGTTGAAACTTCCATTTTTCTGAACGGTTGCCTGGTTCTCGAAACTTGGATTGTGGCCAAGTTGAATGCCATCTGCCGAAGCGCATCGCCTTTGTATGTTCTTCGTAGCATCTTACCGAAAAAACACATGGTGCCGGTTGCAACCAAGGATTGCCGCCTGCAGCTTCTGGGAGAAGAGCCGGTTCACTGAAGGGTGAACCCGCGGTGAGCACCTGCAACGGTGGGAGCCAGGAATGGCCTCCGGTGATTTCCGGACAATGGCAGAAGGGAGACGCGCTGGGGATGGCGAGTTGGTGGGCGGGGACCTCCGACCCGGGAACAGTGGTCAATTGTGAATATGTAAAACAAATCTTATTATCAATATAAAATAGATTATAATTTCCAAATCCACACTTCCAAAGCAATCGGTCGATCGCGCACCAAGGCGGACCACCGTGAGGCTCTCGGAAGCGTCGAGGGCTCATAACCCCCATCGCCTGCCGGGCCAATGCTGATCCTTTTTGATGGCCCCAGCCCCGCGTGGCGTACTCCATCTGCTGTACGGCTGGATTGCTGCCGTGGTCAGACTTACGGCTGACCAGAGTGGGTTCCAACTACAGACCTGGGGTTCAGGTGCTCCAGTTGTCGGCAACAGGCGGTGTCCCGCTGGTAATTGATCTGATGTCGTCGTAGATGCCGGGTTCGTGACGCTACCGTGAAAAACCGCTTGTGGTGCGGGGTATGCATGGCGACAACGATCTCCGGATCGTGGCCGCTGCGGCTTGGGGGGGGGGGCGATCAACTCGATGGCAAGGCGTACTGTGCTCGGAAGATCATCCCTCTGCGGCTGACAATGCGGCAACCGTGGCCACAACGTCGTCCGTCAAGACAGCATCCACTCCCTGCCGTGCATGCTTGGACATTCGCGCCGTCGGATCCGTATCCAATGGTGCCACCAGCACCTGGTTTCGGTGGGCATGCCACACAAACAGCGGATTTGCGGCGAGGTTCGGCCATGCCGGACCGACGAAATCCCACTCGGGTTCCGGTAACAGCATGTTCATTGCCACCGGTCCAACTGGCAGTTCGGGACACACCTCGCGAATCGCCAACAGACTGCGGGGTTTGAAGGATGTCACCAATACGCGTGACAAGAACTCGTGCTTGACGAGGACTTCGACCAAGATCCGTGCCCAGGAAGGGATCGAAAACCTGGGATCCTTCAACTCCAACAGCAGTGCTACATCTGCCGTCGAGGCCAGATCCAGCAGCGAAACCAGTTGCGGAACAAACTGCGGCTCCGGTGCATCTCGTTCCGGCATGTCCACCGGCACCGACACCGCTTCGGCCGTGGACAGGTCGGTTACATGTACTTCCCGGCCGGTCGTACGCTTCAGATTGCGGTCATGCAACAGGATCAACTCACGGTCCTTGGAAAACCAAAGATCCGTCTCGATGAGGTGCGCTCCCTGTTCGATTGCCAGGGCGAAGGAGTGCAAGGTGTTCTCGGGTGCCGTCGCCGAAGAGCCCCGGTGGGCGATGACAAACGGAACCCCGCGGGCCAGACGCGCTTCCCGTACTTCAGTGAAGTGCCTGAGGTCGAGGTCGGCAAGCACGCGAAGTCAGGCCTTGAGCACGGTGGCCAGCGCGGACACGACCATGTCCGCCTGTTGTCGGGTGATGATCAGGGGCGGGAGCAGTCGCAGCACACGCGGTCCGGCGTTGAGCAACAGAATCCTGTGTTCCTCCAGCAAGGCACGGAGGATCGGCGCTGCCCGGGAACGCAACTCTATTCCGATCATTAGTCCCAGTCCGCGAATTTCGCGGACGATCCGGATACCGCGGAGTGCGTCCTTCAGTCTGTCCAGCAGATAAGCACCCATTCTGGCACTGTGGCCGATCAGGTCGTGTTCGTGATAGGTGGTGAGCGCGGCCAGACCGGCGGCACAGGCAAGCGGGTTGCCGCCAAAGGTGCTGCCGTGGACTCCTACGAAGATGTGTTCTTGTACTCGGTCCCTAAACGCCACGGCGCCAATCGGGAATCCTCCGCCCAATCCCTTGGCGGTGCACAGGATGTCCGGCTTCAAGCCATGATGCTCGATCGCAAACCACTTGCCGGTCCGTCCGAGGCCGGTCTGAATCTCATCGGCAATGAGTAGTGCCCCTGTCTCCCGACAACGCTGTTGGACAGCTTGAAGAAACTCCGGAGTGCCCAGATTGACGCCTCCCTCGCCCTGGACCACTTCCAGGAACACGCCGGCGGTCTCCTCGGTCACCACATCCCGAAGGGCATCCACATTGTTGTAGGGCATGTGGCTGACCCCGGGCAATAGCGGACCGAAGACATCTAGGTTGCGGGCATTCCAAGTCAGCGCCAGAGAACCTGAGGTTCTGCCATGAAATGCTTTTGACGCGGCAACCAGGTTCGCGCGACCGGTGGTGATCCGAGCCAGCTTGAGCGCCGTTTCGATGGTCTCCGTGCCACTGTTGAGCAGAAACGCGTAGGGCAGGTGATCGGGCAGAACCTCCGACAGCTTGGCGTAGAACCGGCCTCGAATTTCCCCATAGAGAAACGAAGACAGCGAAGTGAGCGTTTCTGCCTGCCTGGACAAGGCTGCCGCCAAGTTGGGATGCGAGTACCCCAGCATCGCGATGCCCTGAGAGGAAGTGAAGTCCAGGAAACGATTGCCGTCGGTATCGAACAACCAGGCTCCCTCACCGCGCGCGAAGGTGATTTCCGCCCGTTTGGGGATGACCCCCCCTGACATTCGCAGTTCGATTTCTCTGAGATCGGAGATGTCCTCCGACATGACTGACGGCTGGTGGTTCATCCGATATGGGTTCCGTGAGCCTCGACCAACGCCTTGGTGACTGGGTCTTCCACCCGTCCATCCGCGATCACAACTTCGCCAACCCCTTGTTGCAGGGCATCCTTGGCACCCATCACCTTCCGTTTCATGCGCCCTTCGGCAAGATCGATGAACTGGTCGATCTGATTCGGCTTGATTGACGAAATCAAGGTTGACTCATCAGGATACGACCGCAAAAGCCCCGCCACATCGCTGAGATAGAGCAGTATGTCCGCCTGCAAGGAGACGGCCATGTGCGCTGCGATCCGATCACCGTCCACATTGATGGCCTCGTTGTCGTGGGAGAGGGCCGGCGGAGTCAGCACCGGAATAAACCCTTCTCTTAGGAGCAGCTGAACCAGACGGGTGTCCACATGGTCTACGGTTCCGGTCCAGTCGTCCCGGATCATTACCCAGCGATTGCCTTTGCGTACCCGTATCCTACTCTTGCGCGTGCCGCGGACAAGCCGACCGTCCAACCCGCTCAAGCCGACCGCATTTACCCCACGCTTCTGCAATGCCTCGACCCACAGCTTGTTGATCTGGCCGCAGTAGACCATGAGGAAGATTTCCAGTGTCCTCCGGTCCGTACGTCGGCTGGTCAATCCGTTACGGCCTTCAACGAACTCTGGAGGATGGCCCAGCGCTTCGGATACTGCGTTTGTGTGTTCCGCGGCCCCGTGGACGAACACGAGTTGTTCGCCCTGGTTCACCACTCTTGCCAGGTCGTCGGCTACGGCTTCCATCGAGATGGACAACCCACCGCCAGCCTTGACGATCAACATGGTCCCGAATCCAAGCCAGGCCCGCACCGTCGTAGGTTCAAACGCCCAGTCATGCTGCGGAACCGCCCGTTGCTATACTCACACATCCTGGTTGGGTCGGCACCGCCAGAGCCATCCGACGGCGATTATACGGTTTGATGTCACCACAGTTCAAAGTTTACGTCACGGATATCGGATGGTCCTCCCTGGAGGCTGAACTCGAGGTTCTGGATCCTCTGGACGCCGTCCTGGAAATTGCACCGGGCTGCTCGGACGATCAGATGGTGGACCACGTCCGGGATGCCGATGCGATTATGACGTGTTGGAGGACGATTCCGCCGGAAGTGGTGTCGGCAGCGGAACAATGCCGCACGATTGCCCGGTATGGAATCGGATTGGACAACATTCCGATTGCCCTGGCCACGGAACTGGGTATCGTGGTCGCCAACGTGCCCGACTTCTGCCTGGACGAATTGACAGACCAGGTGATGGCAGGAATCCTGGCTCTCTCACGCCAACTTCCCGCCCTCGACAACTCGGTCAAACGGGGCGAGTGGTCTCGGGCCACATCTATTCCCCTAAGGCAGCTGCGCGGCCAGACACTGGGCTTGCTGGGATTTGGCAACACGGCCCAGCACCTTGTGCCAAAAGCGCAGGCCTTTGGCCTGAAAGTGCTTGCTTATACCCCACGCCTGGCGGCCGCGGCCTTGCCCGATGGCGTGGCCCTAGCCCAGTCCTTCCAAGACCTGTTGGAACGGTCCGACTGGCTTTCCATCCACGCGCCGCTGACCCCGGCAACAGCGGGACTGTTCGACGACCGCGCCTTTGCGGCCATGAAGGATTCCGCGGTCCTGATCAACACCTCGCGCGGTGCCATCATTGACGAACCGGCCTTGAACCGCGCACTGATGTCCGGTTCCATTGCCGGAGCGGTATTGGACGTTTTGACCATCGAACCTCCAGTCGCCGACATCCCGTGGAGAGACCATCCCAATGTGCTGATGACGCCACACTCCGCGTTCCTCTCCGAAGAATCCCTCCGAACCCTGGCTACCCGAACCGCCCAAAATGTTGCATCCGTTCTCATGGGGCAAGTGCCGGACAGCGTCGTCAACCCGGAGGTTCTGGGCAGGGGCAACTGCCGCATGCAGGCTTGAACCCGGACGGTCTGGTTGCATGCCCAAGAGGAGACGGTGCAGGCCTCCGTGTGGCGGGATTGGGACACCTTGACATCCGATCAAGCCCGATCCCGGAAGCCTGCCATCCGTATGGTGTCTTGCTCGCGTATGCGCTCATGGATGCGTCACAGGCCAAGATGCATCATGCAAACTCCGAAACCTGCATGAAATTTATGCGAACCAATCGAGTTGGTATAACCAGCCCCAATACAACTTGCTTGTTCCAATGGTCTCACAAGCTTGTATTAGGATTGATCAAAGGTGATATACGGGAATTGGCTGCCTCTTTGGCATCAGTAAGGAGTACTCCGAAACACACGGAGGGAGTGAACTCCAGCCAACGAATCAACAGTGCAATGCGCATAGCGAATAGCATCCTGAGCAGTGCCAAAGGCCGTGACCGTCGGTTCCCGGTGTTCGCGTGGAAGATCGGCGAGCCTTGGGACTGGAGCGGACTGCACAAGTTCGGCGAAGGGGCAATCCAGCCTGCCGGGCACAGTGCGCAGAGTGAGATGTCGTGGTCAAGGCCAGCCACACCGTCCGCACTGGGCAATGGCATCATCCGGTGTAGGCCGGCAACAGCCCCGTCCGGCTCGGGTCCAGGTTCCAGTCCGCCAACATGGCGCGTGACAACCGACAGACCATGGTGTAGGCCGGATCGTAGATGTTGCCAAGGTCGTATCTGACCTGCTGCCCCATCATCAGATGGACCCGCTCCAAATCGTAGCCGCATTCGTCAACAAGCCAACGAGACACTTCGGTGGTGGCATGCCGTGTGGCCTGATCCAGGGGCCGGGCGCTGCCGGCCACGAAGATGTCGGTATCGTTGTACCCGCGCGGCCAACGCAGGCCCTGGTTCTTGACCACGTCAACACTGAACTCCACTTCGGCGGAAATTTCGATGCCGGTCCCCACGATCTCGCCGTCGCCCTGGAGGGCATGCACATCACCCAGGTAGAGCAGAGCCCCCGGTACCGATACCGGAAACAGTGCCGTGACGCCGTCACGCCATCCGCGGTAGTCCATGTTTCCGCCATGAGGTCCGGGAGTGGCCGTGCTGATTGCCTCCCCTCCTGCCGGTGCCACGCCGAAGCATCCAAGCATGGGGTCCATTGACTGCCACGGGAAGGCTTCGCCATCGGACACGCGAACCAGGCCGGCCGCCGCGTCGACGTCCCAAACCGTAAGGGCAGGAGAAGGCACCGGCAGCCCCTGAAGATAGTCCGGATCAAGTACGTCTCCGGCCAGTATGTTCCTGGTCCACCCCGTGCTGCGGTCCGGCCTGATGGCGATCAGGTGCATGACTAGCGCGTCACCCGGCTCTGCCCCCTCGACATGGAACGGTCCGGTCATCGGATTGGGCCGGCCGGCCACGGTTTCACCGCGATGGTCCGTGCCGCCGGCATCGACGGTGCGAGTCCGCACTACGTCTCCGGGTTTCAGATGACACACGGGTTCGTGTGTGCCGATGGTATTGAACCACCGGGATGGAGCATATTCAACCAGTGCCATGTGGATCCCTCCTTGGTGTCAGACAATGCTTCAGGATACGGATATTCGCTTTTCATACTGCAGGATCGTCACTGCGGGTACGAAGCCCAGCCGCTGGTTGATAGCCAGCATCGGGTTGTTTTCTTCGTTGCCGGTCACGATCATGGTTGCTCCTTCCCGTTGAGCCTGTTCAATCGACTTGAGTTTCAGCGCGAACGCCAGACCCCTCCGGCGCCAAGCGCGGCAGACCCCGGTCAGGCGGATGTCCCAGACGGTTGGCGTGCCGGGAAATCTATTGGCTGCCGTGAAGGCCGCATACGGTCCAAAGTCACCGCCTCCGTTGGACTGGGTGCAGTCGACCGCGATCATCCACGTGTCCAACGACTTGCCGGGACCGCTCAAACCGCTTGCGAATCCGGCCTCCGTCATCGCAGGAGGGCCATACGGACGTGGAACATCCGCGTCGACGTCGAGCCAGGCGCAGTGCAGTTTGGAGCACCACGCCGGGTCGCTCTGCATAAGGTGCGGAAGGGAATGGAATGCAAAACCTGCTTTCTCCGCCGCCTGGATTCGTCCCGCCCAAGGACCAAAGTCAAATCCCTGAACATCCAAGGTGGAGTTCAGTTCGCGTTGGAGGCACACATATCCGTTCACCTCAAGCCAGTCAACGCGCGGTTGCCGATCTCCGCGCACCTTGAGACTGAGCACGCCGCCCTTCAGGCCCGCGATTTGCTTCAGGACATAGGCCTCCACGTGCGAGTGAATCGCCTGTCCGCCAACCATAAGGTCTTCCAGAGCGGGGTAGAGCATGAAGTCATACGTCATGCAATCCTGGATTCCAATCCAGTTCGGTTTGTACACCTGGCCGCATCCGACAACCTTTGCGTCCATGGTTGCCACGAACAGGTGCGGCAACCGGTCCTTGCCCCCGGTTGCCAAACGGGCTCGAAAGTGCTCCAGGGTGTCTGGGGGACGGTCGGGCACGTAGGCAGCACCGACCGCAAGCCACTCGCGGCACTCTTCGTCAACCGGCTTGAACTCCCGAATGTCGAATCCCATACACTCCGATCTCCAGAACCTATGGCAATCTCAACTGCCTGCGCAGATCCATGTCCGAGAGCCACTCGTTGTCATTGCCCTCGCCGGTGAACCAGGCTTCGGCGAAGCGGTCGATGGCCCAGTTGGAGGCCACCCGCGCCCAGCCCGCGTGCTCGGCCATCAGGGAGGCCTGCCGGTCGTTGGGACACAGAGCAATGCGGTGCCCCTTGATCAGGCCGCGGGGAGTGCCGTCGGCCTGGATCGTTGCAGGAAGGAAGGCGCTGAGCATGGGGTCCGTTGCACCGGGTCCGCGTGCTTCAGGGAGCGCATGGTACCGCGCGGAAGATGGTTCAATTGTACCAATTTCCAAGAAATATCCACGGATTGCAACGAGCAGTTACTTTCCCCTTGCAGGCATGTCGGCCCGGCTTGGCACCGGAGACAGTTTTCCGGTTTGGGCACATCCCTTGCTCCTAAACCTGCGAACCCTTCGGAACTCCCTGCGTTCGCAGGTAGGCCAAGCACATGGTGCAGTCGATGATCCGGCCCCTCGGTTGTGTCTTGCCCGACAATTTCTGTACAACCGGTGACGATCCTACAGGAGCGCGGCGGCTACAGTCGACTCGATCCGGACGGCTGTTGACAACCGGAGTTGGTTACAGCTGCTTCTCGTAGTCCTGCCAAGCCGGAGAGGGCTTGAACCCCAACTTAAGGTTGATGTCGTACATGGGATTGTTCTCTTCGTTGCCGGTTTCGAACCGTGCGCCGCCCATGTCGCGGGCTTGGGCAATCGACTTCAGTTTGATGGCCGTGGCAATGCCTTTGCGGCGCCAGTCCCGGCGGACGCCGGTCAGCCAAATGTCCCAAACCGATGAATCACTTACAGCGGGATTGACACAGGTCAACCCCGCGTAGGGCCCGAACCCGGAACCGCCTTCGGGCAACGAGCTGTTGTCCACGGCGATCATGTTGGTCTCCGGGCACAGGCTCGGACTCTTCAGCATCTTGTCGAATTCGTCGATCGGTACGGGTTTCGGCTCGTTGGGACCGGGGACATCAAGGTCAATCTCCACCCATGCTTCGTGCAACTTGGCATGCCAGTCCGGGTCATGTTCCTGCAGATGGGCAAGCGTATGGAACTCGATGCCGGAAGACTCGACCTTTTCGACAAAGCCTTCCCACGCACCAAAATCGAAGGTGGCCACGTCCAGCGACGCGGAGGGATAACGCATCACCGCCGCATAACCGCTGTCAATTAACCAGTTGACCCTTGCCGTCTTGTCTTCGCGTGCACCTGTCAACAGGACCTCGGTCGTCCGGTCGGAGATGAGTTTCAGGACATGTCGTTCAACGTGGATGTGGATTGGAAGCCGATCTACAACCAACTCTTCGTAATTCGGATGGACGTTGTGGCTGAATTGGATTCGGCCCTCCACCTTCAGCCAATAAGGGTCCGAGACATCACCCCAACCGATGATGACACCGTCCAACAAGAGGACAAACCTGGCCCTGAACTTGTCCTTGCGCACCGTCTCGTCCCTGTATTTCCACTGTTCCAGCGTATTGGGCGGATACTCCGGCCAGCATGCATTCCCGATCGCGAGGCACGCCAGATACTCTTCGTCAACAGGATTGAACGGGCGGATTCCGAATTCCACGACTGTCTCCTTCCAGAGTGCCGAATACCGACTTGCTTTGGTGGCTCGGTTTGACGCATCGGGATCCCAAGCCTGCCAAAGGGCGCCGACTCTATAACCGGGTGGTCAGTGGTGTCAACAATGCGGTCTTTGCCCGCGGGACTTTAGGCAAAACCCCTGGGCGATGTCCGTGCCCTTCCGGTTGTGAGTCAGGATCCAGCCAGAGCCGGATGCAGTGATTCCCTTGCCTGAATGCATGCCCGGGACCGTTTCCGGATCGGCTCTCGGCATTGCGGACTACCCCCGACACCAACTTGGCAGTGTTGGAAGGCCCCGGCTCACGGCAGTCGGGCCGTACGTTGCTGAAAGGTTGAACAGTTGCGATGGATCCATCGGCGCTGGCTTTCGGCCGGCGAGTTCTCCTTGAGCGTCCATTGTCGGGTCGGTTACAGGAGTTTTTTGTACTCCTTCCAAGCCGGCCCGGATTCGAATCCCAACGCGCTGTTGATGCCATACATGGGGTTGTTCTCTTCATTGCTGGTCCTCATCCGAACACACCCCATGTCGCGTCCCTGGGCAATCGACTTCAACTTGATCGCCGTGGCGATCCCCCTGCGGCGCCAAGCACGTCGGACACCGGTATACCGAGTCCCCCAGATCGTTGAATTGTGCAGCGAGGGATTGGCGAACGTCAGTCCTGCGTAAGGTCCAAACCCGGAGCAACTTGCCGCGCGTGCACCGTTGTCCACGGCAATCAGGTTGGTCTCCGGGCACATGGCAGGGCTGTTCAGCATCCTGTCGAATTCGTCAACCGAAATAGGCCTTCGCTCGTTTGCGGTGGGCGCGTCAAGTTTGATTTCCACCCATGCCCCATACAGTTTTGCATGCCAGTCAGGATCATGCTTCTGCAAGTAGGCACGAGAAAGGAACACAATCCCTGAAGCCTCAACGTTCTCGACGCAACCTCCCCACTTCCCAAAATCGAAGGCGGCCACGTCCAGTGACGAAGACGGAGACCGCCTCACGGTCCGATAGCCGTTGTCCGTCAACCAGCCAACCTTGACCTTGTTGTCCTCACGCGCATGGGTCAACAGAACCTTGACCGGCCGGTCGGAGACAACACTCAGAACATACCGTTCCACATGGTCGTGGATCGGCTTGCGTTCCGCGACCAATCCTTCGTGGTCGGGATGCACGGTGTGAGCAAACTGGATGCGGTCCTTCACATCCAACCAATAGGGGTCGGCAACGACGCCGTAACCGATGATGGCACTGTCCAACACAAGTACGAACCTGACACGCAACGCGTCCTTGCGTGCAGTTTTGTCAACGTACTTCCACTCGTCCAGAGTGTCCTGCCGGTCTTCGGGGTAGCACGCCTGGACAGCCAGACATGCCTGATACTCTTCGTCAACAGGATGGAAGGAGCGAATCTCAAAATCCACGGCTGTTTCGTCCTGGACAGCCAACAACCACCTTGTCCCTGCAGGCTCGGGTTCCGGTGCAATGGTGTGGGCCGAGTGCCTGCCGACAAGCAAGCAGAAACCCTATATCCGGGATGGTGCCACTGTCAGCCGGATACTTGGCTGAACCCCTGGACGATTTCCACCACTTCCTGTCCGTACTGTTCCAGCTTCCAATCCGGCAGGATGTGGTATCCGGCCAGGGCGGTGACGGACATGGGAGCTTCCGCGGCGATGGCCCTGAGCGAGTGCTTGCTCAGGACAATGTCCGGATCAACGCCCCGTTCATTGGACTTGCCCAGACGCCACCTGCGAAGCGCGTTGAACAGCCCAAGTTCGCGGCGATCGGTGATGGACGTTGTGGACGGTTTGAACGGACGCACCGCCACTCGTTGCCTTTGCCCTTGCTCGATGCATGCCAGAATGTCGTCCCCCAGTAGGCGTACCTGTCTGCGATCCAGGCATTTGCATTGTTCAAGCGACCGGCGCGTAGTAGGTTGATTGCGAGCCAACGACAACAGTACCTTGTCAGTCACCACTCGACTGCGCGGCCGGTCCCAAGCCAGCGCAATCTGCTCGCGCCACTCCCACAAGGACTTGTACACTCCCATGTGCTTCAAGGAGACCTGCTTGGTGGTCTGGTGATCCCAGAAGGTTTTGTCCCGCGAACCAACCCTGGAGTAGTCGGCGGACGCGACCTCCTCCATGTGGGCCAACCCTTCCGCAAGCCGATTACAGTCCGACAGGCAGTGGAACAGTTTTCGATACAGTGGCACAAGGTAGGCGACATCACCGCAAGCGTAGGTAAGCTGACTTGCCGTAAACGGCCGCTTGCCCCAATCGGACATGCGAACCCGTTTGCTTTGATGAACCTGGAACTCGTCCGCCAGAATCGAGCCGATGGAGGTGGAAGTCCAACCGGCCAGGCGCGCAGCGATTTGGGTGTCGAACAGATTCGCGACGCGGATGCGGAACTCCTTGTGGAGATACCCCAGCTCGCTCTGGGCACCGTGCATCACGAACCGGCGATTTGGATCGGCAAACAACGGAACCAGACGGCGGACGTCGACCCGGTCCGGATCCAACAGCCAAAGTTCAAGTTCACCGTCGCGACCGTCCCAGTAGCGACGGGTCATGGCAAACTGCATCAAACAAATGCGCGATGCATAGCTGTGCGCGGAATTGCTTTCAGTGTCCAGGGCAACCAGTGTGTGGGCGGACAAGGCATGCTCGAACCGCTGGAGATCCGGCTCTGAATCCACCAGAACACAGCCAAGGGTGCGCGTACGCCTGTTGCGCGTAGCAAGGCTTACTTGGATATCTGACATGAATGCTGTAGCGAAAAGTGGCGAAGCGACGCAGTGGGATGCTTTCACCAAGTATAGACGATCGACGCAGTCTGTGTAGGTCGAATGCGAGAGTCTTTCCGAAATCGGTCCTGAAAACCAAAATCACTGTTCCGGATACGATTAGACCGCAAGGTTTGAATTGCCTCGCAGCAGCTCTGACAATCATTGCCAATGTTGCTTCAAGATGATCGACACGGTTGTGCTTGACGCCGAAGGTCGCGTGTCGTGCGGCGTCGATGCCGCAACGGTTCTGATGCGTCTGCGCCAGGGCCGGTACCGGGCTTGGCTCGACTTCAACAACCCGACGGATGCGGAACTGGGCTTCGCCTTGGAGGAGGTTCTCCCCGCGCACGAACTGGCACGCAAGGATGTCCAGGACCAGGAAGGCACCCCCAGGCTGGCGGAGTATCCCAACTGCCTGGTCGTCGTGTTCCATTCCGTCGAGGCGTTGGGAACGGATCCGGCGGGCCTGACCACCGTCGAGCACGTAGCCGTCCTGGGCCACAACCTCCTCATGACGTTCACGTACGATGACCGGTCCCATTTCGCGGAAATGCACGATCCGGCCCACCACAGGTCCGACGGTCTGGCACTGGGGACGGTACGGCTGTTTCACGAACTCCTCGACCATCAAGTGGGCCAGGCCAGAGGCTTGATCGAGAACTTGGTCGGATCGCTTGAGTCTCTGGGGGATGTGATTTTCACCCGCAATCTGTCTGCGGCCAGCGAGCATGAAATCATGGAAGACATCCTGCAGGCCAAGGGCACCGCGCTGCGACTGCAACGGATCCTGGGCCCGCAAGCGGATCTCCTTCGCAGGCTGGCGGTTGAACATCGGGCGTCCATCAATCCCCAGGAACGGGCCTACTTCCAGGTGACCTTGGAGGAGTCCGTGCATCAGGAGTCCTTGGCGGACCTCCTCGTGGAACTGGCCAACGGCACCATGACCACGCATCTGAACCTTTCCAACTACCGGCTAAGCGAGGTCATGAAGGTCCTGACCATGATCGCGACCGTGTTCATTCCGCTGACATTCGTGACGGGACTCTTTGGAATGAACTTCGCGCACTTGCCCGGGACACAGTCGCCGTACGCTTTGGTGGCGGTGGTTTCCGCCTGCTTGATTCTCACCATCGGCATGCTTTTGTTCTTCAGACGCAAGCGGTGGCTGTAGCATTGCCCCATGGAACCAGCCTGTTGGCCCTCGGAGCTCCCACTTCATGACCAGTACCTATGCGTTTCGTTCGGCCGCGGGTGCCGACTACGGGAAAGTCATCGACTTGTGGATGCGGGGCGTATCCAGCGACCGCGTCGCCATTGATCAGATTGCCAACACTTGGTGGAAGCGCCTCCTGTTCCGGTATGTGGCTGGCCGCAAAATCTTCCAGCAGGACATGGAAACCGCGGTCGTGCTCAAGGACGGCAACCTGTGCGGATACTATGGTTTGCAGGCGGCAGCCGACACCATGAGCATCTTCGACTGGGGACTGGATCTCGACTGGAGCACCGAGGGTCTGAATGTCTTCGGATTGATGGTCGAACATATTCTTGACGACGTCTACGAGCGAAACGACGACACCGAATCGCTGGTCATCGGCACGGAGCGCCATGAACACGACGTGCGCGCGGCACTGGAACGGAGCGATTTCGAACCTCTCGACTACCAGATTGCGCAAATGGTGATCGACTTGCCGCTGGTGCACAACGAGCCCCGCGGCGAGATGGATCTCCACCTCGCGCTGCGCAACGCGCATTCCTTCGGCGATGCCATGGAGGACTGGATCCGAATGGACTATCAGGGCGACAAGAGAAAGGCGGCCATCGTTCTCCCCATCCACAATGCGCTGCCCTTGCGAACCGTCACCTACGAGATTCTCGAGGGAGAGGATCCCAAGGGATTCGTCCAGTTCTCATCCCACAACGAGGAAGCCCGCTTCCTGTACGCGCTGGATCCGGGACTGTGGGGCTCGCCGTTGGAACGCTTGGCCGTGACTGCCTTCTGTACGCAGCTGGCTCGCAAACAACGACGGGTCCGGTTGCGCACGTTCAGTCTGGCCCACCTCCATGCCAGCCGTGAATCCCTCGCTTCGCTCGGTCTGAAGTTTGAACTCGCGCCTTGGGAGCGATGGGTACATCTGCTCTTCGAGGAGGGCGAAGAGGATGACGATGCGCCCGGTGACAACGAAGGCTAAACCGGGACGTTGGCAGAAGCCGGAAGCGCGTGGCAAGCTGCATCGGAAGGATCCATCCGGATTCCGCGCCGGTTAATGAGCCCGATGGGGTGCCGCCGTATCGTGGCTGATTGGCGTCAATAGCGAAACCTAACGAAACCCGGCAGCCGGCACGGCCACATACGCAGTCGATCAGGGAACGAGGCATGATGGTCCAGACAACAGGAAGGTTCCTAAGTCGCCACTTGGGACCCGGCACTCGGGACGAGGCGACGATGCTGGCAGCGCTCAAGGTGGACAGCCTTGAGGCGCTTGTCCAACAGACGGTTCCCGCATCCATTCACCTGTCCCAACCGCTGAGGCTGCCCGAACCCCTCGACGAGCCGGAAGCCCTGAAGGAACTCCGTAGCATGGCGGCTGCCAACCGCCGTACAACATGCTTCATTGGTCAGGGTTTCCACCCGTGTGTTGTCCCCTCGGTCATTCGACGCAACATTCTTGAGAATCCCGGCTGGTACACGCAGTACACGCCATACCAAGCCGAAATCGCCCAGGGACGACTCGAAGCCCTGCTCAACTTTCAGACCCTGATTGCCGATTTGACAGGTCTTCCGGTGGCCGGTGCTTCGCTGTTGGACGAAGCTTCGGCTGCCGCGGAGGCCATGACGGTTTGTTGGCGCGCAAGGTCCAGACGGTCCCAGGCCGACATCTTCCTGGTCACGGACCGGGTCCATCCTCAAGTCCTCAAGGTGCTCGAAACCAGGGCGCGCCCGTTGGACATCCGCGTCGCCACGGCACCGCTGTCTGAAATGGACCCGACTGCGGATGTGTTCGGAGTACTGGTTCAGTCTCCCGACACGGACGGCATGGTCCACAACTACCGGGAACTCGTTGAGCTTGCGCACGCCGTCGGGGCCAAGGTGGCGGCGGCCACCGATCCGTTGGCGATGGCCATGTACGCTCCGCCGGGAGAGATGGGTGCTGATGTGGCGTACGGCACCACCCAGCGTCTGGGCATGGGACCCGGCTTGGGCGGTCCGCATGCCGCCTTCATCGCCGTAAGGGACGAACTCAAGAGGCTGATGCCGGGGCGCATGGTGGGGGTTGCCCGCGATGCCACCGGTCGTCAGGCTTTGCGCCTTGCCTTGCAGACGCGTGAACAGCACATCCGACGCGAGAAGGCCACCAGCAACATCTGCACGGCCCAGGTCCTGCCCGCCGTCGTTGCCTCCATGTATGCGGTGTATCACGGACCGGAAGGCCTTGCCTCCATTGCAGCGGAGATTCACCGGAAGGCCTGCACACTCCGACGGCAGTTGGAAGTGGCAGGTGCCCGGGTATGCCGGGGGCCGATCTTTGATACGGTCAAGATCCTGGATATGCCCAACCGATGCCTGGATGCCGTCTGGGAAGACTCTCAGAGGCAAGGAATCTCCCTACGGAGATATGCCGACGGTGCGCTGGGTGTATCCATGTACGAGGGTGTCTCGCCGGACGAGCTCGACAGGTTGCATGCTGCCCTGGGAGTGGCACCGTACCGGAGTATCTCGGATGCGCCTGAGGTTCCGGCACACCTTTGCAGGACATCGGACTTTCTGACTCACCCGGTCTTCCACCTGTACCGGTCGGAGGCGGAACTGACCCGGTACATGGCGCGTCTGCAAAAGCGCGATCTGTCCTTGACCGACGCCATGATTCCGTTGGGCTCGTGCACGATGAAATTGAATCCGGCCGCTTCGCTCGAAGCGGTGACCTGGCCGGAATTCGCCGAGACGCACCCCTTCGATGCTTCCCGCAACCAGGAGGGATACCGTGCGTTGACGGAACAGTTGCGTGCCTGGCTGGCCGAAATCACCGGTTTCGCAGGGGTGTCCCTGCAGCCCAATGCAGGGTCCCAAGGGGAACTGGCCGGCCTGTTGGCTATTCGATGGTATCTCCATTCCATTGGTCAATCCCATCGATCAGCTTGCCTGATTCCCGCGTCGGCCCATGGCACCAACCCGGCCAGCGCCCAACTGGCCGGATTCCATGTAGTGGTGGTCGCGTGCGACAAGCATGGGAACATCGATCTGGAGGACCTCCAGCGGAAGCTCGACGAGCACGGACCGCGCATCGCTGCCTTGATGATTACCTATCCCTCCACCCACGGAGTATTCGAGGAATCGGTCAAAACCGTCACGGAGTTGATCCACGGTTGTGGCGGCCAGGTATATGTGGACGGCGCCAATATGAATGCCATGGTTGGCCTGTCGTCCCCCGCCGCGATCGGCGGCGACATCTGCCACCTGAACCTACACAAGACGTTCTGCATTCCGCATGGCGGGGGAGGACCGGGCATGGGGCCGGTTTGCGCAGCCGACCATCTGGTTCCGTTCCTGCCGTCGGACCCCGTCGGTGAACCGGCTACGGAAACCACGGGTGCGGTGGCAGCCACGGACTGCGGCAGCGGGGCCATCCTGCCGGTTTCGTGGACCTACATCCGGATGATGGGGACAGTCGGGCTGACCAAGGCCACGCAGACGGCCATCTTGGCAGCCAACTATGTGGCCGACCGACTTGGCGGCCACTACCCAATATTGTTCAAGGGTCAAAACGGACGTGTGGCCCACGAATGCATCATCGATCTTGAGTGGCTGAAACCGGCAGGCCTCACGGTGGATGACGTTGCCAAACGCCTCATCGACTACGGGTTCCACGCACCGACCGTATCCTGGCCGGTTCCTTTCACGATGATGATCGAACCGACCGAAAGTGAAAGCCTGCGGGAATTGGACCGGTTCTGTGATGCCATGATCCGGATCCACGGGGAAATCCAGGACGTGCTGGAAGGCCGTTTCGCAGTCGAAGACAGCCTGCTGCGGCACGCGCCCTTCACAGCGGAGAGCCTCGCGACCGAAGAATGGCCCCATCGATTCAGTCGCAGACAGGCTGTCTTCCCTGCACAGGGGAGTGCCGAATCAAAGTTCTGGCCATCCGTCGGCCGGATTGACAATGTCTGGGGCGATCGCAACTTCGTCTGCGTCTGTCCGCCGCTGTCCGAATATCGGTAACACAGTCGGATGCAATTCACTCCCAGGGAAGAGCCTCCGGATTGTCAAGTTCGGCCGCATAGGGGATGGAGGCGGCGGCTCCGGGACGCGTGACGCACAGGGCAGCCGCACGATTGGCTAGCGCAAGAGCTGTTGCGGCGGATCCCGATTTCATGAACCCGGCCATGAAGTAGCCGATAAAGGTGTCACCGGCACCTGTCGTGTCGACCGGACGAACGGAAATGCCGTCGACGGCGATGGTGCCTTGTGCCGAACCGCAGTAGGCTCCATCCGCTCCCCTGGTGACCACCACAGTCATGTCCGCATAGTGGTTCAGCAGGTGGCCGGTAATCCGTTCCGCTTGATTGAATCCAGTCAACTCCTCCCCTTCCAGTTGGTTTACGAACAGGACGGACACCTTGTCCAACGGGAAGTTGGCGTATAGGTCGTCGGCCATGGGTGCGGGGTTGTACGCCACCGACCAGCCGCGTTCCGCCGCCAGGCGCATCATCTCGGGAACCTCGCTGGTTTCATTCTGAAACAGGACCCATCCTGATTGTGCCTGGCCATCCAACACACCAGCCAGCTGTGCAGCCTTGACCGTTTGGTTTGCGCCACCGTAGATGAATATCGAGTTCTCACCCGTCCGGTTGACTTGGATGATGGCATGTCCACTGGCAATATTTTCACGAACCAGTACCTCTGACACGTCTACTCCACTCTCCGCCAACAGGTCCGACAGGAACTGCCCTTCCTGCCCGATACAACCCATATGCTTCACTTCAGCACCGGCCCGTGCGGCTGCCACCGACTGGTTCAAACCCTTGCCGCCACTGAACTTCGCATAGTCTAGGATGTGGATTGTCTCTCCAGGTCGGGAGATTTCCTCGACCTGGTAGACATGGTCGATGTTCAGTGATCCAACAGTAACCAACATGACTTGCTCCTGAAGACCTCGGGCGAATCCTGCTAGGCGAGCAGTTCGAGCAACGGGTCTGCGTGGCGTGTTTGGAGCTCATTGAGCACCTCCGCCATCTCCCGGACCAGTCTCTCGAATTCCGGAAAGTAGGCCAGATTGCGGGTCTCGAACGGATCCTCAATCAGATTGAACAGCTGGCAATAGCCGGGCACGATGCCTCGCCTGCGCTGCCGGTAGTAGCGAACCAGTTTCCACTCGTCGGCAATGACACACCGGTGCAAGTGACGGTACGCGGCCATGAGGCATGCATCTGGGTCGTTGAGGGCCCCGGAACGGCCCTGCCACAACCTGTGACCTGAAAGTCCCGCGGGCACGGGCAGGTCGGCCAACTCGCAAAGGGTGGGAAAAACATCGGTATGGGTCACCAAACCCGGGACCGTGGTCCCCGATGCCACAGCTGGACCTCGCAGTACACAGGGAATGCCCAGGCTGTGCTCATACATGTTTTGCTTGCCCATCAGTCCGTGCTGTCCAATGGACAAGCCATGGTCCGCTAGGTACAACACCAACGTGTTGTCTGCGAGTCCGGTTGCTTCAAGCACATTCAGGATATCGCCGACCCGCAGGTCCAGGTGGGTGATCATGTCATAGTAGTCGGCGAGGTGGCCCCTGATGCGGTGGGGCGGCCGCGGGGTCCCCTCCAGCAATTCGTCCCGGATTTCGGCAACCTCGATGTCGAATGGGTGTTCGGGGTAGGTGTTGGGTGGCAGTTCCATGGTTGCCGTGGTCTGTCCGTAAGCCGGTTCCCAGCCGTTGGGTGGCGTCCGCGGATCATGGGGAGCCGTAAACGCGGTATACAGGAAGAATGGCTCTTCGCCCGAGCGGGTCCCAAGAAAATTGATGGCGGCATCCGCAAAGAGATCGGTCGAATGTTCCCGACCCACTTGCGCGGACTCGGCCGGATAGGACGCGGTCGCGTCGTAGCGGTGGACGGGAACCGCATCGTGGTCGGACATCCCTCCCAGGAAAATCCGGTCGCCACCGGCAAAACACCGGTTGAAGCTCGCGGCATCGTTGTGCCACTTGCCGATGCCGTAGGTTGCATAGCCATGTTGACGGAAGTGCTCGGGCAGCAGTGGCTTGTCCGTGCGCAGGGTTTGAAGCCCCGGGTAGTCGTTGTCGGTCTTGCCGACAACCGCGTCGAAGGTGGACAGCCCAGTGAGCAGACTGGCGCGGCTGGGTACGCACACGGCCGGGGTCAGTCCCCCCATGGTGTAGGCACGGGTACATCGGAGGCCGTCGGCTGCCAGCCGATCCAGGTTGGGAGTCCTTACGGGTTCGCGTCCTGTGCATCCAAGAGCACTGGCGCGATGGTCGTCGGCAACAAGCACAACGACGTTGGGGTTGGTGTTCATGCCCACCTGCTGTGGTTGCGTAACATGCCGTCCGGCACTGCCACCGGTCTGTGCATAACATCATACTTGCGGGTCCGGTCGCGCGGCCCCAGAACAGTGCAGGAAGGAGATGCCTTTCTGCCCGTTCTGGTCCGACAGTTGTCGGTCAAGTCCTGTGTCAAGGTAAACCTGTTGATTCCCTGCCCGACTGCTTCTTCAACGGCAGCGCCAGACCCAAACGCACTGCGGCAAACATGCTGCAAGCTTTCTGAAGAAGACAGCACCGGTCAAAACCGGCCCGGAAGCGGCATGTGCGCGGGGCCTGTTACACTGGCGTTTTGTTGGTCGCACAACTTGGCGACAGGATCACCTTCCAGGAGATATCCATGAACATACAATTGACCAGACGGTCTTTCTTGCGTGCTGCGGCCGCAACGTTGGGACTCGGCGCGTTGTCGGCCTGCGCTGCTCCCGCCGGTGCGCCGGCCTCGGGCGACGCCGGCGCGGCCATGGAGACGGTTGAGATCGCCTGGTACGAATGGGGCGACGTGCTAGACAAGGACATTGCCGATCGATCCATCGCGGACTTCCAGGCCGAAAATCCCCACATTCAAGTCCGGCTGGAACAGGCCCCTGGCCAGTATTACGACAAGCTTCAGGCCGCCCTGGCCGGCGGCACCGCCGCAGACATCATCAACAACCAGACATGGCTGTGGCAGAGCTTCTCCGCCAAGGGGGTCTACCAACCCCTCGACGAACTGCAGGCCCGGGACTCCTATGACACGCCCTTCCCGGATGCCTGGGACAGTGTGTACGAGACCCAGACGCGCTTCCGCGGTGAACTGTACGGCATACCATGGAACATGAACTCCATGGTCATCTTCTACTCCAAGAAACCCTTCGACAACATGGGTTTGGACTATCCCACTGACGACTGGACTTACGAGGACTTTGTCCAGCTGACCATCAACCTGACCGGGGAAGTCGACGGCCAGCAGCAGTTCGGATACCAGACCAACTCATCGTATGAACGTCTGGCCTGTTGGATGCGGCTCAACGGCGACAAGGAATGGGACCAGGAGATCGAACCCAAGGAGGCACTCTGGGACACACCGGCCATAATGGACTTCATCAACTTCCAGTTATATGCCTGCATCAACGAGTTCGGGGTCAGCCCCACTCCTGCCATGATGGAAGGCGGCAACAATCAGATTGACTCCGGCAACGTAGCCATGAAGATGGAAGGACCATGGTTCTTCCCAAAGATGGCTTGCCGGGAGTGGTCCTGCACCGAAGAGGCAATGGCCGAGAACTATGTGCCGTTCGGCGTTGCACAACTGCCCAAGGCATCCAATGGCACGCGCGCCCACATGGTGTTCGGCCATGTGCTGCTCATGAATTCCCGCACAGAACACCCGGACGAGACTTGGGAATTCCTCAAGTTCGCAGGCGGGGAAGGAGCACAGCAGTACGTGGCTCAGTCCGGACGCCAACCGGTCACGCCCGACTTCAACGAACGCCTATGGAAACCGTCCACGATCGAAAAATGGGGCCTTGAAAATCCCCAGCCACTGATCGACGCCTTTGAGTCGGGCATCCTTCACCTAGCCGGCGAAGTGGACGACCGTTACATTACGGCGGAAGCCTACGGTCCCGCACGTGACCGCATGGTCGCGGGCGACGCCGATGCCTTCGAGGTAGTCCCGGAGCTGAACGCAAAGATTCAGAGCCTATTGGACGAGTACTGGGCCAGCCAAGGTTAATTGCTAAGGAACCGTCCGGCGGAGCGGCAACCAGGGTTGCCGCTCCGGTCTGTCATACAGCCAAGGAAATGCAAGATGGAACCGATGCAGGTGTCCAATGAACAGTTGGAGTTTTTCCGGGACAACGGCTACGTTGTCCTGGATCCCATTGCTAGCAAAGAGGAGCTGGAAACGCTGAAGCGCATCTATGACGAACTGTTTGCCCGTCGGGCGGGACGAGAGGAAGGCGCGCAGTTTGACTTGGCGGGCGCCGACGAAGAGGGTGCAGAAGCAACCCTCCCGCAAATCCTGGGGCCTACCCGTTTTGCCCCCGAGCTCAATGACATGGCGTTCAAGAAGATGGGGGCTTCTTGCGCCCGCCAGCTGCTGGGGGGCGAAGCTGAAGGAGGCGATCACGCCATCCTGAAACCTCCGTACATTGGTTCGGACACCCCCTGGCACCAGGACGAGGCCTACTGGAATCCGTCGCTGATCTATTCCTCCCTCAGCATTTGGATGCCGCTGCAGGACGCTACGGTGGAGTCGGGATGCATGCAGTTCGTACCCGGCAGCCACCGCCAAGGAGTCTTGCCGCACCACCCCATCAACAACGATCCGCGCGTCCATGGTCTGGAAGTGGACAACTTCAACCAGGAGGAGGTCGTCGCGTGTCCGATTCCTGCCGGGGCCGTGACGGTGCACCACTGCCGAACCCTGCACTACGCAGGCCCCAACCTGACGGCGGAGCCGCGGCGCGCCTATATTCAGACGTTCGGCCTGCGCACGCAGACGCGCGACGAACCCCGGGATTTCTATTGGCAACGAATCCAACAGACGGCACGGCAGTCTCGTGCCGACGAATTTGAACGCAAAGCCACCGATGGATGAGCCCCGCGGCTCCCGGCACCGGTCCGGCATACCAGTCTGAGGCGATGACCGGGCGGGAAATAAAATCTGGTAGGTCCGCCGTAGCGCGGCGCCAGGCGTGGGAAGGGCGGATTTTCGCCCTGCCCTTCATCCTGGGCTTTCTGGCGTTCTGGCTGTACCCGATGTCCTATTCGGTGTACCTGGTCTTCCAGGATTGGGACCTGCTGTCTCCGCCCTCGTTTGTGGGGCTCGACAACATATTTGAGCTGTTTCGGGACGAGTCCATAGGGATTTCCCTCGGCAACACGTCGTACTACACCTTCATCGGCGTCCCGCTGCAACTCATCCTAGCGCTGGCGCTGGCGTTGCTGCTGAACGTCAAGGTACGGGGCCTGGCAATTTATCGAACCCTGTTTTACCTGCCAGCCATGACCCCGATCGTGGCCAGTGCCATCGTCTGGCTTCAGATTCTCCACCCCGAATTCGGCATCCTGAACAGTTTCCTGCGCAACTTCGGGATTGAACCCGTCAACTGGCTGTTTGATCCGCGCGCCGCCAAACCGGCCTTCATCCTCATGACGCTTTGGGGTGTGGGCCCGCAGATGGTGATCTTCCTGGCCGGTTTGCAGGGAGTTCCCCAAAGTCTCTACGAGGCTGCGGAGATCGACGGCGCCAGTCGCTTCCAGCGGTTTCTGTTCATCACCATCCCCATGATTTCGTCGATCACGTTCTTCAACCTCGTGGTGGGTGTCATTGCCAGCTTCCAGGTTTTCACGACGGCCTTCATCATGACGCGGGGCGGTCCCCAGAACGCGACGCTGTTCCTGGTGCTGTACCTGTATCGCAACGGCTTCCAGTACTTCAAGATGGGTTATGCCTCGGCGATTGCATGGATGCTGTTCGTCATCATCGTGGCCTTCACCGTGATCCAGTTCCGGTTGGCCAGCCGATGGGTCTATGAAGAAGGTGCGCCGGCTTGACGGCACCGCCATGACGGCACACGCGGATACATCTTCAGCCAGGCAACCGGAACCCAAACCTTCCCGCCGTGTCCGTGGCAGATTGGGAAGAGGTTTTTCGGTCCGATCACTCATCCACGTCTGTTTGTTGGCGCTTGGTTTTGTGTTCTCAATCCCATTGCTATGGGTTATTACCACATCGTTCAAGGGACAGGGAGGGATCTTCACCTACCCCATCGAATGGATTCCGGACCCCATCGTGTGGTCCAACTACCCTCGGTTGCTGAACGTGCTCACGTTTTCGGGATGGCCCGGCATCGTCTTCTTTTTCAGGAACACGTTCTTCATTTCCATCCTGGCAACCGTGGGAACCCTTGTGTCCTCTATCCTGGTCGCCTACAGCTTCGCCAGACTTCAGTGGCCGGAACGCAATTTCCTGTTCTCCCTAAGTCTGGCCACGATGATGCTGCCCTCGGTGGTCATCCTGATTCCCACGTTCCTGCTGTTCCGAGACCTCAAGTGGCTCAACACGTTCATGCCCATGATTGTGCCGTTCTGGTTTGCCGTGCAGGGGTTCTATATCTTCCTGCTGCGGCAGTTCTTCCTAGGCCTGCCTGCCGAACTGGAAGAGGCAGCACGCATCGATGGCGCCAATTCGCTGCGAATTTTGTGGGGAATCGTCGTTCCCCTGTCGCGCCCGGCCATTGTCACGGTATCGATTTTCTCCTTTCTGCAGCACTACAACGAGTTTCTCAGCCCGTTGCTGTACCTGAACGCGGTTGAGAAGTTCCCCATGGCACTCGGCATGCGGATGTTCCAGGGAACCTACACCAACGACTGGCCGCTCATGATGGCGGCCACGGCCACGTTCATTCTGCCGACCATCTGTCTTTTCTTGATGGCTCAGCGTCACTTCATCCAAGGCATTCAGCTGACCGGCTTGGCTGGACGATAGACCAACACCTCCGCCATGCGGAGCGGTGTTGCTGCTGAAACCCGGGAAGGCATTCCCGCCAGTCCACAATCCGGATGTCGAGGTCGCGGTGCCCACAACATGCCTGGGTTCCGTAGCCCAATGCCCCGCAGAACCGCAACTCGGACCGATGGGTGGATGGCTTCCACAAATCGCACTCTGCGCGTTGCTTCCGGCGTGTTGTGTGGACCGTCATCTTTCGACTGCGTTTGTGGCCGGGACAATCGTTGCCGCAATTTCGCAAGGGATGGTTTGCAATCCATGATCCCCAAGGATGGACCCGCCATCGCGGCTGAGGATGGACCTACACGTTGAACCGGAAACGAATCACATCTCCATCCACAACTTGGTATGTCCGGCCTTCCGTGTGAACGATCCCCTTCTCGCGCGCTCGGCGCTCGCTTCCCGCCTGCCGCAAGGAAGAAAAGTCCACCACATCGGCGCCAATGAATCCACGAGCAAAATCAGTGTGGATGCGACCCGCCGCCTCGACTGCCGTGCTCCCGCTCGGAAGTTCCCATGCCCGGACTTCCGCATCTCCAAGGGTGTAGAACCGGATCAGGCCAAGCAGGCCAAAACAGCCTGTAACCACCCTGTCCAAGCCGGAATCTACCAATCCCAGTTCCTGCCGAAACAGTGCCCGGTCCTCCTCCGGCAGTTCCAGTAGTTCGGACTCGACCGCAGCATCCAACAGAACCGTTCGGTGTCCCTGGAGTTCCATGCTGGCTGCAACATCCTCTGGACGCATTCCGCGGATCACCCCATCCGCCGGGTCCCCGTGGTTGAGCAGCACCAGTTCCGGTTTGCCGCTGGCGAGGCCCAGTCCCTGATCCAGCTGCGCGGCTTCCTGGGACTCCCACTGGCTGTGACGATTCGCAGGACGGCCGTCCTCCAACCAGGCGCGCAATTGCATGGCCATCGCCAACACGGGTCCGAGCGATCGATCCCCCTTGGCTTCCCGTGTCAAACTGCCAATGCGGGTTTCCAGGATCTGCAAGTCCGAGAGAATCAGCTCCTGATGCACCACCTCAAGACTTGATAGCGGATCGCCCTTCATCGTTTCTCCGCTCCTGTCGAAATACCCCACCACTTGCAGCAGGGCATCGCATTCCCTTACCTGCGCGAGGAATCGATTTCCGAGGCCTTCACCCCGCGAAGCGCCCTTGACCAGACCGGCGATATCCAAGACTTCGAAGCGCACGGGAATTCGCCGCCGCTGACCGGTCAGATCGCCTAGAACTGCCAGCCGGTCATCCGGAACTTCCACCAGGGTCCGGTTGGGTTCGACCGTGGTAAAGGGATAGGCGGCCGTCTGGGCCAAAGGCGCACCGGCCAAGACGTTGAACGTGGTGCTCTTCCCGGCATTGGGAAGCCCGATCAGGCCAACACTAAGCGACATTATGTAAGGTGCAGATGTTGTCCGCCCCAGCTGTGAGGAACACTACGGGGACACCAGGTAGTAGAGTTAGCCGACACGGTCCAAGTACTCGCTTGGCCACTCCACAATCAGGGGAACTCACCGTAGGCCGAACATGAACTTCATCATCTTCATGCCGGACGAACTCCGGGCTGAAAGCATGGGTTGCTACGGGCATCCGTTGGATGTCACTCCCAATCTTGACGCGTTCGCGGCCCAGGGCACCCGATTCGACCAGTGCCACGTACAGCACACCGTCTGTTCGCCTTCCCGCTGCAGCATGCTGACGGGATGGTATCCCCACGTAAGGGGACATCGCACACTGTGGCACCTGCTGCGGCCCGATGAACCCAACCTGTTCCGCTACCTGCGGGAAACCGGCTATGACGTGCATTGGTTCGGCAAAAATGACGCGTTGAGCCCGGAGAGCTTCGCTGCCAGTGTCAACGAAGCCGGCTCCAAAGGTCGTGGCTACCCGTTCGGGCCTTCACCCTGGAGTCCGGAAGACCCTCAATACTACAGTTTCCTGCACGAGCCATGGGCCGATTCCCTGGACCACCATTCGGACCAGGCCAACGTGCAGGCGGCGATCGACATTCTGCGGAATAGATCCGGAACGACCAACAGGCCGTTCGTCCTGTACCTCCCTTTGATCTACCCCCATTGTCCCTATTCGGCTCCCGAACCGTGGCATAGCCGATTTCAACCGGAACAAGTGATGGACGGCCTTCGGCCCGCCAATCTCCCTCGGAAACCCTCCTTCCATAGCGGCATGCGGGAGCTTCGACGACTTGACCAGTGCCCGGAGGACCTGTTCGCCAAGGTCAATGCCGTCTACTTGGGTATGACGGCGTTCAACGACCACCTGTTCGGCAAGTTGATGGACGAGCTTGAATCGTCGCCTTTCCGGGACGACACGACCGTGTTGTACTTCTCGGACCATGGAGACTACGCGGGCGATTACGGTCTGGTGGAAAAATGGCCAAGCGCGGCCGAGGATGTGATCACCCGCGTACCTCTTATCATCCGCACACCGGGCGGCCGGGAGGGCCACGTCGTAGCCGAACAGGTCGAATTATTCGATATCATGCCCACCATACTGGGGTTGGCGGGAGCGGAAGCCAGACATACCCACTTTGCCCGGGATCTGACCCCGCAGCTTCACGGCCGGCCGGGTGATCCCGATCGGATGGTATTCACCGAAGGGGGTTACGATCCGCATGAACCCCACTGTTTCGAGGGACGCAACGAGGACTGGGGAAAACTTCATCCATATTGGCCCAAGTTGACGCTGCAACAGCGGGATGCCGGAACGATTGGCAGAACAGCTACGGTCAGGACTCCCACCTATAAGTTGACCCGTCGCAACGCAGACCTCTCGGAGCTCTATGACTTGGTCCGCGATCCGCTGGAGACAGTGAATCTGATTGACCAGCCCGAATACCAAGGCATCCAACGGGAGCTAGAACTAGTGCTGCTGGACTGGTACTTGACCACCAGCGATGTCACACCGTTCGACGAGAATCCACGCGGCCACACGTTTCGGAGTCGGCCATGATGGCGCCTGCATTGGCGACTCGCCGAACGAACCACACGTGTTTCGATCCCGTCATCGCAAGGCAACTGGATGGATTCCAGGACCACCTGCGCCATGTCAGGATCGCGTTCTGCGACATGGACGACACGCTCTTGGATGGCCGAAAGCAGTTTCCGCGCCGCACCGAGCAGGCCGTGCGACAATGGCTGGATGCCGGGTACGAACTGGTTCTGGCCACGGGCAGGCCTCCCCGAAGAGCCCGCGAAGTCTCGGAATGGCTCAACTTGCGGCCCATGATTTGCTACAACGGCTGCTGGATCGAGCACCGGGAGCATGTTCAGTACCGTCGACAGATGTCACCCGAGACTACACAAGCTGTGATCAGTTGCCTGTTGGACGCCTGTCCTGAATTGTGGATGGGCATCGAATCCCACGACGTGCTCTATGCCGCTCAACCCCAGGAACGTTGGCCTCATGCCATTCTGTGCAATCCCGCGGACTTGGATGTCGAAGCCGCCAAAATCTTCTGCCGCCTCAGCCACCTCACCGAAACCCAGCTGCAGGCCATCCGGTTGACTGCACCACCAGGCACCCGACTGATGGAATCCGCCAAGTACAACCTTCTCCAGTTCATGGATCAGTCAGCCGACAAGGCAGTTGCCGCCGCGTGGTGGTTGGACCAAAACGGCAAGGACATGGGAAATTGCATTGCCCTTGGGGACGATACCAACGATGTCCGCCTGTTGTCCGAGGCTGCCATCGGCATAGCGATGTCGGATGCGGTGCCGGATGCCATTGCCGCATCCGACATCACCGTTCGGAATTCAGAATCAGAGGGCGTTGCTGTCGCCCTGACTACCATACTTGAACTAGCGGGACCGGCGCGTTTCCCAACGGCAGGATAGTTTGACTGTGAGTCCCCACTGTATTCACTATGCGAAAACAGGTTTGGAAAGATCTCCGCATGGCCATTGTATAGGTAGTTGGGACAGGTTTTCCGCTTGGTGTCATCCTCACGACAACAGTCAAAACAACCCTCCTTCCAGACTCATGATTGTTGATTTCGCGTTTTGATCTGCAGGGGCCATCAACTTTGCATCATCCGGCAACCGGCGTCATGAAGCAGCAACTGCTTGGACTGGCTGATCGCTTGGCTCAAATCAAGGTGGTCCTGTGCGACCTTGATCACACATTGCTCGACGCTGATCGGCAGGTTCCTCCCGATACCGATGGCCTTTTGGATCGGTGGTTGTCGGCCGGTTACGGATTTGTCATTGCCACGGGCAGGGAGCCTCGCCGTGCCCGCAACCTTTCCCCGGTTCTGGACCAGTGTCCCTTGATTTGCTACAACGGCACCTGGATCGAACATCTTGGTGATGTCAAGTACACCCGGCCGATGTCCCGTGACCTAACCAGATCTGCAATCGAATGCCTTCGGCGGACGAATCCGAACACCTGGATTGGCTTGGAGATAGACGATCGGCTGTATGCCCCGAAACCGCTTGGTCGTTGGGGCGACGCGATCGCCACCGATCCGACCACCATCCACGCCGAAGCTTTCAAGGTGTTCTGTCCCAAGAGCCATCTGTCGTCCAATGAGGCGGACCGCGTTCGGACATCGGTACCGCCGGGTACATGCCTTTGGATCTCCGATGACTATGATGTAGTGCAGTTTGAGGATGCAGTCTGGGCGGACAAGTCCGTGGGAGCCGCCTGGCTGCTGGATCAATGGAACCTGAATCTTTCCCGTTGCATGGCGCTGGGTGACGAAACCAACGACCTGACCATGGTGTCCCGATCCGGTATCGGCATCGCCATGTCAAACTCCAACCCCGAATTACTGGCTGCAGCCGACCTGTGCGCACCCAACCATGACGCGCAGGGGGTCAAGCGCGTTTTGTCCGCTGTTCTTGAACTGCAACCCCAGGCACCTGTCTGACTAGTCGGTGCCAGCCGAATGGGCCCAATGACGAAACAAACTTTCCCGGCGGACGGGAACGGCAGGTTGCCCTTGCCGAACGAGGCAGGCCACGGCACGGACCCGATGCGGACACTGCACGAACGACGCGCGGAGGACATTGGAGCCATGTTCTCGGCGATCGCGGACAGGTATGACCTGATGAACGCCATCATGACCGGGGGCCAGGATCGGGATTGGCGCCGGCGCGTAGTCGATCTTTGCCATCCCAAACCGGGACAGCGAATACTTGACTTGGGGACCGGGACCGGCGAACTGGCACTGACGTTTGGTCGAGCCGCCTCCGGACTCGACATCTGGGCATCCGACGTATCGATGGAGATGATGTCCCTGGCCCAACCCAAACCCGGAGCTGCAACGATACGGTTTTTCCAGGCGGATGCACTCCAGCTGCCGTTGCAGGACAACCATTTCGATGTCGTGGTCTCTGCATTTCTGATGCGGAATCTTCCGAATCCCGTGGCGGCCGTGCGGGAGCAGGTGCGGTTATTGAAACCGGGAGGCCGGCTTGTGTTCCTGGAGATCGTGCCTCCCGAATTCACGTGGCTGGGCAACGCCTACAAGTTCTTCATGTTTTCGGTGGTTCCCCGTCTGGGCCGCCTGCTCTCGGGGTCCGCAACTGCCTACTCCTATTTGCCCTCGAGCACACAGGTGTACGAGTCTCCGTTTGAGATGTTGAGCATGCTGAGGAATGCGGGCCTCAGGCAGACGGCTTTTGCCACGTGCATGGCGAACACCATTTCGATCCACCATGGCCGCAAGCCAACCCTGGCCGACGAGCACTTATCTTGAGCCGTGAATTGGCCTCCAAAAGGGGGATTCCGAGCTTGGTTTGGGGTGTCGGCCAGCAGCGCCGGCTCGACTTGGTCGTCAATGCCCTGAAACTTGATGCCGACCAGCCACGCCGGCGGTTGTTGGTCAACGGCTGCGGAGTCGGTGCATATGCAAAACATATGAGCCCGTACTTCCGCTGCGTGGACGCGCTGGACATCGAGCCGTCCTACCTGAGTCAGGCCCGTGCAAGTCAAGCAGACCTAGCCTGCATCCTGGCCCAGTGCGAGAGATTGCCGTTTCCGAGTCAACACTTCGACGTGGTGTTCAGCCATGAAGTGTTGGAACACGTGGATGATGACAGCCGGGCCATGGGCGAGATGGCCCGCGTCGTGCGGCCCGACGGATACATCGTCCTGTTCGTACCCAATCGATGGTTCCCGTTCGAGACGCACGGCTGCTGGTGGCAAGGCCACTACTACTTCGGCAACATTCCGTTCGTCAATTATTTGCCGCGGCAGTACCGGGACTTCCTTGCTCCACACGTGCGGACCTACAATCGGCACGACCTTCGCCGATTGTGGTCCGACCTGCCTCTGCGGATCGCCACTTGGCAAATCGTGCCCCCGGCCTTGGACGCGCTCGGCCACACGCTGCCGTGGCTACCGGCCACCCTTCCTCAGACAATGATGCGGTTGTCCCAATCACCCTTTGATCTGCTGGGCCTGAGCCACTTCGTGGTTTTGCAACCGGCACCCAGGCCGTACTCCGTGGATTGACCCGATGGCCCTTTCATCCCACACGCGCATCGATTGCGAAGCGACTGGCGAGGGTTAGGCGAACCGTGCGCACCCTGTCCCCTGCATCCCTGGTTCTACTGCAGCGCCGGCGCCGCGCCCGCGCAAGACGGAACCGGCCACGCCATGTGGCGACCGGAATGCAAACCGGATTCTGGCTGTTCATACTGTCTGCAGCATTTACCATGGTTCTGTCCGTGGCCATGACCGGAGCCGGCTTGCGGATGTATTCGTACTACGCGGACCAACTGACCGACATCGGTTCGCTCACCGAATGGGAAGAGGAATTCCAGTCGGTGCGGATCTACGATCGAACCGGGGAGCACCTGCTGCTGATCAGCCTCGATCCAAGACCCTTTAGTGGCGATCGCACGTACGTCGCGCTGGAGGACATGTCCCCGTGGATTTGGAAATCGGCGATCGCCATGGAAGATCGCACTTACTGGACCAATCCCGGCATTTCGCTGCGTGGCATCACGAGGGCATTCCTGTCCAACCTGACTGGTGGCGAAGTACAGGGCGGTTCCTCGATCACGCAACAACTAATCAAAAACGTGGCCATTCCGGTAGAACAGCGGGCCCAGCGCAGCTATGCGCGGAAGATCAAGGAACTGATCCTGGCAATGGAGCTGACGCGCCGCCACAGCAAGGAACAGATCCTCGAGTGGTATCTGAACTTCAACTTCTACGGCAATCTTGCGTACGGCATCGAAGCCGCCAGCCATGTCTACTTCGACAAGAGCAGCTCGGATCTTTCACTGGCCGAGGCATCGATGCTGGCCCTGATCCCCCAGTACCAGGCACTCAATCCCTATTTCAGCCCGGAACGGGCCAAGGAACGGCAGGGCATCACGCTCAACGGCATGGTGGATGCAGGCTACATCACCCAAGCGGAGGCGGATGACGCCTTCGCCGAGGAGCTTGTCTACGCTAGCGGGGCCGCCGAGCGGTTCGACCTGCGCCTGGCTCCCCACTTCAGTATCTACGTGTTGGAGGAACTCCAGCGCAAGTTCAACACCGTGGCCGAGCCGTTCTATATATGGAAACACGGCTTGTCGGTCCGCTCCACACTCGACCTGGACCTGCACAGGTTTGCCGAAGAGACCAGCCGCGACACTGTCCGGCGCCTGGCCAACACCGGTAAGAACGTATCGAACGCGTCGGTAGTGGCCATTGAACCAGAATCGGGCGAAATCCTGGTCATGATGGGTTCCCTGGATTACGAGGACCGAACCATCGACGGACAGGTCAATGTATCCCTGGCCGATCGGCAACCCGGTTCAAGCTTCAAGCCGTATGTCTACATCGCAGGATTGGAAAACGGAATGACTGCTGCTGAAATGCTGTTGGACGTGCGCACCCCGTTCGAATTGGAAAACGGCAGCATTTACGTACCTGAGAATTTCGATCGGCAATACCACGGCCCAGTTTCGCTGCGTACGGCTCTGGCCAGGTCCTACAACATTCCCAGCATCAAAATCATGGACAAGGTCGGGGTGGGGGACGCCATTCGCACATCGCACCGACTCGGTATCACCGGGTTGAACCGCGGCTCGCAGTTCTATGGCCTGAGCTTGGTTCTGGGAGGTGGCGAGATTGCCCTTCTGGACCATACGTATGCCTATAGCGTGCTCGGCAACCGCGGCGTGATGGCTGGACAACCAGTTCCGGTGGCAGACCAAAAGGCGGGTTTTCGCACGATCGATCCCGTATCCATCCTGGAGGTATCCGACGCCGACGGCAACGTGCTCCACTCCATGGGAGAACCAACCAAGGCCACCGTGTTGTCACCCCAAATCCACTACATTGTCACCGACATCCTTTCCGACGACCAGTCACGGGCCCTGGCATTTGGCTACCAGTCCGATTTGACCCTGCGCGACCGGCCGGTGGCAGCCAAGACCGGCACGACAAACAACATTCGGGACGCGTGGGCCCTTGGCTACACTCCGCAGTTGGCGATCGGGGTCTGGATCGGAAACACGGACAACACACCAATGGAGGAGTTGTCGGGCCTGACCGGTGCCGGGCCCATTTGGAACGCAGTCATGAACGAGTACCACAAGGACAAGCCAGTCCGGTGGTACGAACTGCCTCCCGGTATTGTGCGCAGTCTGGTCTGCACTCCCAGCGGCCTGAAACCCACCGATGCTTGCCAGGCACAGCGCTGGGAAATGTTCGTCGAGGGAACAGAACCCACACGACCGGACAACATCTGGCAAGGGTTTGAGATCAACAGGCAGTCCGGAGAACTGGCGGATGCCTCGACACCTCCCGAGAACCGGGAGACGCGTTTCTTCCAAATCCTGCCCCTGGAGGCCCATGACTGGGTCGTGGAGAGCGGATTGCCCCAGCCGCCTACCGCCAATCTGCCAACCGTCCGCACGAACACAGCCGGCACCCTGGCCATCACGTCACCCGGCTCTGCACTGTACTTGCGACAGGATTTTCCGGTCACCGGCTTCGTCTCGGATGCCAACGTAACCGACTGGCATCTGGAACTGGGACCTGCCGATTTCAGCACACCGGCATCCGTGCTGGCCAACGGCAACGGGCGAACCCTCCACGATGCCCTTGCCCATGTGCATTCCTGGGATTGGCCGGACGGTCTCTACAACTTGGCGCTGGTGGCCCGGTACCGCAACGGCATCGTGGAACGCGTGGCCGTGCCCTTGGTCCTGGACAACACCCGGCCCGAGGTTGCCACAGCCGCTCCTGAGCCCAATGCGGTCTTTGTCGAAGGGGAGGACGAGCAGGTCAACATTCATGTCACTGCCTTTGACGAGGGGTCGATCGATCGCGTCGAGTTCTGGATCAACGACGAGTTGGTCAAGACCAGCGCGGTGGCGCCCTTCAACGAACGGTGGAAGATTGAAATGCGGGATGTTCCCTCGGCACAGTTGAGCAACCCGCCGGTCCAAGGGGTCAAGCAGGTGACCGATGAAGATACCGGCCAGATTCTGGGGGAGGTACAGGTCGTTCTGGAGGAAACCGTCGATTGGCTACCCGACTTCGACAGCGACGACTCCCGCATCAAGCGCGGCCGCATGCGTCGGTTTGACAGCGGCTTTGGCGCGATTTACACGGCCGATGGTTTCTATTTGGAACGGGTGGCACTGCAAATCAAGGTGTACGATAGGGCCGGTAACAAAACCGAAACGGAAACACAGTACTTCTACGTCCACCACTCGGAACCGAACCAATAATCCGATCCCGGGTACAGGGACTACTGCGCCTCCAGAACCGGCAACTGACCTGCTTCGCCTTCCAATTCGAGAGTCCAGGCAGCGGACCATCCCAGGTAGTCGCCCCGGCGGATGCGAATCCATGCGTTGCCGTTTGTGTCAGCTGACCGGCCCAGCGCTTCCAATTCCTCTCCGGCCAGGAGCAAGGTCAGGGAGTAGGCATTGAGATCCGGTCTGCGCCGGAGGTGCACCCGAGGATAGGCAGTGCGAGCCGCCAAGACAACCGGGGTCGGTTCCGGAACGGGTGCTGCAGTTGGCTGGACAATCGGAATTGGTGTGATAACCGGCACCGGTACCGATGCTTGCGCAGTGGCTTCGGCCGCGGCCGTCCGGCTGTTGTCCGCGGCCACGTAGAGGTTCCAGCCCGTCAGCAATACCAGCGCAACTACGATGATGGTATAGAACGGCTGTTGACCTGTTGGTGCGACCTGCTCTGGAACGCGGAAAGTAGGCTTGGGCGGACGTTCTTGAACCTCAGTGGTTTTCTGCGGAACCGTGTAATCCGGGAGCTTGAAGCCGATCCTGTCGCGACCTGCCTGTTCCAGAAGAGAATCCACATTCTGGAACACGCTCCGCAACGCCGCCAATCGATGGGCGGGTACCATCCAGAGTTGGCGCAGGGCATCGAATCGCAGTTCCTCCGCCGGCAAAACCGCCAGCAATTTCCGGTGCAGAAGAACCTGGTTGGTGCGGCTCGGAACCGGTCGGAATTCAATCGATCCATTCACCACTTTCAGCACATCGAGAACTTCCAGCCGCTCGGATGTCTGCCTGAGACCAAGGTAGTCTGGTGATTCCGGTGTCCACCGGTCGGCAGCGCGGCCGATCTCCGACGATGGTGCGAAACGACGGCCGGTCTCCCGCATTCCGCGGACACCGGCATCGTACCGTTCCCGCCGGACGGGATCGGACAGGACAGCCCAAGCGTTTTCTACCTTCCGGCGAAGACTCTCAACGTCTGGGTCTTTGGTCTCGAACCGGTCCAGCCGAATCATCCATGAGCGATAGGCAACCCTGATCTCTTCATGGGAGGCGTCCAACGGCACCTCCAGCACATCGTAGTGGAATGCGTGGCCTGCGTGGCGCTTTCGAAGGATCCTGGCCCATAGCTGATCAACGTCCGCCTCTGTCGCCAACTTCTTTGGAGGCACCTTGTGGACTGTCGCCATGGCTTGGCCATGTCCGAACATGGCATATTTGGCCCGCAGCCTCTAGGTCTCGGTCAGATCCCGGTACCCGGATGCATCCAAAAGGTCCGGATTGCCCGGACCGGGCGCAACCTCCAGCTTGAGGAACCAACTGCCATAGGGATCGGAGTTAATCTCCTCGGGGTTGTCCAAAAGGGTCCCGTTGACTTCGGTCACCCTGCCCGCCACGGGCGCGTAGATGTCCGCCGCGGCTTTCACCGACTCGACTGTGGCCATGGTTTGCCCAGTTTCGAAATCCTCGCCCACCTCCGGCAATTCGACAAACACCACGTCGCTGAGCTGGTCTTGGGCGTAGTCGGTGATGCCAACGGTAACTACATCGTCCTGTCGGTCGCACCACTCGTGCGTGGATGCATACAGCAAATCGGAGGGAACTGAAAAACCGGTCATGGTGAGATGATGCGCTTGCTGGGATTCCAGTTGCCGACCCGCTTAGGCAGGCCGGGAGTAGAAAGGCTTGGGTACTACCAACGCGGACAGGCGCCGCCCTCGGATTTCCACCGTAAACCCTTCCATTTGGGTTGCCGAGGCATCACACAGCGCCATGCCGATGAATTGATCAAGGGTCGGACTCTTGTTTCCGGATGTAACCGTACCAATCCGCCGCTCCTGATCATAAACGGCGTAACCGGCGCGCGGCACGCCTCGGTCCTCCATCCGGAAGGCGCACAGCCTGCGTGTGGGTGGTTCGAGCCATGCCTTGAGCAACGCATCCCGGCCGATGAACCTGGGATTGCGGAAGGACACGGCCCATGCCAGATCCGCCTCCACCGGGTTGATGTCCTGGCTGATTTCATGCCCGTAGAGCGGCAGGCAGGCCTCCAACCTGAGGGAATCCCGTGCCGCCAGTCCGCAGGGTAGCCAACCTCGCGGGCTCCCCGTCTCCAGCAGGTGTTGAAACAGGCTGCTTCCCACAGTGCGAGGAAGGACCAGTTCAAATCCATCCTCCCCGGTATAGCCGGTCCGGGTAATGAGAACCGATTTCGATTCCCAGGTTGTGGTCCGGGCCTTGAACCGGCGAAGGCTTCCCGCATCGATCCTCAGAACCTGCGAAACCAACCGCACCGCATCTGGACCCTGAACCGCGAGCATCGAGGTTTGTTCCGTGACGTCAACGATGTCGACTTCATGTCCGTTGGCCTGTCGTCGCAACCATTCCAGGTCCTTGTGCCGGTTGACGGCATTGGCCACCAGCAACCAGCCATCTTCCTTCCTTACCGCGATCAGGTCGTCGATTACGGTCCCGTCGCCGTAGGTCATCAGACTGTAGACGGCGTCTCCGGGTTTGCGTCGCGCCACACTGCGGGTCAGAACACGCAGGAGAAAGTCTGCAACCCCGGTGCCGCGCAATTCCAACCGCGCCATGTGAGAGACATCAAACAACCCTCCCGCCTTGCGGACGGCCAAGTGCTCCTTGATGGGGCCCGCCGCATACTGCACGGGCATCGACCACCCGGAGTAGGCAACCATGCGGGCCTGCAACGCAACGTGCAGGTCGTACAGGCCTGTCTGCAACATCGATGGCCGGAAGTGGATGGCTGAACGGCTGAGGCCAGACCTAAGTCATGGCCTCCAAGTCAGGTTCCGGGAGTGCATCGCCGCTGAAGACGATTTCAAACTCTTCCCTGTTGAGAGTTTCGTGGGTCAGCAGCGCTGCGGCAACAGCGTCAAGCTGTTCCTTGTGCTGCTTCAACAACTCGGCCACCCGGGCATGGGACTCTTGGACAAT
Source organism: Caldilineaceae bacterium SB0661_bin_34 (assembly GCA_009841145.1). Classification (GTDB taxonomy): domain Bacteria; phylum Chloroflexota; class Anaerolineae; order Caldilineales; family Caldilineaceae; genus Bin34. Next base: position 23,617 of record VXMJ01000062.1, on the reverse strand, counting down.
CGTGCGGATCCTTCCGTCGATCGTCTCGCCGGTGGCTGCGCTGTAACTGCGCTGTTCGGCCATGTCCCTGCCCAGGAACACAAGTTCCTGCTGCTGGCCATATTGAACTTGGCCCATGTCGTCGGTCATCGCATACCGCGTTACCATCGCCCGAACCATGGAAGTCAGCTGCTGGATGTCGCCGGATGCTCCGTTGGTTATGCTGCCGAATTCGATTTCCTCGGCAACGCGCCCCCCCAAACTCACGTCCAGCTGGCTGAGGAACCAGCTGCGGGGCACGAGAAACCGGTCGTTTTCGGGCACCATCATCGTGTACCCGCCAGCCATACCCCGGGCCATGATGGTGATCAGGTGCACGGGATCGGCGTGTTCGCTGAGCCTGGCCACAAGCGCATGGCCCGCCTCGTGATAGGCAACGATTCGCTTCTCCTCGTCCGTGATGATCCGGCTGCGGCGCTGGGGACCGCCCAGGGCCACGCGCTCCAAGGCTTCCTGCAAATCAGCCATGGTAATGGCGTCGCGTCCGGCCCGGGCCGCCAAAATTGCACTTTCGTTGACCACGTTTTCAAGGTCGGCGCCAACCAGTCCTGGGCTTTGCCGTGCAATCGCGGCCAGATCGATGTCCGGGCTGACGGGCTTGCCCCGGATGTGCACGTCAAGTATGGACTTGCGGCCCTTGATATCGGGGCGGTCCATGACTACGCGTCGGTCGAAGCGGCCCGGACGCAACAGAGCCGGGTCAAGAATATCGGGACGATTGGTGGCCGCAATCATGATGACGCTGGTGTCCGTATCGAACCCGTCCATCTCGACCAGGATCTGGTTGAGGGTTTGTTCCCGTTCGTCGTGGGAACCTCCCAGTCCGGTGCCGCGGTAGCGGCCAACGGCATCAATTTCGTCGATGAAGATGATGCAGGGGCTGGCCTTGCGGGCTTGGTCGAACAAGTCGCGGACTCGGCTCGCACCGACCCCGACAAACATCTCAACGAATTCGGAACCGGAGATGGTAAAGAACGGCACGTTGGCTTCGCCGGCAGCCGCCTTAGCCATCAGTGTCTTCCCGGTACCCGGAGGCCCCACGAGCAGAACCCCGGCCGGAATGCGAGCACCCAGTTCAATGAACTTCTGCGGTTCCTGGAGAAACTCCACAACCTCCTGCAACTCCTCCTTGGCCTCGTCGTTGCCGGCCACGGCCTGGAAGTTAAAGGGGATGGTCTCGCCCATTACCATGCGCGCCTTGCTCTTGCCGAACATCATGGCCTGGGAGTTTGCGCCTTGGCTTTGCCGCATGATCAGGAGAAACAGTCCGCCGATGAAGATGACCGGCAGCAAATTGAAGACAAGCCCGAGCCACCGACCAGCGGAACTGGGCACGTCGGAGATGAACGTAACATCCTGCAGGTCCGCAGGCGACACGCCGAGAATGTTGAGGGCTTCGGAAAGCGCGATGCCCGATTCCTTACGGCTGATTCGCGACTGGCCTTCCAAACGGTTGACCACCTTGATCTGGTCGCCCCTAATGACAACCTGTTCAATCGCGCCCTGGCTGATCTGGCTGGCCAGCGTGCTGAGCGGCAGTTCGTCCGTGGTGCCGCGCATGCGGACGGACAGATTGAACAGCAGGGCAATGGCTGCCACCAGTATCAGGCTGTAAACGAGGTATCGGCTGCGTTTGGCACTCAAACTGCACTCACCATTCCGGAGCGAGACATTCCATATGATCGCCGATTATAGTGGGTTGTTCAACAGCGAAAGGCCTTGGCCTGCCCCGGGGGCAGTTGCCAGATGCGAATCGGTCCGACCGATGCCCAGATTGACATCCATCTACACGAAGTCCGGAGACAACAGCCGGACGCAACTGAGCGACGGCATGCCCGTGCCCAAGGACACAGAACCGAGCTTCTGGGGGAACTGGACGAACTGAATTGCGGCTTTGGGTGTGGCCGCGGCTTCGGCCGACCGTCGGAACAACCATCGGGGTGCTGTTGGTTCGGGACGAAGACGTGCTGCGGCTTGGGCTTGAGGAGTCGATGGATCGCATTGCGTTCCGGCTGGGGCCCTTGCGGAACATCATTCTCCCTGGTGGGTCGGTCGCCGGGGCCAACCTGTACCTGGCACGCACCATCTGTCGCCGGGCCGAACGCCGACTTGTGACACTCGACAGCGAGAGTCCGGTCCGAGAGACTGGCCTACACTACCTGAACCGCCTGTCGGATGCCCTGTTCATGTGGATGCGCCTGGCCAACCAGACACATCAACCTGAAACTCTTTGGGATCCCGAGCCACACTGAACGTCCTCCGAGCACCCCCATCCCGTCGAGATCGGGACCCGGATCCGATACCAAAGGATGAGAGTACTGTCGTGCCCAATTCGCGATCAGCAGATTGGGACGGCGAACTCCGAAACGGAGGTCGTGCGGCCGATTGCCGTACCTTTCAGCAGGTTACGTCCTTGCCCTCGGCACCAAAAACCTGTAGCCGCTTTTCGTGCGCCTGTTTGCGAGCACTCTCCGGACAGTAATGAAACTGAACGGCTCGCCGGCGCGAATCCGATCGGTTGGTCGGAGTGCCGTGGTGGAGCAGGCTTGCGAAGAACAGAACTCCGCCCGGTGGCAGCGGCACGGCCACCGGAGGATCTTGGCGGGCATCGGTGTCGCAGATCTGCCAGTCGCGCCGCTTGAAGTGGATGACCGGTCCCTTCCTGTGGGAACCGGGCACAATCACCATGCAGCCGTTGTCCTCAGTGGCTTCGTCCAAGGCGATCCAGACCCCTGCCACGCGGGTGTCCAAGTCGTAGTTGAAGTAGGCGTGATCCTGGTGCCAAGGTTTCTCGCGGCCGATGCGCGGCGGTTTCAGCAATGCCATGTCCTGAAATAGGAGTGGCGTTTCGCCAATCAAAGAGTTGACCACCCCAAGCAGTTCGGGATCCAGGGCCAACTCCATCAGGCTGGGATGGAACTCCACGAAGCGCCAGAACTTGCGCACGAAGTCCTGCTTGCGCGTTGCCGCCATCCCGGCCAGGTCATGGTCCCGGGCAATTTTTTCGTAGACCACGCCCTTGAAATCGGGGTTTGCGCCGTCGAGCAACGACATGAGCGCGTCCAAGGCCGTGTCCAACCGGGACAGGGACAGCCACTTCTCAACCGCCAGATACCCGTTCTCACTGAAGAACGCGACTTCATCAGGCCCGATATCCGCCATCGTCGGAACATACTCGGCAAGACCGATGGTGTCATACAAGCCCTCGGGATAGGGTTCGCGCCCACCATCGTCGAATGTACCGACCGCTTGCATTTCCATGGGAATTGGCAGCCCTTGGCTGTTCGTGGGGCGGCATCTGTTCGTGCCGTGCAGCGACAATTATAGTAACCGTCTTGACACAAGGGAAACCGAATACCACTTTCGACGGCCCTTGTGCCGGCGGCTCGGCCCCAGAGCTCATCCTACCCATGCACTTGGCGGCAACGTTGGTCGGTCCAATCCCATCGAGAGACAAGGGCCGGAAGATGCACTCCTCAATCGTTGGTGCTACGGTAGACTTTGTGCGGCCGCGCAGGCGGCACCCGGCTGTTGGCCATCCCTGAATCCAGACGCAGTTAGATCCCACCCGTGACCAGCCAACACTCCAGCGTGCCAGGGCCAGGACCGTCCACGCGTAGCGTACATGGAGGCGAACCGCGCAGGCGATCGTCCCTCAGTGTCACGGAGCCAATCGTGACCGGGGTCATGTTTCCGTTCGCGTCCACGGCGGAAATGGCGGAGTTTGTGGAGGAACGGCACCGGGCAGGCAGCGAACGGCCCGACTACGCCCGAAACACGAACCCGACGCGCCGGGCGGCCGAATGCAAGCTTACGGACCTGGAAGCGGCCGGCACGGACTTGGACGTCGATACCATTCTGACATCCAGCGGCATGGCAGCCGTGAACGGACTGCTGCTGTACGTGCTGAAGGCAGGCGACCACCTGGTGCTCAGCGACAGCCTGTACCGGGTCACCTGCCAGTTCGCCTGCGAACTGCTGACGCGGTTCGGCGTGGAGGTATCGCTCGTTGAAACCGGCTGTCCGGATGCGCTGGAAGAAGCAGTGCGCTCGGATACCGCCGCAATCCTGGTCGAGTCGCCATCGAACCCCTTCAACTACTGCACCGATCTTGAACACCTAGCCCGGATTGGCAGGCGCTGTGGCGCGGTCACAATTGTGGACAGCACGTTCGCCACTCCGTACAACTGCAAACCGCTGGTCCACGGCATCGACTTCGTCATCCACAGTGTGACAAAGTATCTGGCAGGCCACAATGACTTGATGGCCGGCTCCATCACCGGCGACCTTTGGGAAATCGCGGGTCTCCGCGGGGTTCAAACCCAGTTGGGGTGTGTATTGGACAGCCACACGGCCTACAGCATAATCCGCGGCTTGAAGACGTTTGGCTTGCGCATGGCAAGACACAACGCCAACGCGCAAGCCTTGGCGGAGATGCTGGAGTGCCATCCCAAAGTCGGCAGGGTCTGGTACGCAGGCCTCGAGTCGCACCCTCAGCACTTGACCGCGATCCGGTTCATGGAGGGATTTGGCGGTGTTGTGAGCTTCGATCTGGGGGACCACGAAACGGCGGCGGCCGTCAACGACCGGCTGCAGTTGGCCATGCTCGGAGGGAGCCTGGGAGCCACCGAGACTCTCGTGCACCAGCCATGGCTGCTGTCCCACTTTGATCAGACATCCACCGAACGGAAGGCCATTGGCATCGGCAAGGGACTGATCCGCGTTGCCTGCGGAATTGAGGACACAGACGATTTGCTGGCAGACTTCCGCCAGGCACTGGAGGTGGCCTAACCGGCCAAGCTGAGTTCCTCAATGCGATTGCGCAGGACTACCACGCTGGGTTCGGTCAGGGTCGATCCGTCCGCAAACACGATGGTGGGAACGGATCGGCTGCCGTTGTTGATCGACAAGACGGTTTCGACCGCGTCGGGATCCTGCTCGATGTTGATGTCGGTGTAGTCCACCTTCATCGAATCGAGAACCTTCTTGGCCATGATGCAGTCCGGGCACCAGGTGGTGCTGTAGACAACAACCTGCGAATCTTTCTGGTCTGACATGCGCTACTTGCCCCTTGTCGTCGGAACTCCCCAATAGAGCCCCCACATTACCAAAGGACCGGTCCGAACCAGTGCAGAACTTCCCTCCCAAGACCACTGTGCTTGAACCCGAGCCACAGGGCGAAGCGGAAAAGCTGGCGGACGCCGCCGACTCGATGTCGGGCCAAATTGACGGCGACGTCCGGTTTGATCAATACAGCCGCATGTTGTACAGCACCGACGCGTCGGTCTATCAGATCATGCCGCTCGGAGTGGTGCTGCCCAGAACCGCGGACGATGTCCAGTGCGTTCTGGAACACGCCAACCGATACGGTTTCCCGGTGTTGCCCCGCGGCGGCGGATCCTCGTTGGCGGGCCAAGCCGTGGGCACGGCCGTGGTGCTGGACTTCAGCCGCTACATGCAGAATGTAATCGAGGTCAACGTCGAGGAGGAAACACTGCGGGTTCAACCCGGAATGAATCTGCAGAGCATGAATCTGAAGCTCAGGAAGCACGGTCTGATGATCGGTCCCGATCCGGCCAGTGCCAACCGCGCCACCATTGGCGGATGCGTGGGCAACAATTCCGCCGGCAGCCACAGCATCCTGTACGGGATGATGATCGACAACGTGACCGAGACTGACGTATACCTTTCGGACGGTACGTTTACCCGCTTCCGGCCCTTGGACGTGGATGCGGCGCGAAGCAAAGGCGAATTGGATAGTCTCGAGGGCCGGATTTACTCGGGATTGACCAACCTGGTGCTCGACCGCCAGGAAGACATCCTCAGCGACTGGCCGCGCCACTGGCGCCGGGCCAGCGGATACGCCCTCGACCGGTTGCTGCCTCCACTGGTTGACGGTTCCCTGGCGCGCCAGCTGTATCTCGACTCGCCGCTGGTACCGGCCTCGGTGCGGGAGCGTACTGACCACCGGCTCAACTTGAGCAATCTGATGGTCGGCAGCGAAGGTACCCTGGGTATCGTGACCGAGGTGCAAACCAAACTAGTGCGCGTCCCTGCGCATACCGGACTGCTGGTGTTCCATTTCGACTCGGTGGTCGAGGCGTGCAGTGCCGTGGTGGATGTGCTGGCTATGGAACCCAGCGCCTCCGAGTTGCTGGATCGCCAACTCATGGACTTGGCCAGAGCCCAGCTTACCGGGGGCCGGAACCTGTTCTTCATCGAAGGCGACCCCGCGGCTGTCCTGCTAACCGAGTTTTATGGCGAGGATGAGCGGGAAGTGCGACTCAAAGCCGACCGGTTGCGCGATCATATGCAGCGACGGGGATGGAAAGGTGCCGTGACCGTAGTCGAAGACCCGGCGGCCCAGGCCCAGGTGTGGGACTTGCGCAAGAGCAGTCTCAACCTCCTGATGGGGCAGCGTGGTCAGCACAAGCCGTTCCCCGGCATCGAGGATGTGAGCGTACCGGTGGAGCACTTGGCCGACTACATGGACGGCATCCTCGACTACTGTGCCGGATTGCCGGACGTACCTTCCACGGCCGTCTATGCGCATGCTTCAGCCGGTTGTCTCCATGTCAGGCCCCTCATCAATCTCCACACAGCCCGCGGAGCCGAAAACCTGAAGCTTGCCGGCGAGCACAGCCTGGAACTCGCTAGACGGCGCAACGGTGTCATGAGCGGCGAACACGGGGATGGCTTGGCCCGCAGCTACTACAACCAGTCACTGTTCACAACATCCCTGTACGGTGCGTTGCAGCAAGTCAAGCATCTGTTCGACCCGAACGGTCGTCTCAATCCGGGCAAGATCGTGGATGCACAGACCCCGATCGAGAACCTGCGGTTCGGTGCCGACTACAAGGCCCAGGACTGGTCTACGGTACTCGACTGGACCGCGGACCACGGGTTCGACGGCAGCATCGAAATGTGCAACGGGGCCGGTGTGTGCCGCAAGCTCGACGTGGGAACCATGTGTCCCAGCTTCATGGCCACACGGGAGGAGAAGCACTCCACGCGCGGTCGCGCGAATTCCCTGCGCAATGCCATGGCCGGCCGCATCCCCAGGGAAGAGCTGTGGACCAAGGACATGTACGAGGTCATGGACCTGTGCCTGGGGTGCAAGGCCTGCAAGACCGAATGTCCGTCGTCGGTGGACATGGCCCGGATCAAGGTCGAATACCTGCAGGCCTACAACGACCACAACGGGATGTCCCTGTTCACGCGCCTGATGGGCCTCATGCCCGGCGCGCTGCGCTTGTCGAGTTCACAGGCGGGATGGTTGTTTCCCGCGTTGAACGCGATGGCGCGTTCGCCTCTGGGCCGATGGGGCATGCGCCGACTGGGCATGCACCCGGAACGCAGTTTCCCCGCCTTCCGCCAGTCCTTGTTGGAGCATGCTCCGAATACGCGGAGCCTTGCGTATTCCAAGGGTCGCGCGGTCACCCTCTGGGTGGATACATGGTCGCGGTTCTTTCAGCCCGAAGTGACGAAGGCCGCCGGCAGTGTGCTGGCCAAACTGGGTCACAACGTGGAGATCCTTTACGACACGGGGTGCTGTGGAAGGCCCTTGATTACGGGTGGCCAATTGCGCAAGGCACGCGCAGGAGCCGATCAACTCTGCCGGGAATTGATGGAGCCAATTGGGCGCGGTCGAACCATCGTCGGCCTGGAACCAAGCTGCATTCTGACGCTGCGGGACGAGTTCCCCGACTTGGCAACCGACAGGGGCTTGGCCACGACGGTGGCAAGCAACAGCCGAACGCTTGAGGAATTTCTGACGGAGTCGGGGGTGGAGCCGCTGGACCTGAATGCCTCATCAAAAGACGTGTGGCTGCACAACCACTGTCACCAACGCGCCCTGGTTCCGGGAAACCCGACCGCTGATCTTCTCAACAGCCTGGGTTTCAACACGAGCGTGATTCCCAGCGGGTGTTGCGGCATGGCGGGGGAGTTCGGGTACTTGGACCACCACTACGAAGTGAGCCAGGCCGTGGGCGAGGATCGGCTGTTTCCGGCGATACGGGAGATGCCAGCCAATGGCAGCCTAGTGGCCAGCGGATTCAGCTGCAGAGAGCAGATCAGCCACTTCACGGACCGACGGGCCCTGCACTTGGCCGAGTTTCTCGACCGGAGCATTGGCGCACGGCGACCGGTTCAACCGGAATGAACCGGTGAAGGAAGTTGACCGCCCCCCATCCGGCGAACAGGGACCCAACCGCCATGTCAGAAAAGATATTCAGTGCCTGCATCCCCAAGGCAAGAAGGGCGTGCGCATAGATCGGGCCAAGTACGACCCGATCCGCGAGGCCGTCCTCGCCGTACTGGAGGCAGAGGGTCCGTGCAGGTTCATGCGGTTGGCCGAGCGGGTCGAGGAGCGGCTCGGTGACAACTTCCCCGGATCGGTCTCCTGGTACACGATCACCGTCAAGTTGGATCTGGAGGCACGCGGCGTGGTGGAACGGGTTCGGCAGGGAGGTGCCGATTTGGTGGCGTTCCCTGCGGATTGCTCGGCCACGGGCCCTTGAACCTACGGGCGCAGCACTCCATCCGCAGAATGGACGGAGTATCTGCGTGTAGGCCGCAATCAATCAGATCGATCAGATGTAGACAACGAGCTCGCTGCCTTCGACGGCCACTCGATACGTCCTGACCGCCGAGTCACCGTGCAGGGCTTTGCCCGTCCGGATGTCGAACTCCCACTGGTGCCACGGACACTTTAGGACTTCGTTGGTTTCGGAATAGACGAACTCGGGTTCCCCCATCTCAACCGACGGTCGCATGCGTCCCGTACAAAGCGGTGCCCCTCGGTGCGGACATACATTGAGGAGAGCCAGAAATTCGCCGTCCAAGTGAAAGATTCCAATCTCCCGGCCGGCCACCTGGACGATCCGGCGGCCACCGGGTGGAATGTCGTCTGGCACGCCCACAACGGCTCGGCGCGGCCGGCGCTCAGTCTTCAAGATCGAGTCCGTACATCTCTGCTGCATTCCGGTAGAGGACACGGTCCCTTAGTTCAGGGTCTTCACCCAGCAGAAACGTTGCCGGCTCGTCCCAGTCCCAATGGGGGTAGTCGCTGGCAAACACGAGCGTCTGGTCCGCCTCCAGCCATCGCAGGAAGGTTTCCATGTCTTCCTCATCCGGCAGGTTGGGGAAGGGCTGTGAACCAAACCTGATGTTCGACTTCAGGTATTCGCTAGGCAGGCGGCGCACCCAGGGTGTGTAGTCGCGCAGGCTCTGCCAGTCGCTGTCCATGTGCCACATGAGGCCGGGCACCCAGAACACATCGTGTTCGATAAACAGGAACTTGAAGTCCGGGAACTTCTCGAAGACCCCTTCGCAAATCAGGCTGGCAGTGTGGGCCATGGCAATCTGGGGCCTGGCCATTCGCATTTCCAGGTAGTACGTCGGAAATCCGGCTGCCGTGGGGGCGGATGCAGTGCCGGCACCTTCGGCGCCAAAGTGCACGCACATCGGCAGGTTGTATTCGGCGCAGGCCTCGTAGATCGGGTGGTACATCCGGTGTCCGAACGGAAAGTGGGCACCGGCCGGCATCAAGGCCTGCACAAATCGCGGATCGGAACCCAGCCGGCGGATTTCGGCGGCCGCCTGCTGGGGATCGTTGGGTGCAATGTGGATGGAGCCGCGCAGACGGCTGTCATGATCGAGCCAATGGTCGGCCGTCCAGTCGTTGAAAGCCCGACAGACCGCGGCCGCGAAGTCAAGAGTGGGGTGTGCGGCGTAGGCATAGGGTCCACCGGTAAGGACGGCAACATCGATGTCGTATGTCTCCACGTGGTGCTCGACCGCCACGGCAGGCTGGTTGTTGGGATTCTCTTCCCCGCCGACCGCGTGCCAAAGGTCGTGGCGCGTGCCCTGGCCCGGCATGTTGGTATACCCGACTGCAGGAGCCATGGCACCGAAGTCGTCCATCTGCTCCCTGTACTGCCGAGGCAGGTATGGATACAGATCCTTGTGGGAAGCCGTATGGTGATGCACATCGCAGTCGATGATCCGCTGACGAGTCGGTTGGGCTACACCATGCTCGAGAATCGGGGCCGCAAGTGTCATGGCTTGTGTCTCCTGGATTGGCACCAGCATTATCCAACAAGCAGATTCGGCACAAGACAGAGTTGAACGGAATCAAGTCTTGATAAATGAGGCACTGAGAACCGCCATATGTACCCCATTTCGCTCGGCTCGTTTTCCAAGGTGTATAAAACCAATGTACGGTAGGGACACCAGACTGTGGGAAACGAACTCACACTGCATCTTGCAAATGGTCTGGTGGGATCACTCCACGAGCACCCATCAAATTCACACTTGGTAGCGGGCCACGTCGGCCCAGTCCCGCACTCCGTGCTCCCAGAAACGCTCCCGTGCTTCGCGGAAACGCTGCCAATTGCCTGTGAAGTCGTGGTACCGGGCGACGAGTTTGCCCAGAGCAGTCTGCATGATGCGGCTCAGCTTCTGGACATGGAGCCCAAACGAAGTCTGCTTGGCGAAGTCCAGAGCGTGCCGGACCGCCGGGTTGTCGTAGTCCCGCGAAAGCATGGCTACCGACACGAGCACCTGCGTGTCCCCGTACTCGAATCGAGATATGGCATCGTCAATCTTGTCGGGGGGAAGGCCCGACCGAATGTAATCGGCACTGAAACCCGCCTCGCGGCAGGCGCTCACGCACACCTGCAGTTGGCGTGGTGGCACGAAGGCCAGTGCCGGACCTAGGAGGGACAGGCTGTCGAAGGCAGTCCGGTAGTCGCCGGACCATTTCTCCTCCACCGCCCTCGGTCGGACCAGCCGCCCTGCCCGCACCATGTCGTTGGTCGTCGGCCCCGAAATGATGGGGCCGTAGTGGTTCTGCAGGCCGCGCCGGAAGGGCGTGGCCGTCAGACCCAGGAACCGCTTGCCGGAAGCGACAAGAATACGCAGGAAGCCTGCGCGCAGCTCGTGCGCCTCGTCCACGATGAAGACATCGTAGTCGAAGCGGTGGGGCGACGATTCCATGACCTGGACCATCTCGGCATCAACCACGGTCCCAAGCTCGCCGGTGCGCCGGCAGAAGTTGCGCAGCTCGGACTTGCGATCCGCCAGGAAGCAGACGCGCTTTCCCTCGTTTGCCAGCCGGCACGCCACACTGATGGCGATCTCCGTCTTGCCCGCGCCCGTCGGCAGGACGAGCAGCGGCTCCGCCCCGAACGTGAATGGGGGGCGCTCATGCATGAGAAGCTGCACCGCCTCCTCGGCCGCGGCGATCTGGTAGTCAAGTAAATTGAACATCTCTTCGTCCCTGTGGTTGCGCCTGCCAGACTTGCCGCCAAGGAGGTCCATGGTGTGTCTGCCAAAGGGTTACAACTGGACAGTGCCTTCGAATTACGTTGGGCGCCCCCCGGGTTTCAATTCCTGCCAACTGCCCGAATCTCCCCCTAAAGGTCGCTGGGCGCCTTCCACCCGCAGGCCATGGCCTGAACGATTGACAACATGGATTGCCATCACCGTCACATCTTCGGTCTTTAGATACTCGGCCATCAAAGACCGGCCGTAATCCTGGCGATCAGCCTGACGTTTGGCCTCTGAAAGGCTCCGGTTGACTTTGAGCTCGATTGCACAGGCATGTTTAGGGTGGCGCAGCACCAAATCCGGCCAACCTCCAGCTTCCTTTGGTTCCGCCCGTACATCCAATCCGCCCAGGGCCGCGAACACGGTCTGCAGGACATTCAGGCATTGGTCGTGTCCGTTGAGGCGAACTCCGGCAAAGCCCGACAGGAGAGTCGCCAACTCGGTCGGCAGGTCACCATAGTCCCGGCGATGCATGATCCGACGCAGGCGAACAAACACCGGGTTCCGGTCGTCACTGGAATAGGCAATGGCTAGGGCCTGCGAGTCGGCCCCCAGTCGCCGCAAATTCTCAAGGAACGCTTCGGCCACCTCTCGGTTGGGAAACGCTGCGAAGGGAGGGCCACCATCCAACCCCGGCTTGACGGTCAGGTATCCGCTTTGCAACAAAAACTGCCGGGGATCGGCATCCTCAAGAGCGTTGTGATCAAGGGTTCCCTCGGCACTCAAGGTCTCAGGCAACTCGCGAGGAGCTTGTTCCAGCCATGTAACCAGAGGTTGCAAGGAACCACTGGTTGCCCAGTACTTGGGGAATCGGCCCTGCCTGAACCTGTTCCGCCCCGCCTTGGTTCCAAGATCTGCAAGGGTTCTCGTCAACGACCAGGGGTTGTAGACAGGAACGCTGCCTCCTTCCAGATCGAACCGATAACCGTTGTAGTAGTCGCGCAACCGTTCCCGCAATGCATCTTCGTCCATTCCCATCTCGGCTGCAGCCCGTGCAATGTACGGACCCAGTCCGTCCGCATCGTCCAAATCGTCCTCCGTGAACCCGCATACTGTCCCAAACTTGGCATCCCATGTCAGGTCAACGACGAGGTTCAAGGGCGAGAGGGGGTGGGCGTAGGCATTGCGGGTAACTCCCGTCAGCACAACCTTGTGCAGGCTCTGCCGGCCACTCTTCAGAAAGCTGAAGAACCCGCGCAACATGTTGAGCAACTCAGGAGGTATTGGAGACTGCCTGCCGAACATGGTCAGCGGAGCATCGAATTCGTCGACCAGGACCACTGGTTCTTTGCCGAACCTGTCCTTGAGCGCGCCGATCATCCACCGAAGCAGGTTTCCAGGGCTGTCTGGACATCCGCCAGGAACACGCAGATACTCCAACGGGATGCCAGGATCAAGTCCGCGCCTCCTCCAAACTCCAGCTTGATCCAAGACTTCATGGACGAGGGCACGGCGCACTGCCATGGAGTCAGGCTCGAGCACGTTGCTCAGATCCAGCCGAATCACGGGACGGCGTTCTCTGGAGGGTTGTTTGCCTTCGAGAGACGTACCTGCGAACAACTCTCTGTCAGCCACGGTGGAAATTTGAGAATCCGGTATAGGGTCACCACCCAGCGTTTGTACCTCCGGCATGTAGCCTTGGTACATGCACTCGATGGTTGACAGCATCAAGGACTTGCCGAAACGGCGGGGCCGCGCGACAAAGACTTGCCTGGCGGACTCATCCAGCAATTGTTGAATTTGCCCAGTCTTGTCCACGTACAGTTCACCTACCCGGCGCATCTCCACGAGATGCGTTGATCCCAACGATAAGGCCGGCAAACCGTTGTATACCGTCAAGTGTTCCTTCATACTGCGCACCACTCGCACATCATTGAGCGTCCTGCACCAACACAGTGGATGAAACAGTCGGTTCAGTGCTACTGCCAGTTTCTGGCACCCCTTGCGTTTGACCAGTGACGGGATAGTCAGTCAGGCTCATTTGGCTGTGGTGTCCTTGTGGGGTTGCCAGGCCTTTGTCTTGCACGCCTTCGCCGCAAGTTCACCCACACCAACACGGTGGGAGAAGGTAGAAACCCGTCAACCTCGAGACCAACTTGACGGTGCTCCATGCGACTACCCTCTTGCGGGCCATTGGAACGCCAAGGTGGTCACGTTGCTGAACCCAACGCCTCAAGCCATCTCCTGGTAAAACGCAATGCAGGCATTGTCAGGGTCCAAAATTGTGAACTCCTTCGAACCCCACGGCTTCAATGCCAACGGGCCGTTGGGATGGATGATGTCAAGCTCCTGGCACTTGGCATACAAGGCATCGACGTTGTCTGTCTCGATCCGGATTTGCGTGTTGTTGAGCTTGGGATCGATGTACCAGCCCTCGCTGAACGTCACGTGCAGCGACACGTCGTCCTTACGCAGGATCGCGTAGTCTGCCTGTTCGTAGCTGATTTCAAACCCCAGGTCCACATAGAAGTCCCGGGACTTGGGCAGGTCGTTGCAGGGGACGATGCAAGTTGAGACAAGAAACTTGGCTGTGTCGGTCATCGTTTTTGTCCTAGTGTTATGAATTGGCATTGGATTCGTCCGGGTCGCCTTCCGTGCCTGGTTGGCGGGACCCGGGAGCGCGCTCAGGTTGCTTAAACTGGCGGGATCCGGACGGGATCCGTGAAATGGCGTTGCCCTGCCACACGCTGTTGAGGAAGTCCTTCGCAGGCTGCAGTTCAGGCGCGTCCCTGGATTCTTCGCCCTGCTCGGACATCTTCTCAATCAACTTGCGCGCGCGGCGAGCTGATGGTTTTTCGCCTTGATTGTTTGGCGTTGTTTCTGTCATGTGGGAATGAGAGCTCCGTCAATCCTCCGCTGCCCCGATCCCGCTCAAGGAAGGGGACAGTGCATCTTACCGTACGGATTCCGAGCTTCCGGGTGGCGTCCATGCCTTTCAAGGTTCCTGTTGGGACATCTCGAGCCCAACAAGGTTGGAGCCTTCAACGATCTAAAACCGCATCCCGGCCCTGCAAACTCGCTACTGATTCCCCGGTGTCCGAAACCAATGCCCAGCTCTGGAACTCATGGTTGGCCAGGCAGGACGTGCACTCAGGGAACTTGGCATTCACAAGGCACGGATCGACATCCAGACTGCCGTAATGGGCGCACTTCTGAGCGCAAAAAAGTTATGTAAAACAAAGGTTCGCTGGGTTACCGCCGAAGCCGTGAGAGAAGTCCCCTTGACATGACGACCGGGGCCTGTCCGAAACCGGTGGATTCGGCTGTCCGGCGCTGTGCTACACTCGCCGCCTATCCCACCAGTTCACAGCCAAAACCATGTCAAACCACGCCGGCGATCTGTCCATCATATCCATCGAATTGCATACCTTCACCACCGAGAAACACGACCTGGGCACCGACTACAACGGGTTCAACCTGGTGTACGAACCTGGAGCGCGGCTCAAGACCGAAGGGCATGTCCTGATCATCAACACGGCGGCAGGCGTGTCCGGGGAGTGTGTGGGCGGGAGTCCCGCAGACTATTCCCAGCTCCCAAAACTGGCCTCTTATCTGATGGGCCGGCACGCACTGGAGCGGGAACGCTTCTATTCGGACATTTCCAGGGCCCAGCGCCAGGTGGCCAGGATCGGCCTGGCCCCGCTGGACATTGCCCTGTGGGATCTGGCTGGCAAGTTGTATGAACAACCCCTCTACCGACTACTGGGAGGGCACCACAAGAAAATCCCCTGCTACGCCAGTACCTACCACGGCGACGAACAGCCGGATGGCCTCTCCTCGCCGGAAGCCTACGCCGACTTCGCAGAACAATGTCTGGAGATGGGCTATCCGGCATTCAAGATCCACGGCTGGGGCAATGCCCCCATTTCCCAGGAAGTCGCCAACGTGCGGGAAGTGGGGAAGCGCGTGGGCGATCGAATGGACTTGATGCTGGATCCCGCCTGCGAGTTCCACACGTTTGCGGATGTGTTGAAGGTGGGCCGCGCCTGCGACGAGTATGGCTTCTTCTGGTATGAGGATCCGGGCCGCGAAGGCGGCATATCACAGTTCATGCATCGGAAGCTGCGGCAACTGATCAAGACCCCCCTCCTGCAGACGGAGCATGTCAGGACGCTGCAACCCCACATGGACTTCGCCTTGGCGGATGCCACCGACTACATGCGCGGCGACATCGGATACGACGGCATTACGGGGGTCATGAAGCTGGCCCATGCCTGTGAATCCATTGGCATGGACATCGAGTTCCACGGACCGGGACCGGCTGCCCGGCATTGCATGGCCTCGATCAGAAACACGAACTACTACGAAATGGGTCTGGTGCATCCCAAGGCACCCGGATCAAGCGAGACCCCAATCTACCTTGGCTACTCGGATGGTTTGAGTTCCATCGATGGAGAGGGTTGCGTCACCGTGCCTGAGGGCCACGGCCTTGGCGTGGAAATCAACTGGGACTACGTGGAACGCTACCGGGTCGGCAAGCAGGTCTTTGAGTAGACCTACAACCATCCCCGCCCGCACATTCGGCAGAAGGCAACGTCACAGGACACTTCAGGTCCAGACGCCGATGGTCGGGCTGGGCTGAACGCGCGGTTCCGAGCGGCCTGCCATGTTGTTAGCAGTCGGCACGGCCTCTTTTGCGGACCATGGGGCCAACCGGATTGGGAGACCGTCCACCGGCGCAATCAATTAAGCTTCCTACCGTATAATGGGCCATCCCATTCACTCCCTAATCCGGAGGAATCAGAATATGTTGAAACGCACACGCTGGGTGTTCGTCCTCGCCTTGGTGGCCATGCTCGTAGCAGCCTGTGGCGCCCCGGCCGAAGAACCTGCACCCGAGTCTGAACCTGCCGAGGCCCCGGCGGCGGCGATGCCCGAAGAAGGAGCTTACGGTGAGGCGCCAATGCTGGCCGAAATGGTGGCTGCAGGCACCCTCCCGCCGGTTGACGAACGCCTGCCCAAGGAACCGCTTGTGATCGAGCCGTATAACGAAATCGGTCAGTACGGTGGCACTTGGCACAGGTTCGACACCTCGTCCAGTGGTTCCCACCTCGTGATGGCCATGTACGCCTACTCCCCGGTCCACTGGGTCAAGGACGGCCTGGACAAGCGACCTGGCTTGGCCAAAAGCTGGGCCAATAACGACGACAAGACCGAATGGACCCTGTACCTGCGCGAAGGCACCCGGTGGTCCGACGGCGATGCCTTTACGGCCGACGACTTCCTGTTCTGGTGGAACGACATGGTTCTCAACACAGAGCATTCCGACGTCCCACCGGACTACATGAAGTCGGCGGACGCGGTCACCGAAGTCACGAAGACGGACGACTACACCCTTACCTTCACGTTCTCCGATTCAGCGCCCCTGTTCCTGGACCGCCTGGCCATGTGGCCCAACGGCACCATCCCGGGCAACGAAAAGCTGTTTGTGCCCGAGCATTACCTGCGACAGTTCCACCCGGACTATTCCGACGAGGAGACCTTTGAACTGCTTGACGAGAAGCTGAACTGGCCCAGCAACCCGGACGCTCCGGTCCTGAACCCCTGGATGCCGGTGCAGTACGAACCAGGCACGCGTCTGGTACTGGATCGCAACCCGTTCTACTACGCCGTTGACACTGCCGGCAACCAGCTGCCATACATCGATTCCATCGACATGACCTATGTCGAGAATCTGGAGGTGTCCAAGCTACGGGTCATCGCCGGTGAACAGGAAATCTGTGGCCGGCCGTGCCGATACCAGCCCCTGAGCGAGCTGTCGGTTTTCCGTGATGCAGAAGCGGCCGTGGGCCTCAAGACCTACCTCTGGGACGTGGGTGGCGGTGCCTCGTTCCTCCTTTATCCGAACTGGACGCATACCGATCCGCAGAAGCGGGAGCTGTATCGCAACACGGACTTCCGGCGCGGTCTCTCCCACGCGATTGATCGGGACAAGATCCAGAAAATCGTCTACTTCGGCACGGGTGAAAAAACCACCGGAACCATGAGCCCCAAAGCCATCGAGTTCACGGCCGACGAAACCGGCAAGGACCTCTATAGGCAGTGGCGCGACCTAGCCGTGACTTACGACGCCGACCTGGCCACCGAGCTGCTGGATGCCTCCGGTGCGGTGGATGCCGACGGCGATGGCTTCCGCGACCTGCCCAGTGGCGATGAATTGACGCTGCGCATCGACTGCAGCGCCGGGGGCATTGCCAACAGCGCCAATGCCCAGAACGTTGAAATCGTCAAGGAGGGTTGGGAGGCCGTGGGCCTCCGAGTCCAGGTCAATGTAGTGCCCAACGAACAGCTGGGTGTGATGCAGGACAACTCCGAAATCGACATCCGCAGTTGCTGGGGCCTGGGTGACGGCCCGAACTTCCTTGTCTTCCCCAACTGGGTCATCCCGGTCGACAACAACCGCTGGGCGCCTCTCTACGGCTCCTGGTACAAGGTTATCGGCACCGAGAAGGAGGACGCGGAATTGGATGTCGATCCGCTGGACCGCAACCCGCCACGTGAAGAACCCAATGAAGGTGATCCGACCTGGCGGCTTTGGGAGCTGTACAACGCTGCCCGGGTCGAACCCGACGACGCCAAGCGCCTGCAACTGAGCCAGGACATCATTCGCGTCCATGTCGAGGATGGACCGTTCGTCATCGGAACCGTCGCCAACACTCCCACCATCGTTGCCCACTTGGACAACGTCGGGAACTTCCCGTCTTACGAGCAGTTGGGACTAGGCGGCTTCACCGGCCCTTGGATCATGGTCTACTTCGGTGCGGTCTATCCGGAACAGATGTATTTCAAACAGTAAATTGATTTGTCGTTGTCAACCCCGGTGCCACGGGGCGTGCCCCGTGGCACCGGGACCTCCGGGTGTTAGCCAATTGAAGTCACAGCAGCCCCGCCCGTGACCAAACCCGCGCCGCCCTCCGCAGCCTGAACCCTGACCGATGCTTGCCTTCATCGCCCGGCGCCTGGTCTACATGATCTCCACGCTGGTCCTGATTTCCTTCGTGGGTTTTCTCATCATCAACCTGCCACCGGGCAGTTATATCGACGTCTTCCAGGCACAGCGTCAGCTTCAGGGAACACACACGGCGGAGGCGGAGCTGGAGGCGCTCAAACGGCGCTATGGGCTGGACAAGCCGGTTCCCGTCCAGTATTGGATCTGGGTCAGAGGTTTCGTACGCGGCGACTTCGGGCGCTCCTTCGAGTTCAACCGGGAGGTCAGCGAACTGATCTGGGAGCGCCTCGGCTTCACCGTGGCCATCGCCACTGGCTCGCTCCTTTTCATCTGGCTTGTGGCCATCCCCATCGGGATCTACACCGCCACCCACCAGTACAAGCTGGGGGACAACGTGGCCACCATTGTGGGGATGGCGGGGTTGTCCATCCCCGATTTCATGCTGGCCCTGGTCCTGATGGTGGTGATTCAGAGACTGTTTGGCTTCACGGTCGGCGGCCTGTTTTCGCGCGAGTACGTGGACGCGCCATGGAGCTTGGCCAAGGTGATCGACCTCGTCAAGCACCTTTGGGTACCCATTGTGGTGGTGGGCACCTCGGGCACTGCCGGCCTGATGCGCATCATGCGCGGCAATCTGCTCGACATACTCAATATGCAGTACGTGCAGGCCGCGCGCGCGCGCGGCCTGCGCGAGGCTACAGTGGTGGTCAAGCACGCCGTGCGCAACGCCATCCATCCGCTCATCATGCTGCTGGGCATGAGCCTGCCCACCATCATTTCCGGGTCCCTGATCGTGTCGATTGTGTTGGGCCTGCCCACAACCGGCCCCCTGTACTTCAACGCCCTGCGGCAACAGGACATGTACTTGGCGGGGACGTTCCTCATGTTCCTGGCCTTTATGCTGGTGCTGGGCAACTTTCTGGCGGACATCCTGCTCGGTCTGATTGATCCCCGCATCCGGTACGAGTAGCGCTCCATGTCCGATCAGTCGCTCACACTGCCGTCCGCCGTATCGGAACCGCAGGCCGGCGAAGTCGAGATCAACCTCAGTGCCGGCGAGATCGGCCAGTTGTCCCTGTGGTACCTGATTTGGCGCCGTTTCCTGCGCAACCGGCTGGCGGTGGCCGCGACCTTCGTGCTGCTGCTGCTCTACCTGATGGTGGCCCTAGCCGAATTCATCACACCGTATGACCACCTGATTTCCAACGAGGACTTCGTGGCGCGGGCACCCCAGCTGCCCCGATTCCGGGATGAGACCGGCCAGTTCCACTTCCGACCCTTCGTCTACGGAACCACCACCGAACTGGACACCTACAACCTGGACTGGGTCCACAAGGACGACACGACCCAGATGTATCCCCTGAAACTGTTCGTGAAGGGAGCCCCCTACAAACTGCTGGGCCTGTTTCCCTCGGAGCGGCACCTGTACGGGGTGGATGCACCGGGCACCGTCTTTCTGTTGGGCACCGATCGGCTGGGCCGCGACCTGTTTTCCCGGATTATCTTCGGAGGACGCATATCGCTAACCGTGGGCCTGATAGGGGTGTCGTTGACCATCCTGTTCGGTTCGGTCATGGGGACGATCTCGGGGTACTTCGGAGGACCGGTGGACACAGTCATTCAGCGGTTCATCGAATTGTTGATGTCGTTCCCGAGCATTGCGCTGTGGGCGGCACTCGCCGCAGCCATGCCGGCGGATATCACCATCGTCACGCGGTTTTTTCTGATCAGCATCATCCTGTCCCTCATCGGCTGGACCAGCCTGGCGCGTCAGGTCCGGGCCAAGGTCCTGGCCTTCCGGGAAATGGAGTTCTCCTCCGCGGCCACGGCCGCCGGCGCATCGCACTTCCGCATCATCATGGTGCACATGCTGCCCAACGCCCTCAGCCACATCATCGTGATTGCAACACTGGCCATCCCGGGCATGATCCTGGCCGAGACCGCCCTGAGTTTTCTGGGACTCGGCATCCTGCCGCCCGCGGTAAGTTGGGGAACGTTGCTCCAGGACGCGCAGACCGTCGGTGTGGTGATCAAGAAGCCATGGTTGATGCTGCCGGGCGCGTTCGTAATCGTGTCGGTTCTCAGCTTCAACTTCCTGGGCGACGGCATCCGCGATGCCGTGGATCCGTTCGCCCTCTGACGGTTCCGGGACATGGCCGACCGCGCCGAAACAATCCTGGAAGTCAGGAACCTTCACACCCACTTCCATACGGAAAGCGGCGTGGTGCGGGCCTTGGAGGGAGTGGACTTCACCCTCAATCGGGGCCAGGTGCTGGGTGTGGTCGGCGAAAGCGGCTGCGGCAAGAGCGTGACGGCCCAGTGCATCATGAACATGGTTCCAAGCCGAGGCCGCATCGTCGACGGTTCGGTGATCTATCACCAGCGCAATGGTCAAGGAACGGACGCGGTTGAAATCACCGCGTTGCCACCCAAGAGCCGGGAGATGCGGCGAATTCGGGGCAACGAGATCGCAATGATCTTCCAGGAACCCATGACTTCCCTGGATCCGCTCTATACCGTCGGCAACCAGCTGCTGGAAGCCATCAACCTGCACCAGGATGTGGACCGCACGGAGGCCCGCGCACTGGCGGTCCATTCCCTAGACCGCGTGCAGCTGCCGGAACCCGAACGGGTCTTTGCCAGCTATCCCCATCAGCTCAGCGGCGGCCAGCGGCAACGCGTCATGATTGCCATTGCCCTTAGCTGCAATCCCACGCTCCTGATCGCGGACGAGCCTACGACGGCCCTGGATGTCACCACGCAAGCCCAGATCCTTTCGCTGATGCGCGATCTCCAGGACGAAACCCACATGAGCATCATCTTCATTACCCACGACTTGGGGGTTGTGGCGGAGATGTGCGACGAGGTGGCAGTCATGTACCTTGGCAAGGTCGTGGAACAGACGGATATCGACACGACCTTCTACAGCCCGAGACATCCGTACACCCAGGCGCTCTTGCGTTCGATCCCGCGCTTGGACGACGATCAGGACCGACGCCTGGAGGTGATTGCCGGGAGCGTGCCGGATCCCTCCAGCATACCCTCG
Source organism: Caldilineaceae bacterium SB0661_bin_34 (assembly GCA_009841145.1). GTDB lineage: Bacteria > Chloroflexota > Anaerolineae > Caldilineales > Caldilineaceae > Bin34. Next base: position 2,249 of record VXMJ01000062.1, on the reverse strand, counting down.
GGGTGCCGATTCCATCCGCGTTGTCCGGATTTCATGACCGGAGTTTGCGAACACCGGGAACCGACCCTGATCCAGATCGACGAAGACCATCAGGTTCGCTGCCACCTGTACGGCGAAACGGCATCCTCCCAACCCTGAGATGACCACAACACCGACATCCCCCTCCGATACAGCGGTTGCTTCTGTGGAATCCGGCTCGGGCCAGAGTCCGTTGCTGGAGGTCCGCAACCTCAAGATGCATTTCCCCATCCGCAAGGGATTCCTGAAACGCGTGGTCGGCCACGTTAAGGCGGTCGACGACGTGACCTTCTCGGTCGAACGCGGCACCGTCTTTGGCCTGGTCGGGGAATCGGGTTGTGGCAAGAGCACCACAGGCCGGTGTGTGATCCGGCTGCTCAAGGCCACGGCTGGGGAGATTGTCTATACCATGCCGGACGATGAGCCCGTCCACATCGAAGCGCTGGATCCGGAATCCCTGCGCATCATGCGCAGGCACATTCAAATCGTTTTCCAGGATCCGTACGCGTCACTAAACCCGCGGCTGACCCTCAAGCAAATCGTGGGGGAACCACTGGTTATCAACAACGTCAGCCAGGGGCAGGACTTGCAGGACCGGGTGGCAGAACTCCTGAGACGGGTCGGCCTAAGCCCGGAACACATGAACCGCTATCCCCACGCCTTCAGCGGAGGCCAACGGCAGCGCATTAGCCTGGCCCGGGCCTTGGCGCTCAATCCTCGGTTCATCGTAGCGGACGAACCGGTTTCAGCCTTGGATGTGTCGGTGCAAGCCCAAATCCTCAACCTGATCAAGGACCTCCGCGAAGAGTTCGGCCTGACCTATCTTTTCATCGCCCACAACATGAGCGTCATCAAGCACATCTGTGATTCGGTGGCTGTGATGTATGTGGGCCAAATCGTGGAGATGACAACCACCCGGCAACTGTTCCGGAAGCCGCTGCATCCTTACACGGAAGCACTGCTGGAAGCCATTCCCGTACCCGACCCGCGCCGGGACAGGCACCGAATCGTACTGGAGGGAGACGTTCCCAATCCTGCCGATCCGCCATCGGGCTGCTACTTCCATCCGCGCTGCGCCTACGCCCAGGATGTCTGCCGAACGGAGACCCCGCCCTTGGCCGAGCACACGCCGGGCCACCTGGCCAGATGCCACTTTGCCGCGGAGCTTGAACTGAAGGGGATGACCATCTAACAACCCCGGCAACCTGTCGGTTTCGGCGATCGAAACGTCGGCAGTCACCCTCCGACCTCCCGGTCCGCCGGATTTCCTATAGGTCTCGGGCCGCGCCGACCACCGCGGACAGGTTTTTATCGGGCGAATCGCCTTTAACAACACAGTCCGGCGCCAAAATCAGGCCGGGCCCGGGATGGTTTTTCACCTGTGCCGCCACCATGGTCCGGTTGTCATCCTCCGTGCCGGACCGCATGGTTTCGAGATTCAACCCCGCAGCCAAGGTCTTATTGGTCAGGCGACGCGCCTCCGCCACATCCGGATTGTCGCCTCCAGCTGACCAGCTAAGGCAATTCACGTTAAGCTGAGCGGCCTCCTCCAGCATGATGTTTGAACCGCATACGTGCAACATGCGAATGACACTATCCTCCAGTTCGGACGCAACGTCGGCATCGTAGGCAAGTCCAAACTCCCGATATTCCTGGGGCGACAGAATGTCGCGGCTCGCCTGCTGGGTCGCCAGAAAGTATCCCGGCACGCCTACGGCATTGCAGGCCCGCACATACTGCACCACCGTGTCGCGGATGGTCCGCAGGCCCGCGTGCAGCAACGTCGGGTCCTGCCGCATGTGCTCATACACCTGATCGCCGGCGATTTTGTGAGCCAGCGTAATCGGGCTGAAGATGGTCATCATGTAGGGAACCCCGTTTCCCCACAGCTCCCGCACGCGGCTGCACATTTCCAGTTCCCTGCCCAGGGCCCCTGTCTCGGGTTCCAGCGCCGGCAGGGACTTCCAGTCTGCTGCCAGTGCAACCGGCGAGGCGATCACCGTCGGCGCTTCATCGTCGTGACGACCGAACTGGATACCAACACCCCAATCCTGGACTCCGTACAAACCACTGGGCGTAAGTTTTACCAGGTCGAACCCGAACTGCCGATGGAACTCGTCCGTGGGGGGGGGGCCGCGGACCCCCCCCCGCCCCACACCAAGAAGAAAGTACAAAAAAAAAAGAAAAGAAATAAAAAAAAAAAAAACCAAAAAACAAAACAACAAAAAAAA
>VXMJ01000079.1 GCA_009841145.1 Caldilineaceae bacterium SB0661_bin_34 | reverse complement strand
CGGCGCGGTCGACGACGCTGTGGGCGGCCTGGCACAGGAAGTCCCTGACCTGGGCGTTGTGCCGCTGTTGGCGGCGGTCCCACTTCCGGTTGCCGAGGTTGTTGTGGCGGATGCGGTCCGCCTTCTTTACGTTGCCGGCATCCCGGTGTTTCTGCTCCAGGTCCCGCATCCGGTTGCGCCGTTGGCCCTTCACCTTGCGGGCATCGCTCTCCGCGGCCAGCAGGTCGCCCAGCCCCTGGCCGTGGCGTGCCCCGTCGCTGTCGGTGTAGGCCTCGGTGTAGCCCTTGTCCACCCCGACCGTGGCCTCTCCGCAGGGACGCGTGCTGCACACCTGAGTCTCGTCAACAGCGTAGTGGATTTCCACCTGCCCGTCGTCCTGCAGGATGATGCGGAGCTGGCCGGAAGGCGGGATGCTCTCCCTGAGCGGAATGGCGATGCGTTGGCCGCGCTCCATGCCCTGCATGTGGACCCACGCGCGTCCGTGCCGGACCTGCGCGGTGTAGGCCCCCGGTTCCAGCACGATCTGGTTCGTCACGCGCGAGGTGCCGCCCTGCCACCGCTTCCGCATGTGACGGTGCAGGAACGAGTCCTCGGTCCAGCGGTTCTGCTTCAGCAGCGAATACAGGCGATGGCGTTCCGCTTCGTCGCCTTCCGTGCGGAGCCAAACGGCCTTCTTGACCGGCACCTTGGCCGCTTCTCGGCAGGCATGGATGTCGCCCAGTGCGTCCAGCAGCGTGGCGCGCCCCAGACGGGCCGGCAATCCATGCCAGTCGTAGCCCTCGGCCATCCAGTCGTCGCGGATCGCGCGGGGCGACTGCTGTGCCGTGGACCACCCGCTGCAACGCTGCCAGGCATCACCCCGCACGCGTCCACACAGGGCGGCGATTTCAACCAGGCGGTCGTACTTGGCCCGGTTCAGATCCCGGCTGTGCAGGATGCGCGTGACCTTGGCCGGCCTAGCCATGGTTGACGGCATCCCGGATCTGCTTGCGGTAGGCGCGCAGTCCGTACAGACGACAGGAGAACGCTGGCACGACGGCCATCCAATCCTCGACCATCGCCTCCTGGGGCGACAGGCTCTCCTGGTTGACGACCGTGATGGTGCAGCCGTGTTGCGTGGCGAAATGCTCGAACCAGTCGAACCCGAAACGGGTCGGACGGTCCCTGTGGGCCACCGGCAGGTGGGCGATCTCCCGCTTCTCGATGCGCTCCATCAACGACAGGAACACCTTGCGCTTGAAATTCAGGCCGCCCCCGATTTCCGACAGCCACTCGTCCACCGCCACGCCTGCACCCGGGCAGTACGCTTCCATCGCGGACACCTGACGTTTCAGATCGTTCCGCTGTCCCCGACTGGACACCCGGCAGTACACCACGGTCAATCCCTGCGGGGCAACGTCGCCCCCGCCCGGGAACCGCAGGGCATCCGCCTCGGTGTAGTACCGCCGCCCGGTCGCGGTCCAGCGGGCCGGGAAGGTGCCGTTGCGATCCATGACGCGCAACGGGTGCGCCGAACGCCCCACACGGGCGCCAAACTGCGAGATGCGGTAAATCCTGTCCATGTCAAATATGGCAATTATACAATACAATTCAATACAAATTGAAGGCTTAGCGAGGCACCCCAGCCTGTCCCCGGATTTGCCCCGATGACAAGAAACCGACAGCACACCCGAGTACCGCCACCGACTCCAGACACAATCAGAACCCATAGGTGTTCTGTTGTGCGAATCATGCACAGAACACATGCCGGAAGTTTGTCCGGTTGGTGCCCGCGACCACCCCCTGAGCACAGATCAACGCTGTCAGCCGGCTGATGGTTTGTGTACTGCTCGCCCCAGCCCTTCCGCTTGGACCCCAAAAAGCCAAGCACAGAAGGAAACCCGGCACAACAGACGATCGACGGCAGGATGTGGATGAGTGTCAGATCCGGACAACGATCGCACTGCCGCTCTCGTACCGCCGCAGGCCGACCTGAAAGGCCAGGAGGGCGAAGGCGGCGAGAACGGCAGTGCCCGCACACAGCCAGCCCAGCGTGGCCGCGTCGAAGTCGCGCAGCATTTCCACGGGCAAGGCGCCCGTCAGTCCGGCCGGAACCACCGTGAACAGGAATACCCGGGCGGCCCCGTTGAACAGCGTTCCGGGGTAGAGCGAGAAGGTGATCATGGCGTTCAGGAAATGATCGGCCAGGAGTTCGGATCGCCTCAGCCAGAACACCAGGCTGTTCGCCAGAACCAGGGAAGCCGTGAAGGTGCAGGCCGAGAGCACAACCGCCAGCAGGAAGCGGAGTGCATGTGCGGCAGTCACGTCGCCGGCCAGCACGAACCAGATTAGTCCGAACACAAAGTCGCCCATGGACGGGACCGAGCTGCGCGAGGCCAGCACGTGCAACAGGACCGGACGCGGCAAGGCCAGATAGCGATCCAGGTCGCCGGCGGCCACGATCCTGGCGATGGCGCGGCAATTGCCGAACAGCATCATGGCCAAACCCAGGCCCGAGGCCACGACCGCAAACAGAAGCATCATGTCCCGCAGCGTCCAGCCCTGCACTTCCTCGAACCGATCAAAGAACAGCACCCAGAAGGCGAAGTAGATGACGTTGTTCAGCATCATGCCGCCGAGCTGCATGATGAACGGCACCCGGTATTCCATGGCGGACAGCAGGTTGACGCGCCACAGCGCGCCGACAAAGCCCAGGCCCTGTTTGCGCTCCACGACTACCCTCCGTTGATGGTAAGGCGGCGCAGGGCCCGGCCGGACAGCAGCCGGAAGGTAAACCCCAGCACGACCAGCCAACCCAGCTGCAGCGCCAGGGTCGACAGCAGGCGGTCAGCGCTCGGATCCACAAAGAGGCGTCCCGGTGCATAGATGATGGAGGCGAACGGCAGGACACGGGCCACGGCGGCCAGCCATGGCGGATAGAAGTCCAGCGGCAGAAACAGGCCGCCCAGAATGAAAGAGATCTTCTGGTGGATCCAGCGGAAGGCGCTGATGTCCTCGGTCCAGAAGGCTGCCAGGCCGATGAGGGCCTCGAAGCAGAATTCCAGCCCCCAGGACAGCATCAGGGCCAGAACCGCCGGGAAGAGACCTTGCCAGGCCGGCGGCGGCCCGACCAGCAGCCAGACCACAACCCCGCCCGCCAGCAGGTTCACGCAGGCACGGAACGCCACATGGCCGGCATAACGGCTCAGGTGAAACAGGCCGAAGTCCAGGGGTCGCATCAGGTCGTAGGCGATGGAGCCGGTCTTGATGGAGTCGGAAATCTCCTCCGCCAGCAGGGGCTTGGACAGGACGACCAACTCCGCCATCAGCAGATACCAGAGCGTGTGCCTCAGGGTCAGGCCCGCGATCAGATCCGTCCCCTGGGCCGCAAAGACAGCCTGCCAAAGCATGGCGAAGACCCACATGAACATGGTCATCACCAGAACCGCCGAGACGACGTTCCCCACCTCCGCCAGGTTCTCCAACAGCGGCATGCGGAACAGCGCCCCGTACCGGTTAAGCAGCATCCGGGTCGAGAGCGTTCTCTGCATAAATGGTCCCGATAATGTTCTCAAGGTCCGGATCGGAAATCGTGATGTCAACCATCGATCCCAGTCCATGCAGGCCCGAGATGACGGCATCGACGCCAACAGTGCGGGGATCAAACCGGATCTGCATCCCGTAGCGGCTGGCCGCGACCGTCTCCACCCCTGCCATCGGCAGGCTGCGTTCCCCCTCCTCCAGGTAACGCACATTCACCTGCTTGGCGGTCAGATGGCGCCGCTTGAGTTCGTCCATCGTGTCGTCGAAGATCAACTGCCCGTCACTGATCACGATGACCCGGCTGCACAGGGCCTCGATGTCGCCGGCATCGTGGGATGTCAGCAGGACACCGACACCTTCCTCGTCGCGCATGTAGCGAATGGTGTCCCGAATGCGCTGCTTGGCCACGATGTCGAGGCCAATGGAGGGTTCGTCCAGCAGCAGGAGCTTCGGCGCATGCAGCAGGGAAACAGCCACTTCGCACCGCATGCGCTGGCCCAGGGACAGCTTGCGGACCGGGGTGTGCAGAAAGTGCTGCAGTTCGAAGACATCGACCAGGAAGTCGACCCGCCGGCGCGTGGCGTCCCTGTCCAGGCCGTAAATGGCCCCGTACACGTGAAAGGAGTCGACGGGCGGCAGGTGGTACCAGAGCTGGGGACGCTGTCCGAACACCGACCCAATCTCGTAGCAGAGTCGCTGACGATCCTGCCAGGGCACCTGCCCGAGCACTTCGGCCGCACCTGAATCGGGATGCAGGATCCCGCACAGGATCTTGATGGTGGTCGACTTGCCGGCTCCGTTGGGACCTATGAAGCCCAACGCCTCTCCGCGTTCCATCCGGAAGGAGATGTCGCGAATGGCCGGCACCTGCCGCCATTCGGGTTTCCACAGCGCGCGCCAGGAACCGGCCAGTCCTTCCTGCTTGTCCCGCGTGCGGAAGGATTTGGTCAGGCGGTCGACCCGTATGGACACAACTTATTGCTCCTCCCCCTTGCCCCTTGATGGGGGCGGGCATGATAGGGGTAGGCACGCCGGGAGGCCAAATTCGGCCCCGCCGCCCTGTGCTACACTTGCCTTCCTGCTAATCAATCTGCCGTTGCCCGACCATCGCGCAGGGTTCCGCGCGCCATGGATTCCGCCGTGTCCAAAACATCCCCTCTGGCTGCAGCCGTGGACTTGGGCGGAACCAAGATCATGGCCGCCATCGTTGGACCGGATCACCGGGTAACGGGCCGCGTCAAGACCGCCACGGACGTGAGAGGGGGAGCCGAGGCCATCGTCCCGCAGATGGCGGCCACCATTCGCAAGGCTGCTGACAAGGCCGGGGTTGGGCTGAAACGGATAGCCGCCATCGGCGCCTGCGTGCCGGGGCCGGCGGATCCGGCCACCGGCGTGGTACATCGGGCCGTCAACCTTGCCTGGGACCATCCAATTCCCCTTGCCGACCAACTGAGTCGGGAACTCAAGGGCATTCCGGTCACGCTGGAAAATGATGTCAACGCCGGCACCTACGGTGAATTTGTGGCCGGTGCTGCCCGCGGGATGCAGGATGTCATCGGCATCTTCGTCGGTACCGGCATTGGCGGTGGGATTGTGTTGTCGGGCGAGCTGCGCCGAGGGCCGCGTTTCATTGCGGGCGAAGTGGGCCACACCATTCTGCAGGTGGACGGACCGTTGTGTTCCTGTGGAAGCCACGGCTGTGCCGAGGTGCTGGCCAGCCGCAGCGCCTTGGAACGGCGCATTAAGGAGCGACTGGCCACGGGCGAGAAAAGTGCGATAACCCAGTTGATCTCCAAGAAAAAGCGCAAGCGCCTCACCAGCGGCATCATTCGCCGCGCCTGGAAGCGGGGCGACCCGCTCGTGGTCGAGGAGGTTCGGGAAATGGCCCGCCACCTGGGCCTCCTGACTGCCTCCTTGGTCAATGTCATCGACCCTCAGATGGTGGTGTTCGGCGGAGGCGTGGTCGAGAAGATGGAGGACAGCCTGCTGAACCTGGTGCGCGAAAGCGCCTACGGCAACTTGATGGCCAAACCGGACTTCAACATCGTGGCGGCGGCCCTGGGCGACGATGCCGGGCCGGTGGGCGCCGCCGCCCTGGCACGCGAAATGGCAGGCATCGATGGCTGAAGCAACGACCCACCTGCTGCTGGTGCGGCATGGTGAGAACGACTATGTGGTCGAAGGTCGACTAGCCGGGCGGACTCCCGGCGTGCACCTGAATGAAAAGGGCCGCGGCCAAGCACAGGCTGTGGTCAAGCGGCTGGCGGACATGCCCGTGGCCGCCATCTATTCCAGTCCACTCGAGCGGTGCCGCGAGACCGCGGCGCCGCTGGCGCAAGCTCGCAGCCTGCCGGTGCGAACCCTTCCCGGCCTGTTGGAGGTGGACTACGGCGAATGGCAGGGCGGCAAACTCAAGGAATTGGGCAAGACCCCCGAATGGCAGCGTGTCCAGCACCATCCCAGCCGATTCCGGTTTCCGGGCGGCGAAACCCTGCGCGAGATGCAGAACCGCCTCGTGGACACCGTGGAGACCATTCGTGCCAATCACCCCGGCGAAGTGGTGGCGGTGTTCGGCCACAGCGATCCGATCAAATCCGTGCTGGCGTTCTATCTGGGCACGCCCATCGACCTGTTCCAGCGGATTATGATCGACCCGACCTCCGTGTCCATTGTCGCCCTGCGTGAAGCGGGGTGCGCCATCCTACGCATCAACGACACCGGCCCGCTGCCGGATTTGAAGCCACCTGCCGACAAATACGACGCGGAACAGGCACAACCGCAAGATGGTTGCACATGATGCAGCGTCCCTACCACGATCTGAAGCCGGTGGATACGCTCGTGGCCGGTGCCGAGGGGCCGCCGGGCCGGCGCGTCTTCTACATGCAGGGCCGCAAGAACGACCTGCTGGTAACGCTGCGGATGGAGAAGGAGCAGGTGGCGCTCCTGGCCACCAGCATTGCCAATCTTCTGCAGGACATCGAGGACCTGCCGGAACCGGATCCCGCCTCGGTGCCCATGGTGGAGCTGGAACATCCTCTGGAACCGCTGTTTTCCGTAACGCAGATGGGCCTCGGCTACGAGAAATCCGAGGAGTTGTTTGCCCTGTTCATGCAGGGTGTGCGCCCCTCGGACACGGAGGAAGAATTCGTTGACGATGAAGAAGAGGATGACGAGGCGCGCCTGATGCTGGTCCGCTTCTGGGCCGACAGTTCGCAGTTGCAGGCCTTCAGCGATCGCGCCCTGCTGGTGGTCGAGGCCGGCCGGCCCATATGCCCGTTGTGCCATGAGCCGATCGATCCCGACGGCCACCTCTGCCCGCGTTCCAACGGGCATGCCGATCCCATCGTGCTTTGACGCCGGACACGGATGGTCCATCCATGGCCGGCACCGGGACCGTTTCGACCGAACCGGATCTGATCCTGCCCATCCTGGAGCAGGGCGACATGGAGCTTGAGGGGGTTCTGCCCTACAGCTCCAACTACAGCTTTCTGGCCACCATCACCCTGAATGGCCAGTCCCTGCGCTGCGTGTACAAGCCGCGCGACGGCGAGAATCCCCTGGGCGATTTTCCGTACGGCACCCTCTGCCAGCGGGAAACGGCGGCATTCGTAATCTCCGAGGCCCTGGGCTGGGGTCTGGTGCCTCCCACCTGCCTGCGCGAGGGCGAACACGGCACCGGTAGCGTGCAGCTCTTCATTCCCCACAATCCCGAGGAGCACTACTTCACCATCCGATACCAGGCCTGCCATGCGGCGGCACTGCGACGCCTGACCGTCTTCGATTGGGTGGTCAACAATGCGGATCGCAAGAGCGGCCACTGCCTGGTCGGCGAGGGACCGCGCCTCTGGGCCATTGATCACGGGATCTGCTTTCACAGCCTGTACAAGCTGCGCACTGTGACCTGGGAGTTCGCCGGCCAAGCGATTGAACCGGAACACCTGGCGGACCTGGAAACCTGCCGCGACCGCGCGGCGGATCCGGACTCCCGCACCGGCCGGGCCTTGGAGTCGCTGTTGTCCGCGGCCGAGCGGGAAGCCCTGGTCCTGCGCATGGAACGCCTGCTGGTCAATCCCCGATATCCCTGCCACCGACGGGATCGGCGCAACTTCCCCTGGCCACCGATCTAAGCCGTTCCAACTTTTTGACATTCCGAAGCAAAACTGCCTTCACCAAAATCGGCTGTCGGTCCCGGCCATGTGCGGCCGGCTGGATTCAGGGCGTTGGTAACATGGTGTCCTGCCGACGGCTGGCAGACTTGGACGCGGTTTCACCACCAACAGGATTGGACACATGAAGGTCGTGGCGGTGGCCGGAGGCGAAGGCACGCGCCTGCAGCCCCTGACGCTGCAGCGCCCCAAGCCGCTGGTGCCCATGGTCAACCGGCCCGTGCTGGTGCACATGGTGCAGCAGCTCCGCCAGTACGGACTCTCCGAACTGCGCGTGACCCTGCGGTACATGGCCTCGTTGATCGAGGATGTCTTCAAAGGGGAGTTGTTCGACGACCTCGACACTACCTGCATCGTCGAGGAAAAGCCCCTGGGCACGGCCGGCTCCCTCAAGACCGCGGTGGCGGACTGGGACGAGCCGTTCATGGTGGTGACGGGCGACTGCGTCACCGACTTCGACTTCCGCCGCTTGTACGAACAGCACTGCAGTTCCGATGCGGAAGTGACCATTGCCCTGCACCGCGTGGAAGGCGCCCACGAATACGGCGTCGTGCTGCAGGACGAAACGCAGCGGATCTACGACTTCGTGGAGAAGCCGCGGCCGGCGGAACAGCAGTCCGACGCGGTCAATACCGGCATCTATGTCCTGAACCCGTCGGTCCTGGACTTCGTACCTCGCGATCGCGAGTTCGACTTCTCCAGAGACCTGTTCCCGGACATGCTCCGGCAGGGGTGCGTCATCCGCGGCGTGACCCTGGACGGCTACTGGTGCGACATCGGCAACACCGAACAGTACGTGGCAGCCACCCAGGAAATCCTGGGCGGGCGCGTGGGGTTGCTGGAAAACATCGGCGAGGAAATCCGCCCGGGCATCTGGACCGGGCGCAATGTCACCATCCACAACACGGCGCAACTGACCGGTCCCGTATTCCTGGGCGACGGAGTGCACATCAACGCCCACAGCACGGTAATTGGTCCGTCCGTGATCCGGCCCTCCACGATTGTGGACAGCCATGCCCGGGTCGAGCAGTCCGTGATTTGGCGCAACTCCTACATCGGGCCGTCGAGCCATGTGCGCGGAGCCATCGTCTGCCGCCAGGCCAGCATCAAGGCACATGCCCATGTGGCGGAGGATTGCGTCGTGGGCGACAGTTCGGTCCTGGAGGAAGGGGTGATCCTCATGCCCCGGGTCAAGTTGTGGCCCCACAAACGGGTGCTGCGGGGCACCACCGTCCGCAACAACGTGATTTGGGGCCGTCAGGAGCAGCAGGAGCTGTTCCGGGGATACACCATCAGCGGCCAGGCCAACCTCGACCTGACCCCGGAAGCGGCGGCCCGTATCGGAGTCGCCCTGGGCACGACCCTGGATCCCGGGGTTTCCGTAGCCGTCAACCGAGATGCCCACCGGGCCTCGCGCATGATCAAGCGCGGCCTGGTCAGCGGCCTGGTCAGTTCCGGGGTCAACGTGCTGGACATGGGCAACGTGGCTGTGCCGGTCCTGCGCCACTTCGTGCGCCACAACGAGAACGTGCAGGCGGGCGGCAACGTCCGCGTCCATCCGGACGATCCCCACCCCCAGACGCTGATGGTACAGCTGCTTGAAGGCGACGGTAGCAACCTGGGCAAGTCCATGGAGCGCAAGGTGCAGACCTCCTACGCCCAGGAGGCTTTTCGCCGGACCGGCATGGACGACCTAGGCAGCATCGAGTACGCCAGCGGATTTGTGCCCGCCTATGTGGACGACTTCCTATCCAAGGTCAACGCCGAACTGCTGGAACGGCAGCCCTTCAAGCTGGTGGTGGACTATTCCAACGGCCGTGCCGCGGAGGTCATGTCACGCATTCTGAACCGCCTGCACATCGAGAACGTGCCCCTCAACACCCTGGAGCAGGAGGAGCCTCTGGACCGATTGCGGCTGGACCGGCAACGGACCGAAATGGGATCCATCGTCAAGGCCGTCAAGGCCGACCTGGGCGTGATCTTCGATGTGTCCGGCGAAGTCATGCACCTGGTCGACGAGCAGGGCACCAGGCTGAGTCCCATCATCTGCGACGCCCTGTTCCTGGATCTGGCCCTGCACCACCACCCGCACAGCCAGGTGGTCTATCCGGACCACCTGCCGCAGGCCTACGACCGGATTGTGTCCCGCTACCACTCCACCGTGCTGCGCACCAAGAGCGACATGCACAACCTGATGGCCAGTGCCGGCCAGGGCAACGTGCTGGTAGCCCTGAACGGCCGTGGCAACTTCATCTTTCCCTTCTTTCATCCGGCTCCGGATCCCATGATGGCGCTCCTGAAGCTCGTGGAGTACCTGGCAGCACGCGGGGAACCGATCAGCCGGGTCATGAGCGGTTTGCCGGACATGCACTACCAACAGGGACAGGTGGAGATGAACTGGATGGCCCGAAGCCGGGTGATGAGTGAACTGAACAGCCGGTTCAAGCAACAGCGTGTCGAAACCCTGGAAGGGCTGAAGGTGAAGCTGGGCGAGGACGAGTGGGTGCAAATGATGCCCAGCCCGGTAAACGCCGCCATCGACGTCACGGTGGACACACTGTCGGCGGATCGCACCGGGTTTCTCCTGGACCGCATGAAGCAGCAGATTCAAACGCTCATCCCGGAAGAAGAGCCGGTGTAGGAGCCGTCCCGAGGTGAACCCGGGATCGTCAGGGAGTCCCGGGGGCCGGCCACACGAGGACAACATGGGATCCACCTCTGGTTCCGTTGCGGAACCCGTCCCTATGGCCGCCGGGTTCCGGTTTTACTCGGGCAGTCTCCGGGATACGCAGGATTTGGGACGGGCCTTGGGCAGCATCCTGCACCTGGGCGACCTGGTTGCGCTGCAGGGCGACTTGGGCGCGGGCAAGACCGCCCTGACACAAGGCGTGGCCGCGGGCCTGGGCATCCGGGAACCGGTCACGAGTCCCACCTTCATTCTGGTGGCCGAGTACTCCCTGCCCGGCGGTGGCCTGTTGCGCCACATGGACTGCTACCGCATGCACCCGAACTTGGCCGGCACGGAAGCCGAGGACCTGGGCTGGTCGGAGTGGCTGGCGGATGCGGACAGCGTGCTGGTGGTCGAGTGGTCGGAACGACTGGGATCGTTGCTGCCGGCGGATCGACTCGACATCCGCCTTGAGACCGTCTCCGACCAAGAACGAATGATCCGCATGGAAGCCGGCGGGGTGCGGGCTGCGGCCGTCCTGCAACAGTTGGCAGCCGTCTGGCCCGGCTAATGTCGCCGGTGTCCGAAAACCTGGCAGGTTTCCGGACCACGGTCTCTACTTCGCGCCTTGAGCGTCCTGTAGTTGACGGAACAGTGCCGTCTGTTCCGGGGACAGATCCTGGGGAATACGGATGCGGACGCGCGCAATCAGCCGCCCGCGGCGATTCGATTGCTTGAGTTGCGGCATGCCCTTGCCGGCAAGCGCGATGCGGGTATGGCTCTGGGTACCGGGCCGTATGCGCATCTGCACGGGGCCCTCCAGGGTCGGCACTCTGACTTCGCCGCCGAGAACCGCCGTGTACAGGTCCACCTCCACGTCGACCAGGAGGTCGTCCTCCTGACGCTGGAACACGGGGTGGGGCTTGATGCCGATGCGCACGTGCAGATCGGACTCGCCGCCTTCTCCGGAGCCGCGCAACCGCACCAGAGAGCCGTCCCGAACACCGCGCGGAATGTCGGCCGCAACCGTGTCACCACCGGAAAGACGGACCTTTCGGGACGTGCCGGCCGCGGCCTCTTCCAGAGTCAGTTCGGCCTTGACCTCCCGCCGGGGTGGACGGGGCGGTGCCCGGCGGGCGGCGGACGGGCCGCCCATGGACCCGGGCCCGCCCATTCCGAACAGATGCTCGAAGAAGGTTGAAAACCCCTGGCCCCCCATCTGCGGGCCACCGAACATGCTGGCAATGTCCTCCGGGGACATGCCCCGGCGCGGGCCACCGGCACCCCACTGCTGCCAGTTGAAATCCTGTGGATTGCCGCCGGCGTTGGTGAACCGCTCCCAGTCCTTGCCGAAGCGATCGTACTTCCGGCGCTTCTCCGGATCCGACAGGACAGTGTAGGCCTCGTTGATGGCCTTGAATCGACTCTCCGCCTCGGGGTCCCCCTTGTTGGTGTCCGGATGGTTGGCGCGCGCCAGCTTGCGAAAGGCGCGCTTGATGGTTTCCTGGTCGGCGTCGCGGCGAACGCCCAACGTTTGGTAGTAGTCCGTTACCTTCATCCCATTTCCCGGTGGTCCGACACTGCCCTCCTCGTCAAGGTTGCCGGTCCTTGTCTCCGCACAGGTCCCGACAGGCACTTCACTTGATGAACATGACCGGGATGACGGCGGAAAAGCCCAGCCCATGTGGCAGAAACCGCGACATGCAGGCTCTCAATCTTGCCACGCCGGGCCGGGCCGCCCTGCCGCGATTAGGCACTCCGGTACTCGCCCTCAATCACATCGTCGTCATCATCGTCGCCCCCATCGGTCTCGGCACCGGGAGCGGCGGATGGATCCCCGCCCATATCCGGCCCGGCCGCCGCCTGCTGCTGGGCCTGGGCGGCCAAGGCCGCACTGGCTTGGGTCAAGGCATCCTTGGCCTCGTTGATGCGGGCCAGATCCTCGCCGGCCATGGCGGTGCGCAGATCCGCCACCAGAGTTTCGATACGGCTCTTGTCGTCGGCCGGAACCGCGTCGCCCATCTCCTCGAGTGCCTTCTCGGTGCCGTAAATCAGGCTCTCGCCCTCATTGCGGGCTTCCACCAGGTCGCGCAGGGCCTTGTCGGCCGCTTCGTTGTCGCGGGCTTCGTTGACCAGGCGATCCACTTCGTCCTCTGCAAGGTTGGTGGACGCCGTGATGGTGATGCTGTTCTCCTTGCCGGTAGCCTTGTCCTTGGCCGAGACGCTCAGGATGCCGTCGGCATTGATGTCGAACTTGACCACGATTTGCGGCATGCCGCGCGGTGCCGCCGGGATCCCCTCCAGGCGGAAGTTGCCCAGCAGCTTGTTCTGGTTGGCCATGGGCCGCTCGCCCTGCAGCACATTGACGTCCACCATGGTCTGGTTGTCGGCCGCCGTGGAGAAGGTCTCCTCCTTGCTGGTGGGGATGGTGGTGTTGCGTTCGATCTGCACCGTGTTGACACCGCCCAGGGTCTCGATGCCGAGGCTCAGCGGAGTCACGTCAAGCAGCAGCAGATCGTGGACTTCGCCGGCCAGGATGCCGCCCTGCAGGGCGGCACCGACTGCCACCACCTCGTCCGGATTGACGCCTCGGTGGGGTTCCGTGTTGGTCATTTCCGTGACCAGGTTCTGGATCATCGGCATGCGCGTGGAGCCGCCCACCAGCACAACCTCGTCCAGGCCGCCAGCCGTCAGGCCCGCGTCCTTCAGGGCGTTGCGGAAGGGCGTCTTGCAGCGTTCCACCAGATCGGCGGTCAACTGTTCAAAGACCGCGCGGCTGAGGGTGAGGTCCAGATGGCGGGGCCCTTCGCTGTCGGCGGTGATGAAGGGCAGGTTGACCTGGGTTTCCGGCGTGGTGGACAGTTCGATCTTGGCCTTCTCGGCCGCTTCCCGCAACCGCTGCAGGGCCTGGCGATCCTTGCGCAGGTCGATCCCTGTGTCCTTGCGGAACTCGTCGGTCAGCCAGTCGACGATGCGTTCGTCCCAGTCGTCGCCGCCCAGGTGGGTGTCGCCGTTGGTCGACATCACCTCGATGACCCCGTCGCCCACCTCGAGCACCGACACGTCGAAGGTGCCGCCGCCCAGGTCGAAGACCAGGACCGTTTCGTCGTTCTTCTTGTCGAGGCCGTAGGCCACCGCTGCGGCAGTGGGCTCGTTGATGATGCGCAGCACCTCCAGCCCGGCAATTTGACCAGCATCCTTGGTGGCCTGGCGCTGGCTGTCGTTGAAGTAGGCCGGCACCGTAATCACGGCCTGGGTCACGTCGTCGCCGAGATAGGACTCCGCATCCCGCTTCAGCTTGCTCAGGATCATGGCGCTGATTTCCTGAGGCGAGTACTGCTTGTCGTTGACCGGCACGTGGACGCGGGCGTCCTGGTTGGGGCCCGCCACGATGCTATAGGGAACCGACTCCCCGATTTGCCTGGTTTCGGCATCCTTCTGGTGGCGGCCCATCAGGCGCTTGACGGAGTAAATCGTGCTGTCCGGGTTCACCACGGCTTGGCGCTTGGCCGTGATGCCGACCAGACGCTCGCCCTTGCGCGTGAACGCCACGATGGACGGCGTGGTGCGACTGCCCTCGGCGTTGGCAATTACTGATGGATCGCCGCCTTCAATGGCAGCCACCACGCTGTTGGTTGTACCCAGGTCGATTCCGATTACCTTTGCCATGATTGTCTCTCTGAAATGTATGTATATTCCCCGTACCTAAGTTCAAGCCACATTGGCTCCTGCAAGAGTGCAGTTCATGCCCCTCCGGGCGAGAATCAGTATATTAGCGAGTGGTGCTTTCGTTCGCAGGTGCTGTGTTAGAGGATGGTATGAGGGGTCCGAACCTGCTTCGCGCCTCGCGCAGTGCAAGACATCCACTGTTGCGACCCAACTCGGGAACTACAACGTACCTTTTAATGTCCGTACCCGCACTACTCCGTAGGTAACACCGCCATGCTCCGCCCCACATCCACCCGTGCCGGCCTTTCGAGGCTGTGGCTGGCCCTGCTGCTGATGCCACTGCTGTGGGCACTGCCATCCACAGCGATCCACGCGGCTCAGTTCAAAGGCGACGACCTGTACGAACTGCCGGCCGGACAAACCATTTCCGAAGATTTGTTCGCTGCCGGCAATTCCTTGGTGATCAGCGGCACGGTCGACGGCGATCTGTTTGCCGCAGGGCAGACCATCCGCATTGATGGGGTAGTCACCGGACACGTCTTCGCAGCGGGTTCAATCATCCTCCTGACGGGCGAAGTCCAGGGGGATCTGTACGCGGCCGGCGCAACCGTCATCATCGAGGGCACAGTGGCCGAGGACCTGCGCGTCGCGGCCGGTGGTCAGGATGCAACCGTCAACATGGCCGGCATGTTCCAAAACGAGGAATTCATTCAGGATTCGGTGCTGCAGCTCCGGATGGCCGGTCCCGATCACGGCGTAGTGGTGGCCCCGGACGCCCGGATCGGCGGCGACACCCTGGCAGCCGGCATGGACATCTCGTTGGCCGGACACTTCGGCAGCGATGTGCACGCGACTGGTGCCAATATCACCCTCACCGACACTGCATCCGTGTCCGGAGACCTGCATGGCGAAGCGGGAAGCGAATTTGTTGTCCGGGGCCATATCGCCGGCGATGCCGAGCTCAAGTCGCCACAGTTCGAATTCGGCGATGGCCTGTCGGTGGGGGGCACCTTGGCCTACGGTGCGCCGGCACCCGTTGCGCAGGCGCCGGCAACGGCCCAGTTCTACGAGTGGGATCCCCAGGCCGCCCAAAATGCCGAGAGCTCCGGCGGGAATTGGGGCACCTGGATCTTCCGCACCCTGTCCGTGCTGGTGGGAACCGCGCTGCTGGTCTTCCTGAGCAACCGGATAGGACGCTCCTTCTTTGAAGGGGCCGCCTCCCAAATCCGCACGCAGGCGGGCATGGCCGTCGTCTGGGGCGTGGTGTCCCTTCTGGCCATGCCATTCATGCTGGGCCTGCTGCCCTTCCTCGGATTCGTGTTCTTCGGCGTGCCCGTGGCCATCATGATCTGGGCCTTCCTGATGCTGATCTGGTTTGTTTTCTGGGTCTTCAGCCCGCTGATCACGGGCCGCACGCTGGGCAGCCTGCTGGAAGGGGCCCTGCCCGGGGAACAGGTTGCCTGGCCAAAGATTCTGGTGGGCGTGGTGATTGTGGTCCTGGCAGCTCGCCTAGTCTTCCTGCCGAGCGGAGCCGGCCTGCCCGACCTCGTGCGCGGAATCCTGAGTGCGGTTGGTGCCGTGGTAATCGTCCTCAGCTACATCCTGGCCGTAGGCGGTTGGGTGCAAACCTGGGGCCGCGGCGGCCGCCAGGCGGCTTGAGGCGCGGTCTGGTTGCCTACTCGTCTGCAGGCAGCCAGCCCCGGTACCTGAGAAACTCCGCCAGCAGAGGAATCGACGCGGTCCGGCCCTGCAAGGCCTGCCAAGCCGCCCACAGGGCCACCGCAACGGCAATCATCCAGGTGATCGGCATCAGACAGAGGAGCATGCCACCGGCCAGCCAGCCGATGAAAGGGAGGGTTGAGCCAAACACTCCGGCACCGAGCAACATCGCGATCCAGAGGAGCGTTACCGACACGGCCAGGGCCAGGCTCTGCACGGCGTGGTAGTGCTGGAAGCGTGTGCGCGTGCGGCTCACGAGCACAATCAGCGGGATCGCGAACGGCAGGACCAGCAGGGATCCGTAACAGATGGCTGCCACCAGGCGCTCACTGCTGTTGGGTACCGGTTCGGGGGCAGCCGCCTGCTCCCAGTCGTCGCCGTCGTCGGCCAGCGGATCCCAGTCATCGGCGATTCCCGGCCAGTCGTCAGCATCCCGATCCATGGGCGACGGGGAGTCCAGAGAGTCTTTCCCTTCGTCTGGCGGATTCTTCGAAACGTCGGCTGACACACCCAGTCTCCGGCACGGCACGCGATGCCCCTGCGCGCGGCAGGGACCTCCAATCAAGGTACGCAGGGGCGGGTAGCAGGGTTGCAGTTCCCTAAACCTTATGGGTTTGGGGTAATTCGCTCTCGGCCGTCAGGCGGCTTGCGCCGCTCTGGCGGACTCGAGTCCGGGTGGAGCCGTCCCCACCGTTGTCCCGCTTCGATCCCGG
>VXMJ01000049.1 GCA_009841145.1 Caldilineaceae bacterium SB0661_bin_34 | reverse complement strand
GACCCGTGAACAAGAGTGGGGCATGGTCTAAAGCCTGTATCTACTGAGTGCCAAAACGGTCATGACAACAGCATTCGAAAAGACGCGGACCATCTGTGGGTATTGCGGTGTCGGATGCACCGTGGACGTGTTGACCCGGGACAATCGCATTGTCGGCATTCAGCCGGCCATGGACGGGCCTGCCAACGAGGGTGCCCTGTGCGTCAAGGGACAGTTCGCCTACGACTACGTCCATCATCCGGACCGCCTCCGGCATCCGATGGTCCGCAATGCCGACGGCGTGCTGGAACGCGCCACCTGGAAGCAGGCTCTGCGGAAGGCAGCAGCGGGGTTCCTGCAGTCCGCGGAACGGCACGGCCGCCACGCGGTTTACGGCATTGCCTCCGGCCGCACGCCCACTGAAGCCGACTACATGATGCAGCGCTTCATGCGCGCGGGGTTTGGCACCCACTTCATCGACAACTGTAGCCGGGCCTGACACTCCCCCACAGTCGCCGGTCTGGCGGCAACCTTGGGAAGAGGCGCCATGTCCAACCCCTTGTCGGACATGGAGCTCCCCGATGTGGCGTTCTGCATCGGCACCAACATGACGGAGGCCCATCCGGTCGCGGCCACCCGTCTCAAAAAAGCCCTGGCTCGTGGATCCAAGTTGATCGTCGCGGACCCGCGACGCATCCACCTGGCGACGCTGGCCGACCTCTACCTGCCTCTGCGGGTCGGCACCGATGTGGCTCTCCTCCAGGGCATGGCCCATGTGATCGTGCGCGACGGATTGATGAACGACCACTTCGTGGCAACGCGTACCCAGTACCTCGAAACCTATCTGGAACACATCGCCCAGTTCACGCCGGAATGGGCGGAATCGATTTGCGAGGTGCCGGCCGCGGACATCGAAAAGGCGGCGCGCTGGTACGCGGAAGCCGACCAGGGCGCCATCTACTACACGCTCGGCATCACCGAGCACATTTGCGGCGTGGACAACGTCCAGTGCCTCTGCAACCTGGCATTGCTGACGGGTCAAATCGGCCGTCCCGGCACGGGCCTGAACCCCATGCGCGGCCAGAACAACATCCAGGGCGCGGGGGACAGCGGCGCCATCCCCGATCAGTATCCGGGATTCCAGGCAGTCGTCGAACCCGACCACCAGCGGAAGTTCAGCAAGGCCTACGGCCGCGAGATGGATGCCACCAAGGGCATCACCAAGGTCACCGCCATGGAAGAGGCGGGCCGGGACATCTTCGCCATGTTGATCGACGGGGAGAACTCGGTGGTGTCGGACCCGAACCAGCAACATACACGCGAAGCCATCGAGTCCCTCGAACACCTGGTCGTTATCGACATCTTTCTCTCGGAGACCGCGGAGATGGCGGACGTGGTGTTCCCCGCCACGGCATGGGCCGAAACCGACGGCACCTTTACCAATACGGAACGGCGCATCCAACGGGTGCGCCAAGCCGTCACGCCCGCCGGAGAGGCCCGGCCGGACTGGTGGATCATCAGCCGCATCGCACAGCACATGGGCCTGCGGAACTTCGACTTCAATCACCCGCGCGAAGTCTTCAACGAGATGTGCAGCTTGTCGACGACCTACGCCGGCGTGGACTGGGATCTTGCGGCCACCGGCCGCTACCACTGGCCCGTTCCCTACCGCGGCCATCCGGGCACGCCCCGGCTGCATGAGGAGTCCTTCCCCATCGGCCGCGGGAAGTTCAGCCTGATCGAGTATCGGGATCCGGCGGAAACCGTCGATGAAACCTACCCAATCTGGCTGACCACGGGACGCCGGCTGGCTACATACCACACGAATACCCAGACCGGTCGCGCCGGCGGCATGGACTACCTGGCCGCGGAGGAAGCACTGGAAGTCAATCCGAGGGACCTGGAGGCCTGGGATCTGCAGGATGGCGAAACCGTCTGGCTGTCCAGCCGTCGGGGTCGCATTGCCATCAAGGTGGCGGGTTCCAAGCGGTCGCCCATGGGCACGGTCTTTTCCAGCTTCAGTTTCAGCGACACGCCCATCAACACCCTGACCGGCTCCGGCTACGACCCCGTCACGCACACGGCCGAACTGAAGGTGTGCACGGTGAGGATTGACAAGATGGCTGTGGCCGACACGGTCGGGGGCTAGGTCCCGTGTCTTCCGCAAGCAGGGTTGGCTCTCGTGTCAGGGCGCGGGTGCAGGCCCACAAGGGAACGGCCGTTCGGTGGAAGCAGGATACGCTGGTGGCCGAAGAGCCGATGGAAATCCGACTGCTGGCACGGGAGGAACAGCAAACTGTTGCCGTTACCATGCGCACGCCGGGCAACGATTTTGAACTGGCATTGGGCTTCCTGCACGGGGAAGGGGTTCTGTCCGGCCTTGACGAAGTGAGCCACGTTTCCTACTGCCTGGATCAGGACATAGAGGAGGATCAGCGGTACAACATCGTCAGTGTCAACCTTGTAGGTCGGCAACTGCCGGAACTGGACCGGCTGGAACGCAGTTTCTTTACCACCAGTGCCTGCGGCGTGTGCGGCAAGGCTTCATTGGACGCCTTGGAAATCCAGGGATGTGAGGGATTTCCGATGCCGCAACCCAACCTGGATCCGGCTATTGTCAAGAACCTGCCGAGAACCCTTGCGGATGCCCAGGGGCTGTTTCAGAAAACCGGGGGTCTGCATGCGGCCGGGCTGTTCGACACGGAGGGCACACTCCTGGCCGTAAGGGAGGATGTCGGCAGGCACAACGCCGTCGACAAGATTGCCGGCTGGATGCTGAAGGCCCGCCTGCCGGCTTCTGAAAACCGGGTGTTGCTGGTCAGCGGCCGGGCCAGTTTCGAAATCATGCAGAAGGCCCTGGCGGCTGGAATCCCCACGGTGTGCGCCATCTCGGCTCCCAGCCACTTGGCGGTGGACGTAGCCAGACGCTTCGGGATGACGCTGATTGGGTTCCTGCGGGACGATCGGTTCAACACTTATGCGGGGCAAGAGAGGTTGTCGACGGTTTGAAGGTTCGATGCAAAGGGGTTGCGGACCAGGGTTTGCACATGATGAAACCGGAGAGCCACATCTCGCCCTGTATCCGCGCGAGGTCAGCACCGACTCTTCCACCTACAGACGAGCCCTGATGGAGATCTTGCACAGGCCAGGCCGGAACCGGACGTCCTGATCAAACATCGGACGAACTCTCGCGATGGGTGGTCAGGGTCGAAACTGCATCGCAGCAAGATACCCGCCACCCTATGCCGCTTCGTCGGATGACTCGTTGTGGTTGTCGTCCGCTATTGTCTGGTGGCCCGCCGACCCTTCATCCTTGGTCATCTCGCCCAGATACTCCGGCAGTTCGATACCGGCCATCTTGGCCACTTCATGGAAAGGAGGCAGAGCCTGGGTGAGTCCGCCGAGGAAATTGCCCACGGCGTTGCCATTGCCGCTGTCGTAGACCACCACCTTCTCAAAGTCGATATTGCTGATGGCGCTGGCCTGAACCTGGGCAATGGCTTCGAGCTTGTCAACAATCATCAGCCGTGCGGCCTTGTCCGGATCATTGCCTGCCGAGGCCACGATTTCCCGGAACCCATCCGCCATCTTGGTGAGGATTTCCATGCGGCCTTGCGCTTCACCGGCCAGCTTGGCCCGCAACGCCTCGCCTTCCGCTTCGCCCGCGAGCACTTGCTTCTGCTTCTCACCCTCGGCTTCGGTACGCACCCGATCCCGTTCAATCTCGGCGGGCACCACAATGTTGGCATACTCCCGCGCCCGGTCGCGCTCGGCACGGGCGATCTCGGCCTGCTGTTCGGCAACGTAGCCTTCCTGCTCCGCTGCAGCCGCCTTCACGGCCTCCGCTGCATCACCTCTTCTGCGGGCTTCGGCCTGGGCTTCCCGCAAATCGGCTTGCGAGGCTGCCTCCACAGCCATGGCTTGGTTCTCGCCGGTAACGGCCTTGGCATTGGCATCGGCAACTCGGGTACGTTGTTCCTGCTCGGCTTCGGCGGAACCCACTGCGCCCGTCCGCTCTTGCTGCGCGACCTCCACCTTCGCCGTATTCACCGCTTCCGCCGCGGCCCGTTGGCCCAAAGCCTCGATATAGCCGGATTCATCGGTAATGTCGGAGATGTTGACATTGATGAGGCGCAGGCCGATCTTCATCAACTCGGATTCGATGTTCTCCAGCACCCGGGACTCGAATTTCTCCCGGTCACCGTTGATTTCCTCAATGTCCATCATGGCAATCGTGGCGCGCAACTGGCCGTAGATGATGTCCTTGGCCGTGTCTTCCACCTGATGGGAGTCGAGTGAAAGCAGCCTTTCGGCCGCGTTGTTCATCAGTTCCTGCAAGGTGCCTATACCAAAGGTAAAGCGGGAGGGCACGTTGACACGGATGTTCTGCTTGGAAAGGGCACCGCGCAAGTCGATGTCCACGGTCATGGGGGTAAGATCCAGATAGCGATAACCCTGAACGATGGGCCATACGAAAGTGGTACCGCCGTGGATTGCCTTGGCTGACTTATCCCCGCCCACCTGACCATACTTGACGAGAATTTTGTCTGAAGGGCAGGTGCGAATGCGTCGCACCACGGCAATGACCGCAGCCATGACCAGGACCGCCAACAGGGCGACGAGGGTGACTGTGAGGTTGAAAGACATGAACTCTTCTCCTTCGATGGCTCCGTGTTGACTTACCGGGATGCCTGTGGGCCGTTTGGGGGTGATGCGGAGAGCATGTCGCCGTCCATCCGCGCAACGATGAGTTGACTGCCGGCGAGACCGAGCACGGTGACGGAGGTGTTGCGGGGAATGGCCTCGCCTTCGGTGACGGCATGGCATTCCAGAAGCCGTCCCTGTACCGCAATGCTCACCTTGCCAACGCCGGTTCGGCTTGCAGGCACTGTCAGCGAAACGGTGCCTGGTTTGCCAACCGCGTTCTGCAGACGCACGTTGCCTTCGTGCTTGACCATGGACACCAAGGCAAAGAGCCCCATGTTGACGGCCACGAAAAGGCAACCCAGCACAAGGCCTACCATCGTGGCCAGGAAGGGATGCGTCAGACCCCAGTCATAGGCCATCAACCCGCCCCAGGAAAAGCCCATGAGGAATGCCACACCGTTACGGATCGTGAAGATATCGCCAAACGGCAAACCGTCATCGCTCAGGGTCATCCCGTCCCCTTCGCCAATTCCAAACAGGCTGAACACCACCTGGATCGCGAACACCAGAGTGGAAAACAGGGCGATGGCGAACAGTGTCTGCTCCAAGGTCGAAAGAGCATCAAACCATTCATTCATCGGTCACCCCCGCGGACAGTGACAGATAGTGCGGGAATTGGGAGTCCAATGTTACACAATGTTACAGCCAGCGGTTTTGTCATCAGTAGTGGCGGCCGCGCCAGTGCGACCAAGCCAGGATCCGCCGTACTCCGATAAGCACCAGCGCACCGGGGACACGCAACCGGTTGCCCGCCAAGGTTCACGTGCTCACCTGCAACAAACCAGCCGGGTGGTGTACACCCGGCTGGCAGTCTGCTGCATCTATATGGGCCGAAGCCCTTCAAACCTTACCCGGCAGCGCGGGCACAGGCGGCTTGCAACGCCCGTTCCACATACACCGGGATTACCCCCAGACGATATTCCGCACTAGCGTGGATGTCTTCCAGAATGTCGTCGCCGACATCGGACGCGACCTGTGCCGACGCCTCCTTGATGGCATCCGTCGACCTGCCCTCGAGGGCAGCTTCCACGGAGCCGCAACGCGTGGCCATGGGGGTCAACCCGCCCACTGCCACGCGAGCCCGGGACACGACACCATTGTTCAAGGTCACCGAAGCGCAGGCCCCCACCACCGCGTACCGCGAGGCCGGGTTGAACAACTTGGCATAGGCCGAGCCGGTGCCGGCTCCTTCGCGGGGCACCGCAATGACCGTGATCAGTTCATTCTCCTCAAGACTGGTCTCAAAGAGACCGGTGAAGAAGTTCGCGGCATCGATGTTGCGGGCATTGCTCGGATTCTCAACGCGGATGCTCGCCTCCAGGGCCGTCAGCACCGTTGGCAGATCCGAGGCCGGATCCGCATGGGCGATGTTGCCGCCGATCGTGCCCCGGTTGCGCACCTGGGGATCGCCAATGCCACCGGCCGCCTCCACCAGGGCGGAGGCCAGGTTGGACGAGGCGATCGTGGCGTGCGTGGTCAACGGACCGATGCAGTCGTTCTCATCCCCGGACCCGTAGGCAATGCCCCGTAGATCCTCGATGCGACCGATGTCGATCAGGGTTCCGGGAGCGTCCAGCCGCAGCTTCATGGCGGGCACCAGCGAATGGCCCCCCGCCAGAAACTTGGCATCGTCTTCGCTCGCGATCAGGGACAGGGCCTCGGCCACCGAGCCTGCTCGCACGTAATTGAAATTGGGAGGATACATAGCACTCTCTCCTTACGGCGGCCAGCCTTAGCTGTGTGCCTGGATGGTTTGCCAGATTCGCTCGGCGGTGAAGGGCATCTCGACATGATCCACGCCCAGCGGGGCGAGGGCGTCCACCACCGCGTTGGCCACTGTGACCGTGCCGGCGATGGTTCCCATTTCACCTGCACCCTTGACGCCCAGGGGATTGGTCGGCGAAGGGGTCTCGATGCGGTCCGTCTCGATTTGCGGGAACCGATCGGCCCGCGGCATGGCGTAGTCCATCATGGAGCCGGTCAGCAACTGGCCGTCCTCGCCGTAGATGCCGTGCTCCCACAGGGCCTGGCCAACGCCTTGGGCCACTCCGCCCACCAGCTGGCCATCCACAATCAACGGATTGATGACGTTGCCCACGTCGTCCACACCGAAGTACTTCTCCAGCGTCACTTCGCCGGTCTCGCGATCAATGGAGACCACGGCTATGTGGGCGCTGTTGGGGAATGTGAAGT
Organism: Caldilineaceae bacterium SB0661_bin_34; assembly: GCA_009841145.1. Classification (GTDB taxonomy): domain Bacteria; phylum Chloroflexota; class Anaerolineae; order Caldilineales; family Caldilineaceae; genus Bin34. The sequence continues at coordinate 9,839 of VXMJ01000049.1, read as the reverse complement.
TGGACGGGTCAAAGAACGCCGTCTCCTCCAGCCCGGGTTCGATGTCGGGCGGCAAATCGTGAGCCGTATAGGCTGCCAACGCTACCTCAAAGAAGGACATCCCTTCGTCGGTCGCGCCCTGAACCCGGATGTTCCCGGTTTCGTCGTCGAAATACACATCCTCCGGCCGGGACTCCATCTGGTGGGCTGCGATCTTGGTCATCTTCTCGCGGACCCGCGTGGCACTGCGCACCAGCGCACTGCCGCCCACCGCAGCGCTGCGGCTGCCGTACGTACCCATGCCGAACGGAACGCGGCCGGTATCGCCGTGCACCACCTCGATGTCCTCAAGGGGGATGTTCAGTTCGTCCGCCAAGATCTGGGCAAAGGTGGTCTCGTGTCCCTGGCCGTGTGCGTGGGAACCGGTCAGGGCCGTAACCTTGCCGGTGGGATGGACACGCACGGTGCCACTTTCCCAAAAGCCCACGGCACTGCCCAGGCTGCCGGCCACCGCGGACGGGGCCGGGCCGCTGGCCTCGATGCAGCCCGAGACGCCCACGCCCCAGAGCTTGCCTTCGGCGCGCTTGGCCTTCTGCTCCTCGCGCAGATCGCCGTAACCGGAGATTTCCTCCAGCTTGTCGAACAATCCCTGATAGTTGCCGCTGTCGTACTGGAACGCAACCGGCGTCTGATACGGGAACTCATCAGCTGGAATTAGGTTGTGACGCCGGAAGGCGATCGGGTCCATGCCCATCTTCTGGGCTCCCTTTTCCACGATGCGCTCCAGCAGATAGGAGGCTTCGGGCCGCCCGGCGCCCCGGTAGGCATCCACCGGCACCGTGTTGGTCAGTGTGCCCTTCATTTCGCCCCAAATGCCCGGAATCTTGTATAGACCGGAAAACAGGGTGATGGAAAGGGCAGTGGGGATCAGGGGCGCGAACGTCGACAGGTAGGCACCCTGGTCCGCCCAGGTCTGCACATGGAGGCCGGTAATGGTGCCCGTCGCGTCCATCGCCATCCGGACGTTGGTCACATGGTCCCGACCCTGCGAATCGGTCATGAAGGATTCGGAACGGGTGGCCACCCACTTCGCGGGCCGATTGATGGCGCGTGCCACCCAGGGCACGATGATTTCCTCGGGATAGTGGAAGATCTTGCTCCCGAAACCACCGCCCACGTCCGGCGAAATCACTCGCAGCTTGTTCTCCGGAATGCCCAGCGTGAAGCCGGACAGCAGCAGGCGAATGGGATGGGGATTCTGGCTGGTGGTCCAGACCGTCATTTCCTCCATGGTGTCGTCCCATTCGGCCATGCAGGCCCGAGGCTCCATGGCATTGGGAATCAGCCGCTGATTGATCAGGTCCAGTTCCACGACATGTGCGGCCTCGGCAAACGCCCGGCGCATGCCATCCTCATCCCCCAGGGCCCAGGAATAGGCCGTGTTGTTGGGAATCTCGGCGTGAAGCTGCTGGGCCCGGTACTCGGTCGTGGCACGCGCGCCCATGGACACGGGCAGCGGCTCGTAGTCGACCTCGATCAGCTCCAGGGCATCCTCGGCCACATAGGGGTTGTCCGCCACCACCACGGCCACGGCATCCCCCACGTGACGGGCGCGGTCCGGCACAACGGGCCAGCGCTCGGGGATCTTGCAATCGGGAACGACCCAGCCGCATGGCAGCTGGCCAACGCCTCCGTCAATCAGATCCTGGCCCGTGAACACGGCGACCACGCCGTCCAGTTCCAGGGCGGCCGACGCATCGATGCCCTTGATATCGGCGTGGGCGTGCGGGCTGCGCGCAATCGCCACATAGGCCATGCCCGGACGCTGAAGGTTGGAAACGTATTTCCCCTGTCCCTGCAGGAAACGGGGATCCTCAACTCTCTTGAAACTCTTGCCAACGAATTTGGCCATGAATTCACCTCCTCCGCGTTAGGCAGCGGCCTGGGCCGCTACTTTCATCGCCTTGACGATGTTCTGATACCCGGTGCAACGGCAGATGTTGCCTTCCAGGCCATGCCGGATCTCCTCGTCGGAGATGTCCGGATTGCCCTCGACCAGCTTGACGCCGGCCATGATCATCCCCGGGGTGCAAAAACCGCACTGCAGGCCGTGCTCGTCCCAGAAGGCCTGCTGCATGGCAGTCAGCTGGCCGTCCTCGGCCATGCCTTCGATCGTTACCACATCGGATCCGTCGGCCTGGACGGCCAGCACGGTGCAGGACTTCACGGCCAAGCCGTCCATGTGGACGGTGCAGGCTCCGCACTGCGACGTGTCGCACCCGATGTTGGTGCCGGTCAGACCGAGTTCCTCCCGGATCAAATCCACCAGCAGCAACCGCGGCTCGACATTGTCGAGACTACGGGCCTCGCCGTTGATGTTCAAGGAAATGCTCACACCCATAACCAAACCCCCTTCGTTGGTTGGCAACAAACTCAACTACCTGTGTCAGTACGTCAATTCACCTCCCCACCGCTACTCGGCGCTTCGGCCGGCAAATCATGCATGTGGCGTGCAAACCGACGGCACGCTGCCCATGGGCGGTTTCTTCCCTTCATTCGGTTCCGACCCGCGCCCGCAGGGTTGCATCCAGTTCATCCCGGAATCCGTCCAGGCTACGGTTGATGACGGTCTTGGTGGCGGTGGAGACCAAACGCTGTCCGACGCGGGCAATGCGCCCGCCGACGTTGACGGTGCAGGCATACCGCAGCACCGTGCCGATGCCGTCCGGTTCCAGTTCGATGCGGCCCGAGCCTCCCATGAAACCGGTGGGGCCCTTGGCGCTTACGTCCAGGACAAACCGATCCATGGGTTCAACTCCATGGCGCACCACATCCGCCTTGAACTTGCCCCGGATGGGGCCAATCTTGATTCTCAGGTCCGACGCGAAGGTATCGGGATCGTCCTTGGGGATCAGGGAGTCGCACCCCGGAATCACCTTGGCCACGAACTCGGGGTCCATGAGGGCGTTCCACACGTCCTCCTGCGGATAGTCCAGATGTACGTCGCCTGTAATTTCCATGTGGGTCTTGTTGATGATGTGTCAGCCGGAACTGGAATCCCGTGGGGACCCAACGCGTCCTGTGCCGGAGGCCAGGTTCGCGATGGGGTTGGGGTTCGGTTGGATCCAGACTGTCTCTATTGTAATCGCAGGTGCAGTTGTGCCTCAGGGCAATCGCATTCCAATTTGACAGGACCTTGAGCAGATGCAGGGGCGACACGCGCCGGGCCTGGTCGTGCGAACCCCGGGTCGCCTTGCCGTCCGCGGCCACAATCTCGTCCTGCAGCGTCGCGGCCGGAGACTGCACCCACGCGGCAAAGCAGGCTTCCAACCGGGCCGGATCCAGCAGGCTGAAGACGCTCCCGAAGGTGTCGTGCGAGAGGATGCCGTGCGGCAGGTCCAGGAAGGTTTCCAGCCAGGCCTGCTTCTGGAGACCGAACAACTCGACCTCGATCCCGTTGTCGGCACCGCAGATGACGGCCAGGGTGGCGATCAGGAGAATGGCCTCCAAGGCATGTCGCCGGGCCTGGGGACGACGGGGATTGTCGACCTCGGTCAGCAGCGACACCAGGGGGACGGAGTCAGGTCGGCCATGAGCGGGACTCCAGGGCGGAAGGAAGCCCCCACCCTGCCCAGAACCGGTGCAATCCAGAGTGGAATGCGGCTGCTCTGACCAGGCCTCCAATCACCCACTTCCAGGGTCGATTCGGCGTTAGACAAAAATGTTGTAGCCTGATACACTCGCTGACTTAAGAGATCGACCGCATAGTTGGCAGTCGAAGAGGCAATGGGGAGGTCACCATGAAAGCCGTCGTGTACCAGGGTCCGTTCAGCGTTGCCGTAGAGGAAGTTCCCGATCCCGAGATAAAACATCCGAATGACGTAATCGTCAAGATTACGTCGAGTTGCATCTGCGGCTCCGACCTGCACATGTATGAAGGTCGAACTGCGGCCGAACCGGGCATCGTCTTCGGACACGAGAACATGGGCGTAGTCGAAGATGTCGGGTCCGCTGTGAAAACATTGTCCGTAGGCGACAGGGTCGTGATGCCGTTCAACGTCGGCTGCGGCTTCTGCAAGAACTGCCAGCGGGGGTTTACGGGCTTCTGCCTCACGGTCAACCCTGGATTTGCCGGCGGTGCGTATGGATACGTGGCAATGGGACCATGGCGCGGCGGGCAAGCCGAGTATATCCAGGTGCCTTACGCGGACTTCAACTGTCTGCCTCTTCCGGCCGGGGATGCGCTCGAGTGGGATTTCTCTCTTCTGGCGGACATTTTCCCCACGGGCTATCACGGCACTGAGCTAGCCGACGTGAGTCCCGGCGAGAGCGTCGCCGTGTGGGGCGCGGGACCAGTCGGCCTGATGGCTGTCTATAGCTGCGTCATCAGAGGAGCGGCGGAGATCTATTCCATCGATCACGTGCAGGAGCGACTGGACAAGGCCAGCGAAATCGGCGCTATTCCCATCAATTTTGATGACGGCGATCCGGTGGAGCAGATCAGGGACATGCGCAATGGCGACGGTGTGGACAAGACGGTCGACGCCGTGGGCTATCAGGCCGCTGCGCAAGGATCGTCCGCCGCCGGAGGCGAGCAGAAAGAGATTCCCAACGTGGTCCTGAATCAGATGATCGACCTGATCAATCCCACGGGGATCATGGGCATTCCAGGCCTGTATGTGCCATCGGATCCCGGTGGAGTGGACGAGGGCGCCAAGCAGGGCTCTCTGTCCATCAACTTCGGGAAGCTCTTTGAGAAGGGTCTGAAGCTGGGGACGGGTCAATGCAACGTGAAGCAGTACAACGCCTACTTGCGCGACCTCATCATATCCGGCAAGGCCACTCCCAGCTTCGTAGTGTCCCACGAGGTGCCGTTGGACGATGCCGCCGATGCCTATCACAAGTTCGACCAGCGCATCGACGGGTACACCAAGGTCATCCTGAAACCATAACCGGAACGCGCTGGTTCGTTCCCGGTCAGCACATACGCAAAAAAGCAGGGGATGTGGTGCGGCATCACGCCCGCGGCATCCCCTCGGCACGGGTGTGATCACTCGTGCCGCGAAGCGTCCCCCTGCATGTTCAGGAACGGTAGGCGCGCCTCAAGCGCAGGCAGGCGCTAAGACAGCTGCACTTGGAATTTAACTAAGAGAAAAGCAAGTACAGGAGATTGTTTCATGCGGGTAGGAAGCGAAGAGCATTCATACAACTGGATCGACAACTGGGCCAAGCTTCCCGAGAGTGACAGCTCACGCAAGGGGTGGGCGCATCCGGGCATCGTGGTCACGCAATCGGGAAACGTTTTGACCTGCCACCCCGGCGAACCGGAAATCTTGACCTTCGACAGGGACGGCAACCTGATTTCCTCGTGGCGCGGCGACTTTGCCGAGGGACATGGAATCACCCTCGTCAACGAGGGCGGAGTCGAGTACCTGTGGATTGTGGACCACGGCGGCAAGAATCACCACCTTCATGGTTACCAAAACCCTCCGGGCGTGGGCGATGCTCCCGGTCAGGTATTCAAGACAACATTGGACGGTGAAGTGGTCATGAGGCTGGAGACGCCTCCCCTTCCTGTGTACAACGACAAACGCTACTCCCCCACAGACATCGCCGTGAACGAGGAGCGATTCGGTGGCAACGGCGACATCTGGGTGGCCGATGGGTACGGCGCGTACCATGTCCACAGGTTCACGAAGGACGGCGAGCATGTCAGCAGCATCAACGGCGAGGAGGGAGCCGGGGCCTACGATTGCCCGCACGGCGTTTTCATAGATTTTCGCAAGTCCGAGCCGGAGCTCTACGTGGCGGACAGGGCCAACAACCGCGTACAGGTCTACGACACCGAGGGTGGATTCAGGCGGATGTTTGGCAACGATTTCCTGACATTGCCCAGCTGTTTCGCGGCTCATGGCGAACTGCTGATCATTGCCGAGCTTCGCGCGCGCCTCACGGTCGTCGATGAAAATGATGAACTGCTCACGCACATCGGTGACAACCAGCAGGTGTGTGACGTTGAGGGCTGGCCCAACAATGTGAACGAATCAGGGCAGTCAGTACGCACGAGCCTCCTGGAAACGGGCAAGTTCAACAGTCCTCACGGTTTGGCTGCGGATGCCAACGGCAACCTGTATGTGGCCGAATGGCTGATTGGGGGCAGGGTAACCAGGCTGAACAGGTCCTAAGCAATCCTTGGGACGCTCTGCGTCGCCGCCCGACAATCGAGAGGAAGTCACCACACGTCCTGCCAGTATTCCAGCACGGTGGCAAGGGGTGCCGGGCGTTCTGCAATGCAAGGCGTCCGCACCCCGTTGAAGCCCAAATCCACCGAAGGGACGTGGAGAAATCCGGTCAGGCCAGGGATGCGAGACCTGCACGCCCTTGATGCTGATAGGGTCCGACGATGTGGGGTTTGGGGGCTACGCCAAACGAAAAGACAGAGACCCGCGCCGACAAGGTGGAAGCCGGGCTCAAGGCGAAGCAGGAAACCCGTGCCGCCTTTGAAGCGAGAATTCACGAGTTGGAGACACATCTCCGACACCGCGATTCATGACACTCCGCGGTTGACTTGTCGACGGTTCCACATCCATCATCAACACGGCTGCCGACAATAGCCACGCGGCCGACGCGGTAGGTGTCACCAGGGATTGGTCGCGGGTGCCCTAACGCTTCACATGACAACAAAGAACAGCCAGCCCCCGGTACCGGTGGGAAATACCGGCTCCGGGAGGACGGTGCCAACAGCCCTGCCCAGTACGGGATCGCCGCCCTGCCCACCGCTCGGCCATAGATGCCGCGGCTGAATGCACATCAACAGGAAGGATGCGGATCGAATGTAAGATTCGTAAGATTCGCGGGTTTCCGGCCAGGTACACCCGCCTCAATACTGGATTCCCAGCGCGATCCGCCCAGACCCCGCTGGCGGCACCGCCCAATGTGCTGTGTGCCTGGTCTCCACACCAAACTTGTCAACCCAGTGCCTTGAAGTCAGCACACAAGGAGCCTTGTCCCCCATGTTCAGTCGCATCACCCGCAGCGGTCTTCGCATCGACGAACGGCTGTTTCACTTGGTCCAGGACGAGATTGCACCCGGAACCGGCATCGACCCGGACGCGTTCTGGGCTTCCCTGGCTGCCATCGTTCGGGATCTGGCCCCCCTGAATCGAACACTCCTCGAACAGAGGAACGATCTTCAACAGCGAATCGATCAATGGTGCAGCAAGGGCTTCCAGGCCGATGAACAGAGGGAGTTCCTGGAGGAAATCGGCTATTTGGAGCCGGAAACCGACGACTATGCGGTCGCCACTGCCGATGTGGATCCGGAAATCGCAAGCATGCCGGGCCCGCAGCTGGTGGTACCGATAGACAACGCCCGCTATGCCCTGAACGCGGCCAACGCCCGCTGGGGCAGCCTGTACGACGCCCTGTACGGCACCAACGTCATACCGGAGGCAGAAGGACTGGAGAAGGGCGCCGAATACAACCCGGCCCGGGGCGAGGCGGTGGTGGCCTGGGCGGAGCAGTTCCTGGACAAGGCCTTCCCCTTGAAGAAGGGTTCCCACAGGGATGTCCACAACTACCGGCTCAGTTCGGCTGGCGATACCGTGGCGTTGGAAGCCGTCCTGGAGAATGGAGAACACACATCGCTGGCGGATCCAACCCAGTTCAAGGGGTTCATATCCGACGGCGAAGCGTTGCGCACCGTGCTCCTGGCCCACAACAGCCTGCATGTGGAGCTGCAGATTGATCCGGCACATCCGGTCGGCAATCTGCACCGGGCCGGTGTGAAGGACGTAGTACTGGAATCGGCGGTCACCACCATCCAGGACATGGAGGATTCGGTGGCCGCCGTGGACTGCGAGGACAAGGTCAAGGTTTACCGCAACTGGACCGGCATCATGAAGGGGGACCTTGAGGCAACCTTCGAAAAGGACGGGAGCACCATGACGCGCCGCCTCAAGCCGGACCGCCACTACACGGCACCCGACGGCTCTGCCCTGACATTGCCCGGACGCAGCCTGCTGCTGGTCCGGAACGTGGGGCTCCACATGTACACGGACTGCGTGACCACCGATTCCGGTAGTGCCATTCCGGAAGGCTTCCTGGACCTGATGATCAGCGGCCTGGCGGCCCTGCACGACCTGAAGGGTTCCGGTGCCTTCCAGAACTCCCGCGCGGGCAGCATCTACATGGTCAAGCCCAAGCTGCACGGCACGGCGGAAGTGGCCGCAACCATCACATTGTGCGGCCGGGTTGAGGAGGCCCTGAACCTCCCGGCCAACACCATCAAGCTGGGGATCATGGACGAGGAGAGGCGCACGACCGTCAACCTCCTCAACGCGGTCGCCGAGGCGCGGAAGCGGCTGGTCTTCATCAACACCGGCTTCCTGGATCGGACCGGAGACGAAATTCACACCTCGATGCATGCCGGGCCCATGTTACCGAAGACTCGGATCCGGGAACAGTCCTGGCTGTCCGCCTACGAGGACTGGAACGTGGATGCGGGGTTGATGGCAGGACTGCGAGGCCGGGCCCAGATCGGCAAGGGCATGTGGACCATGCCCGACGAAATGGCCGACATGCTCGAGCAAAAGCGCGGCCACCCGGAAGCCGGCGCCACGACCGCCTGGGTTCCGTCACCGACAGCCGCCACGCTGCACGCCCTGCACTACCACGTCGTGGACGTCGCCGGAAAGCAGGAGGAGTTGACGAACCGCCCCCGGGCCTCGCTCAATCACATCCTAACGCCACCCTTGATGTCGGACATGCCCGACAAAGAGGCAATTCAGCAGGAGTTGGACAACAACATCCAAGGCATCCTCGGTTATGTTGTCCATTGGATTGACCAAGGGGTCGGCTGCTCCAAGGTACCGGACATCAACGGCATTGGCCTGATGGAGGATCGGGCCACGCTTCGCATCACCAGCCAGCACATCGCGAACTGGCTGCGACACGGCATCACCAATCCCGAACAGGTACGCGAAACGTTCCTGCGGATGGCGGCGGTGGTGGACGGCCAGAATGAGAACAAGCCGGGCTACACGCCCATGTCTGCCGATCCGGAAGGCAGCCAGGCCTTCCAGGCGGCTCTGGAACTGGTCTTTCAAGGAACCACGCTGCCCAATGGCTACACGGAACCGATCCTGCACGCGCGCCGGCGGGCCCGAAAAAACCAGCTAGCCATGGGGTTGACCTGACAGGTCTCCTGTCCCGGCTACCGGACGCTCCGGGCACGGTTGCTCTTTCGTTGATTTGGGTCCGGCTCCGGAAAGGACGGAGGAGCCCTCGTCGCGGACTGCATCCCGGCTCCTACCCGTCCCGCAGGGCCGCGCCCTGTTCCCGGGCTGCCCGGGGTCGGCGGTCACACCGTCCCACCGCCGCCAGGCGAGTTCACGCAGCAGCACCTGCACCTCCGTTGGAGACCGCTGCCCGCGGTGCGCCCCTGCATCCGCATCGGGGAGCCGGTACCGCCAAGCCGTCCCCGCCGGCACCAGGACGGAATCCCCACCTGGCATGCCTCCGGGGAACGCCGGTATGGGCACCGTGCGGACCGTCAGGCAGGGGCGGCACCCGCACCGCGGCGGTGTTCCATTGCAACTTTGGTCAGTTTTTTGCCTGTTGAAGACCACTGCACATAGAATCGTGCCTTCGGAACCGCGGCAGTCCGGTGGTGGCTTCAGCCATGGCCATTCACGACAGGCGCTACAAGCGCATCCTCACCAGCCCCGTCTTCGCCTATGACGTGGCCCGTCTGTTGGCCAACGAGTTCAACCTCGGCACCGTCGCACGGCCCTCCCTGCGGGCCGGTCCCACCAGTTCGGTCCGGGAGTCCGAGCGCGAACGCATCGCCGACGCCGCCT